>CANFOT010000004.1 GCA_947448625.1 Burkholderiaceae bacterium | reverse complement strand
TGCTCAGCAGCCTCATGCATACCGATATCGGAAGATTTTCTCTACAGTATGGGCGAGATATGGGAGTGCAAAATGGGCTCATACAAACCCGTGTATTTACTTTAAGGTTTTTGAGGGAGTTTTAAATTCTCACTTAATCTTCTGCATTCGTCGATATGAACTTTTAAGGCAACTTCGATTCATCTAAATAGCCCGAAGACACGCGGATCAACAATCCGACGAACATATATCGCCACTCCGTAACTAGATTACCGCGTCAAAGTGATGAAAAATTTATTTAAGAGACTGTAAAAATTTGGTCGCCCGCTGAACTGCCTCGTCGTAGCTTGGCTTGTAATTTAATACATCAATCTCAGCAAACTGCGCCTTTAATACTGATGCTCTGATTGCTATCTGACTTATAAATGGATCAGCATTCTTTCGCAAGAATTTAGCTGCTTTTATCAATGCCTCGGGCTCACGCTCAATGACTAAAGACAAGTCAAATAAATCACGGGCAGTTGCCCTGTCGCCTCGATGCCATAATTTCTTTGCCACAATCTCTGCAGCTGTTTCCACCCGAATATGTTGCCCACCAATATTCCACATCTCAAATGGCGCTTCAGTTAGGTTTGGAGAGGCCACAAAGTCAATCTCCCCCTCTGGGCGAATTAGCTTAACGTATGAACTTTGATCTTCGACATAATCCGTACTCACTGCTGCAGCTACATCACTTAGGCGCGGCGTGACAAAGCCCAAGTACTGCGGATCTGGGACAAAGATATCAATGTCTTTACTAAGACGATGCTGATATCGAAACATTAATACGGTACCACCCCCGAAAGTCCAGAATGGATCGGGCGTCCCATGACTCTTAATATCTTCAATAATCAAAAGTGCATGTGGCAGCAAATCCTCCCAAACCCCTGAAGGTAAATTACGTTCAACGATAGTCGTCATCAATTAAGCCCATGCCAATCTTGGTGAATGCATCTCATGCGCCCACCGATCAATATTTTTCCAAATTAGTTTGGGGGCAACATGATTTACTGCTGCTGCCTCCTCAACTGCGGACACAATAATTTCTAAAGGCGCCTCATCTAGCAATGTTGCCACATGCGGAAAAATACTTTCCGGTAATTTTCCACATGCTAATGAATGAGATAAGTCGCTACTGTGAAGCTTAGTCTTATAACTAACGCTTGCAGTTTTACTGGCCATATCCAAGCCATGATGTTTTTTGCTGTGCTCTTGAGTGATGACATCCAAACCCAATAGGGACAGCAAGGAGAGCAATTTAGCAGCACCCAAATCCTTCAAAGTGCCTTTCTCTAAATGGTGGATAGTGGACCTTGAAAGACCGCAAAGCTTTGCCAACCGATCCTGGGATAAACCCAGATCAGCACGACGCTGCCCAACTTTGAGACCAATTTCGCGTAAGTTCATGAAGATATTATCCCATATATTGTGTAATATATTACACAATATTTAAGTCTAATTAGCTAAAAAAGCTATATTGGGGCCCCAGGGAGGGCTTTTCCATTTCTAATCTTGTAAATGGGATCGCGTCCATTCACTTGATCCGAGGCCCAACTTACCCATAAGCGCCAATCAGGGTGTTTTTTGCGGAAATACCTATCAGCCTTCAAGGCATTGATAAATGCTCTTATTTCTTGAAGAGCAGCCCATTCAGAAGCATTTTCTTGTAGGTCCTGCCACTGATGCTTTTTCCTCTCAAACTCATCAGCCTTATCTTGCTCGATCTTTCGTAAACGCTCTCGCTCAAACTCCTTCGCCTCCCTCTCAATCCGATCAGCCCTACCCCTCACCATTAGGTCGGAGACTATTTCAGAGATTGTAGAAAGCCCCTCTTCAACCGATTTATTAGAGGAATCTTTCAGTGTTCGCTCTGAATACAGATCTACATGACTAATCTTTAATTCAAGCTTTCCACTAGCCGTGTAGTCAATACTAGCCATATAAGTCCTTCTGTGGCCGTCATAACTCATATAAGAAGATTGACGTCGTAAAGGTGGAATATGCCTAGTGGCAGTTTCATAAAAACTAAACAAAATAGACTCGCCATCAATAACCAAAACAGGCCGAGAGCGGCCATTTGACCAGCGCTGATAACTTTTTACTTCAGCACCGTTGCTCAAATACATATTGAGAATCGTTTGAAGAATTCTTTTTGCCCTGGGTACATTATCGGGAGATATCTGAGCATCAAACCCAAATTTAGACTCCCAACGCCCGAATCGATTGGTTTTTGACTTATCTAAACCCTTGAAAGTTTCTTCAATAGCCGGATGGAAAGACCGACCTTGATAGATTGGAAAATTGCCATTAATTTCAAAGGTCGCCGTTTCTGCTGCTAACTCTTCCGCAGGTACATCTTTAACCGGAGACTTTTCTCGAGCTAAATTTTTAACTCTTGGAAGATTATCTACAGTAGAAAATTCTGGCTCATCTCCATTACTCCAAACATGAAGTGATGGCATTTCAGGCAGTGGTTTGCCCAACTCTTTTTTGATCCAATGGCCCATCGGGGGCTTGGGAACCTCGGCAATATCACACCATTTTGATAAGCAGCTAGCTGACACCCTAAGTTGGTTTGAAACTTTTGAAATAGGCAGCGACCAAATTAAATCCAAGATTTCCTGTCTAGAATATTTTTCCTTCATCCCCGCTCCAAACTTTAGTAAAAATTTAGCTTAAATCAGGAGTATGTTTATTTGTGCATTTCTGTGTTAGATTTACGTTATCAAAAGTTGCGATGTGTCAGGCGGACCCTTTTAATCCGTTGGTCGCGAGTTCGAATCTCGCCCGACCCACCAGTATCAAGAAACCCTCACTAGCAATAGTGGGGGTTTTGTCTTTGTAGACTGGTGAAATGTAGTGACTGTTGATGGCAATAGGTGATCTATTGGACGTTTTGAGTCAGGATGTGAGGCGCTGGGTTACCGTGGTGGGCTATGTCATGCTACGACGCGGATGACACTTGCTGCTATCTTATTGAACCGTTAAATAAGCGCTCTCTTGTGTATACAAGCTCCTACTCAGGAGATAACTTACCCGCATCTATTGATAGCTACTGAATACTAATGGGCATAACCCGTGTTTTATAGGGGCCCGATAAAGCCTTTTTGACTATCTTGTAAATATCGAGGTCAAACTCTACCTCTCCAGACTCTGCTAACTCATAAAGCTCATCTTGGTTAATGGCGGTACCGAGATAGCACCATTTATCAATGACGATCATCTCGCCGCCTTCTTTAATTGCAATAGGTCCAGAATAGGGCCATACCTGTACCTTAAAAAATTCCAACACTGTTTTTAACTGCAAATTATGTAAAGCAATCGGGGTGAGATTCAGACATGCGCCACTACATTGTTTTACCTGATACCCAAAGCAAGATTTGCCTTCAATCCTCTTCTCCAAACCAAGCAATGCTTCACAAAGATGATGCTTTTTAGCTATAGCCTTTAAATAAGAATGCGCTTCTCGTTTACTATAAAAAAGGCCATATAAATTATCTTGTAAGCCAGGAGCTAGTTGATGGTGGGTAACTAGCACAGGCGCAAGGACCCCGGTATCGTCCTTAACCAAACTCCATCCACAAAGATCTTTTGATCTACGCAGCTTGATGTTCATGCTGGGCATGCGCTCTTTAATTAATCTAGATTCTAGGATCAATGCGCCAAGCTCTCCACTAGTTTGGATCCAATCAATATCTCGGATTTGTAACGAGAGTTTCATTTCTTTACGTTGCGATAATGCTCCCTGGAAGTGCCCCATCACTCGGCTGCGGAGGGAGATGCTCTTACCGATATAGAGGGGAACCTTATTCTCGCCATAAAAAATATAGCAGCCTGGAGTGTCAGGAATAGAGTCTATTAAGTCTTTATCAATGTTTGGCGGCAGGCTTGGATTACCAATCAGTTGATTGATCACCTCATTGAGTTTTTCTTTCCCAAACTTGGATTCACATACTCGCCAAAACTGCAGCAACAAATCTGCATCACCTAGAGCGCGATGACGGGCGCTTACTTTAAGATCATGGGTGCTAATAATGGTGTCTAGATTATGACGAGGCTGCTCTGGAAAGAGCAATCTGGAGAGCTTTACCGTACATAGAACTTTGGGCTTAAAGTCTATGCCGATTCTCTTAAAAGAAGCCTTGATGAATCCATAATCAAATCTGGCATTGTGAGCAATGAATATTTTTCCTTCAAGCTCCTCTTTTAGCTCTCGTGCAATCCGATCAAAGGAAGGCTGGCCCTCTACCATTTGCGGCGAGATACCAGTAAGTCTTTGAATATTTTGTGGGATAAAGGTTTGCGGGTTAATTAGCTGCTCCCACACCTGAATTTCATTACCAGATAAAGTTTTTATACCAATCTCTGTAATGCGATCACGATCAAAATGGGACCCTGTGGTTTCAATATCTACAAAGGCTAAATCAGGGTAAGGGCCCTCTTTCATGTCCATATCAGATGGCTTTGTAAGCTTAGTTTGCTGGTGAGTTTTTGTTTAGATAGTCAGCAAAACTAAAAATAGAGTTGGGGCCGCGAGGAACGTCTTCAATTTTCTTAAATGAAGCCCTCACTACCTTCTGAATCTCGCCCTTAGCTCTTTTTTCTTGCCCAGCCTTTACTTTAGGCTCCACAGGAATATAGGGCTTTCTTTCAGGCGCAGTCTGTATCTCACTAAAGCGCGGAATATAGTCTTTAATGGCAGAGGCCAAAGTGACGCTAGAGATGCAATTCATCATATAAGTCTCTAGTGACTGATAGAGGTCTTTTGCAATATCCGACACCTCTACTTTTCTCTTTTTAATACGATTCATCGCCAAAACAATATCTTTAATCGTAATGATGCGAGGATCTTTTGAGAGTTGGTAGCCGCCGGTTCGCCCTTTAATCCCAATGACCAGCCCTGATTCTCGGAGAGGACGCAGCAACAGCTCAATGCGACTAATCGACATATGTAATCTTTGGGCTATCTCTGGAACAGGCACCAGTTGGCCATTGGTCGAGTGACTAGCAATATCAACCAGTGTATTTAGAGCGACTTTGACTGCTTTAGTAACTTCCATGGTGTTTTTTGGCATAAAAGTGAGATTGCGGCTAGTATGAAACTGATTCCAACTTTGTGCTGCAGCGCACTAATTAACCCTTTCTACCCCATGGTTGAAGCTCCCATAAATCGATACCATCTTCCCTGCCGCCTACTGCGCTTACTCTCATACTTGCTAGCTGGAGCCATCATTGCTCAAGCGCTTGGCTGCCTAGCAGCAGAC
The DNA here is from genome assembly GCA_947448625.1 of Burkholderiaceae bacterium. Classification (GTDB taxonomy): domain Bacteria; phylum Pseudomonadota; class Gammaproteobacteria; order Burkholderiales; family Burkholderiaceae; genus Polynucleobacter. Next base: position 110,106 of record CANFOT010000004.1, on the reverse strand, counting down.
CTAGCAATGGAAGATAAGCAGGTGTCGGGCATGATGGCGCATCTGCTGATGCAACATCTCTCGTACTATTTTTTGGGATGCGCATTTGTCCTCTTGAGCCTCTCCAATATATTGATTAAGAGAGGCATATCCCAGCTGAAAGCAATTCGTTTGCCATCGCTGATATTGATCGTTTCCATTGCGTTTACAAGCTTTTTGCTGGTACCGCGCATGGACTATTTAAGAGAGACTGCGCTCTTGGATGGAACGCCAGTGATGCTATCGCCATTTGCCAACTACTTTGCAATATTAAATGGGATCACATTTTTCTTGCTTTGCATTCAGATTTTCTCAAGCTTTCTAATAGCTTGGCGTCTTAGCGATACTCAATCACCCTAGGCAAGGGCGTACTTGCGAAATCAAGGCAAGCTGCTGCTCATGCCCCGCAAACTGGCCAAGCTCAACCCGCAATGTAGATTGGCTAATATGAAATATTTTAGAACCCTCAATCGGAGGCTCAATTTTTGCCCACTGAGTATTAAACTCAAAGAGAGCTTCCCTGTAACTAATAAATTTTTTGACTAAAAGGCGTTTTCCATCAATTTCAATTGTTTCGCAATCTAAAGCACGCCTGCAGTAGATTAAAAAACCAACCGTTACCGCTGTTAACTCCATGGCTGTAAAAATCGGGATCATCCATACGCCCGCCAAAAAAAAGCCTGTTGCCACGATCAAAGAGAGGCAGACCAAGACAACATAGAACCTGAGAAGCTGCTTTGGCGTCAGGGCGCAGTTTCTTCGCATTTGCCAACGTTTTGTAGCCATTTCGACAACCCGAGAATATCCAAGATGCTTTATTTAATCTTATTTTTCTCTTGAGCTTTAGCTAACTGGTCGGCGCTTCGCTGCTGAAAATCGACCATATTGTGATAACCCATTTGATAACAGGGGCAATGCTTTCCCAAAATAAAGCGAGCTAGCTTAACGCGAAGTTTTTGAATCATTTTTATCTCCTAGTATTAAGCTTTAAATGTAAACGCAAACCAGGTTTGGTGCTGGCCATGAGAAAAAACAGTGGGGCATTTAAATCGAATTGAGCATCAGCAAAGATGAGATAAATCCATTAAATTGATTAGATGAAAAATTCCAACTCCTGCTCGCGCAAAATTCCCCTTTTTCCACTGGGCACCGTACTTTTTCCAGATGGCGTGATTGCTCTGAAGATTTTTGAGGCACGTTACCTTGACATGATCAAGCAATGCCTGCGAGAAAAGACGGAGTTTGGCGTAGTAAGTATTATCAAAAACACTGATGCCAGTGAAGAAGATGTATCCCTATCCTTTTCGAACATTGGCACTCTAGCTCAAATTGAGGACTTTGACCCAGTTCAGCCCGCCCTTTACATGACCAAGTCTTTTGGCACTCAGCGCTTCAAACTCAAGGGTAGCAAACAAGAAGCTAATGGACTGTGGATGGGTGAAGTTGAGCTTTTGGAGAATGATCCCCTAACCCCAATTCCCAAAGAACATCAAAAGGTTGCCGAGCTACTAGATGAAATCATCTCAGTCATTCAAAGCGAAGATCTTCTTGGGGAGGCTCCCTTTAAGAAACCATTTAAGGTAGATGATTGTGGCTGGGTATCTAACCGCCTTGCTGAGCTTTTACCCATCTCTTTAGCCCAGAAGAATCACTTGCTGGCACAAACTAATCCCAGGATTAGGCTAGATCTCATTACTGAAATCATTGAAGATGATGATTTACGAAATCACATGATGCATTAAAGTCATGCTAGATGAGCTGATTCGTAAAACAATTCGAGAGATGGTGGGCGGTAGCGGACCACCCGTGGCATTTTTAATTCCCAAGGGTGATCGAGGTTTGCTTGGCCCAGAGTCTATTGCCTGGAAAGTTCACGCTGACTTTATCTCCATGATGATAGGTGGTATTAGCTCACTGATTTTGCAAGCGCTACATCCACAAGCTCTGGCCGGAGTTTGGGATCATTCTTCTTTTAGAGAAGATCTTAAGGGTCGGCTTGGTAGAACCGCATTTTTCATCGCGGCAACGACCTACGGTTCCACCGAGATGGCAAACAACATCATTGAAAAAGTTAATCACATTCATACCAAAATTACTGGCTTAGATGAATTTGGTAAACCGTATTCAGCAACAGATCCCCACTTACTCTCCTGGGTACACCTTACTGAAACTCGTAGCTTTATGAGTGCACATGAAGGCTATCGAAATGAAACAATTACCCCTAAAGAAAAAGATCAATATTTCCTGGAGATGAAATCTTTAGGTGAAAAAATGGGTGCCATCGATCTTCCCAGCACTTATGCCAATACTGAGAACGCCATCGAAGCTTACATCCCCGAACTCTATTTTGGCGAGCGGGCTGAGAGCATCATTGATTTACTTGAGAACTTCTCTAGTAAGCTGGCGGCTAAACCCTTTATTAAGCTAATTAGTCGCGCAGGATTTCTTAATCTTCCAGACTGGGTGTACCCTATGATTGGGAAAGCTAAGCCAAGTTATTTAGAGCGCTTAGCAGTCAAAAAGAGTATTGATTTAATTGCAATACCAATTCGTGAGGCCCTTAAAGATGGGGTGGCCGCCCACTCACTTCGTAGAGTTTACGGTTGATTTTTTTGGAAAGTAATCAGATGACGACCTATCTTTTATCTGGCATGATTGGCATCATGCTCTTTTTTACCGTTGTTGTAGCCCCGACTATCTTTAAGGTGCTACCGGTTGAGTGGTCTAGCAGGTGCGTGAGAAACTTTTTTCCAAAATATTACGCAACTTTAGGTTTGATTACATCAATCTGCGTCTTAACTGAGCCAGACTCAACTAACAAAACATTGCTAGCAATCTGTGCCGTACTCTTTGCCTTTGCGCTCTTTTACCTGACCGGAAAAATTAATAGCGCAAAGGATGCCAGTCACACCCGGCAGTTTCATTGGCTTCATGGCACCAGCGTAGCCATTAATTTATTTCAGTTAATTACTTTTATCTATCTACTAGTTAAAACATCATAAAAAATAAGGGGCCTAAGCTATTAAGCGGCTACTTAGGCTCAAGCTTATTGAGATCTTGATCTTGACTCTTCTGGGTGGTGGAATGCAGCTTTAAGCTAGGCGCCGTCATTTTTTCACCATCCCACACCTGTCCACACCAGCATTCGCCTGCATCATTAATGATGCAAACACCGGATCCACAGCAGCGCTTATCTGGAGTCTTCATATTTAAACCTTGATCAGCTGGTGCAATATTCCATAGGCGGCGCCTGTCCATAGCCCTGCAATCACCAGCATGGAAATTAAGAAACCGAGTCCGCGCTTAGCAGGGTTGAGTTGATAAGCGATAGCGTACCAAACCCTGGCAATTAACCAAATTACGCCAGAGTCTCCTGCACCCCTATCTCCAATGAAGATGGCATAGAGCCATAAGGCAGGTAAAAACATGAGGATGTTTTCAATGGTATTGAGCTGGATTCGGTAGGCGCGCTCAAATAGCTCATGTCCAGAAACGGCTGGAGCTTTAATTTGATATTTGCCTCTAGCTCTACCTACATTAAAAGTGAGCCCAAACATTAATAGAACGGTTAGCAGAGTAATAAACGAGGCGTAAAGATACTGGTTCATAAATGAGAGCCCATCAAGAAATAAGAATTAGGGATATTCTATGTTTTTTATTCATTTGTCGCTGACGTCCAATTCCCCCAATGAATCAAGGCCCCTTATTTGCCGCCAACACAACCCAAGACGGGTTAAATATATTGCCTAAGGATGGCTCTGCCTTCTATCATCCAGAGTTTATGAGCCCGGCAGATAGTAATCAGCTCATGAATCGGCTACACCAATCGCTTGAATGGAATGCGGATCAACTAATGATGTTTGGCAAACTAGTAACTACTCGTCGCAAGGTGGCCTGGGTAGGTGACTCTAATTGCTCTTATACCTACTCTGGAGTGAAAAAACAGGCCCAAGCCTGGATCCCAGAATTACTAGCCATTAAAAATCAACTAGAAGAACTTGCCCAGTCGCAATTAAATTCTTGCCTACTCAATTTCTACCATGATGGAGCAGATGGCATGGGCTGGCATAGCGATGATGAAATTGAGCTAGATGCCCAATCTCCCATTGCCTCACTCAGTCTTGGTGCCACCCGTAAATTTGCGTTTAGGCACAAGCAAGATAAATCAAGCACTTCCTTGTTTTTAGAAAATGGTAGTGCCCTTATCATGAATGCGCCTACTCAACAACATTGGCAGCATGCGCTCCTCAAAACTAGAACCATTCTCACACCTCGTATTAATCTAACTTTTAGAAAAATTATCCCCACTCATGAGTCAGCTTGAGCCAAAAGATACTACCGTTGCAGTGATTGGAGCTGGCATCGCCGGACTGAGCTGTGCTGCACAACTAACAGCCCCAGGCTTTGAAGTTCAACTATTTGAAAAGAGCCGTGGCGTTAGTGGTCGAATGAGTACTCGCAACACAGATGATTGGTCTGCCGATCATGGGGCGCAGTATTTCACTGCGAGAGATCCCTTATTTATTGAGGAAGTGAGTAGGTGGATTGATTCTGATGTCGCTGCCCTTTGGAATCCACGCCTCAAAGTATTTAAGGCTAATCAATGGCAAGACAGCATTCCTAGTGAAAATCGTTACGTTGGCACTCCCGGAATGAATTCACCTGGAAAATATCTTGCTAAAAACCTATCTATTGAATTAAACCAAACGATTGACCAGATAAATCGTCAAAACGGTAAATGGCTTCTGCGCAGCATCGAATCGGGTGACATTGAAATGCAGTTTGATTGGCTTGTTCTGGCTATACCTGCGCCACAAGCGCTCGCACTCATGCAATCAATCGATCCGAAACTAGAAAAGATAGCCGCTAATGCCAATATGCTAGCTTGCTGGACGGTGATGGCAAGCTTTACCCAAGGACCCAAAGTGCCATTTGATGCAGCCTTTATTAATGATGAAATGATTAGCTGGGTCTCTCGCAATAACTCTAAACCAAAACGCTCAGGACAAGAGATCTGGACAATTCATGCCAATCCAAAGTGGAGTCAAGAATGGGTTGAGCTAGATAAAGAAAAGGCAGCAAAACTTATTTTGGATTGCGCAAAAAGAGTGGGTCTAGATTGCGATAAGGCGAAAATCGCAATTCATCGCTGGCGCTATGCGAGCGGGCACATTACTCAAGCCTCAGGCTTTAGTCTGAATAAGGATCTTCAATTGGGGCTTTGCGGTGATTGGCTAAATGGCGGTAGAGTTGAAGGTGCCTGGCTCAGTGGCCGTAAATTAGCTTCCCAGATTCAAAATATTTAAATGCAAATCAAATTCCCATGAATACTATAAAAACAAATGCTTGTATTGAATTAAAAGATCTTAAGCTTCGGACGCAAATTGGGACTTATGGGCCTACTGCCATCATTCCCAAGCAGCATCTTTTGGATTTAACTCTTTGGATTGACTCAAAGTTAGTTTTGATATCAAAAGATGTCATGGGAAACGTATTTGATTACGACCCGCTAGTGATTGAAATTAATAGATTGGCAGGTGATGGCCATTATGAAACTCAAGAGAGGCTAATTACTAAAATAGTTGAAGCCTGTGCAAATTATCCTGAAATTATTTCCCTCGAAATTGGCCTTAGAAAATTACCCGTCAGTGCAGGCTCCGGCTCACTCGGTGTAAGACTCTCAGTTGATCAAAATACCTTAGACAACTTGAGGACTTCTAAGCTCTCATCTCAAATAAGCCCTAATAAGACTTGAAACCTCATCATAAAGTTGTTGAAGATTTTTAAAAAACTTCATCTCTTGAATATTAAAAGTAGTCACCAGCGCCAACCCGAAGACCAGCGCGCTCTTATCCTTTTAACACCTTACTTAATCAAGCCGCAGGCAATACGTGGCCCAGAGTTACCAGCAGGTTGACTCTTATAGTCATCGGGATCTCTATGAACCACTACTGAGCGACCAACAATTCCGCTTGGCCCAGTATTTACAGAAAAGCCATGTAATTTAGCTGTGTAAGTTGCATTACCGTTAGCATCCGATTTGATGTTAGGCAAATCTCCCGCATGATTCATCCCGCTATCAGGCATACCGTGCATCTTAGTTTCTGGGTTAAAGTGACCGCCCGCACTGGTAGCGTCTGGTGCCGAGCAATCACCTTTTTCATGGACATGAAATCCTTGCTCAGAATTGGGCTTTAAACCAGAAAATTTGCCATTGATTAATACATCATGGCCTTGCCAGACAAAAGCAACCTCACCTTTGGCTTGAGATCCGGACTTTGAATCCAATGTTGCACTCGCTTTTTGACCAGCACCTTGCTCCATAGACTGGCAAGCGGCTAGAGAGAGTAAGCCGGCAGTAGACAATGCAATCAGCAACTGTGTTGAATTAATTTTCATATATGACTCCATTTTTATAAGATCAGCTACTCAGTTTGGCATAAAGACTAGCTTGTAATAACCAATAAATTCAAAGATGATGCTCCGGGGCGACATTAACCAAGACTAAGCTTGCAAATCCTTATGGTTTTAGTTGGGCTCTAATTTCGCCAGGCTTATTAGTAGCACTATGAACATTCAGATACAGGTTGCCGCTTTTCAAACTTTGTAACTGGGCATCTGTTAGCTTAGCGCCAGCTGGAGCTGACCAAACGCTATCGGAAGTCTTAGTAAAAGGCACAATGACTGGGCCATTTTGACCCATCGGTGCCTCATGGATGTGTGCCATCGTTCCTTCAACACCAGTAGTCGTAATGGTTCCCGATACCGATCCGTCTGACCCAACCACGATGGAGCCAACGCCTGAAGCTGAAGTCATTACCGGCGGAACTTCTTGAGAGCCACTAAGAGTTACCTTCATTGATTGCGCTGAGGCAACCAATGAAGCAAAGCCTACACACGCGCCCAACATAACATTGATTAAAGAGTACTTTATTTTCATGAAATTCTCCCATCGGTTTAGTCCAGTTTTTAGACTATCACATCTAAATCCATTTGGTATGACATTAAAGGGCCTTTTAAACCCATTTTCTGCCCTTCCCTAGAAATCTCATAGGCAGTAAAGCGAGTAAAGTGAGTGAGTCAATATTTCTCAATAACTCATAAAATTATCCAAAATCAGCCTGATTTCGCTACACTCAAACAGATAACTTAACTGGAAACATGGATTTGAAACTGCGTATTGAAATCGTCACGCCTGCCCCTGCTGGGACTCTTCATGGCAATCGGATTACCGCGTTACGTTGGCATCACTTTTTATCACGCCTTAACTATAAAAGCACCATTACCGAACAGTGGTCTGGGAGGACATGTGATGCTCTCATCGCACTACACGGGTTAAGAAGTTATGAATCCATTCGTCGATTTAAGAAAGCCCACCCTCATCACCCAGTCATCCTGATCATGACTGGCACCGATATCTACCGAGATCAAAAAAAATCCGCCAAAGTAACTCAGTCTATGGAAATGGCTGATGCTATTGTGGTTCTACAGCCTGCGGCTATTAATTCTCTGCCAAAGCAATTCCATCACAAAATAAGAGTCATTTATCAGTCAGTTAAAGGCGTTAATAAAAAGACACCGCCCAAGCGCTACTTTTTAGCCAGTATCATCGGCCACCTAAGGGCAGAAAAAGATCCTTTTTGTGCAGCGCAAAGCCTTTTGCTCTTACCTTCAAACAGTAGACTTCAGCTTATCCAGCTGGGAAAGGCGATGAGCCCTGAGCTTAAGAAGCAAGCTATCTCTCTTGAAAAAAAGATACCCCACTATCGATGGCTTGGAGAATTGAGTCATGCCAGCACCCTACAGTGGCTATCGCGCTCTCATATCATGATCATCTCCAGCCTCATGGAGGGAGGAGCTCATGTAGTTTCTGAGGCAATTGCTATCGGCATTCCAGTGATTGCATCCGACATCCCCGGCAACCGAGGCTTATTGGGGGATTCCTACCCCGCTTACTACCCAGTTGGCGATAGTGCTGCATTAAGCAAACTGCTTACTCAAGCCGAATGTAATCCAAGTTTTTATCAAAAAATGAGTAAGGCAGTTGCCGCCCGAAAAAAAATCACCAAACCCGAATTGGAGCAAAGATCTATTCAAAAACTCTTAAAGAGCCTTATGAAATAAAGGGAAAAGCCTGTTAAGCAGCAGCATAAGCCACCACAAAATAGTGCTTAGGATCAGTCCATAAATCGACACTTTTGAAGCCAGCCCTCATTAAGAGAGCTTCGAATGTTTCCCGGGTGTACTTATAACTATTTTCGGTATGAATAAGATCACCAACATGAAACTGCTTTTGTCCACCAGGCCAGGTCACTAGTTGCTGCTGAGTAGCCCGAATATACATTTCGATGCGTGCGAGTTGCTCATTAAAAATGGCGTAGTGCTCCCAATGCTTTAAATCAAAGTTAGCACTCAGTAGGCGATTGAGGTGTAAAAGTATATTTTTATTAAAGGCCGCAGTAATTCCGAGAGAATCGTTATAGGCTCGAGATAAAACCTCACGATCTTTCACAAGATCTACTCCGATTAATAGGCCGCCGTTACCGGCACAAACATGAACAATATTTTCAAAGAGGCTTAGAGCAGCCTCGGGATCGAAATTGCCAATTGAGGATCCAGGATAAAAAAATACCTTCTTGCGATCTACCAAGTCAGGAAAAGATAGCTCCTCTTGCAAGTCACATGTTTGAGCTTGCATACGAATCTGAGGATATTCTTTTTGCAAACTAAAAATAGCCTTTTCCAAAAATTCTTTAGAGATATCTAAGGCTCTGTATTCCTCTGGCTTTAGAGAGTCAAATAATGCACTCCCCTTTTGACAGTTACCAGCCCCTAAATCTAACAAGACATCACACCTACCAATCGCCGAGACAATTGCCTCACCGCATTCCAACATGATCATTTTTTCAGTTCGGGTTGGGTAGTACTCTTCTAAAAAAGTGATCGCCTCAAACAGATGGGAACCAATCTCATCATAAAAAAACTTAGGAGAAATAGATGGTCTCTCGGCTAAAAGGCCAGCAACAATTTCACTCACTACTTTTGGATCTGATAGCTGCACTTGACTCACTTCAAAACTCCTTTTGAATTCGACACGGTTTAGCCAAGACTGTGCATTTGCACTCTGCGAAGTTTGTTACTAATCATATCCACTCCAATGACTAGGATAAGCATAGCGATTATCACGGTTGAAGCTTGTTGCTCATGCAATAAAGAAAGCTCATAGTACAGAATTTGTCCAAGGCCACCCGCACCAACAAATCCCAAAATAGTCGCCATGCGAATATTCATTTCCCAGCGATACAGACTATAAGAGAGCAGCTGAGCATAAACCCCCGGCAGAGCGCCATACAGAAATGCCTGGGCATTACTTGCTCCAGCCAATCTCAGTGCTTGAGTTGCATGAGGGGGTTGATTTTCCAGTGTCTCACCAAATAAACGACCCAACACTCCTGTTGTATGCAAGCTAAGCGCTAATGTACCTGCAAAAGGACCTAAGCCCACTGCCAAAACCATCAGTACCGCCCAAACTAACTCTGGTACAGAGCGTAGAAAATTTAAGAAAAATCGGGTAACTACTTTTGCACTATGCCCTAACTGACCAGCAGCTGGTATCGCTAAAAATACACTAGCAATTGCCGCCAATAAAGTAGCTAATGCTGAAATTGCCAAGGTTTGCAATATGCCATCCCAAACCTTTTGTAAAAATGCAGGGGTAAGATCTGGCGGGAAGAAGCGGGCCGTATAGATTGCAACGTCACTCATCGCCTGTCTGGTAAATAAGGCAAGTGGATTAAATGAAAGATAAATAAAACTCATCACAATCAGCGATAGAATCAGCAGGAGGGTAATGAGACACCTTAGGCAGAATTGGCGAGCAGGATAATGATTCATGCTAGTTGCCGACGAATAACGAGACTCATGTAGTCTGCGAGCAAAACAAGTAATAGGAATACGATCAGAATGCTTGATACCTCACCACCATTGAGCATTTTCATAGACTGATCCATCAACTGACCCAAACCTCCAGCGCCCACAAAACCCATCACCACAGAGGCTCTTACGGCACACTCCCAGCGATAAACGGTATAAGAAGCTAGCTCTTGCGAAGCACTTGGCAGCAGTCCATATAAAAATGCATTTATTCTGCTGCTACCCAACATCAGCAGCGCTCTCGCCGGCAAAGTATTTTCTGTCTCTAAAATCTCTGAATACACTTTTGCTAGCATGCCGCCGTAGGTAATTCCGATAGCCAAGACTCCAGCAACAGGACCCAAACCGAATACTCTAACCAAGAGTAAAGCCCACACAATTTCCGGGATTCCCCTCAGCAACAGCATCAGCATCCGCGCTAGATACCTGCCAACCCGAGCTACACGATGTCCTGAGGCGGGGCCAAGCCGCGAAATAGATAGGCTATAGGTAATGATTAAGCCCAATGGAATTGCTAACAGCATGGCCAAGGTAATGCCCGCTGTTGCCATAGCTAAAGTTTCAAGTGTGGCCTGAAGCACTAACTTTAAAAATTGAAGATCAAGATTAGGCGGAAAGAACTGAATCAAGAAGTTAGCAAAAATACTCAGATTACGTAGCTCAAAAAGTGCCATCACATCAAATTGCGCTAACTGCAACATCGGCCAGATGATGGCTAGCGAAATACAGCCTATTAAGAAACGACTTAACGCTGCGGGATCCCTAAGTTGATTTGATACATTCATCACTCTAAATCTGCAGTACCTTGTTTTGGCAGAACCCCTCGCTCCGCTGCATATAACTCCCGGAGCAAACTCTCACTCACCTCGGCCGCAGGTAAGTCAAAGAAGACCTCACCATCTTTAAGCCCAACAATCCTAGGGAACCAGCGTAAAGCAATATCAACTGCATGCAAGCTAGCCACAAGACAAGCATTTCTTGACCGAGCGTCCTCAATAAGACAGCTAATAGTTAAATCTGAAAGCACGGGATCCATTGCTGATACTGGCTCATCAGCCAATAATAAATTTGGCCTTTGATAGAGAACGCGAGCAACACCTACCCTTTGCAATTGACCGCCGGAGAGGCGATCACAACGATCAAATAGACGATCAGCAAGATCGAGTTTTTGCAAACATGATTGAGGGCCTGCAATATCTACGGGATAAATTAAAGATAGAAGCGACTTCCAGAGGGGCCATTGGCCAAGGCGTCCAGCCAAAACGGCAGTAATCACTCTCTGCCTTGGCGGAATAGGAGCCGCTTGATGCACTAGGCCAATTTGTGAGCGCAAATTCTGTAATTGACGCTTTGGTATTGCCCATGGGTTTACATTCAATACCGTTATTGAGCCAAGGCTTGGGCGAAGCGAAGTAGCTATCAGATTGAGAAAGCTGGTTTTACCTGACCCAGACGATCCAATAATCGCAATGGCTTCGCCTGCAGAGGCACTAATGTTGATATTTTTTAATGCCTCTTTACCATTGGTGTGACTAAAGCTAAGCTGATCAAACGAAAATGCTATTTTTTTCACTTAATCAAACCAGCACCAATCGCAGCCTTTTCAATTTCATCATAGTTAGATGACTTGGTAGATATATATTTACTAGCCCGCTGTAGATCCATTAATTCTTTTTGGGATGGCTCATTCGGATTTAACTTTAAAAAAGCATCACTAATTTTTTTAGTCAGTGCCGCATCTAAACCGCCACGTATGGTCCAGTTATAGTCGTGATAAGGTGGAGTAGTAAATAAAACCCTTACTTTTTCAGCATTAGGATTTTTAGCTTCAGATAATTTATCCCATACAGAGGAATTTAAAGCGCCCGCCTCCGCTTTACCACTAGCCACAAATGCAACCGTTGCATCATGCGCTCCAGAGAAGGCAATACTCTTAAAGTCTTTATCTGGATTAATACCCGCCTTCATTAAATAAAAACGCGGCATTAAATGACCAGAGGTGGATGATGGCGATCCAAAAGCAAATGTCTTGCCCTTTAAATCACTGAGCGTCTTCGACGCACTACTCTCAGGAATAACAAACTTACTAGTAAATTTTTCATCTTCAAGACGTTGAATAATTGGCTTTACTGCTCCATTACTGCGAATTTTTGCCTGAATGTAAGTAAAACCTCCCAGCCAAGCCATATCGATTTTATTGGTTGCGAGCGCCTCTACCACTGCAGCATAGTCAGTCACTGGTATGAATTCCACTTTCATGCCGGTTTCCTTGGAAAGATATTCACCTAAAGGTAAAAACTTTCTCTGTAACTCTGTTGGAGATTCATCAGGTATGGCTGAAACGCGCAAGACGCCTTGGGCATGCGCCTGAAGACTGAGCATGCTGCAGCACAGAACAGATAGGGCTAGACCGATTGAAAATCTTAGTTTGAATATATTCATTTTTATTTTTTAAGTGATTTTAGTAAATTAGTAAGGATGTTAACTAGATTACAGAGATACCAGACCCTTCAGTAAAGCACCCTATTTTTTGAGCTTGCATAAATCCATCTGCCCGTAGAATTCCTAAAACTTGCTCCGTTGCCTCTGGACTGCAGGATATCAATAAACCTCCGCTCGTCTGAGGATCGGATAAGAGATTTTGTTGCCATGCATTGAGATGAGAGGCCATTTGAATCTCATGACCGTAACCGAGCCAATTGCGCGGAGATGCGCCGGTAAAAATATCTTCCTTTACCAGCTTGACAGCTTCAGCAATTACCGGAATAGAGTCCCACTGGATTTGTGCTGAGAGCTTTGCGCCCCTACAAAGCTCTAGTAAGTGGCCAGCCAAACCAAATCCTGTAACGTCGGTTAGTGCATGCACGCTATCTAATTGCGACAGCGCTAAACCTGGCTTATTCAACTTGGTAGTTAAGGCAATCATTTCCTGATAACCAGAGTCAGATAGCTGCTCTTTTTTAAGCGCGGCGGACAAAATACCTACGCCCAAAGGTTTACTTAAGATGATGCTGTCTCCAGATTGCGCTCCGCTGTTACGCTTGAGTTTTTTAGGATCGACTACGCCAATTGCGACAAGGCCATAAATTGGCTCCACTGTATCAATAGAGTGACCGCCGGCGATCATAATGCCCGCCTCTGCGCAGATTGACTCACCTCCCGCCGTTATCTGCTGAATCACCTCTAAAGGCAGTACGTTAATTGGCATACCCAATAGGGCCAAGGCAAATAGAGGTTGTGCCCCCATAGCGTAAATATCTGAAATGGCATTAGTCGCAGCAATGCGCCCAAACTGATAAGGGTCATCGACAATCGGCATAAAGAAATCAGTGGTTGCTACGATCGCTTGATGCTCATTAATTTGATAAACAGCAGCATCCTCATTGTTATCAGAACCCGCCAATAATGCCGCAGGTATCTGGCGAATTGGAGAAGACTTGAGAATATCGCTCAAAACACCTGGGGCAATTTTGCAACCACAACCCCCGCCATGCGACAGGGATGTAAGACGACCGTTATAAGACATATAGAAGAGCTCGATTTAGAAGTAAGGAAATGAAATGGCTACTCTGAGAGCTTACCTAATTTATGGCAAACAGGTACGAAAGCCACAAAATGGGTCGCTACGAGAGGGTAAGTAAAAATTTCGGAATTGCGGACGTCTCAGATAGGCTGGCGTATAAACACTCCAACCCTTTAAAACTCGATGCTTGCCATCAAACCAAGGGGCTGAATAATCTCGGTAAGGGTCAGGAGTAAATCCCTCAAAGGGCACAAAAACACTGCTAGTCCATTCCCATAGGTATGAATGGCGCCAGTTCGCGGGAGGGGATTGCATTAATACGGCAAGCTCTTTCTCACTAGGCAAGCGCAGACCCCGCCAATCACAATACCGCTCAGCCTCTAGAGCGGAGATATGCCGAACAGGCGCTTGTAAATCCATTGCCAGCCACCGATGAAACGATCTCTCGTACCATTTGCCTTCCTTTTGCCTCAAATGGGATGGGGGACTGACCAGTGGATGTGCATCTGAATCACGATGCGCCTCAAGAAATTCTAAATATTGTCCATTATTTACTGCATGACTAGAAATTGAAAAAAGAGGCACTACTACCTCGTGCTGCCATTTTTCATTATCAAATATAAAGCCAGTGTTTGGCACTGAACCTAGCTGCAGTTGGCTTTCGGGAATATTGAGGTAGTACGGATCTAAATTATCTTTTTGCTCTGGAATCGAACCTAGGCATTGTTCAATCGGCCATTCATAAGCTAAAGATTGCCACATATAGGCAAAGGCTTCGTTATGCATATCTTGGTGAAAGAGAGCCAATTGCATAAAGTAGGCCTGCTCAGGCGTCAAAGATCCAGATTGGAGAATGGCATAAGAGCGCTCCACCACATCTGAAAGGTAATTTTTCAATACATTAATGCTTGGTAACTTCGCCTGCCAACGATCATCATGAAAGATCTCGGAAGAGTTAAATAGAGCATCCGAGTCGGACAAAAAAGATGGGTTAGATGGAATTCCTTGTCGATGCACCCAAAACTCATGAAACCAAATAAGATGCCCGAACTCCCAATGCGGAGGGTTTAGATTCGGCGATAGAGCTACCAACTCTTGACCACTGCTTAGTTCGCTGATAACAGTCAGTGTAATCAGAGTTGAGCGCTCCAAGGCCTCCAGCAGAGTCTGCGCCGACGGCCATGGATCGTAGTGCAGGTAGTCAAACTTCGTCATTTAGCTTAGGGAATATAGAGCATCAATGCAAGCAGCATCATCCAGGCAAGATCTCAAGTAATTCTTCGTTTGAAGATAACTGCATGGACATTCAAAGTCAGTCCAGATCTGAATCTGAATCATTGCTGCTTACCTCTTGTAATTAACCACTGATATCATATTCTTTATATCTGCCTAGCCGATAAAACAGCCAATTAACCAATATTTATTTGAGCGGTAAGAGTGCGCTCAAGGCATTTGCCTTAAGATGTGCTTTATTCATACTTAAGTAATACTGCTACTATGCGCTCAGTTTTCAGTTTAATAATGGTTCTTGCCTTTACAAACGCAATTGCCTGTAGCGGCGAAGATTGCGCCGGATCTTTAGCCTATCAAGCCTATGGCAATAATGCAAAGCCAAAAGCAGCGGTCATTTTTGTACACGGTTCAGTGTCTTCTGGGGGTCCGGCTGACTATATGTACAAGTATGCCAAGCAATTTTCTGAAAACCATGCGGATGTAATCTCTATCGCACTGCTTGCTCCTGGATACTATGATCGCAATGGTAAGCAAAGCGACGGCTCCGATTCTGGCAGAAGACTTTCAGATGATACCGATTCACTGATTGAAGCCATAAAAGTATTAAGCGCTAAATATGGAACCCGTCGAATCTATGCCGTCGGGCACTCAAAAGGGGCAATGAATTTAGCCGGCATTCTCGGCAAGCAGCCCAGTCTAATTTCTGGGGCCATTCTGGTTGCTGGGGTTTATGACTTGCAATCGCTCGCAAACTCAAGAGGTCGGATGCAGAATGGGATTCAAGGAATTGATCTACTCCCCTCTGTTTCAAAAGAAACTAGAATTATTCTCATCCATGGAGACAATGACTCCGACGTTCCACTCTCGCAATCCCTGAGCTATACCCAGAAAGCCAGAGATTTAGGCTTAAAACCAGAGCTAATTGTGATTCCCAATGAAGGACATAGCTTCAACAGGCCATTATCTACAACCGTGATTGAGCAATTAAATCAACTTGTTAATTGAGTAAAAATGAAAATGCCTAATAAAGTTAATCTTCTACTGAGCTCATTAAGCGCATTTTTTGGCTTAGCTGGCAAAAAATTATTGAACTTCATTAAAGATTTAGATGGTGTTGTTGATTTTCTAAAAAACCTTACCGTGATCGCGATATTTGCACTTATAGTGCCGATCATTTTTAAAGTGCTAACTAAAAATACCATCATGGTGCAGGAAGTTAGCGTACCCCTTGAACTTGAAAATCGTGGACTTACTGGTAGAGTATTTTCCCAAAGGGTTATTGACAAAATACTGGAAATAGCAAATTACACTGAAGTACTCAAAGAGCGTGAAGATGTTTATGGGCTATCAAAGAAAAATCAAAGGCCTGATATCGATTTACCGCTCAATATTTTTGGGGTCAACCTAGAGACCTTGCTTGGCTTTATTAAAACAGGGATAGGCGAAGCAGACGTTCGAATTGTTGGCGAGGTTATTACTGAAATCCCAGCCAAGCCCAATTCAGATGAGCTGGCCGGATATGGTGTTCGTTTTCGGGTGGCAAAAGTGGGGACTATATATCAATCAACTTCCCCCATTACCGATATTGACCTGCTTGCGGAAAAGGCCGCAATGGGTGTGATGGAGGAGTACGAACCAATAACGATGGCTTATTACTATCGCGGCAAACAAAAGTACGAAGATGCTTTTCGCATGACGGAAAAAGCGATCTTAAAAAAACGTGCTGGCGATATTGTTTGGGCTCATTTTGTTCGTGGCTTAATTGAGATGGATCAGGCTCGCTGGACATTCGCCGAAGAAGAGTTTCGCTTTGTTTTAGAACGCAACCCCTCCTTTCCTAGAATCCATAACAACCTTAGTACAGTATTGAGACGCCAAGGTAAATTCGAGGATGCGCTTCAAGAATCAGATAAGGCAATCGAAGCCGATCCAATGCGTGCCCAGGGTTACTTAAATAAGGCCTGGTGCCTCATTGAGATGGGCAAGAACCCAGAGGCTCAGAAATGGCTCGAAAAGGCAATTGCCATAGAGCCAGATAATGAAATCGGACATTTAAATATGGCTGACTACTACCGCAAAATTCGCCAACTTGATCTTGCCGTTAAGCACTACCGAATGGCGCTGGATATTAAACCCAATTCACCACGAATTTATTCCAATCTAGCAGGAACTCTAGGTGATATGGGGCAGTGGAAAGAAGCAGAGCAAGTTACCCAAAAAGCCCTCACATTTAACCCTAAAGACGGTATCTCATTGGGCTACCTTGGGTATATAGCGCTTGAACGAAGAGACTACGAAAATGCTCGTAAATTCTACGATGCAGCCTACGCATCCGATCCAACGTACTTCAGATACTATATCGGGCACGCCAGGATTGCCATGCATGAAAAAAAATATGACCGTGCAGAGGAGCTATTGGATGCTGCACGAAAAGCAAACCCGCGATGGTGGGACACATATAAATTTAAAGGTGACCTTGCCTTACTAAGAGGAAACAAGAAGATGGCGATGGATTATTACGAGCAATCGACTAAGTTAAATCCAAGAGCACCAGATGTACTTGCTCGCATTGCTTGGCTTGGTCAAAATCAAGGGAACGCTGAGATCGCAGAAAAGTACTCCCAAAAGGCGGTGGAGAGCGCGCCTTACTTATACCCAACAAAAGATGTCGTTTTAAAAATTCAATTTCTTCCACTATGAAACCTTTCACACATTAAAAGAGTCGACGAGGGATATTCTTTGAGAAAGCTATTTATTCAAATACTGTTGCTTCTTAGCCCCTCGGTGTGTTTTGGTTTTGAAATTTTTGCATTGGGGACTAGCAACACTAACTGTAAAGATGCTAACCAAGCATTTACAAATACACTAAATGAGTTATTGGCTCAAGACAGATTACCGGGGACTGTTATCAATGCTGGAGTTGATGGGGATCGTCCAGTATTTATGGTGGATCGCCTTAAACAGGGGCTTGTAAAATATCCGAATATTAAATTGGTTTTATTTGAACCCGGGCCAAATGAAAAAAATCCAAGATTTAACCTAGGGCCATCAGCCGAGATCTTAAGTTACCTTCAGGATAACAAGATACCAACCATATTTATGTCTAATAGATCAATACAACCCGAAGATGATGAAGCAAAACAGTTCTCGGAAAAATATGGTGCTTACTACTATGGGCATTGGGCTCGTAATACTCCAGGGGATAACGAGCATTGGTCAAATAAACATATGACTGCAAAGGGTTGCAAGCTATGGGCTAATAATCTTCTTCCCCTGATAAAACAGGTAATTAAAGAAAGAAATATTTACTAAGCACAGCCATCAAATTGACTAAAAACTTTATCTAGCCTGACCCACCAGCAATACAAAGGGACCACGGAATATGTGGTCCCTTTTGTTTTTGGGTGGATGGAATGCAACGCTGAGTCAGCAGGGCTTAGATTACACGCTAGGAGCTACTGAGGCACCTTGAATGCCGTGCCGCTCTAAAGAGCGAGCTACAAAACCACTCGACTTCATTTCTTCAACGTATTCTTTTAATACTGCCGCAGCATCCGAACCAGAAGACTTTGGCAATCCCATGGCCTGCTGAATCAGCATAAAGCGCCCGGGTAAGAGTCTTAGGCCTGGAAATTGCTTCATATCTGACTCCAGCTGCTGCCTCACTCCTGCAGCCACATCATGGCCTTCTTTCACAAAGACATCAACGACGGTTGGCGATGTGGGAGCTCGTACGATTTGCGCATTCTTAAGTTCCCTCGTTAAAAATAAGTCGTACGCACTTCCCTTACCCACTACTACCTTATTTTTAACATCGTCCACTTCATCATTTGCTTTTATAGCTGAGTCATTTTTTACAAGGTAAGCCCCTTCAATTAATACATAAGGAGCGGTAAAAGAAATGCCTTCACCTCGTAATGGATCAACTGCAAAAAAACCAATATCTGCTTTTTCTGCCGTAACTGCTTCAACCGATTTTCCGGCGGAATCAAATACAACAAGCTCAATCTCAACACCTAAAAGCTTGGCAAAATTATTTGCTAAGTCAACTGAAACCCCAAATGGAAGGCCGCTTTGAGGATCCTTATTAGCAAGAATTGGATTGCCAAGATTGATTGATGCACGCAATTTCCCCGTAGGGGTGAATGTCTGAAGGATTTTTGTTGTTATGTTCATAAGTAAAATACTAATTTGTGATGTCTTATTTGTCTCTAATGGTTTTTTAATTTCGGTAGTTTCTGACGGAATTACTTGCCGTCATACATACCTGTTTGTGCTTCATCTTAGCATTTTTAATGGAGTTAACTCAGGCTGAAGTAAAGCCCTAATGCAAAACCTAAGCAACAGGTTTGAGCTCATTTTTTAGCTTTTTACCAGGTCACCAAGTACGGCAACATCAGGCATTGATGGCAAAGCAATAATGGCTTCAATCAATTGACTCAACTTTGATTTTGACAGTCGACTAATCAACTCTGATTCCGCCCTGGCAATGTGATCTTCCATGGTGAAGGGTCTGGCAATACTCCCTTTTGGGGATATTACAAATGCCGTTAATTCTTGACCATTTTTTAGTTTCACTACCACCTTAGCGCTCACCGACTCCTCTGAACTTGTTTTTTCGACCTCCTCATCTAGCTCGCACTGAACTAATTGCGTTAGATGCATAACCTGCGGATCCTGTAGACCCATCACAAAATCATCGATTCCAAATGAAAAAGTGGTGGTGCTAGATTTTCGCAACAAACTGAGAGCAACTGCAAATGGCGCACTCATTTGCGCAGCCTGTAAATCAGCAGGGCGATTAGTAGTTAAGCGCCCCTGAATCACCTTAGGTATTCCGAGATAAATAGATTCAATCTCCGAAGTATCAAAGGCATTCTGACTGCGAATGTCATTACTGGCCTCGATTGCCGAAAGCACGCGTGCACTACAGGCATGAGGCTTAACAGCTACCTCGGCGATTCGATATTGATTTCCCAAGCCATTCTCAAGCAAAGAAAAATCGACCGCATCGGCATATGCTCTGGCAAAACCGTCCTTACCCTCAATGATGTCATGAGGTCCTGTAAAGCCAGACTCCACTAAAAGAGCTGCCTTGGTTCCAGAGCTGGCCGCCTGAGCAGCATGCAATCTTTTTACGGTAGAGCCTGAATGGTAAAACTGAGTTAGCCCACCAGCAAAAGAGGCTGCAATGCCCAAACTGGCAGCAATTGATTTTTCACCTGTAGAGCCTGGAAAGATTAACTTTGCCGCCGTTACTGCGGCACCAAACACGCCCATAGTCGAGGTGCTTTGAAATCCGCGCCCAAAATGACTGGGTTGAATACAAAGCGCCAAGCGAATCATTGCTTCATAACCTGCGGCAATCGCCGCTAGAACTTCAGCGCCAGATTGGTGTCGCGCTTGTCCAATTGCCAATCCTGTTGAAAACATAATGCAGCCTGGATGCAACATCGCGCCCACATGAACATCATCTGCATCCAAGCTACCGGCATATAAAGTGTTTAGGAAACTGGTGTTGACTGGATCGTAACTGGAATCGGAAAATAATACCGGGCTATTCCCCTGGCCAGCAGTACCTTTTGTATAGTTGCGCCCCCACTCACTCCACTCCATACGCTCGCCAATAGAGGCCACGCGGAAATAATCCAAGGCGAAGTGAATTAAAGCGCTTTGAATCGATGAAGGCAAATCAGCAAAGCGTAAGTTTGCCGAGAATTTTGAAATAATCTGGGTTGCTTGAGTCATATTTTTTACAGTGGCTAATTTATTTTTTTAAAGCAAATAATGGACTCAGATTTTTTAAACGCTCTATGTCATAAGCTTGTTCTAGCCATTTTTTGCATTCTGCTTCACCAAACATATGAGCACTCAAAGCCAGGAATCGCTCTGCAACTTCGTCCGTACTCATCGGATTTTGCGGGCAACCTTTAGGGCTAACAACAAAATACTCTTGACTACTACCGTCACGCAAATGCACTGTCACCCTTCCAGAAACTGACTCGCTAGTAGTGCACTTTTCCACTTCAGCATCAACCACGCAGCTTGTCCGTCCACATAAATCCCAGACGGTTTTCATATTGAGCGCAGATTCATAATCATCCACAGATAAAGCTAGCGGACTCGGCTTACTTGGGCCCATTACAAAAGCCATCGCTACTGCAAATGGGGTGCTCAATTGAGCCTGCTGAATATCAATCGGTTTGGTTGAGGCCAACTTACTCATCATGGCTCCATGCACACCAATCGTGATGGACTGAATGTCCTCAGCCTTTATACCTGCCCTTGACAAAAAGTTTGCCGCCTCAATTGCCGCCTGCATGCGAACGCTACCTACATGAGGCTTTAATGAAACCCATTCGGTTGGAAACTCGATTCCTAAGTTTGCAATGCAGACATGAGGATCAAAGCGGTCAGAAAATGCGCGCGCAAAGCCCTGTGAACCTTCAATCGCATCATGAGGACCAGTAAGTCCAGCATGGGCTAACAATGCAGCTTCGACACCATTAGCAGCAGCCTTACCCGCATGAAAACGCTTAATGTCAGATCCAGAGACAAAAAATTGTGAAAGCCCGCAGGAAAATGTGGCTGCAATGCCAAGGGCATTACTACATCCCTCAGGAGATAATTTAAGCAAACGCGCACAGGCTGCTGCCGCACCAAATACACCACAGGTAGGCGTTCCCTGAAAACCACGCAGTGAATGCTCTGGTTGAATTGACATCCCAATCCGAATAGCGGTCTCATAACCAACCAATACGGCCGTTAGCAATTCTTCTCCTGTACATTGCACTATCTCCGCCATAGCCAACGCTGCAGGCCAAATCACCACCCCAGGATGAATAATGGCAGCTACATGAGAGTCATCCCAATCCAAGCTACCAGCGGCTACACCATTGATAAACGCAGCTCTTGCAACGTCCACTTTAGTGTCTGCATACAAAACACTCGCATCTTGATTTGATGTATGGGATTGATAAAGCTGAGTAACTGCATTTGTCCATGGCCGATCTTGTCCGGCTGATGCAGCGCGAAAATAATCAATCATCAGAACTGGCATCAAACTTTTTACTTTGGGGCTCGCTTGCGCCCACTGAAACGTAGAAACAAATTTTCCCAATGTTTGGGTCACAGGAAGCGTATTGGTTATTGCTTGATTCATAAAAGACCTTAATTAGAGCTAATGTTGCCGGCTTTGATAACTTTGCCCCATTTTGCAAAATCTGTTTGCAAATAAGAACTTAAATCTGCTGGGCTGCCGCCCCCAATCTCGATACCCTCTTCGGCAAATCGCCTTCTTAATTCAGGCGACTTCAAGGCCTTATTCAACTGAAAATTCAAGCGGGCCACGATATCAGGAGGCATATCAGCCGGGCCAAAAAGACCCCACCACTGATTTGACTCAAAACCCGGCAAGCCAGACTCTGTCAGAGTTGGCAGCTCAGGAGCAATTTTGATGCGCTTTGTACTTGTGACACCCAAGGCCTTTAATTTTCCTGCCTTTACCATTGGCCCTACGCTGGCATACGCAGCGAATAGCAAAGAGACTTGTCCTCCCGCAACATCTACGACAGCTGGAGCGGCCCCTTTATAAGGAACGTGTAAAAAATCAACGCCGCCAGCTTGCTTATAAAGTTCCCCCGTGAGGTGACTCAGCGTACCGCTCCCATTAGACGCAAAAGTATAAAAATTAGGCTTCGCTTTTGCAGCAGCAATTAACTCCGCTGAATTTTTAAATGGCAAGGCTGGATTAATAACCAAAACGTTTGGAGAGTAGCCAATAAAACCAATAGGACTAAAGCTTTTAAAGGGATCAAATCCTAACTTTGCATTTAAATGTGGATTGATTGACATCGTGCTACTTGAAGTCAATAGCAGGGTGTAACCATCTGGGGCTGCTCGCGATACAAATTGCGCACCTATTCCGCCACCAGCGCCTGGTTTGTTATCAACCACAAATGGGCTAGCGAATCCCTCCGTCAATTGTTGCGTCACTAATCGCACCACTACATCCGCCGCACCTCCTGGAGGAAACGGCGTCACAACTTGAACGGGTCGACTTGGATAGATATCCGCTTGAGTTACACCTGCATAGATGAGAAAAAGCACCAGTAGGCACGATTTATATTGAGTAAATAGGCGCATTTGATTTCATGGAATTGGTCTGTATCAGCCATTCTATAACGCCCAACACTAAAAAGGCGTCCCCAATAATGCACCTCGATCATGTAAGATTCTCTGATAGCAAAGCATAGGTAAAAATCTAGAACTTATCCCAATAAGTAGGCATTGATCAAACCTATTAAAAAATATTTCCTCCGCCAACTCGATTACCTAAATGACAACTGATGCCTGATTTTGAAATACCAATTGGAGCTTGTGACTCCCATGTTCATGTTATTGGCCCGCACTCCCAATATCCAATGGTCAGCAACCGGGTCTATACACCACCAGAATGTGGAGCCGAGAAACTCAAAGCCTACCTTGAGCAACTCAAGCTTTCGAGAGTAGTCCTCATTCAGCCTAGTTTTTATGGGAGCGATAACACCTATCAATTATTGGTCACCCAAGAAATGGGAGAGCGTGCTCGTGCAGTGATCGTGATCGACGAAGACACGAGTGATCTAGAGCTCGCCAGCATGCTGTCTAAGGGCGCACAGGGCGTGCGCATGAATCTATCTACCGCAGGCCAACAGGATCCAGAGATTGCACGCCAGCAATTAGTTCGACTGGCGGAGCGCATTAAAGACTTTGGTCTACACATTCAGATCTATTCAGCACCCCAAATCTTTGCCAGTATTGCAAAAACAATTTATACCCTACCAGTGCCAGTTGTTTTTGATCACTTTGCATCTGTTAAGGCTGCTGGATTTCAAGCTTTACCTGAGCTACCAATCATTCTAGATTTACTGCAGTCAGGACAAATCTACATCAAGCTTTCCGGCGTATATCGCATCTCTAGCGCAAGTCCAGAGTATGCCGAAGTCAAAGATTTAGCCCAGCTATATGTAAGCACTAATCCCGACAGAATCTTGTGGGCAAGTGACTGGCCGCACACCAATACACTACCTGGCATTCCGGCAACTCAGATAACGCCATATAGGATTGTGGATGATCGCAACATATTACAACTCTTGCCAGAATGGATCCCGAATCCAAGCGACCGCATCAAAGCGCTCGTAAGCAATCCAGAGCGCCTCTATCGCTTTTAAAATTGCGCGCTTTAAGGCGAAACCCTCAAGGATGGGTTAGATCAATTGAATCAGAATGCTCGATGCTTTCAGTAAACCAAACGCGAATCCCAGCCTCTCGCTCTCCCAGATAAGAGGGCTTGCCCTGCTCGTCTAACACCATGGTTAAATCGTGACCTGGGATTAATAAGTTTCCAGGCCTCTGTCTCCAGTAGCGCCATATTAAATCAATGGATTTGGCACTCTCTTCACTGTCATCCGTATCAATGACTTTTCTGCAGAGAAGCTCTGCGCGATTTTTAGCGGAGTCGCCTGTAAATAAAATATCATTCTCGCCATTATTCAGGACGAATAGTAGATGTCCAGGAGTATGTCCAGGAACGGCATACGCATGAATCCCAGGAATGAACTCTTGACCCGAGGCGAGCTTGGTCACTCTGCTCGAACGAGCTAACTCTTGCACATACAACTCTGGCAAAGGATTGAAACCTGGCGGTTGCATTATTGCCCAATCAAGCTCAATTTGACCAATCCAAATTTGGGCATTTGGAAAAAGCGTGAAATTAATTACATGGTCATAGTGCGCATGGGTCAACACTACATCAGTAACGTCTTCTGGCTTAACTGAAAAATCCTTCAGACGACGTTCTAAAGGTTTTCGCATACCAAACGCGCCAACATCAAGCAAGATAGTGCGGCCTTCACCGCGAATGAGAGTGACCGTGCTCCACCCTAGGCCACCATGGCAAATAGATCTACCCGGAAATCCCTGGATCAGAACATCAACTTGATAACGATGCATGCTTACTCTCAATAAAAAAGGTTATTCCATTAGTCTGCATTGATATGCGCCGCTGAGATGAGTTTGCCATACAAGCGCAAGTCAGATTGAATTTGCTGGGCAAATTCTGCCGGTGTTCCACCAACAATCTCATTGCCGCCATCATCCACTAAGCGACGAATCACTGCAGGTGATTTCAATGCTTTAGCAACCTCAGCATGTAAACGACGAATAATCGCTGGATCCGTTCCTGCTGGCGCCAATAAACCCTGAAACTGAGTAATATCAAATCCTTTGTAACCTAATTCACTCATCGTCGGCAGGTTAGGTGCCGCCTTGCTACGCTTAATTCCAGAGACAGCGAATCCCCTTAACTTGTTTGCCTTAATCATTGGAATTCCAGTAACTAATGGTTCAAAAGTAAAGGTTAACTGGCCACCCAATAAATCTGCTAAAGCTGGTGCAGCCCCCTTATAAGGAACGTGAGTAAATTCAGCATTAGCCAGCAATCCAAATAGTTCGCCGGCTAAATGTCCACCGCCACCAATCCCAGTTGAGCCATAACTAAATTCCTTTGGCTTTGCTCGCGCGCCCGCAACCAACTCTCCAATATTTTGAATGGGGGAGGCATATGGCACGGCCAATACATATTGATAAGTAATCAGCATGCTGATTGGAGAAAAATCTTTTACTGGATCGAATGGAACCTTCTTATATAGCACCGGATTAATGACTAATGGCCCGCTAGCAGTTAATAGCAAGGTGTAGCCATCTGGAGCCGCTTTTGCAACCATATCCGAGCCAATCATCCCATTGGCACCAGGGCGATTTTCAACCACAACTGTCTGACCCATACTATCTGACATGGATTGGGCAACCAAACGTGCAGTGATGTCTGCAGCGCCACCTGCCACATAGGGAACAATCATCTTGATTGGTCTATCAGGATAGTTTGAGGATGTAGCCGCAGATTGTGCAAATGCGAATTGAGTGGTTAGTAGGATGCAACCACCGACTATGAATAAGCCAATAGAACGAACAAAATAAGGCATTCGCATTTTTTTATTCTCCCGCATATTGTCTTAATAAATTCAAGGTTTCAGAACTCATCTCAATTCCCTCTTTGCGCTGGCGTTCAAGCTTGGCTAATTCAATCATGCCGGGAACGATGACTGGCTTACTCGGATCCGCAGGAGGGCTATCGGTCAAGATATTCGCAAAATCAGTCATGCGATCGCTCAACCATTGGCTTGAGCCGAGGCGCTTGGTATCAATTAATATAAAAAAGTGCCCCAAATTCTGCGGTTCATCAGGGGCATCTTGCCAAGACTTAATATGCGTTAAGTAGCCTGCGTTCGATAAAAGGCCAGCAAACAGATCTACCATTAGAGCTAGGCCATAACCCTTGTGGCCACCAATCGGCAATAGAAATCCATCTAGCGCTACCTTTGGATCTGTAGTTTCATTTCCACTGGCATCAGTACCCCATGTATTCGGAATAGACTCGCCACGCTTTAAAGCATTTCTGATTTTTGCGCGCGCCACTACGCTCATCGCCATATCTAATAGAAACGGTTTGCCACCAGGATTGGGCACACCAAATCCAAGCGGGCTATTACCAAGGCGGGCATCAGAACCACCCCAAGGCGCAATAGTGGTTGTAGCATTACTGCCGATGATGCTAGCAAACCCTCTTTCGGCCGCAATGAGTGAGTAAGGAGAAATGGGGCCAAAGTGATTACTGCCCCTGGCAAATGCAACTGCAATTCCAAACTCACTTGCTGCTTCCATGGCCGCCTCAAGCGTTCGCATCCCGACAACAGGGCCAACACCATTATCGCCATTAACTCCAATCATGGCTGGCGCTAATCGTTCAACCTGAATGTTGGGTTGCGGATTAATGCCACCAATCTTTAAGCGATCGCCATAAGACTCAATCCGACTTAGGCCATGAGTGGATAGGCCAAATAAGTCAGCCATTACCAAAACATGAACTAAATCTTGAGCATCTTTCTCGCTAAGGCCAAGATTCTGAAAAGCGCGCTTACCTAGAGCCTGCAAATCGGCTTCCGAGATGATTTGGTTTGTATTTTTATTAATAGTCATGATGATTCCGTCATATTGATTGGTTAAATTAGTCAGCAGTAAGATTTGAGTTGCGCACTACGGCACCCCAGCGCTTTTGCTCAGATGCGATAAATCGCGCAAAATCTTTTGGCCCAGCACCTGCAGGCGTGCTGGAGTCCTCCATAAGACGTTGTTGTATTACTGGAGAAGCCAAGGCCTTTAAAGCCTCTTTGTTTAGGCGAGCAATAATCGGCTCAGGAGTTTTAGCTGGAACTAGCAGACCAAACCATTGTGAACTCTCAAAATTCTTGTATCCCAACTCAGCGACTGTGGGAACTTCAGCGACAGCGGGCATTCGTTGCGAAGAACCCACTGCCAGAATTTTTAATTTTCCAGACTTAACATGTGGCAGAAACCCAGGTAAGCCAGCGGAAGCTGCATCGATATTGCCAGCTAACAGATCCGTCATCTGAGCACCGGTACCTTTGTATGGAACATGCATCACATCTATACCAGCGGCTAACTTCAGCATCTCAAAAGCAAGGTGTCCAGCACTCCCATTGCCAGCAGAGCCGTAGGTTAATTTACCTGGAGAAGCTTTTGCCTGTGAAATAAATTGGAGCATTGTGGTGGCGTCCGATTTTGGACCAACCGCAAATACCATGGGCACCTTAGCAAGCAGCGTGACAGGTGAAAAATCTTTTTGCACGTTGTAAGGTAACTTTTGCATCATTGCAGGATTGACCGCCAATGTACCCACATGACCCAAAATAATGGTGTAACCATCAGGCGCAGCACGTGCAGCTTCTTGCATCGCAATCACACCCTGACCACCAGCTTTATTGTCGACAATGACGGATTGGCCAAGATTTTTGCCCAACTCAATCGCAAGAGACCGAGCTATGACATCTGAGCTGCCGCCAACACCATAAGGCACTATTAGCCTGATTGTCCGATCGGGCACCCACTCCTGCCCGTAACTTGAACATGGCGCAATTAGAGCAGCCAACATTAAAAAGTGAATGCAAAACAGTTTCGCAGTGGAATTGCAAAAATAAGCCCCCAATGTTTTCATCGCATCCTCTTGAATTACTTTTTTACAAACAAGAAATAGCTTGTATGCCAAAGATCTAAAGGTCTATCTTCATGGAATTTGATACTAGTGTAAAGTGCAAATATCACATCAATACTTGCATGAAACGCTATTATCGGGAATAAACATGATGGACTTTGATCTTGGAGATCTACGGGCCTTTTTGGCGGTATCGGATTTAGGTAGCTTCAGATCTGCCGCTGAACTATTACACCTCTCTCAATCCGCTCTATCTCGGAGGGTGGATAAATTGGAAGATGCCCTAGGCGTCAAGCTATTCACAAGAACCACACGAAAAATAGAACTGACAACGATCGGACGAACATTTGTTCATAGGGCTCGCAATGTAATACTAGAGCTAGAAACTGCCTTAATTGGAATTAAGGATGTAGCAGAACAACTTTCGGGTGAAGTCACTTTAGCTTGCGTACCATCAGCTGTAGGCTATTTTTTACCATCCGTACTAGATGAATATCGCAAACACTATCCAAAAATTAGGGTGCGCGTACTTGATGAATCCTCTAGCAATGTACTAATGGCGGTAACTCGTGGTGATGCTGATTTTGGAGTGACCTATATCGGTACGCAAGAATCCGATATACACTTTCAACCCTTAATTGAAGAAGCATTTGTACTTGCCTGCCCAAGCTCACACCCCCTTAGTAAACTTAAAAAAGTTACATGGAAGGACATCGGTCAACATGGCTACATAGCGCTAGCCCAAGGGAGTGGCAATCGATTTCTGATTGATCAAGCTTTAGCCCAATCAGAGGAACGCCCACGATGGTTTTATGAAGTAAATCATGTGCCAGCATTGGTTAGCCTTGTTCTGTCAGGACTTGGAGTGGGCGTAGTTCCCCGCATGGCCCTCCCTCCAGATGGACACGAAGGCCTTGTTGCCATCCCTATAACCAACCCAATGGTTTGCAGGAAGCTAGGTTTAATATCGCGCCGAGGACGGCAATTACCAATAGCAGCCCAAATGCTATATGACATGTTGATTGCTAAAAAAACGATCGCGGGCAAACAATCTACAACCACTCATAAAAAACCTAGAACCACTCCTTAATCGCTCCTAAAACACAATTCAAAATTATGCGGGTCATCAGGGTTGGGCACTACGGGGCATGGTCGTGTTAATCTCTTTTCAATAGATCATAAAAAATAGACCGTGAGGCAGATGCAAGCAAAAACCGTCATTACAGGAATTGATTGCCACGCTCATATCATGGCCGTAGACTTTCCTTTGACCCCAGAAATCCACTCTCGCCCTATGCGCGATGTCAGCAGTGAAGAATATCTTTCAGTTCTTGACATTCACGGCATCTCACATGGAGTGCTCACAGGGCCTAGTTTTTATGGTGCCAACAATAGCCTATTACTCGATGCACTACAGTCTCACCCAAACCAACTCAGGGGCACGGTGATTGCCGACCCCAATCTAGAAAAACGTGCACTAGAACATCAACTATTAGCAATGCGCGAACAAGGTGTCGTCGGCATTCGCTTAAATTGGATCAAAAAGAAAGCGATACCGGATATCGATAGCTACGGCTATAAAACATTGCTAGGCTTAGCAAAAGATCTTGACCTGCATATTGAATTATTTCTAGAAGACCACTTACAGGAACAAGTGGTTCCGCAGATTTTGGCCAGTGGTGCTACTTTGGTTCTAGATCACTTTGGCAATCCCGATCCTAAGCTGGGCATTAATAGCGTTTCTTTTCAAAATACACTCAAGGGTCTTGCTGATGGTCAGGTTTGGGTAAAGCTATCAGCCCCTTATCGCCTAGGTTACCTAGATGGCATCAGCATTCAGCCCTATGTCGATGCCTTACTGGCGGCCAATCCCAAACAACTAGTTTGGGCCAGCGATTGGCCATGGTTAAGCCACGAGAATCAATTTACCTATGCCGATTGCATTACATGGATTAAATCTTCCGTTCCCTCGCCTGCAGTTTGGGAGGACATCTTGATTCATAACCCCAAGTCCCTTTTTCATTTTTAATGGAGAATTTATATGCGCCATTCTTCTAACTCCTTATTTCGCACATCTCAACTGATTACGTTGATAGCGCTCGGCTTCAGTTTGTCATTCGGATTGCAAAATACCTCGCATGCACAGACGGTCACTAAGCTGATTGTCCCTACCGCTCCCGGCGGAGGTACTGATGCCCTCTTTCGGGTGGCCTCTAAAGATGCCCAACGTTTTATTGGTGGGCCCATTAGCGTACAAAACATTGCTGGCGCTGGCGGCGCGATTGGCGTTGCTCAAGTCGTGAACTCTGCGCCAGATGGCTACACACTTGCTGGTGTTTGGCCGGCGCCTGTCACAGTGGTGCCGCAAACTAGCAAAGTGCCATACACACCAAATGACTATATTCCCGTCATTCAGCTATCCACTGCGCCTTACATCTTTTGCGTGCACCCAGACTTTCCTGCTAATGATGGCAAATCAATGATGGAAGAGCTGCGTAAGAATCCCAAGAAATATACCTATGGCACAGATGGTCTCGGCGGTCCTGCACAGCTAGCCACTGAGCGCATCTTCAGACCGCAAAACATTCAAGCGGTTGATGTCCCTTACAAAGGAGCGGGCGAAACCATTATTGGCTTTTTATCCAACCAGATTGATATTTACGTAGGATCTATTCCGCCAGTGCTACAGCATGCTAACGTCGGTAAAGCTAAATGCTTATTAGTGAGCTCAGTCAATCGAAATGCGCAATTCCCAAATGCAAGCTCATTAAAGGATATCGGCCTATCTAAAGAAGAAACCCTACTTTGGCGGGTAATTTTGGCCCCCAAAGGAACTAAGCCTGAGCGAATCAATCAAATTGCGAAAGCTTATACCCAGGCCATGAAAGAGCCTGACACCCTACGCTACCTTGATGAGGTGGGAGAATCGTCGGCGGTTTTAACTGGGAAAGAACTACAAGATAAACTCAATCAAGAGTACGCCGCATTTAGCCAAATTACAAAAGCCCTCAATTTGCGCCAATAAGAGCAGGACAAAGTAAGCCACCCTTGGGTGGCTTACTAACACGCTAGATTGTTAATAGGTCTTATATGAAAGGTACTTGCCTGAGAGTACTACCTGTACTCGATCCCCTTTTGGATCTGGCTCACGCTGAATATCCATTGAGAAATCAATTGCACTCATAATCCCGTCACCAAACTCTTCATGAATGAGTTCTTTGATCGTTGTGCCGTAAACACTCACGATTTCATACCAACGGTAGATCAATGGATCGGTTGGTACGGCTGTTGGCAGTGAGCCTTTGTAAGGAACAATTTGCAGCCAAGCCATTTCTTCATCAGTTAGCTCAAATAACTTACCCGCAGCTTCTGCCTGCGCTTTAGTAAAAGTCATTTGACCCAAGCAACCAGCAGTAACCCACTCTTTTGATTCGCCAATAGCTTTGGCAATGTCGCTCCACTTCATGCCATTACGTACTTTTGCTTCTATGATTTTTTGTGTAACAACTGAACGATCCATTTTTTTCTCCTTGAATTAAATTTTATTTACTCTGTAACGGGCGTATCAATGCCAGGAAGTACTATTACTGGCTTATACCCACCAAGCTCACCACTTGCGCCTTTTGCCTGTAAGTCTTTGGAGCGATTTACCAAGAAATCAACTAAGTGGTTACGCATTGGGTAATACATTGCATCGTGATGCAAATTGGCGCGTTTTCTACCCTTAGGCAGAGTGTTAACCACAATCTCGGCAATGCGAGCGTTGGGTCCATTACTCATCAACATGATTTTGTCTGAAAGTAATATCGCTTCGTCAACATCATGCGTAATCATGAATACCGTTTGCTTGGTTTCACTACATATTTTTAAAAGCTCATCCTGAATCACCCCGCGAGTTAGCGCATCTAATGCGCCGAAAGGCTCATCAAGCAACAGCATCTTCGGTTCAATTGCAAAAGCCCGTGCAATACCGACCCGCTGCTTCATGCCACCAGATAACTCGGATGGCTTTTTATGTTCAGCATTGACCAAACCAACCATGGCTAAATACTTTTTAGAGTGTTCAGTAATTTGCTGCTTTGACCAATCGGGAAATTTTGATTTGACAGCAAAGGCCACGTTTTGCAGAACAGTCATCCAAGGCATCAGAGCATGCCCCTGAAACACTACGCCCCGCTCTAATCCTGGACCCTGAATACGTTTGCCAAGCATGATGGCATCACCACTTGTAGCCTCTTCAAGACCCGCAAGTACATTCAGGATAGTTGTTTTTCCACAGCCAGAGTGGCCAATAATACAAACGAACTCACCACGTTCAATTTCAAAATTAATGCCTTCGAATACAGGAGGCGCGTCGAGCTTATATGACTTACTCAGGTTTTCAACCTTTAAAAAAGTATTTTCAATCTGCATACGAAACCGCCTTTTGTAACTTGCCGAATGCAGTATCCAGAAGCATTCCAACAATACCAATTAAAAGAATTGCAAAAATTACACTGGAAAGAGATAAGTTATTCCATTCATTCCACAAGAAATATCCAACCCCTGTTCCCCCTACTAGCATTTCTGCTGCAACAATCACAAGCCAGGCAATACCCATTGAGATCCGCATACCAGTCAAGATTGTTGGCGCAGCCGCAGGAAGGATAACCAGGAATGCCTTGCGCAAGGGAGACACCTCTAAGGTTTTTGCCACGTTTAACAATTCTTTACGTACATTGGCAACACCGAAAGCAGTATTCAAAAGCATTGGCCATACGGAGCAGATGAAAATGACGAAGATCCCTGAAATAGAAGAGTCTTTGATGGTGTAAAGCGCAATAGGCATCCATGCCAAAGGTGAGATAGGCTTGAGAATTTGAATAAATGGATTAAATGCTTCGTATGCTAATGGCGACATTCCAATCCAAAAACCAAATGGAATGGCCACCAACATTGCCAATAAAAAACCCAAACCAACACGCGCCAAGGAATATGCAAGTTGAATGCCTATCCCCTTATCATTTGGGCCATTGTCATAAAAAGGGTGCGACAACTGTTTATAAATTGTCTGCCCCATTTGCGTTAGCGTTGGAAATCCTGTTTTTTGAACAGTTTCACCGCCACCTTGACCCATAAGACTGTTGTACTCACTAGAATTGCTTGAGATTCCAGATGGAGGCGCCACCTTCTGCGTCGTTGCCATATGCCATATAAATAGACACATCAGCAAAATCATTCCCGACAGAATTGCGCCTCTGACTTTAATAGATACTGTTTTCATTCGTTAGCCTTAGATTCACGCATTATTTGGTTGGAAAAGATTTCAAGTAGGCTACTGGCTGACTTGGGTCAAATTCTTTACCCATGATCTTGACCTTCTTGTATCCTGACTTAGCCTGCTCAGGAATGGCGATTCCGGTCTCGCCCATATATTTCTTAGCATCAGTGAGCAAGAACACTTTCTCGGAGATGTCTTTGTAATTCACATCACCCTTGACATATCCCCAGCGCTGCATTTGGGTCAACATCCAGGATGCCATGGAATACCAAGGAATTGGATTGAAATCAATTCGATCTGGTACGTTTTGTACATTACCTAAACCATCTGCAAACTTTCCAGTAAGAACCTGCATCACGACAGTCTCAGGCTGATTGAGATAATTTGGAGTAGAGATAACCTTAGCAATTAATGGTCTGTTTGCAGGATCGCGCGCCATGGTGGAAGCATTTAGTACGGCACGATAAAGAGCTGCAAAGGTATTCGGATTTTTACGAATAAATTCTTCCGAAGTTCCAAAAGCGCAACACGGATGTCCATCCCAGATTTGCTTAGTAAGAATATGGATAAACCCAACCTCGTCATACACGGCACGTTGATTAAATGGATCAGGCCCCAAGAAGCCATCAATATTACCGGCGCGTAAGTTAGCAACCATCTCTGGTGGCGGAGTGACACGAATCTGAATATCTCTATCTGGATCGAGTCCCGCTTGCGCTACGTAATAACGCAATAAGAAGTTATGCATCGAGTACTCAAATGGAACTGCAAACTTCATGCCCTTCCAATTCTTAGGATCACGATTATCTTTGTGTTTATTAGCTAAAGTAATAGCCTGACCGTTTACGTTCTGAATGGTGGCTACACGCATCTGGGAAGGATCAGAGCCCAGGCCCATCGACATTGAGAGCGGCATGGGTGATAAAAAGTGAGAGGCATCATGCTCCTTACTGAGCATCTTGTCTCGGATCAAAGCCCATCCAGCAGTTTTGTTCAAGGTAACGTTCAGACCTTGTTTTTTATAAAAACCTAATGGGTCAGCCATGATGAGTGGCGTTGCACATGTAATTGCGATAAATCCAATCTTTAAATCTGGTTTTTCAAGCGGGGCTTTTTCTTGGGCCATCGCCTGCAAAGATCCTACCGGCAAGAAACCGGACAGGGCGCTCATTGCTCCGCCAGCTCCAACAGCCTTCAGAAATGCACGTCTGCGATCTTCCTGTGGAAAAAGCGCCT
The DNA here is from genome assembly GCA_947448625.1 of Burkholderiaceae bacterium. GTDB lineage: Bacteria > Pseudomonadota > Gammaproteobacteria > Burkholderiales > Burkholderiaceae > Polynucleobacter. The sequence continues at coordinate 75,792 of CANFOT010000004.1, read as the reverse complement.
TAACTAAGCTGGCCTCAACAAAATCTGCACTTTGCTGTTCAGCGTCTAGCTTGGCGGAAAGTGAATTTGCATGATCCAATTCTGATGCATGCTGTCCGCAACTACAGCGATTACTAAATAAAGGTCTATCTGGGTCAAACGGGCGATATGAATTCATGTTTATCTCCTAGTCAATAATTAAGATGCTGCTTGTAATACTTTGAAATCAAATTGAGGCGCTATTAATGGATTCAGTAACTGAAGATGCTTTCTGTAAACCTCTCCAACCATCACAACAACGGGTTGTCTGTCTAAAAAATGGTGGTGCAAGTCCCCAAGACTCAATTCATCCAATGTGCAAGAGAAGCTCCGCTCCCCAGCAAGGCTGACCGACTCCATTAAGCAGACAGGCGTTTCAGGTGAATAACCCTGAGCCATTAAGGTATTGGCAACTTCAGTTAGCTGGTCACGAGCCATGTAATAAATAGATGTTTTATGGTCTGGATGCGAACAGCGTCCAGGCAATGTTGTTAATGTCAGAGTTCGACTTAACTCTCGGCTCGTGGGGGGCTGCTTCAATTGAGCGGAAGCCGCTAATGCAGTAGTGATGCCAGGAACAATCTCGTAATGAATCCCAGCCTGCTCAAGCGCATCAATCTCTTCTTGTGCACGACCAAAGATTAGGGGGTCACCACCCTTTAATCGCACGACCACCAGATTCTTGCTAGCCGCATCAACTAATTGCTTATTAATAAATCGCTGCGAGCTTGAATGCGCACCACACCTTTTGCCTACAGGCACCATGTTGGTGCTCTTACACCACGCCAACATAGACTTATCTATCAGGGCGTCGTAAAAAATAATGTCGGCCATCGCCAAAATTTGCGCACCACGCACTGTAATTAAATCAGCGGCTCCAGGCCCAGCGCCAATGAGGTAAACGCCAGGGATAGGCGCGCTTACTATTGGTGCGTTAACTGTATTGAGTTGAATGGAGTTCATGACTCATTTGTAACAGTCAGCCATGCACCTAAATTGCCCGCATGAACCAAAAGTGACCATCTATTTATTTGACGCACCAATAGAGAGCTTTCTGTAAATTGCCGCAATCAAATCTTCTTTATCGTTAGTTATCGATCAAAGGAGCTGCATATGAAAGACAAGAAGCAATCTCAGGGAGTTACTGCTAGAGCCGCGGCGCCTACTGTGACAGATGCAAATCCAACGAGAAGAAAGTTAATCCAATCTATTGGCTCAGCTAGCATTCTTTCTCTGATAGACCCTATGGTTAAAGCTGGTGCATGGGCTGCAGGCTCAGATGCTCCAGAGAAAACCGACGTTAAGGTGAGCTTTATTGCTTTGACGGACTGCTCATCCGTTGTGATGGCAAATCACCTTGGCTTGGATAAGAAATATGGCGTCAAGATCATTCCCACTAAAGAAGCATCATGGGCTGCCATTCGGGATAAATTGGTAAACGGTGAAAATGACATGTCCCACATTCTCTACGGAATGATGTATGGCCTTCAAATGGGTATCGGCGGCCAGCAAAAAGATATGTCCTTGCTGATGTCTCTTAACAATAATGGTCAAGCAATCACCCTCTCCAAGGCCTTGTATCAAAAAGGTGTCACCGATGGCGCAAGCCTTAAGACACTAATGGACAAAGAGAAGCGTGACTACACATTTGCACAGACTTTCCCAACTGGTACACATGCCATGTGGCTCTACTATTGGCTTGCTAATTACGGCATTAACCCATTCAAAGATGCAAAAATTATTACTGTTCCACCGCCGCAAATGGTAGCCAATATGCGCAGCGGCAATATGGATGGTTATTGCGTGGGTGAGCCATGGAATGCCCGCGCCATTATTGATGGCATTGGCTTTACAGCCATCACTACTCAAGCCATCTGGCAAGATCATCCAGAAAAAGCCTTAGGAACCACCTCAGACTTTGCCAAGAAGTACCCCAATACTTGTCGCGCGGTCACTGCGGCAATCTTAGAGGCGGGCAAATACATTGATGCCTCAAGTTCAAATAAGCACGCCACCGCTGAAGTGGTGTCGGCGCCCTCTTTTGTTAATACAGACGTTAATGTGATTCAAGACCGCATGATGGGGCGCTATAACAACGGTATTGGCAAAACATGGGACGACCCTCATGCCATGAAGTTTTATAACGATGGCCTCGCGACATTCCCCTACCTCTCGGACGGCATGTGGTTTATGACACAACATAAGCGCTGGGGCTTACTCAAAGAGCATCCAGATTATTTGGCTGTAGCTAAGAAAGTAAACAATATCGCCATCTACAAAGATGCTGCTACAGCTTCCAAAACCCCATTACCAAAAAGTGATATGCGCTCCAGCAAATTATTTGATGGTGTTGTGTGGAATGGCTCCAACCCTGCAGCCTATGCAGATAGCTTCAAGATCAAAGCATGAAAAAACAGAAACTCATCATGATTGGCAATGGGATGGCCGGCGTTCGGACCATCGAAGAATTGCTAAAGCTCGACTCAGAGCTTTATGACATCACCATCTTCGGCGCGGAACCTCATCCCAACTACAACCGCATCTTGCTCTCCCCAGTCTTGGCTGGTGAGCAAACGCTTGAGCAAATTGTTCTGAATGATTTAGATTGGTACAAGAGCAACGGCATTCATTTGCATCTTGGAAAAACTATTACCAAGATCGATCGCAAAGAGCGTACGGTTACCGCCGATGATGGCACTGTTGAGAGCTATGATCGTTTGCTCCTAGCAACCGGATCCCTCCCCTTCATCCTGCCAGTGCCAGGAAATGATCTACCGGGAGTAATTGCCTATCGCGACATTAAAGACACCAATGAGATGATTGATGTAGCAACCCGCTACAAAAATGCTGTGGTAATTGGTGGCGGCTTGTTGGGTCTTGAGGCAGCCAATGGCCTCGCACTCAGAGGCATGAGTGTTACCGTGGTCCATCTTGCGGACTGGCTGATGGAGCGACAGCTTGATAAAACTGCTGCAGACTTACTGCAAAAATCACTTGAAGCTAAAGGCCTGAAGTTCTTACTCAAAACCTCAACTGAAGCAATTACTCCCAATGCTACGGGCGATCGTGTTGGTCATATCCGCTTCAAAGGTGGACTTGAGATCCCCACAGATTTAGTTGTCATGGCAGCGGGCATTAAGCCGAATACTGCATTAGCAGAATCAGCTGGTCTACATTGCCAACGTGGCATTGTTGTGAACGACACCTTACAAACTTTTGATCCTCGGGTGTATGCCGTGGGCGAGTGCGCAAGCCACAGAGGCACTGCGTACGGTTTAGTTGCCCCCTTATTTGAGCAAGCAAAAGTATGTGCGAACCACTTAGCCGAGCATGGTATTGGTCGCTATCAAGGTTCGGTAACCTCGACAAAGCTCAAAGTGACCGGTGTTGATCTCTTTTCTGCCGGCAACTTTATGGGTGGCGAAGGTACAGAGGAAATTACCCTCGCAGATCCGATAGGCGGAGTTTATAAAAAGTTAGTGCTCAAGGATGACCGTCTCATTGGGGCCTGCATGTTCGGAGATACCGCAGATAGCACCTGGTATTTCAAGTTGATGCGAGATGAACAAAGCATTGCAGAAATTCGTGACACGCTCATGTTTGGTGAATCCAATATTGGAGATGTAGGCCATCAAGGCCACAATAAAGTTGCGGGAATGACCGATGCAGATGAAGTCTGTGGTTGTAACGGGGTTACCAAAGGGACTATTGTTAAAGCCATTCGTGAGCAAGGCCTTTTTACATTGGATGAAGTTAAGAAATGCACTAAAGCCAGTAGCTCCTGTGGCTCATGCACAGGCTTGGTTGAGCAAGTACTAATGAATGTTCTGGGCACAGACTACTCAGCAACCCCAAGGAAAAAATCTATTTGCGGATGCTCGGATCACTCCCATGACGAAATCCGTCAAGCCATACGTAACAGCCATTTAATTTCTCAGGAACAAGTTCGTACAGAGCTCAACTGGAGAACGCCAAACGGTTGTGCCACATGTCGACCCGCTCTGAACTACTACCTCATTTCTACTTGGCCGCACGAGGCAAAAGATGATCCACAGTCTCGCTTCATTAACGAGCGCGCGCACGCCAATATTCAGAAGGATGGAACCTACTCTGTCATTCCACGGATGTATGGTGGCTTAACCACCCCTTCCGAACTTCGCCGGATTGCGGATGTTGCTGAAAAATACCAAGTTCCAACAGTCAAGGTCACTGGCGGACAACGTATTGATCTGCTCGGCATTAAGAAGGATGACCTGCCTGCAGTGTGGAAAGAGTTAGATATGCCATCAGGCCATGCCTATGGAAAGTCTATTCGCACAGTTAAAACCTGTGTTGGTGATGAGCACTGCCGTTTTGGTACACAGTCTTCAATGAAAATGGGGGTTGATCTTGAGCGCATGCTCTTCGGCATGTATGCACCGCACAAAGTGAAGCTAGCAGTCTCGGGCTGCCCAAGGAACTGCGCTGAAGCTGGTATTAAAGACGTTGGCATCATTGGCGTTGAGTCCGGTTGGGAACTTTATATCGGCGGTAACGGTGGAATCAAAACTGAAGTTGCCGAATTCCTCTGCAAAGTAAAAACCGATGAAGAGGTGCGTGAGTATTCTGGAGCATTCTTGCAGTTATATCGTGAAGAAGCATGGTATCTAGATCGTACCGTCCACTATTTGGCACGAGTTGGTATGGAATACATCAAGCAAAAAGTGGTTGAGGATGCAGAAAGCCGCAAAGCACTTTACGAAAGATTGTTATTTGATTTAAAAGATGCGCCAGACCCTTGGAAAGATTTCGAAAGAGCTGGTGTGGATATTCGTCAATTTAAAACTATTCCAATCGTAGAGGTGGGCAATGTCTAATATTTCACCAGATTGGCAACAGATCACTACTGTTGAAGAAATTCCCGTGCTGGGCTCTCGCGTCATCCAGGCGCCTGCTGGTCAAATCGCGATCTTCAGAAACACTGAAGATGAAGTGTTTGCCGTATTAGATCAGTGTCCCCATAAGGGTGGCCCTCTCTCACAGGGAATAGTTCATGGAAAATCGGTAACCTGCCCTCTGCACTCCTGGAATATTGATCTTTCCACTGGTTGCGCTGTTGCCCCCGATGAAGGCTGTGCCAAATCTTTTGCCATCAAAGTTGAATCTGGCGTGGTGTGGTTAAACCGCGAGGAATTGCAAGCAACTCATGGCTGAAGTTAAAAGCACCTGTTGCTACTGTGGTGTTGGCTGTGGCGTCATTATTGAAACTACAGTATCTAGCAATGGTAAATTAGAGCTTACCGGGGTCCGTGGCGACCCCGATCATCCCGCCAACTTTGGCAGACTCTGCAGCAAAGGATCTACACTCCATCTGACTGCAAATCCTAGCCTGCAAAAGCAAGCGCGCTTGGGTTCACCAGCAATCCGGAGCATAAGAGACGAAGTACCAACTGATGTAACTTGGCCTGAGGCGATTCAAACCGTTGCCAAGAAATTTGCGGGCATTATTCAAGAGCATGGTCCAGAGTCTGTGGGCATCTATGTCTCTGGTCAGCTACTTACCGAAGACTATTACATCTTCAACAAACTGATGAAGGGCTTAATTGGCTCGAATAACATTGATACGAATTCACGCCTTTGTATGTCTAGCGCAGTAGCTGGCTATAAGCAAACCTTGGGTATGGATGCTCCACCTTGCTCTTATGAAGACATTGACTCTGCATCGACCATTTTCATCACCGGATCCAATACGGCATTTGCGCATCCTATTTTGTACAGACGCATTGAGGATGCTCGTAAAAGAAACCCTGAATTAAAAGTGATCGTTGTCGATCCCAGAAAAACAGACACCGCAAAAGAGGCGGATCTTTATCTCCAAATTCAGCCAGGTACTGATGTAGCCCTGTATCACGGCATGCTGTACATCATGCTTTGGGAAAAATGGATTGATGAGTCCTATATCAAAGCCTACACAGAGGGTTTTGATGCCCTTCGAGATCTTGTTAGGGATTTCACACCTAAGGCGGTGAGTGAGATCTGTGGCATTAAAGAAAAAGATTTATACCAAGCTGCACAATGGTTTGCGACATCTCCCGCAACACTATCCATGTACTGCCAAGGCCTAAATCAATCTGCCTCAGGCACCGCCAAGAACGCCACCTTAGTGAACTTACATTTGGCTACTGGTCAAATTGGCAAAGCCGGTGCAGGGCCTTTCTCCTTGACTGGCCAGCCGAATGCGATGGGTGGTAGAGAAGTGGGTGGATTGGCCAATCTACTATCAGCCCACCGTGATCTCGCCAATCCAGAGCATCGCGCAGAAGTAGCTAACTTGTGGGGCGTACATTCTGTCCCCGAAAAGCCCGGCCTCAGTGCAATTCCGATGTTTGAGGCATTGCGCACTGGGAAACTAAAAGCAATCTGGATTGTTTGCACAAACCCCGCCCAATCCATGCCTGACCTTAATGCCGTACATGAAGGCCTCAGCAAAGCAGAGTTTGTGGTTGTTCAAGAGGCCTACGCACATACAGCTACAACGCTCTATGCGGATGTATTGTTACCAGCAACAACCTGGGCAGAAAAAGTGGGGACGGTTACTAATTCAGAACGCCGAATTTCTAAAGTAAACCCTGCAATCGATCCTTATGCATTCGCTAAACACGATTGGCAAATTGCGCTCGAAATTGGGCTCGCTCTAGAGACGCTGCTACCTGGAAATAGAAAAGAGGGAGTTTCTACGCTCTTTCCTTATGCTGGACCGGAAGATATCTGGAACGAACATCGTGAGACTACAGCGGGCCGAGATCTCGACATTACCGGCTTAAGCTATGACATTCTTGAGGAGCGCGGCCCGCAACAGTGGCCCATGCCAAAAGGCTCTTACTTTGGCAAAAAGCGACTTTATGAAAATGGCGTCTTCCCCACCAAAGATAAGAAGGCGCACTTTATTGCCGCCCCTTACAAGGCAACCGCTGAATCTGTAGACGCTCGCTACCCTTTTGCTTTAAATACCGGCCGCTTGCGAGATCAATGGCACGGCATGAGTAGAACCGGAACCGTTGGAACTCTTTTCGCGCACTCCCCAGAACCTTGCGTAGAACTCTCCCCAAAAGACGCCGGCAGGATGAACTTAGTTAATGGTGATTTAGTTCATATCACCAGCCGTCGGGGTAGTGAGATTTTCCCTGTCAAGGTGTCGGAAGATATCGCCTCCTCGCAAGCCTTTATTGCTATGCACTGGGGCTCTGAATTTATTTCAGGTGCCGCCGGCAAAACACCAGGCCGTGGAGTAAATGGCCTCACCTGCAACATGATTGACCCCATATCAGGTCAACCAGAATTAAAACATTCGGCCGTCAAAATTTTGCCAGCAAATCTTCCATGGCAGCTCGTAGCATTTGGTTTATTCCCAAAAGCCGAAGCATTTACTGTGCAAAATCACTTGCGCAGTCTCTTATCCCAATTTGACTCTGCCCAATGTGTCTTATTTGGTAGAGAACAGGATAGTGACTTAATTGGGGTTTCATTCAAAGCTGCACATCATGGTGACCCACTTGAAGAGGCTGAGTCTCTCGCTGCAGAGGCCCTAAAACACGTCATACAAAAATTCAAGTTGGATGAAGCCTCGGGCGAGCCCGTCATGCGGTACAGCGATAAGCGCAAAGGTATTGTGCGACTAGTTCGAGCGCACGATACGGTGCTATCTGCCATGCTCACCGGCTCTATTGAAAGTTTAGCAAGTACTGCTTGGCTGAGGGAGTATCTCGAAAGTCGCTTAGATGCAAAAACTCTTGGCCGCTCTTTATTGATGCCCGTTAGCAAACCCCCTGTAGAAATCAAGCCCAAGGGCAAAGCTATTTGTAACTGTTTCAATGTGTCAGCCGATACGATGATGCTCCACTTAACCCAAATGCCAGCAGGTATCAACCCAGAAGATGCCATGACTGCCCTGCAATCTGAAACACAATGCGGAACTAATTGCGGCTCCTGTAAACCTGAAGTAAAGCAAATTATTTCCAACTTCCTCGCAAAATCAGAAGTCACTGCATAATCCCGAAATGAGTATTAGTTCTTTCTTAAAGGTCATTGGCCGAGGTAGCAAAGGCGCAGGCAATCTGGACCGTAGTCAGGCTAAAGAAGTTTTTGCAAAAATTCTAGCTAGCAGGGTCAGCGATCTTGAGCTTGGCGCCTTTTGTATTGCCATGCGGATTAAAGGTGAGTCTGTCTCTGAGCTCATGGGTTTTATGGATGCTTTAGAGCCTCATTTGAATTTGATCAATCCAGGCTCGCGTCCATGCATTGTTTTACCAAGCTATAACGGCGCAAGAAAACAAGCAAATTTAACCCCGCTTTTAGCTGGCATGCTTTCTAGACAGGGATTTACTGTTCTTATTCAGGGCGTAGAAAAAGATCAGACGAGAATAACCAGCCATGAGATTTTTAAAGCCCTCGACTGGCCAACCCTCACTCATCCGCATGAGTTCAATTCGCTCCTGAACTCAAACACGCCGATCTTTTATCCTCTCAGCATCCTTTCCCCGGCACTCCAAAAATTACTAGACGTCAGAGAGAAAATTGGCCTGCGTAATACAGGGCATGTCCTGGCAAAGCTAATTAACCCAACCAATCAAGACCCTTGGCAAGTTTCAAACTACACACATCCGGAATATCCAGAAAAGCTGAGAGAGTACTTTCAGCTCCAGTCAGCCAATGCTATTTTGATGAGGGGCAGCGAAGGAGAGCCTACCGCCTCTCTACAAAGGCTCCCTGAAATGCATTTTCTATTTTCAAATCAAGAAGAAAAAACTATTCCTGAAGAACGTTTTGCAGATTCAAATCCATTTATAGAAATCGATGCTCAATCGACAGCCTTGATAACGAAAAAAATATTATCCGGTGAGATCGCCTGTCCAGGATCGATCCTAAAGCAAGCCAATACAATCGCCAAAATGGCTGGCTTGATCTAAAGTGATGCTGAAAACCGCAATGCGATTAATGTGGGTTTCATTAGGCGCCATGATTGCGCTGGGCTTGGCCTTAATATTTACCAAACCACCAACATCACCATTACTGCTTGCATCTCTTGGTGGCTCTACGATATTTCTATTTGGCCTCACTGGCGCTCCAGCTGCCCAGCCAAGAGCGCTATTTGGTGGTCACCTAATCAGCTCGCTGATCGGCATTATTTGCTACCAACTCTTTAGCGATGCGCTGTGGGTTTACTTATTAGCAGAAGTCCTGACTCTGGGCGTATTGTTGCTCACGCGAACTGTTCATCCACCAGCTGGAGCGAACCCACTCATCATGATCCAAGCACATGCTGGATTTAGCCATCTGGTAGTAGTTGTTTTGCTAGGCGTTACAATTCTGGCAGTCGTTGCAGCAGTTTGGAGCCGACTCACTCCAGGTAAAGCACTCCATTACCCAGTCAGATGGAATGAGCCCTCACCACAATCAAGAAATTGGAGTGTTTGGGGGTAAGCTATTCATGTCAATGAAATCATGATATCTAACGAATATCAATTGACTGGTCGATCGCTTTAACAAAGTCAGATTGTGTAATCATGCCAACCAACTGCTTCTCTGAATTAATTACGGGAATATGGTGATGGCCATCCCCGCAAAATATTTCAGCAAGATCAAGCATATTGCGATCTTCACTAATCACCCTCACCGGCTTACTCATCACCTGCCCAACAGCATTGGGCAGGCTATTTAAACCGGGTATTGCCGTTCGCATAAAACCCCTGATGCGCTGTCCAAAGCTTTGATGGAAATCGACTGCCGCACTTTTAATAAAGTCTTCTAAAGTAATGATTCCAAGGACCCTTCGGGCGCCATCTATTACTGGCAGAGCCTTAACACGACGATTGCGCAATAGATTCCACGCCTCATCTAAAGGGGCATTCATGGCTACAAAGAAAACTTCTGTAGTCATAATATTTTTACACAGCATGCTTTGCAGTTTCTTTTGATAAGCCCCATGCTCGACCTGAGAAATTAAATTAGCCAAATCATCTTTATTGATATCAATGACCTGGTTATATTTTGCTAATACAGTATTAATTTCTTCATCTTCAATTTTACGGTCGCGCTTTTCTTGTGGAGATGAATCTACAGTCGGCTTGGGGCGATGTGGATACGGCTTTCCTGTGAGCGAGTTGTAAATCATTGCGCAAGCTACAAGCAGAGCTGCGTTTCCAAGGACAGGGAACAGCACAAACTGAATATCTACCAATCCATTTAAGGGAATTAATAGTGCCAGAGCTGCGGCAGGTGCATGCAAACATCGCAAAGCAAACATGGCCAAAATTGAGAGTCCAACCGACAGGGGAATTAATAATGCCAAGTCGTGAACAAAGCGCGTACATATGATGCCTACCAAGGCAGAAATACAACTGCCCCCAATAACTGCCCAGGGTTGCGCCATAGGACTTGAGGGGAGCACAAAAAGTAAAAATGCACTGGCACCCATCGAAGCAACAATCCACGGAGCGCCATAGCCACGACTGGTAACTAGCAAACCCAAACTGATGATCGCCATCAAACCAAGCACTACTCCCAGGGCCGATCTGACACGTTCAGACCATGAAACTGAACTAGCCTCTGGTAGCAATCCACGGATTAATTGGCTGAAGAATTTTCGCAAGACATACTCCGATAGTGAGTAAGGTTGTATGCACCAAATTTGGCACTTTATGGTCTATTTTAGGCAGAACTTTCTATATTGTTATGAATATCAAGAACTCACCGGAAAAAGCCATGGAACAAAAAGCGCCGCTACCCCCCTTCACCCAAGAAACAGCGATTCAGAAGATTCGGATGGCTGAAGATGCCTGGAATACCCGGGACCCTGAAAAAGTTTCCCTAGTCTATACGGAAGATACGATTTGGAGAAACCGAGCTGAATTTCCTAAAGGTCGAGAGCAAGTGAAAGAGTTTCTTCATCGGAAATGGGCGAAAGAGCTCGAATACCGCTTGATTAAAGAACTCTGGGCTTATACGGACAACAGAATTGCTGTTCGCTTTGCTTATGAATGCCGAGATGACTCCGGTAACTGGTCACGTAGCTTCGGTAATGAAAATTGGGAATTCAATGAAAATGGCTTCATGATGAGACGCTTTGCGAGCATTAATGATCTGCCAATCAAAGAGTCCGATAGACAGTTCTTTTGGCCTTTAGGCAGAAGGCCGGATGACCATCCAGGACTCAGTCATTTTGGGTTTTAATGACTTGGATTCTTTGGGGGGTTTTGCGAATGCACTCATTCATAGTCGTCAGCATGTATCCCCGAAACGACTGATTGCGCCGGGCCCCAACCCAGCACAGAAATTAGAAATTCTGAATGCAGCTGGAGCTGCCCCTGACCATGGCAAGACAAGTCCTTGGCACTTTTATGAAGTGAGCCCCGAGAGTCGAGAACTATTGGCCAAGCTATTTGCCAATGCACTTATTGACAGGGACTCCACTGCAACACCCATACAAATTGAAGAGGCCCGGAATAAAGCATTTCGAGGGCCATTACTTTTATTGGTAACAGCTAAATTAAATAATGAGCTGGATAACATTCCCGTACAAGAAAAACTCATTTCAGCAGGCTGTGCGATCCAGAATGTTTTGTTAATGGCCAACGCCCTGGGATTTGGTTCAGGCCTATCAAGTGGCAAAGCACTCTATAGCAAGAATATGAGGGAGTTGTTCCGACTGAAAGACAAGGAGGAGCCCCTATGCTTTATCACCATCGGCACCATCTCGACTCATAAGCCAAATAAAGAACGTTCTGATGCAAGCGCCTATAGCTCAGTCTTCTAATTACGCCTTCTATGCCTAAAGATACTTGATTAAGATTCCATAATTCAAGCCGTGGAATCCTAAATAGTCTTTGCAGAAAGCCTTAGTTCGATGTTCCTGTCGTGTAATCCAAAATTGGCTGTGAATAGCTGTTCTGCCCTCTAAAAGCAAGGCTGTGAATAGTATCAACTAGTTCCACAGCCTCCTCCTTAACTTCACCCCTGATAACTATAGCCTCTTGCAATATTTCTTGAGACTTGGAATCTATGGGGCTTGGGATCCGGTGTGGGTTATTTCGATCTTCCCGATACTGCGCATCAATGCCAGCCTGAATCTGCGTTCCGGCAATCGCTACGGAGCCAAAAATAAGAGTGGCTAATGTCAGCAAGGCAATCAATGAATGACGACTAAAAAAAGAGGTTGATGGCATGGTAGATCTCCAGAGATTGAATTTGAACCATCCTAAGATCGCCACTGATTCGCATCTATAGAACTTTAGCTCTAGCAAGCAAATTGGCATTTCGCGCCATCAGCTCAAGCTAAGTGAAAGCCCTAATATTGAGCCCAAATATGTGGTTAAATCCAATTAATTGATCTGAGTCAACCCCTTATCTAGAGCTAAAGTATTAGAAATACAAATATGATGGATGACATAATAAATCCCTCTAAATATGCGCACTACTTAGCCTAAAAACAAGGGTATCTATGCATTCGATGTCACTGCTGATCGTAGATGACCATCCGGTCTACAGGGATGCCCTTCACCAGTTTTTAACCCGCAAATTCTTTGCATCAGGGAATCAGGTCTTTTCAGCAAATTCGATCAAAGAGGGATTAAAGATAGTCCACTCTAAAAAGTCGAAATGGATAATACTTTTAGACCTTCTAATTCCAGACTCGGAAAGTCAATTCTTTGGCATAACGGAATTTAAAAAGCTTGAAGAGGTGGTGGCCATTGCCGCCATTTCTGGCCTTGAGAAAGAGGCCTTAGAAAAAGAATGTCTTGAGGCCGGCTGTAGCATTTTCATTCCCAAGAGCAGTGAAACTTCATATATTTATCAAAGCCTCTGCGAATTAATGGGCTTATGCCCAAAGGAGCCTGAAGTAACCAGGCTGACAGATAGGCAGAAACAAATTCTCAGCCATATTTCTAATGGCGACTCAAATAAGATGATTGCCTACTCCCTCAATATTAGCGAGCAGACTGTGAAGGTTCATTTAGGTGAAATCTTTAAGAAAATTAAAGTATTCAATAGAACTCAAGCCGTCATCAAAGCAAAAGAAAATGGCTTGGTATAGAGCATGGATACATACTCCATGCAAAACAATGAAGAGCTGCTTTTAGAAGAAAAATATCAATTTCTTGAAACGGCCTCTAAGGCAAATACTGCAGGGACAGTTATTGGCCCAGTACTTACTGGGGCCTTGATATTTCAAGAAGCCGCTCTTGGGAATCTGATTGTCTGGCTTACGACAATGGCTTTATGCGTGGCCTTCAGGGCCTATATGGTCTTTTCTAAAAATAAAGATCAAACGCTATCCACCAAGAAAAAGATCTTCAACCTAAATCTAGGTGTGTTCACGGTGACTGCCTGCTGGGGGCTAGGATGGCTAATTGTTACACCGACTCTGCCATTTAACCTGCAATGTCTATATCTCTTGATGAGTTCAACAGCAGTTTTTGTGGGCCTCTATGGCTACTCGATTCATCGACCGACATTCCTATGCTTTGCTTTACCGATCTTTATTGGGCAATTTATTGTCTCACTCATCCCTCCATTCATGTTCCCATGGCCCATTCTTCTGGGAGAATTTGCATTCTCCTTATATGCAATAAAGATGGCGTCGTATTTCTCTAAGTCATGGGTAAAAACGATTAGCCTACAAATACAAAATCAGACCCTAAATAAGGCACTTGAGTTTGAGCGCAATAGTGCAATTACTGCAAACATTGCAAAATCCAAATTTATTGCAACGGCAAGCCATGATTTGAGACAACCACTACATGCCGTAAATATCTATCTAGATCTATTTGAGCCAAATAAGCTCAATCCCAAAGAAAGAATCAATTTCCTACAAATCAGGAAAAGTATTAAAACCTTAAATTCTATGTTTAGCTCTCTATTGGACTTAAGTAAGCTAGATGCAGGCGCTTCAGATAAGCTAGAAAAACCATTTGAGCTTATCGAGTTGATTGGCTTTTTATCAAACACCTACACCCCAATTGCATCCAATAAGAATTTAGTGCTTCAGTTTGACTTCATGAATATGGGGATCAATGGTGACAAGCTACTGCTTCAGCAGTTGATGGGCAACCTCATTTCTAATGCCATTCAATACACCGCGATAGGAACTATCCTGGTAAAAGCCACCGCCGTGAATAATTGCTTGCACATGACGATTGAAGATACTGGCTGCGGAATCGACTCAACCCTGCTAGATAAAATATTTGATGAATTTTTTAGAGTGGATAGCACCCGAAATATGCATGATGGACTTGGTCTTGGGCTCTCTATTGTTAAAAGACTTTGCAAGCTCTCCGATACAGAGCTATCCGTTAACTCCGTCCTAGGATCTGGAACAACCATCACCCTTCATACAAAATATCCCTCCCTCCCCCTAAGAGATGGATCTGAAAGTCTCATCAAAAACGTATCGCATGAAAGCCCAAGTCCACAAGAAGTTCTTTTAGAGACTAAAACTATTGCTGTTTTTGAGGATGATCACACGATTTTTGATGCCTACAAGCAGGCATTAACGCAAAATGGATTTGCCGTACTCTCACTCCCCGAGAATAGCCAGTCCCTAATGAATCAGCTAGCCAACATCAATCACATTGACTGCATCTTAAGCGACTATCGCCTTGAGACGACTACTGGAGATCTCATTATTCAGCAGTTGCGAGATAGCTTCGGTATAGATATTCCGGCAATCATCATTACCGCCGATACCTCACCTCAGCACATTCAATTATTTAAAGAATTAAATATCAAGGTTCTCTATAAACCCATAGGCTATAGCGACATTGTTGATGCAATCAAATTACTTCTAAAAAAATAACTTTAATAAACCAAGACAAAGAATGAGCGTACTTAAATTTAGCTACATAGCATCGATACTCAGCATATCTATTTCAGCAAACGTATATGCAGAATCCACCCCAAATCCTTGGATAGGCGCATACGGTCAGCTTGGGCTTATTGGATATGAGAGTTATATCCCCAAAGGCGCAAGTGGCACAACTACCACCTCTAGCGGCACAGCTTATAGCAACACAGCAACAGCAAACCATGCAAATGGGCCGGCAGCCAATATTGCTGTCGGCTACAACTTTGGGGTTAGCGGAAATTATCTACTCGGAATTGGGGCCGCGCTATATCCAGGCCACTCACGATCTGCTGGCTCTACGCTAGTTACCAATGGCACGATAGTAAAGACGGGAACGTATGATGTGTCTAATGTTTTTAGCTTCACCATCATCCCGGGATATGCAATTGACAACACTCGATTGGTCTATGCCAAAGTAGGTTATGCGGGCTCGACTATCAATGCCAACTCCCCCGGAAACTACCCCCAACAATCCAATAGAGTTAACGGCACGGTTTATGGCTTGGGTTACAAGCAATTCATCACCGAGTCCATCTATGCATTTGGCGAGGGAAATTATGCGGTTAATAGGGCCAAACCAGTAACAGTCCTAACTGATAGTGGGTCGACCGTCAGATCCACAGCCGATGCAACAGGCTACGATTTTATTTTTGGACTTGGTTATCATTTCTGACAGTCTATGTGGGTAGCGATGCCAAAAAAAACCACCTCGAAAGGTGGTTATCAATATTCAAATAGCTGTCACGCCAGTTTGAATAGTTAGGAATCTGATTTATAAAGCTCAGCATTGCGCGACTACTTGACTAAAGTCAATATTTGCGGGGCTTAGAACTAAAGTATTAGTCCTGATTAGCCCTAACATTCCCCATAGGATCTGATTGGGCGCTTTGCATTAGATGAGCCTGCTCTTCTACGTCAAATCGATTTAAAGCTGAGGCGCTTGCCAGGCCAATTAAAAAAGCGGATACCGCTATGATTAAATTTACACTAAATTTGTTCACTTAACTTCCCTTTGTAAATTATAAAATTAAAGCTAATTTCTTCTAGCCGGAAGAATCTTAATCTAGGAAACTGTGAAATTTCTAGCTCTAGAGCTAAAGTATTAAGTCAAAAAAATGTTGGCTCTAGAGCTAAAGTTTTATATCAAAAAATACTTTCTGTATTTATTGTTATGGCTATCCAATGGCTTTGTGAGAATCTAGCGTAATGAAAAAAATTTTATTGTTAATTGCACTTCTTTTTCCTCTTTCAAATACTCAAGCCTATGAGAAAAGTGAGTGTGATGGTATTTCTGAGTGGAAAGAATCTTCGCAAAACTCTCCAGATGTAATGACGCGCACATGCAATCTATTCGGCATGAACTTTATCGAAATTAAAAGTCGCTTAAATGAGAGTCGCTGCATTGCTATTAACAACACTAAAACCGGCGATCAATGGAAGCATTTTTTCTTAAGAAACCAAACTACTAAAGCGCTAGCAAATCCATATTTTGATCCAAAAAATCTTGCTATCGCATCCAAAAAATCTGAGAAAAACCGTTGCAATTCATAGGCTCAATGTTGAACTGAGTTGCTAGAACTAAAAAAGCCCCTGAATTGTGATTCAGGGGCTTTTCATTTAACCCAGAGACAGGATCATCTATGGGTCGATGATATCCAACATAGCAACTCAGTTCTACTTCTGCTCTCTTTCTTCAAGATTTGCACTTTCCTGAGCTCTAATATCGGCCGTATAGAACTTACCAGTATCAACCACGGTGATCTTTTTAAGGGCTCCACCCTTGGTGCCGTTTCGTAAAGGACTGAAGTTCACTACAACCTTATCCCCAGCCTTAACAACGTTCCTACTCCAGCCCCCGGCTCGCACTAAGTTACCAGGACTCGTCATCTCCATTAGCCACAGAGTAGGACTATCGCCATCATTGATGGTGCCCATTACAAAAATAGCCACATGAGGGTTTGTCCATTGAACTTCTTTTATCGTACCGGTAATAGTTAATACCTTCTCCCTATCAAACATAGTGGTTGAATGGTGCGCTAAGGCTTGCATAGACGCGGATGCAGCAATAATCAATGCTGCCAAACTAGCTATTGTGTTGATTTTCAAGATTACTCTTCCTTAAAATAATTTAAATAATTATTGCGGTGGAATGCGATTGCCACCAACATCGTGCTGAATAGGTACAAAAATATCATTGCCTTGCTGATCTTTACCGGGGGCAAAGTATCCTTCTAGACATACACCTTCAACGATGTCAAATTTTCTGGCGCGCTGTCTAAAGAAAATTCGAGTTGTTTTCCATGGCTTAGTGAACACTTTTGGTGCAATGACTTCAATATCATCATGCAACTCGTCTTTACCGACTAAATGAATCCGCTCAATAACACGCATATCGCCATTATTTGGGACGCCAGCAGCTTCGTTCACAGCAATAAGCGATTGCGGCAAAATCCCGATGGTATCTACCACCAGAGTATCCCCCTCCCACTTGCCAATTGAATGTCCATGAAATGTTGGATCTGGATCTTCAGGATGGGGGCGGCCATCTGTATAAATACGACGCAAACGATTCCCGTCCGACTCTCCTAGCAATGTCACCCTACCCGGCGTAAACAGAATCTCCATTGCATTGTGCGTAATCAGCATCCATGATGGCATCGCCTCAGGAAGACAATTGACAAAGAGTGGAGGAGGTCTGCCAGCCTTCTCTTCTGCCAATTGAAATTGAATCATCTCATTAGCGGCAGGGACCCATGGCGGCATATTCGTTTTAACCTGCTTATCTTGGTCTGTAATCTTGGGATTCCAAACACCACTCCAGTCTGGTAGCTTGGCTAGATTGGCCCAATCTTTAGCAGTTGGTGGTGGATTGATAATAGGTTTTTCAGCTTGAGCAAATACAAGACTAGAGCTTATCAAGCCAGCACTCAAGACCCAAATTAGAGGCAGTAGTTTTCTATTCATTTTTTTCCTTACGAAATTGCTAAAACAGGTTCGAGAGTAAAACCAATCCAGCGCCCACAGATAATGATGCTGATCCATAGGAGGAGTGAAATGGCCCCGGCAATACGTGCTGAATTTGGGAGTTGTTGAAGGTGACTCCACCCCTCAAGATTGCGGCCAATAATAAATTGAAAACACAACATATTGACGCCCGCCAAGGCAAGCAAAATGATCTTGGAGATAAAGTAAAAGTTTTGGCTATAACTAAGTGCATTCGAGGTAAACAAGATTGCGCCCGTAATTGCAGCCACCAAAAATGCCACCCATGTCACCGGAAGCAGTTCTTCACTAATTTTGCTAATCGGGCGGCTTAAAGCGCGCACTCCCACCAGCCTCAAATCAACCAATGCAATTGAACCAAATACTAGTGTGATTGCCAAAACATGAAGCGCTTCGATCCATGGAAACAGCAATTCATTTTCACGAATAGTTTGGGCAATCGGATTACCATGCAGCAGAATAAGAATATCGTTCATTTTTTTTGATAGTTAGGTGTAAGCAATCCAGCGACCAGAGGCAACAATGCCAAACCATAACAACAGGGAAAGGATTGCCAAGAGCTTAACTTTTCCATTAGCCTGCTCAAGGCCAATATTCCTAGATCCCAATTTTTGAATCCCAAGAGTAATAACGATAGCCATTAGCAACATCATCATTTTTAGCTGAAATGCTGGATTGGCAAGAGATCGGGCGGGCTCCCCAACAATCAAAAGGCTGCCGGAAATAAAGAGAATTGGTAATGCAAACCAAATAATATTGATGTAACGAGAAACAATCGTTGAAATTGAATCACTTTTTCCATGCAAATCGAGCGCTCGCAAATCAATCATGAGAATCGACACTAGAAGTGCTGAGATCGCCAAAATATGCAAAGTTTGCATTGTTGGAACCACCCAGAAATTATCTTGTATTGCGAGACCCAATGGAGTGTTCTCTAGGTATGCACAAAAATCAAGCAATGCAGTATTACGCATAAGTCTCCAGCATATTATTTACTAATAGGGCGGGTTGTGACCTACCGCTATTAGCGTTTATTTATTTAATAACGTGACATTACCATATCAAGGTCTATGGTAATTTTTTGCTGCAGTTGCAACATTTTTCAGACTAATGTTGAGGCTTAGAAAAACATGCCCCTTTTTCCAGCGCGGAAAGTGAAGGTCAATTATTTGATACGATGAAAACCATTCTTATTTAAATAATATTGGGCATTTACGCTGCCACACTCATTTCAATCGACTGGCAGAAGGTTTCTTATGCCTGCAATCTCGGCCTGTTTGATTGGCCTGTATTCGGCCGCCCATGCTGAATCACCCATTAGCAGCTCCCCCGTAGTCGATAGCCAATTTCCCATCGAGGGCGACACAGAACAATGGAGCATTCATGGGCAGACCACTTATATCAATCAATTTAAAAACAACTTTAATTCACCCTATTACGGGACAAAGAGTCTTTTAAATAAGACGAATGGTGATATTTCTAAGAGTTACACATTTTCAGCGACGGCATTCTTGGGCGCCAGATTATGGGAAGGCGCTGAGGCCTATATCAACCCAGAGATGTTTGAAGGCATTCCATTTTCAGGGCTGAGTGGTTTGGGAGGATTCAGTAATGGGGAGCTTCAAAAGGGAACGGCGATTCCACCAATTTATTACATGGCAAGAATATTCCTACGCCAGACCCTTGGTTTTGGTGGCGGGCAAGAGCACGTTGAAGGTGGTGCCAATCAACTTGCTGGTAATGTCGATAAGCGGAGGCTGGTAGTCTCCTATGGAACATTCTCCGCCTTGGATTTCTTTGATGCCAATACCTATAGCCATGACCCTCGTACTCAGTTTCTAAACTGGTCTCTGATGGCTAGCGGCGCATATGACTATGCTGCCAACTCCCGCGGCTATACCTATGGTTTTGTAGGCGAGTATTACCATGATCAAGAATGGGCGCTTCGTTTGGCTCGATTAGCTATGCCTAAATCGCCGAACTCATTAGGGCTTGACTACGACCTTACTCAGCAATATGGCAACACGGCTGAACTAACGCACCTTCACGATATAAATGGACAACTAGGTAAAGCGAGAGTTTTAGTCTTTCAAAATCGTGGAGTCATGTCTACCTATAAAAATGCGATTAACTTTGGAGAGCAAACCGCAACCATTCCGGATATATTGAATACTAGGAATGGATACCAAACCAAATGGGGCTACGCCTTAAATGGTGAGCAAGCGATTACCAAAAATATTGGTGCATTTGCAAGATGGAGCTGGAATAATGGTCAAACTGAAACACAAGCATTTACTGATATTAGTAATTCATTATCAGGTGGGCTATCCATCAAAGGACAAGACTGGGGAAGGCCCCTAGATACGATTGGTATTGGCGCCGCATTAAATGGAATCTCATCTCAGCAAATTAGCTATCTGCAAAAAGGTGGTGTGACGATGTTCATTGGCGATGGCAGACTCAATTACAAAAAAGAGCAAATCTTCGAAACTTTCTATAGCTGGAATGCCTACAAAAATCTGTCGCTTTCAGCAGACTATCAGCGCATAGCAAATCCTGGCTATAACGCTGACCGTGGCCCAGTTAATTTCTTTGGCCTCAGAGCCCACATTAAAATCTAATTCCTTTTGGTAGCAATCCCAAATCAAGAGCGCCTTCCATCCACCTCTAATAGTAAAGTTGCAACAAAATTTGGTGTTGCTGCAGCTTTATTAATATATGCTCTTACATTAAATAGCTCTAAAAAAATTGAGCCACCGTAAATGAAAACTCTTCGCTAGGATTGGAGACTTGATGAAACTAAAGGCCCTTGGTTTATTTTTTGGTATTGCCTTTTTATTTGGATGCAGCCCTAAGCCACCTCAAGCAAATACCGCCCTTAGCCTAAAGCAAGTAATGGAATGGGTGATTGATCCCAATGCTGATGTAGTGTGGGACTCAGTTAAATCTATCTCCAATATCAAAGGAACAACAGAAATCTACCCCCGCACAGATGCCCAATGGGAAGCCGTTAGAAATAGTGCGGCAACTTTAGTAGAGGCTGGGAATCTCCTGATGATCGAGGGACGAGCCAAGGAAGGCGATCAATGGATAGAGTACTCCAAACGACTTAGTCGAACTGCCGAAATCGCACTGAAAGCTGCTCAAGATAAAAACAAGGATGCATTATTCGATGCTGGCGGAAAAATCTATAACGCTTGCAAAGCCTGTCACGATAAATATGCCGACTTTGATAAATAATCAGAAAAAATATTCCCAAATAAGACCCGTCAAGCCAGAGTGAACTAAAGATCACCCGCAATGGAAGATTGCATTATCGCTATAGCCATCAGACAGCATATTTACCCATCTCGCTATTAATAGCCATCTTCACGATTCTTGATAGCTCCCTTACGGTCGGTAGATGTGCATTATCGGTCCTTGAGGCTAAGACTAGGTCCCTACGTAAACCTTTTATTTCTATAGTCTGCGCTCGCAATTCGTCTCGATTCAATTCTTGATAGAAAGCGCTAGCTGGTGTAATGGTGACACCTTGACCACTTTTTACCAAACTGCGAATTGTCTCTATTGACTCTATCTCGGCAACTACCTTTAGCTTCGCTTTTTTACCTGACCCCACTTTTGTTGTGAGCGCTAACATTCCAGGCGTTAGGATGAGAGGTAATCCATCTAAGTCCTCCAATGACCTGGGCACCCCCTTGGGAATTTGCCCAGAAAAACCCACTAAACAGAGTGGCTCTGAAATCAATGGCGTAAGGTGTAACTTATATGATGACAATGGATTTGTCAGAATCGCCATATCCAAAACGCCCGTGAGCAAGAAGTCATTGAGTCGCATACTTCGACCCTCCATCAGTCTCAAATTAATTCCAGGAAACTCCCTCAATGAATCTGAAACAACTCTGGGCATCAAAATAGACGATATTGTCGGACTTGCACCAAAAACAATAGTGCCTTTAGGCTTTAAGCTAAGCCCAGTAATTTCTTCCTTAGCCTGCGCAACTTCACTGACAATTCTTTTTGCATACTCCAGGAGCTCCCTGCCGGAAGCTGTCAACTGGACCCCTCTAGCAAGGCGATTAAACAAGATGGTATTTAGCTCGGTCTCAAGCTGCTTCATGTGCCGCGTAAGAGCAGGTTGTGCAATTCCAAGCTTAATGGATGCCGCAGAAATATTGCCCAACTCAGCAATAGCAACGAAGTAGTGAATACTTCTTAATTCCATGATTTTTAGCCCCCATTATCGAAATCCATAACGATTTGTTATATCTTAATCTACAAAAAAGGTATTTGTGCTTATGGATTCTTGAGTATTAAATACATCCATAACAATATTGATAAAAACAGGTGGAGGAGACCCATGCATAACCTGTACAAGCCTTTAATAGTAATGATGGCCTCAATTGCCATCATTACGAGCGCTTTGGCGCAAAACGCTAATAACTACCCCTCAAGACCCATTTCGGTAATTGTCCCCATGTCTGCAGGAGGGACTGCAGATCTATTAGCGCGTAACTTAGCCCCACTGCTAACAGAAAAACTGGGGCAAAGCGTCGTGGTTGATAACCGCGTTGGCGCCAATGGGGCGATTGGAGAAGAGATTTTCTCAAGGGCCAAGCCTGATGGTTACACCCTCATGCTGGAATCCACATCAATTGCTACCAACCCCTGGATGAGTAACTTAAGCTATGACCCTAAAAAAGCATTTACCCCGTCGATTTTGATTGCCGCTGTTCCCCTGGTATTGGTAGTCAATAACAATGTCAATGCGCAAAACGCGAAGGAGTTTATTGCATTAGCTAAGGCAAACCCAGGTCAACTGAATTACGCCTCTTGGGGAAATGGAAGTATTGGGCAATTTGCTGGAGAGATTTTCAAGATCTCCACTAAAACAGATATCACTCATGTACCTTATAAATCTACAGCCCAGGCTTTGAGCGATACACTCGCAGGTCAGGTAGATGCCATGTTCCCAACGCTTCCTCTGGTATTGCAACAATTGGGCGCCGGAAAAATTCGCGCTCTCGCATTAGCCTCCTCAGTAAGATCGCCACTTGCACCCGATATTCCAACTATGGCAGAGGTAGGTGTGGCTGGGGTTGAGGTAGAGACCTGGTTCGGAATTTTTTTACCGGCCGGCACACCTGACAGCATCATCAATAAAATTAATCAAACCACCCAGAGCATTATCAATACTCCGAGCGTACGAGCTCAATTGGAAAAACAGGGGTTCAGAATTATTGGTGGCACTAGGGCTGACTTCAGTAAATACTATTTATCTGAAATTAATCGCTACGGCCGCATTGTTAAAGAAGCCAACCTGAAATCAAGTGACTAAATGAATCCATTACAAATCAGCGCAAACGACTCAGTTGACGATGTTATCTCCAAAACGAGTGCAGCACGTGCCTGGCTCAACACAGACAAAGAGGACTTAAGCCTTAAATCTGATGCGCTTACCCTCAGAGTGAGCGCGCATATTCCCGGTGATTCGCCCGCAGTAAAAGATGTCTTTGAGCCGGCATTTAAACGCTTAACTGCGATGACCCAAGGTGCAATTACAGTAGAGGGATTTTGGGGCGGAAGTCTACATAAGGAGCGCGATGGTATTGATGCGTTAGTCAACAACATCACAGATATGTGCCCCGTTTACTCCGCCTGGGATGCGGCCGCATTTCCTGCAGCACAAGGCCTTAGCCTACCCTTCATTTTTCCGAGTGCTGAAGTCGCAACAGCAGTTTCGGAAGCGCTGTATCACGAATATTTCAAAAAAGATTTTGAGGCGAACAAGATTTTAATGGGGCGGCTAGTAGCCACTAGCGAATACAACCTCTTTAGTCGCGAGCCCATCACCTGCCTGAGTGACCTACAAGGAAAAAAGATTGCCTGCAGCGATGGCATGGAATTTGACATCTATCAAGCATTGGGTGCCACCCCTATCGGATGCAGCACTCCTGAAGCCAAGAAACGATTTTCTAATAAGGAAGTGGCCGCAGTTTCCATATCGGATAGCGCTGCGCATACAGCCGGTATTTATAAAGATGCCGGTTACCGAACTTCTGCAAATTTAGTTAGAGTAAATCTCGAATATGGACTTTCACATCACTTCTGGAACAAGCTATCGCCCGAACTAAAGGTAATCTTCAATCAATGGCTTAGAGCCTTAGCCCAAGCTGGTGCTCAGCTATTTTATGGGCTTGCGGGAGCACGCGCGCGCGTAGCGTTTAAAGAATCAGGGATTCAGTTTATAGATATTTCTGCTGGTGAGATTAAACAGTGGCAAGCAAAGTTGGCTGGTGTTGAAACTCAGTTTTCACAAAAGATACAGTCCTTAGGTTATCCATCAAAACAAATGATTGCGGCAATTCATGAGTCAACTAGACATTACGGCCAATACTCTGCCAATGAACTTTTTTCTGACTCCCTCAACAACCCATTTATAAACATAACTCCTCTAAATTAATCATCAGATGAATAAGCAAGCAATCGGGATCATCGGACTCGGGTTAATGGGGCAAGCATTTGGGAAAATTTTTAACTCCGGTGGTTTTTCTACCCTTGGTTTTGATATCGACCCAAAGCGTTGCTCTGAATTTGGGCAAAGTAGCACTACGTCATCAGCACTCAAATTAGCCGAGCAATGTCACACTCTAGTTTTATGCTTATTTGACAGTCACCAAATTCGAGATGTTTTACTTGGTAGCCATGGTTTATTGGCATCGGGACGAACGAATCCGCTCAACATCATCTGCACCAGCACCTGTGAACCGGATGAGATTGCTGAGATTGCGGCTCAATGTAAGGCCTACCCCGTTCGATTTCTTGAAATGCCAATCTCTGGAACTAGTAAGCAGGTGGCTGATGGAGAGGGGCTAGGCTTGATGGGTGGGGACAAGCAACTCATTGAAGATTTATCTCCTATCCTAGATGCAATGTGCAAAAAGAGAATGTATGTCGGGGAGATTGGTAGTGCTAGCAAAGCAAAACTAGCTATTAATTTAGTACTTGGCCTACATCGAGCTGCATTAGCCGAAGGCCTAGTATTTGGAAGTCGTATAGGACTAGATCCCAACATCCTCCTTAATCTTCTACAAAATTCGGCAGCATCGTCTAGCGTAATGAGAGTTAAAGGCCCTATGATGGCAAAGCGCGAGTTTGATAACCCACAAAGTCGAGTAGATCAAAGCTTAAAAGATTTTGGCCTCATACAGAAATTAGCGCTCGAACAAAAACAGCCGCTCCCGCTAGCGAGCCAGTATGTCGATTTACTGCAATCCTGCCTTGAAAAGGGTGAGGGCAAGAAAGATAACGCCATCATCCTAGAAGCTATTCGACGTCAAGGGGAATCTGCGTGAACCTTAAAAATATTCGGTACGCGAGTGCATTTGCCCTCAAAATTCCTCTGATAAAGCCCATGCTCATGGCAGGAATTCATATCACTCATACTGAAACTTTGATTGTGAGACTAGAAACTCATCGGGGAATTATTGGCTGGGGTGAAAATACAGCCGCACCGAGCCATGGAGGCCAAACCTTAAGCGATATGGCTCAAGCATTTAACGGCGGCATTAAGGACGCCTTGATTGGCTTAAATTCAGAGAATTTATCTTCAATTAGCGCGCTTCTTACGCAAAAATTTCCCAAAGGAAGCGGCGCGATTGCTGCAATTGATATGGCTCTCTACGATCTCGTAGGGAAAGATCTAGGCACCCCCGCATATACTTTAATGGGCGGCAAGAGACGAGATTCAATTCCGCTCCTTTGGCTGATTGGGACAAAGTCTGTAGAAACAGATATTGCTGAAGCGCAAAAATGTAGCGCGCTTGGCTATCAATTTTTTAAGCTCAAACTTGGTGTGAAGTCAGTGAAAGAGGATATCCAATCTGCATTAGGGCTGCGCAGCGTTTTGGGGGATGCAATTCAAATCTGTGCTGATGCCAATATGGGCTACTCAACAGAACAGGCGGTTGAATTTTTAGAAGGGTCTAGAGACGCCAATATCGCCTTCTTAGAACAACCTTTAGCTAAAGAAAATTTGGTGGGTCTCAAGCATATCTGCAGCCTTAACATTGCGCCAATTGGCCTTGATGAATCCATCACCAGCATTGCCGATGTAATTGAGTCAAAAAAATATGGGGTTTCTGGGGTTTCACTAAAAACCCTCAAGTTAGGTGGCATTTCCGGCGTCCTACGAAGCGCTACTGTATGCAACTCTCTAGACCTACAAATTAATCTCGCAGGAAAAATTGCTGAGACTTCTATAGCGTCAGCTGCTGTACTGCAATTAAGTGCTGCGTTAGATAAAGTGAATTGGGGCATTAGCCCTAGCCATCCTTATTTGGCTGAAGACGTTGTTGATCAGCCTATAGAGCCCAATAAGGGCATTTACCACATACCAAATCAAGCTGGACTTGGAATTGAGGTTAGCGAATCAAAACTCAAGCATTTTCAAGTGTAATTTTTCAAGGGAAAGACAGATGGTCAAGGCTGCATTAATTGGATTTGGCTGGTGGGGAAAAAATTTAGCTAAATCTATGGAGGGTGATAACCCCTTAATTCATTTCACAAGAATTGTGACAAAAGATCTTGATGATGCCGCAGAATATTGCAAGTCAAGACACATTAAATTGAGTGATGAATACCTTGATGCACTTGCCGACCCAGACATCACAGCAGTTGTTCTGGCAACACCTCACTCAATGCATGCCGAACAAATTATTGCTGCCGCGCAAGCAGGCAAACATGTGTTTTGTGAAAAGCCATTAGCACTCAAACATCAAGATGCAATAGCTGCTATCAGAGCTTGCGAAGAAAATCGGGTGATTTTGGCGGTCGGACAAAACAAACGATTTTGGCCTTCAATGTCTAAGCTGCGGGAAGTGGTAGCCAATGGCACCTTAGGTACGCTAATGCATATCGAAGGACACTATAGCAACGAGCACTCTACGAAATTTTTTTCTGACTGGCGTGAAAAACCAACTGAGTCCCCTGCGGGCGGGTTGACTGGCACTGGGATACACATAATTGATGCAATGGTGAATTTAGCAGGAAGCGCAAGCGAGGTATCTGCCCATATTGCCAGTTTTAGGGCAGGCAAGGATCCCCGTGACGCCACATCAGTCAATGTACGTTTCCAAAATGGTGTAAGCGCTTATTTTGCAATGGTCAGGGCAACACCTATTTTTTGGCGCGTTCATGCTTTTGGCGACATAGGATCTGTAGAGGCTATTGGCGAGACCGAATGCATTGTGCGTCAAAATGGCGGCCAGGTTGAGCGCTTTAACTTTGCACCAATTGACTCCATTAAAGCTGAGTTGGACGCATTCGCCAATTCAATAGACAGCCAGGGAAAACTACCCTACCCAATTTCTACTGAAGAAATGAATCAAACAATTGGCTTATTTGAAGCAATCGTGAAATCAATTAATGAACAGTCTACAGTAAAGGTGTCGATATGAAGTTAGCACGTCTTTTTCTTGCGCTCTTATCTCTACTTGCCTCGCCTGCGATGGCAGATGATCCATACCCTAATAAATCTGTAAATCTCATTGTCGCCAACCCTCCGGGAGGGGCATCCGATATTAATGCACGAATACTAGTGGAGCCATTATCAAGTGTTTTAAAACAGCCAGTAGTTGTTATTAATCGCCCGGGGGCAGGTGGCGCAATTGGAACCGCTCAGGTAGCAACATCTAAGCCCGATGGATATAACCTACTTCTCGCATTATCTTCGGTGATCGTAGCCCCTGAAGCAGAACTCGTAAGTGGCAGAAAGTCGCTTTATGAGCTCAATCAACTTGAGCCAATAGCCCTATTAAGTAGTGACCCAATGATCGTCGTTGTACGACCTGATTCACCCTATAAAACGATGGAAGACTTGCTTAAAGCAGCCAAAGAAAAACCGAATACCATCACCTATTCTTCTTCAGGTAATTTCGGCCCCATTCACTTATCGGTAGAAATGCTTGCCTATCAGGCTGGTGTAAAGTTTGCGCAAATTCCATTTGGCGGCGGCGGGCCATCCATGATTGCCTTACTTGGGGGTCAAGTTGACTTTACTACCGCAGCACCCTCTGTAGCAGCCCAACAAATCGCAGCTGGAAAAGTTCGACCGCTAGCAGTTTCTAGCGCAAAAAGGCTGGCAGCATTCCCAGATATTCCAACTTACAAGGATTTGGGATACAACACTGAGTACTATATTTGGGCTGGATTGTATGCTCCTGCACCCCTTCCGATAGCGGTCTTGCGCACACTGCGCGAATCTATTCAAAAAGCAACGTCAAATCCACAATACATTGATTCGATAAAAAAATCAGGCATTCTCATGGATTATCGAGATGCCCCAGAATTTAAAAAGTTTGCTAATGAGGATGGCCAAAGAATGCTTAAAGTCATTCGCGCAATTGGAAAAATAGACTAAAGATAATCCCCGCTTAAAAAAGACGGGGATTATCTTTAGTCAGCAGAGGCGCCGGAGTCCTTCACCACGACGGCCCATTTTTTCAGCTCACTTGCTACAAATGTCTTTGCGTCAGCTGGAGATTTGCTAGTGGTAATACTGGCTCCCCCATTCACTACTCGGTCAATGACATCTGGCATTGCTAAAACCTTAGTAATCGCATCAAATAGCTTGCTAGTAATCTCCGGGGAAGTTCCTGTTGGCACCATAATCATTTGCCAAGAACCCGTTTTAAATTCTGGATAACCCAACTCGGTCAGCGTGGGAACATTAGGCAAACCGGGCTGCCTAACCAAACCAGTGACTGCGTAACTTTTCATTTTATTGGCAATCATAAATTGCTTAACCGAAGGTAAAGTATTGAACATGACCTGAGTTTCGCCACCAATCAAACCAATTGCAGCAGGACCGCCTCCGCCTTTATAAGGAATGTGAGTCATCTTGGTTCCCGTTAATTTCATAAACACCTCCATCTCTAGGCGATTTGCACTTCCACCGCCAGGCGTCGCAAAATTGAACTTATCGGGATTGGCTAGTAAGTAGGTGACTAGCTGTGGCACATTACCCGGAGGAAAATCATTGTTACCAACTAAAGCGCTTGGTACATCTGCAATTTGCGTCACAGGAACAAAATCTCTCAATGGATTAATGTTGAGATTAGGAAATAAGGCTGGATTGACTGCAATCGTTCCAATATTGCCTAAATAGATTGTGTAACCATCCGGAGCAGACTTCGCTGCAGCCTCCATGCCTATATTGCCAGCCGCACCGGTACGGTTATCAACGATTACCTGCTGACCCAATACCTCACTTAACTTAACACCCAAGACCCTGCCAATAAAATCAGATGCGCCACCAGGGGCGAATGGAATAATCATCTTAATTGGCCGATTCGGATAGGGCGCAGACTGCGCATGTACTAAGACACTTTGAAAGAAACCTAGAAATACGGTTACAAGGATCGCAAAAACTCTAAAAGACATATTTTTGAACATATATAAATCCCTAATAGTGAATTAATACTCTCAATAGATATCGTCACTCGGCTCAATTGGCAAAGATATGGGTTTTTTAAGTCTTGCAGATAAATCAAATGCTTTGGTTAGCATCAAATTTCTATGGGCTTGCTCTGCGGTTGCAGCAGGGGTTGGCAGGCCTAATGACACCCGATTTAACCAAGACTCAGTTTCCTCTCGCATAGGCCCTCGTAACTCACCCAGAGCCATATCGCCGGGAGGATAGCTGCCCATAAAGTCAACGCGACGCGCTGCATCAGGTGCATATCCCTCGCCCTGAGACTTGCTGGTAGCCAACACAATATCGCGATGTGTATCGTCAATTGTTAAGACGCCTTCAGTCCCTACAATCCCAACATCAAGGCTGTATACGGCCCCCGGCCAAACCACAGGGAGAGCCCAGGAAATTGTTGACTGATAGATGGTTCCATCCGAAAAGGTAATGACTCCAGATGTTGCATCAATCCCCTTCCATTCTGGACCCAAGGCCTTATCGATTGAGCGGGCATAGATTTCTACGGGGGTCTTACCCTCCATCATCCACATCACAATATCCAGGGCATGAGTTCCCGATATAACCATTGGGGATATTTTTTCCGGATGGTCAGTACGCTTATAGTTATCAATTGCGACGAGGCGATTCATAAATGCCCGCGAAGAAACCAAAGTGACATCACCAAGCTGCCCCGTACTGACCTTTTCCTTTGCCGCCAACCAACGACGACGGAATCGCTGCGTATACCCAACTACTGCATCAACACCGGAAGCCTTAATTGCAGCTAAAACTCGAGCTGAATCACCAAGATCCGTTGCCAAGGGTTTTTCAATCATTAAGGAATGCTTACGTTCCGCAGCCATCAGTACCGGATCAACATGCAAGTGCTCGTCTGTTGAGATAATCGTGGCATTCACTTCGGGCCGATTTAATAGTTCACGATAGTCTGAGGTTACAAAATCTGCTTTCAGCTTTTCCGCAACAAACTTCGCTCTCTCTGGATTTTTTTCTGCAATGCCAATCCAGCCAACTTGAGCATGCCGGGCAGCTACCTCACCGCGGAACAGACCAACTCGACCAGCACCAACAATTGCTAAACCTATATTTTTTGCCTGGCGATCTCTCATCATTTACCCCGCAACCATCTTGAGTTTTTCCTCGGGTAGAGGTAAATACACTGGATCGCCTGTTTCCGCGGAAAGATCCGCAGCCATATAAACTTCCATGACTGTACGGGCCTGCTCTCCAGTCACCAGCACGGGCCTATCAAAAGCCACCGCCTCGATAAAGTAAATAGTTTCAGCAGCCATTGGGCCGGCAAATACGTGATCAACCTTTTCTCCGGGCATGGTTGACATTGGCAACTGCATCCCCTTTTCCATCGTATTAATCACCACATCTTTATGGCTATCATCAACCATGACAGCACCTTCTGTACCAATAAACTCAATCCAAGTTGTAGAGAAGTTAGGGTAGCCCAAAGGCAAGCTCCAACCACCGCCAACTACAAACGACAGTCCGCTATCCATGGTTACCGTAATCCATTGTGAATCTGGAATATCTGCGCCCGTGGCCTCTCGCATCGCTCCAAAATTTAATTGGGAATAGACTTTCACGGGCTTAGCGGGCTCAAGGCACCAGAAAACAAAATCTAAATCATGGGTTGACTCCATTGCCGCCGGGGATAGTTTTACTCGGCCACTAATCTTCTTACCTAAGCTACGAGTGATATGACGACTAACTAAAACGCTTACTGGACGGCCAATAGTTCCGTTTGCAATCGATTTTTTTACATACGCAAACTTAGGATTAAATCGCTGTGAGTACCCAATACTAAACTTCAAATTCGACTTTTTAGCCAATGCAATCAGCTCATCGGCTTCAGCAAGCTCAAGCGCAATAGGCTTCTCCATAAAGACATGCTTGCCAGCCAAAAGGGCATCCCGCGCCATGGGATAGTGTGTCGTTTCTGGCGTTGCCGAAATGATGACTGCATCAATGTCTTTTATTTTTAATAAGTCACGATAATCAGTTGATGCAGTTTTAGCATTCACTAAATCAGCCATCTCTTTTAAGCGCAACTCATTTGTTTCTGCGATATGAATATCTTTAATTAGGGAACTAGCGCGAGCCGTTTCTGCGCGAATTCCCCCACACCAACCCGTTCCAATAATTCCAAGATTAATTTGTTTCATGTCCCCACCTTATTTATATTAAATTTAGATACGAATAACACTCAACTACATCAGAAGAATTAAATCAATTACGCTTTAATGGCAGCATTTACCCGTGGCATTACCTCGGTGGCAAATAGTTCCATCGATCGTTTTGCTAACTTAGGGTCCATCCAATCATGGCATGCATATAGCAGCTGCCCAAAATCACCTACCAAGTCCCTGAACGCTAAAATTTGATCAACCACCGAATCTACGGTCCCAGCAATTACTAGTCGCTTAGTAACGTAATCAGTTGTAATTTCTGAGTCTGGAATATTTTGGTCTAGCTTAAATAAGTTTCCACGACCCCCGCCTCCAACAAGCTTACGAACCAATTGCTTAAAATAAAAATGGTATGGCCCACCCTCCTCGAGCGCGTAACGCCTTGCCGTTGCCTCATCATCAGCAACAAAAATACTCTTAGCGATACGCCACTCATCCGGATGTGCGACAGCCCCCACCGCTTCCCGGCCCTCCACATACTTTGGCCAATGGGTCTTCACCCACTCAGGCAGTAAGAACGGTGCAGAAATTGGCTGCCATCCACGTTTAGCCATTTCCGTTACACCCTTAGAAAAAGGTGCCACCGCTGTTCCAACAATCAATGGGTGTGGCTTTTGGAATGGCTTCATGATGAATCCCTGTCCAATCTCTGGAGCCATTGTTTTCTCAACTGAGACATCCCAATAGTCACCCTTAATGTTGTAGGGTGGCTCAGACTCCCAAATTTTTAGCACTGTATTAATGCCTTCGACAAACATGGCATTGCGATCTTTATCAAGATTTCCAAAGACCTCAGCATCCGACATCAACCCACCTGGGCTGATGCCCATAATGAATCTACCCTGCAGCAAATGATCCATCATTGCTGCTTGTGCAGCCACATTTGCAGGATGAGAATTAGGTACGTTGATGGTTCCCGTACCTAATTTAATATTTTTTGTTTGATGAATTAATGTAGCCAAAAATATCATTGACGATGTGATTGTTTCAGCAGCATCTGTTACATGCTCCCCCACATAGGCCTCAGAGAAACCCAGTTGATCAGCCAAAATAATGGCCTCCTGATCCTCTTTAAGAGTTTCAATAATGTTGCGTCCCGGCGGATGCAAAGGCATCATAAAAGTACTGTATTTCATTGCTTCCTTCGTTTTAATGTGGACGGAAAATGATCTCTGATATCAAGACATGGGGGGGAACTTAAACATCAATTGCGCGCGCATATGCGCCATTGCAAAAAAGTAATGAATCTTTTTTCATGTGGGTGTAGCGCACAATTCTTCCAAGAAACAAAATATGGTCACCCACCTCTTGAGCGCTGATTGTTTCGCACTCAATATTTGCCGCACATCCTGATATCACCGGCAAACCACCTAAGCCAGAAATGCACTCCACGCCAGCAAACCGGTCGTCCGCTGGTTTTGCAAATTGATTTGATAGGTGAAGTTGATCCACACCCAGAACATTAACTACAAAACGTCCTGATTCGTGGAATACGGGGAGATTGCGCGATTGCTTGCCTAGGCTCCACAAAACTATTGGTGGATCTAAGGAAACTGAGCTAAATGAATTTGCTGTTAAGCCAACCTGTTCTCCAGACGCTCCAACAGTTGTCACTACCGTAACTCCCGTTCCAAATGACCCTAAGACATTCCGAAGCTCTCTTGAGTCAAATTGGTTGCCAGATACTTCAATATTCATTGCTTAGCCCCATTGATTGCTAGTTTTAGCAAATTAAGTAATCACTTGATCACTTTATAAGTAATCATTTGATCTATATCAATAAGTACTAACCCTATAAAAATAAGCGGGTATTTTAGGATTATTGCCCTGAGGACCCCATGAGAGCTGGGATAGTTAGCTTAGCACCTGCTAAATACGAAGTAATCGTTTGATCAATAATTTGATCTATATCCAACTTTAAGGGAGCATTAAATATCCAAAGGCGCTGTCCCAAGTAAAAAACTCGGGCATTGATACCCCAGATCAGCTCGATCTCCTCCTCCGTCAATGGAACCTCTTCGACGCTTGGTAAGCCCAGCTCTACGCGCAACTCTTTGGCAATGGGCTCGAGAACTCGACTGCGTAAAAACTCTAAATATCGGGTGTTAATATTTTCGCCCCTCAGTCCCGAAAACATAAAAATACGCACCCAATCATAGGTCAATGCGACGCGGGCGTAGTCTTTATAAAAACGTAAGAGCCTTGTTTTCAGCGGAATGTTTCGATCCGCAATGATGGATTCCCAATAAGAATTCCACCGCCCCACATAAACCTCTTGATAGACCCGCTCAATTAATGCTGCCTTTGATGGGAAATAGCGAAAAATAAGAGACTGAGTAACACCCATCCGACGAGCTAATTCGCGAGTGTCGCCATCAAAGCCCACTTCTGCAAAAAAGGCGACTGCCGCCTGAGCAATCTCCCGATCCCTATCCTCTCGCTTTAGCCTACGCCTTGGAGTACTAGATGCCGCATCTGACGCAGTTTTTTTATTCATTACCGGTGATATTTCTTAATTAATAGCAGGAACTCTTTCAATTAAACCACTCTCAGCTGATTTCATAATAGATTCAAGGGCAGCAACATTGGCAAGCATCTCATCTGTACTGACTGGGTAAGGCGTCAACCCAAGTGCACCACTAGCAAAAGCCTCGAGATTGGCGCGGACAGTAGGATGAGGCTCGTTAAAAGAGGTCAACATTTCTTTTCCACTAAACACCATACTGATATCCCAGCCAGTTGGGTTTTCCGGATGCGTTCTATCTCGCACCTCCACCCACCCTTTAGAGCCATACACAGTAAATCGACCATCAAATGGCGTCGCAAGAATCGCACTGATTAATGCCGTCTGGCCGCCTTTGAATCCAAGCATGATTGCTAATGAATCGCCATTAGCAAAATTACTGGCGAGGGTATTTAATCTTGCTAAGACCGATTCGGCCGGCCCCAAAATTGCAATCGCCAAATCAACCAAATGAATTCCTGTTGCTGAAAGCGGGCCGCATGGTGCCAACTCTTTGGATAAGCGCCAATTATCTGGAGGTAAAGCAAAAAACTTATCCTGACTAAAGTTACCCTCGATCTGCAAAATCGTACCGAGCTCACCATTGGCAATCCGTTTTCGGAGATCCATAATGGCCGGCTCAAATCGTCTCTCATGGCCAATACCAAGCAAGACACCGGCAGCCTTACACGCGACTACTGAAGTAATTGCGTCAGCAAGAGTTAGGCAGAGGGGCTTCTCGCAAAATACATGTTTTCCCGCTTTGGCGGCAGCCGCAATCTGAGCGGAATGTAATTTATGTGGAGTGCATAAGATCACAGCATCCACATCTGGATTTTTAATCGCATCCTCATACGAGTCTGAAACAGAAAATCCAGACATTTCGCCAAGAACATTAGCAGCCTCACGCGCAACAGACTCTTGCTCAACTACCATTTTTACCTGAATAAGCTTACTAGTCTGCAAAGTCGCAACAATAGTCTTGCCCCACCAGCCATAACCTATAACAGCTACCCGAAGTAATTTTTGAGTCATTGCAATCTCCTCTTATAGTTTTTGGCCATTGTCTAGCTGAAAAAAACGGAATACTTGTTCATTAAATTCTGCCTCACATTCAATACTAGAAATATGCGCTGCGTTTAGTAATAAATATTGATTATTCGGAATAGAGGCCTGCATTAATGGATACTCAGAAACCGGCGCAGCCACATCTTCAGATCCAGCGATTAGTAATACGGGGCACAGCACATCCTTCAGGAATGGTCTTGCATCATAGTCGCGGACAGCCTTTGCACAAGCCATAAAGCCCGCATCAGTTGTACCTCGAATCATTTTGCGGACACCTTGATCAAGCTCGGGATAGGAGGCTCTAAATGATTCGGAGAGCCATCGATCAGCCGTACCATCCACTATGGCATCGATTCCTTTGCTCCTCACTGCTTCTATACGTTGATTCCACTGTTCCTTTGTAGAGTCAATTTGGAACGGTCGAAAATTTGCGGCAACAAGTGCTTGAACACGCTCAGGATTCTTTGCGGCCACATAAACTCCCAACATAGCACCCAAAGATAGCCCGAGGAAAGAAAAATTCTGGACATTAAGGCGGCTCAAGAGCGCCAATAAATCTTGGCGCAAATTCTCGATATTAGCCTCGCTACCTACCTCAGGCGTACCTCCATGCCCTTGATAGCTGTAACGCAATACACGGAAGTGAGGCGACAACATTTTCGCTTGAGAATCCCACATCTCCAAAGAGGCCCCTAGAGAACTAGCTAATACCACCACTGGCGCATTTGAATTACCCTCAAATATGAAGGAAGAGCTTGATATTGATGTCATGACGACCTTTAGTTAATAACTTTTTGCTAACCTTAATGATGAAATGGGGGCTTAATTTAAGTCCAAATATACGTGATTATTCAATTGAAATGATCATTTGATCATTAATATAGCAGGAATAAATGACAACATATAGGGGGCGGAAGAGCAATCCTCATTAATAGAAGAAATCTGAGCAAGCAAAGTCTGTGCACAGCTCGAGTTCCAATCGCCACCCCAGAGATTGATGCATGGGCGGATCTCACTCCATATCTTCGGCAATCTTACAAAAAGAAGTTGGCAAATTAGTAACGGATGCCATTGCCTTCTAGAAGCAATTACTAAATCAAAATGAAGGTCATTGTGAAAATATTAATCTATGGCTCTGGGGCAATTGGCAGTAATTTAGGTGGCCTACTATCGATGCTCCAAGATGTCCGCACCGGGCGCCCTATTGAGTGCGATGCCATTGTGAATAGCGTTATAGAGGTAGCTGAAATTTACAACATTACTATGCCCTCTCTTAGAGTGGTCGCCAGCTTACTTGATCTTATTAATCAGGGCTTGATACGAGAAAAGAAAGTAATTCGGTTGGCGCTGATTTAATCCAATCCCAATATAAAATGGATTGGGGGTGCAAAATCAGCACCCCCATCCAATTTCTACTCCAAGACCTTAGGCCGGAATAATCGGCAGCAGTATGTAGGAGTTCATAGCTCCGCCCGCATAAAAGTTGTGAACGGCCCCCTCGTTATAGTCTGCATGGAAGTGCGTGAAGTTTCCACTGCCCGCACTATCTTGCGCATGAATATCGACGCGCAACTGATGTCCTTTTTTTAAGACAATACAAGTGGAGATGATTTCAATCTGACACTCTACTGGGACGTCAGGCTCTAACCATAAGCGCTCATTGTGAGCGTGGTAGGGACGATACGGCAATGATTTTTTTGGGTCTAGCTTGCGGTGAGAAGCGCGCAACCAACCTTTAGTCAAAACAACCGGTTGCCCCTGCTGTCCAAGCTCAAATACTTCCTTGCCCTCGGGATCAATATTACGCAAAGTCACCATCACATCCATATCTTCAGCGGTACTCGAGACCCACAGGTTAGCCATGAGCGGCCCTGTAATTTCAGTATCCTTGACCATGGGATCGGTTACAAAGGAAATTCCTGATCGGCCAATGCCAGGAGCAGAAGAGCCAGAACCAATTCCTGCCTTATTGGGATTACTCCCACTGTAACTAATCTTGCGAGAGGTAGAAATTTGCTCGGGAAGTAATCGCCCTTCTGCATGGCTCTCATCAGGAGAACGCTCCTTCTCAATGCTGAAATACATTTTGGTCCATTGTGTCCTGGCTAACGGCCATTCATTTTCAAAACGAAATGCATAAGGCTTTTTGCTACCACCAGTTCTGATCTCTAACTTAATGGGGGGCTCATCCATAATGCCATTCTGAATCCCCTTCAGCCAATAATCAAAGAAACGCAACTGATCTACTTTGCCCTCATTCGAATGGAAAGGTCGGAAATGATCCCCGGTATGGATGCGTAATTTTTTCTGCTTGGATGCTGCGCAGAGATAGGCTTCGGTATTTCCTCGCAAGTGTAATCCCCATCCACCCCAATTCCCCACCGAGTAAACGGGTACCTGAATTTGATCCCAGCGTGCACTACACATACGCCACCATTCTGAATCTAAATCATGGCTTAGATATTGCCAGAGCATGTCTGGAGAAAATGAGTCTGGATTGTATTTTCTGGTGCGGCCAAGCAGGTGGCGCGCCATATGTTGATTAATCCAGTTACCCAAAAATCCCATTGAAAAAATTCCACCGTGATAGGCCTGATCACGATATTGATCTGCACGACCCTCCCAAGGAATAATCGCCTTGAGCGAAGGTGGATTTAAATTAGCCAAGCGCCACTGACAAGCCGCGTGATAGGAGATTCCCAATGTACCTAAATTACCTGAGCACCAGTCTTGCTTCGCTATCCACTCAATACAATCATAAAAATCCAGACTTTCTTGATATGAACTTGGCTCGCATCGGCCTGGAGACTTTCCAGTCCCGCGCGAATCAATACGTACACACACATAACCACGCGGAACCCACCACATTGGATTGGCGGCCTCCCAATTCATGTAAGGATTAGCCTCTTCCTCCAAATCATTTGGCGGAATCCACAGCTTGTCTTTGTTGTAGACGGTAATATTAGCAATCGCAGGAAATTTTTCATCTACCGTATCAGGACGAAAGATATCTGCATACAAATAACCTCCATCACGCAAAGGTATTTTTACGTCCTTTTCTGCGATCATTCCATGATCTTTTGGCTGCGATATTTCAGATGTAGCTGCACTCATATTGCCTCCTGAAGCTTTTTATTTTTTACTCTTGTATGTAAATTATTGGAATACCACGCGAAATGGCACTACTTTGGATTGCGGATTAACCTATCCTCAAACCAATTCCACATATCCGCAACAACCAATGTAAGGTAGTCACGTTGGCAATGTTGTGATCCACCCTCTTCCGCCGTATAGACCCTTAAAGTCTTATCTTTTGAGCCACACGCATCGTATTGTTTTTGAGCATCACTCAGGGGAATTTGCTCATCCTCAGCACCATGCACCAACAAGAAAGGACACTCCATCTTTTGCATAACACCATCAAGATTGAACGGCTTCAGTGTTTCAAGCGCCTGATCTAGGGTATCGACCCCCAGAATCCAATTGATATGATGCCCAGGAACGGATAGAGAAAGCTTGAATTGAGCATCAATTCGCTTCTTCCATGTTTCGTGATAATCCCACTGTGCACCCCATGCAATACAAGCAGCCCAGCGATGGTCCATCGCAGCGCATCGTGGCGCATAGTAGCCACCAAGACTAATGGCGACAATGCCAATCTTTTTTGGATCAACGTCTTTTCGGGTCTCTAGATAATCAAGGCAAGCGCTACCCGCAACCTCATAGTCATATCGCAAATAATGATTACGGAAGCGAATGGCTTCACCAGTTCCAGGCCCGTCCATGATTAATACTGAAAAGCCACGCTTTATCAAATCCGGAATACCACGCATAAACTGGATTTCTTTGGTTACATCTAGACCGTCAAAGTAAACCACGCAAGGTGATTTTTCAGAAACCTTTTTCTGGGGATGCACAAAGTATCCGGGCAAGCTACCATCCACAAACGGGATCTCTACAATTTCAATGTTGTAGTCGCTAAGCTTGATAAATTGATGAAATGCGTCGATGCCTCGTTGAAATACCTCAAGAGCCTTCTTGTCCTTAGGGGTGCGGAATCGCTCTGCCATATGGTAATAATTAGCGGCACGTTGGTAGGCATTGGCAGCAGAATGATTATTGCCCTCTTTGGCCCAACGATCAGCATATTCACAAACACCATCAGCTACTTCTGTGCAGGCATTAAACCAAGCCTCGTCATCATCCCCAGCCTTACCCTTGAGCTTGACGCCAATCTTATGTAATTCTCCAATCTCGGATCCACCATAAGGCGCAGCACTTAGCATGTTTATAAATGCCGCAGACCAACGATAGTTATCAGGGAAGTACATAAAATACGGAGGATCTTTTTTTTCTGCCATGATGATTTCCTTATGATTTGATTTTGACTAGGGTCGATTAACTATGTTTCACTCTTTGATGTCAGCAGCCTTGGCAACTTTGGCCCACTTCTCAGTCTCCAGATGAATAAAATTAGCAAATTCTTCAGGCGTGAAATTGCTAGGCTCAAATCCTTGTGAGATAAAAAGCTCTTGATTTTCTTTTGTCGCCAATTGCTTACTCAGAATAGAATGCAGCTTAGTAATAATGGCGTTTGGCGTAGCTGCAGGCGCAAGCAAGCCATTCCAGTTATAACTTTGATATCCAGGCAGTCCCTGCTCTGCAATAGTTGGAATCTCTGGGGCTAAAGCATTACGCTTATCCGCGGTAATACCAATCGTCTTAATCTTGCCTTGCTTTAGTAATGGTAAGCAATTCGCTAGCTGTATTTGAGCTAATTGGATATGCCCGGCAATTAAATCATTTTGATACTGAGACGCACCTTTATACGGGATGTGATTGATCTTGATACCTGCCTGAGTGGCAAATAATTCAATTGAGAGGTGCCCAACAGTTCCAACCCCAGGGGAGCCGTAATTCACTTTATCGGGATTTGCTTTTACATAGGCAACAAATTCCTTCACATTGTTAGCGGGTATGCCCGGATGAATACTTAAGCAACTTGCAGTCCGCGCAATCAACATGATTGGAGCTAGATCCCTGCTGGTTTGATAGGGCATATTAGCTTTAACTGCTGGCGCCACAGTCAGCGGCCCCGGATTACCCGCAAGCAATGTATAGCCGTCTGCCGGACTTTTTACTACAGCCTCAACACCAGGGACGCCGCCACCGCCAACTCGATTTTCAACAATAAAGGGTTGTCCAAGCGCCGTATTGAGCTGCTGAGCAGCCCAGCGAGCCTGAACATCAGTTGGGCCCCCCGCAACAAATGGAACAATAATCTTAGTGGTCCGATTTGGGTAAATTTGCGCTACGCTAAATGAGCTCGACAAAAAAAGCGTAATAAATAAATTTAGCGCCGTTAATCCGTGCTTAATATTCATGAGTATGTCTCGCTTATCATTCCCTACTGTTGAGCAATATTGGCCGTTTTAAATAAGCTGGTTTGTAGCTCAATGTCTTGAGACACAAACTTTGAAAATTCTGCCGGGGTCGATCCAATCGGAACAATACCCAACTCGTCAAATTGTTTTTTCATATCAGGCTGGCTTAAAACACTTGCCAAAGCCTGTTGCACTCTATTCACGATTGATTTTGGGGTGCCCGCCGGATAAAAAATCCCAGACCAGCCATATACTTGGTCAACACCTTTGACGCCCCCTTCTGTAAAAGTGGGCACATTCGGAATGGCAGGCGACCTAGCGGTACCGCTAATAGCAATTCCCTTAACAAGATTTTCTTTAATCCCATTTGCAGCGCTAGCTGTTGAGATATAAGTCATATCAACCTGACGGGCAATGACCTCATTAAATGCGGGTCCAAGCCCCTTGTATGGAACATGCAAAATGGAAAGGCCGGTCTGAACATTTAGAAGCTCGCCTACCAAATGCGAGGCGTTACCGTATCCACCAGAGCCATAACTTAACTTGCCGGGATTGGCGTGCGCGTAAGCAATCAACTCTTTCAGTGAGCTTACTGGCAGATCATTATTGACAACGAGCACCATGCCGTAACTACGGTACACCTGACTGATTGGTGAAAAATCCTTGATGGGATCGTAAGGTAGCTTCTTGTATAGTGCCGCATTGGCCGAAAAGGATCCCGTCATAATCAACATGGTGTATCCATCGGGAGCTGACTTGGCAACATAATCCGCTCCAATTAATCCATTTGCACCAGTTTTGTAATCAATGATTACAGGGGTTTTGAGTGCATCACTCAGCCTCTGCCCAACCTTACGCGCAACGATATCAATTGGACCGCCAGCAGAAAAGGGGACAATCATCCGAATTGGACGATCGGGCCATTGATTCTGCTTATTTTGTGCGTTGGCAAGCTGAGTAAAAATCAATGTACCTAAAGCTAGTAAAGCGATGCTACGAGCAGCATGCCGACACAATAAATACATGCGCGTCAAAAATATCTTAGCTTCTATAAACATATAGGAATAATTTCCGATGAATTTATGCGGACCACAGCAGATTACAACCAAGCCCCAAGCTTAGGTCCATTAAGATAATATGTATACCAATAATATAAATAGTTACTATTTAATAAATGAATATTAAGAACATTGACTTCCAGCAACTCACCTGCTTTGTAGCGCTTATCAAACATCAAAATGTCTCTAAGGCGGCTAATGCCCTTGGACTTAGCCAGCCAACTGTCAGCCTGGCCCTAAAAAAACTTCGAGAAGTTTTTAAGGACCCATTGCTTATTCGCTCAAATGGACGCATGACTCCAACTAGCAGAGCACTCTCGCTAGAAGTTGAAATTCAAGAAATCTTAAATAAGGTCCAAGCACTCAATAACTCCGAAGCCTCATTTGACCCACTAACCTCAGAAGCCAAGTTTTCAATCATGTGCCCAGAGTTTGTGGAATACTTTTTGGCCCCACGGATTGCGGCCCGACTAGAGGTAGAGGCGCCCAATATTAAGATTGAATTTAAAACATCTAATCCGAGCGAGGCATTCGATATGCTGGATAAGGGGTCGCTTGACTTCCGACTGGGTTGGTGGCCAAAACCAAATTTGATGCTTCGTACCAAAATTCTATTTAGAGATGAATTAGTTTGTCTCTCAAAAAAAGATTGGAGTAAAAGTCACAAGCTATCAATCAGTGAATTTATTAGCACGCGACATGTGCGCCTAGAGGCTCCACGTAATGGTGTTTCAACGATGGTAATTGACCAGGCTGCATTAAAAATTGGGGAAAAAATTAATATTGCTTTAGAGGTTCAAACCATCTTTAGTCTTGCCAAAGTGGTTTCAGAGACAGGGTATCTGGCATGCACAGTTAAAAAAATTGCTCAAGAAATTAAGAGTAAATTCCCAGTAGAGATACGTCCTATTCCCCTCAATATCCCTGAGGTAAGAATTGCCCTGTATTGGCATGAAAGAACCCACCGACAAGCCTCTCATGCGTGGATGAAAAATTTAATCGAGACTGAAATTCAAGCAATCAGCTAGGGGGTAGGTGCTTAAGTGATTACATAACACCCCAACTTTGTGGGATCTCAATCCACCCAAGTTGGATATTTCTGCATTACCGACCGAAATAACTCAGATTCAATGTGTTGATTAAGCCACTTCTTTAAGCACGGAAGATCAAGTCCATCAAACTTTTCTGGATTGGCAATTGAAAACTGTCTAATGAATGGAAAGATTGCTATATCAACCCATGTCATCTTGCTACCCAATAAGTACAGGCTAGACTGTAAGTTAGCCTCCATGGGATTCAACATTAAATCTAGTGCGGAGTGTAAGACCTCCTCTTGATTAAGCTCAGGATATCGATTGGGATATTTAAATTGATCTAGAAGCGCCTTAAAGGGACCGTCATTTTTTTCAATCCATGCTTGAGAGAGGGATTGATCTACTAAATTCCAATTATCTGAATCAGATTTTCCCAGCGCCCAACGCATAATATCGACACTTTGCTCAAGAACAAGCTGATCGACACATAAGACTGGAACGGTTCCCTTGGGTGAGACCTGCAGCATGGATGAGGGCTTATTTCTTAACTCTATCTCTCTATGCTCAACTTCAATACCTGCATATTTCAATGCCATACGCGCCCTCATTGCATAAGGGCATCTACGATAAGAATACAAAATGGGCATCATGGATTAACCAAAGAACATAAAAATAGCCGCAAGCGCCATCAAGGCTGTAGCAAACCATCCTAAAAAGAGTAGGGCCTTTCCTGCAACGTGGGGGCCCATGACAGATGCCTTGGAGGCCAGAATCAGAATCGCTACCATCAAAGGCACAGCAACCACTCCATTAATTACCGCACTCCAAAATAATGCTTTCATAGGACTAATTGGCGAGTATTGAATTACCAATGCGCCCAAAACACTGAGTGCAATCACCGCATAAAATCTTGTGGCATGCAAAGGGGTTTCTTCCAGACTTGCCGGCCAGCCAAATACTTCAGATAAAGCATAAGCGGCAGATCCAGCCAAAACTGGAACCCCCATCAAACCCACACCTAAGATGCCCAAAGAAAATAAGAGGTAAGCAAAATTTCCCGCTAGAGGCTTTAGTGCAGATGCTGCTTGTGCAGCCGTATTGATATCAGTGATGCCAGCAATATGCAAGGTCACGGCGGTAGCCAAAATAATGCAATAAGCCGCCACATTCGAATACAACATGCCGCTCCAAGTATCCCATTGCATGCGACGCAACTCTGACTTCACGGTCACATCGCCC
This sequence comes from Burkholderiaceae bacterium, assembly GCA_947448625.1. Taxonomy (GTDB): domain Bacteria; phylum Pseudomonadota; class Gammaproteobacteria; order Burkholderiales; family Burkholderiaceae; genus Polynucleobacter. The sequence goes on along the minus strand of CANFOT010000004.1, from coordinate 31,918 downwards.
TCCGACAGCAAGCCGACTTGATGGTGCCCCTTCATCTCCTCAACCTCCTGCGAGGCCTGCCAAAAAAATAGGTAGGGACTAATCGTTGTGCCAAAAATACCCACAATGACCGCAGCAGCTTCAGCAGTAAAACCAAACCTCGGAAATACAGTGCTCCAAAAAACTTCACCCCAAGGGACATGCACCGTAAACAGAACGGCCGCATAAGCTAATAAAGATAGCGTTAACCATCTCAGAAAAAAGATATAACGGTGATATGGCACCAGTATTTGCAAAGCGAGCGTAATCAAGACAAAAACCGCAGTCATGATGTGCCAGTTAACACCCGTAACCAGCTCAGCTACCTCGCCCATAGCGGCAATATCTGCAGCAATATTTAAGACATTGGCAATGAGTAGCAAAAGCACTAAACAGAACAAGACTGCCGGAGGGAAAGTGGTCTTAATGTTGGCGGCCAAGCCACGCCCCGTCACCCTACCAATACGCGCGCACAAGAGCTGGATTGCAGACATCAAGGGGTATGCAATAGGCATAGTCCAAAGCATATTGAGGCCAAATTGGGCTCCTGCCTGAGAATAGGTAACGATTCCGCTAGGATCATCATCCGCAACCCCCGTCACCAATCCTGGCCCCACGCGGGACAAAGGGTGCGCTTTCATGCGGACCCAGATGTTACGAATATTCATAAAGGGGGAGGCCTACAGTATCTAATGGGTTGAGCCCTATTAAGTTAGCACGAAACATCGCCTCCAGGCAGGATTAATAGGTTACGAGGACACCTGAAGACCTCTATTTATCCCATTTTATATATCTAAAAAATAGATCATTAATATCTAAATTATTCATTATCCAAATAAATAAATAGTCTCTAGAATGGACTCTGTTGTGAATCAACTATTTAATTTTTCCAGGAGAAACCATGTCACTAATCAACACACCAGTTCCACCATTTAAGACTCAAGCTTTCCACAATGGCAAGTTTGTAACCGTTTCAGACGAGACCCTCAAAGGCAAGTGGTCAGTATTGATTTTTATGCCAGCAGCTTTCACATTTAACTGCCCAACAGAAATTGAAGATGCGGCAGATAACTATGCTGAATTCCAGAAGATGGGCGCAGAGGTATACATCATTACTACTGATACCCATTTCTCACACAAAGTATGGCACGAGACTTCACCTGCAGTAGGTAAGGCAAAGTTCCCATTGGTTGGCGATCCAACACATACATTGACACGTGGTTTTGGTGTTCACATTGAAGAAGAAGGCCTCGCATTGCGCGGTACATTCATCATCAATCCAGAAGGCGTTATCAAAACAGCTGAAATCCACTCAAATGAAATCGCTCGCGATATCTCTGAGACATTGCGTAAGCTCAAAGCCGCTCAGTACACAGCTGCACACCCAGGTGAAGTTTGCCCAGCAAAGTGGAAAGAAGGCGCAGCAACCTTGACTCCATCTTTAGATCTCGTAGGCAAGATCTAAAGATCGAAGTCGGCATTTAGTAGTAATCAATAGACTCTCTTCGGAGAGTCTATTGGGCAGGATGAGTAATAGAGCCCCTGCCCAATAGACTCATCAAGATTCAATATCAAGGAATACATCATGTTAGATACCAACATCAAGACTCAGTTGAAGGCTTATTTTGAAAAAATAGAGAGCCCAATTGTTCTAGAGGCCACTCTGGATAACAGCACTCAGTCTGCGGAGATGTTGGAGTTATTAAACGAGGTTGCCGAACAATCTAACAAGCTTACCGTCACAACATCTGGTAGCAGCAAAAATATTCCGAGCTTTACAGTAGGTAAAGCTGGTGAAGTTGCTCGTGTTGCATTCTCCGGTCTACCAATGGGCCATGAAATGACCTCTTTCATCCTGGCTATCTTACAAACCAGTGGCTACCCACCCAAGGTTGAGCAGAGCGTGATTGACAGCATTAAAGGCTTGGATGGCAAGAAGCGCTTTCAGACTTTCATCTCCTTGTCCTGTCATAACTGCCCTGATGTCGTACAGGCTCTGAACTTGATGGCTGCACTTAATCCAAACATCGAACATGAAATGATTGATGGCGCCCTCTTCCAGGACTTGGTTGACCAATATCAGATCATGGCCGTACCTACAGTGATTCTGAATGGCGAAGTCTTTGGCCAAGGCCGTATGAGTGTCGAAGAAATTGCCGCAAAGCTAGATACAAATTCTTCAGCACGTGATGCAGAGAAGTTGAATGCCAAGGCTGCCTACGATTCCTTAATCATTGGTGGCGGTCCCGCAGGTGCTTCCGCAGCAATCTACTCCGCCAGAAAAGGAATTAGAACGGGTGTTGTGGCCGAACGTTTTGGCGGTCAAGTTGCCGATACCGTGGGCATTGAAAACTTCATCTCCGTTAAAGAGACTGAGGGACCTAAGCTGGTAATGGCACTTGAACAACATGTAAAGGCATACGATGTCGATGTGATGAATTTGCAAACAGCTAAAAGCTTAAGCAAGACTGGTGACGAGATCGAGATCACTCTAGCAAATGGCGCCATACTGAAAAGTAAAACTGTGATTCTGAGTACTGGTGCGCGCTGGCGTGAAATGAATGTGCCAGGCGAGCAAGAATACCGCGGCAAGGGGGTAGCCTACTGCCCACACTGTGATGGCCCTCTTTATAAAGGTAAGCGCGTAGCGGTCATCGGCGGAGGAAACTCTGGAGTGGAAGCTGCCATTGATTTGGCGGGTATTGTGAGTCACGTCACATTAGTGGAATTCGATACCAAATTACGCGCTGATGCCGTGCTACAGAAAAAGCTGCATAGCCTGCCTAACGTTACGGTAATCACCAATGCCTTAAGCAAGGAAGTCTTAGGTGCCGAGGGTAAAGTCACAACATTGAGGTATGAAGATCGCGCTAATCATCAGATGCATGACATCGCACTTGAAGGCATCTTTGTTCAGATTGGCTTACTTCCAAACACTGATTGGCTTAAAGGCGTGATCGATTTATCCCCTCGCGGTGAGGTCATCATTGACCAAAAGGGCGAAACATCAATGCCTGGTGTATTTGCAGCCGGTGATTGCACCACAGTTCCTTACAAGCAAATTATTATTGCCATGGGCGAAGGCGCCAAGGCCTCTCTATCTGCATTTGATTACCTGATTCGCTCGTAAGCCAAATTGATTAAAGCAGGCTTGATGTGCCAAATCATGTATCAAGCCTGCTTTACTTATCTACTTAGAATCAAATAAAGGGATTACCTAAATGTTTCGCTTATTCTCATTTTTATTGGTATTGCTAACAACTATCTGTGGCACCTCTGCAAAAGCTCAAAGTAATTGGCCCTCATCACCGATTACCTTAATCGTCCCCTACGCTCCAGGCGGATATTCAGATACCCGTATGCGCCTTCTTGGGCGAAAGCTCACTGAAAAGCTTGGGCAGCCTGTTGTCATTGAGAATAAAGCAGGTGCAGGAGGCATCATTGGTACCAACTTAATTGCTAAGGCCAATCCTGATGGCTACACCATAGGCTGCGGAAGTTTTGCTCCCCTAGCAATTAACCCCATCCTCATGAAGAGCATTCCTTACGATGCTGCGTCGGATCTAGCCCCCGTTATTTTGCTAGAGACAAGCCCGCTCATCTTAAGCGTCTCCTCACAGTTGCCTGTAAAAAACTTAGCCGAGTTAATTGCTCTCGCGAAAAAAGATCCGAATAAACTTACCTATGGATCCTCTGGTCAAGGTGGTGCGCATCACCTCTCTGGAGAAATGCTCAAGGCTGAGGCCAAAATTGAATTAACACACGTGCCCTATAAGGGCGGCGCTCCAGCAGCCACAGACCTCATGGCAGGACATCTGGCTATGATGTTTGAGATGGGTTATGCAGCCCTACCATCGATTAAGGCCGAGAAGATCCGCCCAATCGCAGTAACCTCACTTAAACGCTTATCTGTACTACCCAACATCCCCACGATGAGCGAAGCTGGCCTGCCAGGTTTTGAGTCATATAACTGGCAAGGCATTGTGGTGCCAGCAAAAACTCCTAATGCCATTGTGCTTCGCTTAAATAAAGCAATCAATGAGATTCTGCAAGATCCGGATATGGCAAAAGCGATTGCAGATGGGGCAAGTCAGTCCGCGGGAGGGAGCCCAGAAAGCTTCGGTAAGTTCATTAAATCGGAACGCGATAAGTGGAGTAAGGTTATTAAAACCGCAAACATTACTGCTGAATAGTTTTTTAAGCCTCAGGCACCCATACTTCGCCTGTCATTAAACGGCGGGCGCTTCTACTCATGAGCGCTTTAGTAATGACCCATTCACCGGATTCATTATTTGCTTCGGCCCCAACTCCAAGAGTTCCTGATGGATGGCCAAATTTCACTCTTGAATAGGATTTTCCACCCAGGACTGAGCTCACAATTGTTCCTGGTATTGCGCTAGCAACGGCAATTGCAATTGCACCCGTGCCCGTCATTGCATGATGCAACTTACCCATCGACATTATCCGGGCAGCAATATCAATCTCTTGCTCGCTAACCGCCCTTCCACTTGAGGCGGTATATGAACTTGGCGCTGTTACAAAAGCAAGTTTAGGGGTATGGGGCCGCTTCTCAGTTGCCTCTGCTGGAGTGGCAGCTAAGCCCATTGTCACAGTTGCATACGCACGAATTGTTTCTAATTTTTTGAGTAGGTCGGAATTACTATTCACGTCCTCTTGCAACTCAATCCCAGATAAGCCCAAAGATTGAGCATGAATAAATATCGTTGGATTGCCAGCATTAATTAATGTGACCTCCATTCTGCCAATACCTGGAATATCTAAGTGATCAACAAAATTACCGGTGGGGAACATAGCTCCACCCTCTGAATCCGCATCCGCACCCGGATCCAAAAACTCCAGCTGCACTTCAGCAGATGGAAAGGTAACGCCATCAAGCTCAAAATCTCCCAACTCAACAACTTGCCGATCCTTTACTTGAACATGAGCAATAATTCTTTTTCCTAGATTAGCCTGCCAAATACGAACTGTTTTTACCCCATCTGTGCCGGCATCAACCAAACCCTCTTGAATGGCGTATGGGCCAACCGCAGAAGATAAGTTCCCGCAGTTTCCACTCCAGTCAACAACAGGCGCATCAATAGCTACTGCACCGAATAAATAGTCAATATCACAGTCTTCGCGATCACTTGGCCCTATGATCACCACCTTGCTTGTGCTTGATGTGCCATTGCCCATGCCATCAATTTGCTTGCCATAGGGATCTGGACTACCGATGACGCGCAACATGATTTTGTCTCGCTCGACGCCTGGATTTTGCGCTGCTGGAGGGAGATCTTTTATATTGAAAAAGACACCCTTACTGGTGCCGCCACGCATGTAGGTAGCGCGAATAGGGATTTGTTTTTTGGCACTCATTTTTAATCAATCTTGAGGTTATTGTCTTTTGCAAATTTCTGCCAATACGTAATTTCTTGTTTAAACGATTTTTCAAACTTATCCGGCGCCGTTGCCACAATATCAAAACCTTCATCACCGAATTTTTTACTCAACTCTGGACTGGCTAAGGCTTTAGTAATTGCCTGATAAATGCGGTCAATAATCGGTTTTGGGGTTTGTGGTGGAGCAAAGATACCGAACCAATTACTAATATCGTAACCAGGCAAAACTTCAGAAATACTCGGGGTGTTTGGTAGCGCCGACATTCTTTGGGCGCTAGAGACGGCAATTGGAATCACTTTACCGTTTCGAATATGCTGCATTAATCCTGGCGCAGTTCCAAATGACATATTAATTTGACCCCCAATTAAATCTGCTAAGGCTCCACCGCTACCTTTGTAATGAACCATGATCATTTCAGTGCCACTGGATTTTTCGAGTAATTCAGCCGCCAAATGAGAAATCTGCCCCGCTCCAGCAGTCCCAATCGATACCTTGCCAGGATTAGCCTTGGCATAGACCAACATCTCTTTCAAATTTTTAAAAGGGGCATTGGGGTTGGCAACCAATAGCTGCGGTGCATTGGCTACCTTAGTAATGGCGACCAAGCTTTGGGTATCAAAAGGCAGTTTAAAAAATGTTGGGTTACTAGTAATAGCACTATTGGTTAGAAGAATGGTGTATCCGTCTGGAGCTGCCTTAGCAACCGCCTCGCTGCCAATAATGCTAGATGCTCCCGGCTTATTCTCAACGATGACAGAAACCCCCAGCTCGCTAGACATCTTTTCTGCCAGCACGCGCCCTAAGACATCGGACCCACCGCCTGGGGCAAAGGGGATCACCATCCGGATCGTACGTTGAGGATACTCAGCAGCTTGTACGGTAGAAGTTAGCTGCATAAAAAATGCAAAGCTAAAAGCAAAAAGTAGTCTCATGGTAGTCTCGTTATCTTGTTTTCTTAAAGGCTGGCAAGTAAGATTATTGCTCTACAGCCACTATAAATTAAAAAAATAATAGAGACACAATTAACGGTAGACAAGCTCTCAACTAATGCATGCTTGAATACCAACCGAAAGACTATGACGAATCCTGCAAAACATATTAGCCCAGATGCACTCATTCAATTCGCGCAAGCCGTTTACGAAAGTGCTGGGGTTCCCACCAACGATGCTTATTTAGCAGCGGATACCTTAGTTCAAGCAGATTTATGGGGTCATCAATCCCATGGCCTATTGAGACTGGCCTGGTACTACGCTCGCCTCAAATCAGGCGCAATGAAAGCAGAAACCAAAACTACTTTAGCTGTCGACTCGAATGCTATCGCCGTCCTAGATGGGGGTGATGGAGTTGGTCCAGTGATTGCTAAAAAAGCAATTGAAGAGTCCATTGCACGCGCAAAGAATCATAGCGTTGGCATCGTCTCAGTGAGAAATTCCAATCACTTTGGTACTTGCATGTACTTCACCAGAATGGCCGCAAAAAATGGTTGTATCACCATACTGATGAGTAATGCTGGACCCAATATGGCGCCTTGGGGTGGCCGCAAAAAGAAGATAGGTACAAATCCATGGTCAATTGCAGTCCCCGGCGGAAAACATGGCCCAGTGGTAATGGATATGGCCAATTCTGGAGTGGCTAGAGGAAAAATTTATCTTGCGCAAAAGCGTCGTCAGCCCATCCCCAATGATTGGGCGATTGATAAAGATGGGCGCCCTACTACCGACCCCCAAGCCGCTATTGAGGGATTTATTTTGCCAATGGCGGGGCACAAAGGTTACGTCATGGGTGTAATGGTTGATATCTTATCTGGTGTCCTATCTGGAGGTTCCTTTTTAGACCAAGTACATGGGCCTTATGACCCGGTGAACCGAAGTGGTGCCGGGCATCTAGTGATCTCACTAAATGTTGCGGCATTTCAACCGCTTGCGGAATTTGAGCAGCGTATTGATGAGTATATTTACTCGCTCAAAGACGTGCCGCTAGCGGAGGGGCATCAACAAGTCTATTTCCCAGGGGAAATGGAGGCGCAAGCAGATATCGAAAATCGCCGCCAAGGCCTACTCCTTCCAGAAGATACTTTACTGAGCCTAAAGCAAGTCGCCATTGAATCGGGACAAGAAAAGTTCCTGCCCTTTTAGTTCAATGCCACGGTAGTGGCATTGAACTTTTCTACTCATAGCAAAAGGGTTTTTTACTGAGCTTGATGAGCCATTTGTAGAAGTTCAGCTAGATGCTTTACCTTGCGCCCGGTCTCTTGCTCAATTTGCTCTCTACAACTAAAGCCATTGGTAAGAATGATGGTTTCTTTTTCGGCGGCACGGATAGCTGGCAATAAAACCAGCTCACCCACTGCTTTCGAAATCTCAACATGCTCAGGATTAAACCCAAAAGAGCCGGCCATGCCACAGCAACCACTGTCGATGTAATTCGCCTTGGCGCCTAAGGCAGCCAGCAGCGCCACATCACCTTTAGTGCCAAATAGTGACTTCTGATGGCAATGCGAATGAACCAAGATATTGCAGTCTAGCGGCGGCGGTGTATAGCCCTGCTCATGCAAGAAATCCCCGAGCAGATAGGTGCTTGATGCCAAGAGCGTTGCCCTTGGGTCATGAGGGAAGAACTTTAATAGCTCATCCTTAAAGACTGACATGCATCCTGGCTCGAGACCGACTACCGCGATAGGTGCATTTGGATTTGCCTTAATCTCACTGCCGATAGCATCCAGAATTTTCTCCAGCTTCTGCTTAGCTAGATCAAGATAACCAAAGTCATACAAAGGGCGACCGCAGCACAAAGGCGTTTTTGGTAGTGTTGCCTCAAAGCCTGCGTGAGCCAACACCTCAACTGCCGCATTGGCGACCTCAGGATGAAAGTGCTCGCAGAAAGTATCAACCCAGAGAATGACCTTCTTATGCCCGATGTTTGCTCTCGTCGATTGCTTAAATTGCTTTCTAAAAGACTGGCTTGCGAACTTAGGTAGGCTGCGTTCTTGCGCTACGCCACCAACCCATTTAGCAAAATTGGAGATGACGGGCGTTTGCATGACCGCATTAATGAGCCAAGAGAAATTACTAGCTAGTGGTGCCCAATCCCCGATACGGCCCATAGTCAAAGCCTGACGTGGCCTGCTATTAGTTTCGTGATAGTGGGATAAGAACTCCGCTTTATAGGAGGCCATATCCACGTGAGCAGGACAATCAGTCTTGCAACCCTTGCAGGAGAGGCAAGTATCTAGAGCTTCTTTAAGCTCATTACTTTCCCAACCATCTTTAATGACTTCGCCCTGGAGCATCTCCCAAAAGAGTCGTGAGCGCCCACGAGTGGAAAAGCGCTCTTCTTTAGTGGCGCGGTAACTTGGGCACATCGTGCCGACTTTTTCACTACGGCACTTACCCATACCAACGCAACGTTCAACGGCCCGTTGAAATCCATTGCCTTCTTGGCTCAAGAAATTCAGGCGTGTCTTGATGTTAACGACTTTATATTCTGGACCCATACGTAGGTTTTCATCCACGCGGTAGGGGTGAACTACTTTGCCAGGATTCAGTTTGTTCTGTGGATCCCAGATGCGCTTGAACTCATGCATCGCACCCATTAACTCTTCGCCAAACATGATGGGCAGAAATTCCGCCCTAGCTTGTCCGTCGCCATGCTCACCAGTGAGTGAACCTCCAAACTCGACAACTAGGGTTGCTGCATCCCGAATAAAGGATCTAAATTTGGCAACGCCTTCTGCAGATCGTAAGTTAAAAGTAATGCGCGCATGAATACACCCATCGCCAAAATGTCCATAGAGTGAGGTTTCATATTCATAAGAATCTACTAGCGCCTGAAAGGCTCGCAGGTACTCACCTAAGCGGGCTGGGTCAACCGCAGCATCTTCCCAACCCACCACTGGATCAGGGGAGTTTGGATCAATCGATAGGTGCGTAGCAGATGCGCCATTTTCTCGAATCGACCAAATACGCTTCTGCAAAAGTGGATCAGGCACCAGCCAAGTGGATGGCTGAGGACCTTTAGTTCTTGCTTTGAAGTACTGCTCTGCTTTTTCAGCTTGAGCGATTGCACCCTCAAGTGTGTCGTCACCAAACTCAACAACTACCCAAGCATTTCCAGGTGGAAGTAGATCAATTTCTGCTTTAGCTAAATTACGTTCCTGCAGGCCACGAATGATTTTGTAATCCAGCCCTTCAATCGCGATGGGATTAAAAGATTGGTATTCGGGCACTGCATCCCCTGCTAAGTAGATATCTTCGAAGCCCAATACCAACACTACGCGCTTGGCAGGACTCTTCACCAGTCTTACCTTGGCAGCCAAAGTGAGGGCACATGTGCCTTCAGTGCCTACCAGTGCACGTGCCACGTTAAATCCATTTTCAGGTAGAAGCTGATCTAAGTTATACCCAGAAACACGACGCTTAATATTGGGAAAGCGTGCACGAATCAAGTCGGCGTAGCGATTACGTAAGGCTAATAAATCTTGATAGATCTGGCCTTTACGGCCACCAGCAGCAATGATCTGCTCTAGCTCTTGATCCGATGTAGGGCCAACCCAAAAACGCTCACCATCATAGGTCAAGATTTCTAGCGCCTCGGTATTCTCCAGCGTCTTACCCGCCATCACCGAATGGGCGCCACAAGAATTGTTGGCAACCATGCCGCCTAAGGTGCAACGGCTATGCGTAGAAGGATCCGGTGCAAAAGTTAAACCGTGCAGCTCAGCAGCATCGCGCAAAGAATCGCAGATTACCCCTGGCTCAACCACAGCGTTACCAGCAGCTGGATCTAAAGCAAGAATATGGTTACAGTACTTGGAGATATCAAACACGACTGCATTGTTAACAGTCTGACCATTCATGGAGGTGCCAGCACCACGCATGAGTACCGGCGCCTTATTACGATGGCAAATCTCAATACCCTTTACAAACTCCTCGGTATTTCTTGGGGTAACCACCCCAATCGGAATTTGGCGGTAATTGGAAGCCTCGGAGGCGTAAACCGCCTGATGGGCTGTATCGAAATGAACAGAACTTCCAAGAGCTGCTGTCAGCTCAATGTTGAGCTGCTCCCACTGAGAAATACCACCCATATTCAATCCTTGTTAAATGCAATTACCCCTTGTTGGGCACTGTACATTCTAACAATTTCTGGATATTTGTGATTCCAGTCAGATTAATTAAATATGAAGAATTTAAGAGGTATTTAGACCGCCGCCAAGGGCGGTCTAAATCAAGAGAAAGATAGGTACTATTTTTTTTCAGTTTTCTTAGCTGCTGCCGCAGATCTTTTCTGCACACCAGAAATCTTGCTCATATTTTCCACATTTTTCTCAAAGCTCACAAATGAGTCCGCCATTGCCGCACGAATCATCTCAAAATTCTGGAGTGCATTGTTAAATGAGGTTTTAAATACTGAGGTATAGGGCTCGGTTCCCGCCGGGGAATTTTGAGTAGCCTCATTCACAAAATGAATTAAGTCATGCTGAGATTCTTTAATCATGGATTCTGCAATTTTTGCTAGCTCTTTGTTTCCACTGGCTAAAGCTTGAAAAAGCTGAGACTGATATTCAGCCACTTCTTTTGCAGCATCCTGCAACACCTCCGCATGCACATAATCAAAAACTGCTTTTGGGTCTTGCGTTTTCATAAGCTCTGCGACTTTGGCCTGCAAACGGGAGGATAGCTCTTGTGCAGCTCGTTGATTTAATTGAGCGATCTCCTGAGCGCTGGTCAATGCTGCTTGGCCAAGCGCTTTTGCAGCCTCAACCCCCTTGGCATGATTTGCCATTGCACTTAAATCAAATGGATTCTTGCTCATGTACGCCCCCTTATTCAATCAGTGATTATTCAATCTACTCCTGAATGACAGGCATTGAGATAGAGAAATACCACTAGAGGCCGGCATAAATAGAAAAGGGCACCCTCGGGCACCCTTTTCTATCAATGAGCCTTGATTTAGCGTACGACGATGCTGGCACCCTGGCGCAATTGAGATAAGAATTCAAATTGTTTCTTCTGAATTAAGCCATTACGAATGGCTGCTTTAGCTTGATCAAAAGACGGTGGCTTGCTCGATTTTTTGTCTTCTAGCTTGACCAAATACCAACCCTGTGGCATTTGGATTGGAGTCGGGGAAACCTGCCCCTTAGATAGCGTTACGAGGACACTAGCAATCTGCGGCAAGGTCTGACCTGCCTGCACCCAACCTACAGCCCCACCTTGAACTTTATTTGACGCTAAGGAAACACTCTTAGCCACCTTGTCAAAAGACTCGCCTTTTTTAATTCTGGCTAAAGCAGCTTGTGCATCAGCCTCAGTAGCAACAGCAATATCACTTACCTTGTACTCCACAATCATGCCTTGAGAGCCCAAGGATGCAATCTCACGGTTATATTCAGCCTGGACATCAGCATCACTCACAGGATTATTTGACATAAAGGTGGTCAACTCTAAGTCCGCTAAATAATTTTGACGAATCAGGGCTAGCTGACTATTCGCCCTATCAGAATTGGCAAGCCCATCTTTATCTGCCTGTTGCGATAGAAGAGAGATTTCAATCATCTTTCCCAAGACTACTTTACGAAGCTCAGGGGAATCTTTTTGACCCTGAGATAGCGCCACCTGAATGGCTTGTTCAACCGTGTCATTGGAAATAATCGTTCCATTAACAGAGGCAGCGGCATTTACCGGTAATGAATTTTGAGAATGTGCAGCGGCTACAAATCCAAAGGCCATAAAAGCGCTCACCAGAAAACGAAGGGGATGCAATTTCATAAATAACTCTTTTCTAAAATGTAGAAGTGATATTAACAGCTGGCTATGGCTAGAAGGTGAAGGTTGGGGAGATTGGCTCAAATGGTGCAGCTGATTCTTCGCCCTGGGCTTCAGCCTGCTCCTCTCCATCTGGATTTTTAACATAGCGAGAATCTAATGACGTATTTGGCTTCACGCTAACAGGGGGAGCTTCCAAATAGACTGCGCCCTCTGGAGTCTCTATAGGTGCAATTGGTTGATGATTGAATTGCTGTATTTGTTCAGGAGTGTAGGGGGAGAACGTTTGCGCAACAGCAGCAATCGGAAGCACAAAACCAAAAGCAAGGCCTGAAAAATAAATCGCTCTGAACTGGGTTGAAATATGCATCACGCTTTCTTAATTATGTTTAGGAAAAAGCCACGACAATGATTCGAACTCTTCCAAGATAGCCAGAGATCCATTTTAGGACCAAAAGACTTTAAACAAACATATATAAAAGGTATCCTAAAGCATCAAGCCATAGCCCATTGATACCCATGAATCTATCAACCCCATTTCCAAAGAAGATCTATACACTAGGCAATGGCGGAGATTACCTGATTCGTCCTATACAAATCAATGATCGTGAGCGAATTATTGGCCTATTTAACAACCTCTCCCCTGAAAGTCGCTACCTCAGATTTGCCCATGCCATCTCTAAGCTGCCCGACGATTTTCTCGATGACATACTGCACTTGGACTATGTAAATGAAATGGCTTTGGTTGCAGTTATTCAAACTCATAATGGATCAGAGGAAATTATTGGGATTTCACGCTATGTGACTCCACCCAATCAACAGATTTGCGAATTCTCTCTTAGTGTTAGTGATACTCATACCGAACACGGTATAGGCACGCATCTCATGCTTGATCTTATTGCGCATGCAAAAGAACATGACCTACAAGAAATGGTTGGATATGTCTTGAGTGGTAACCCCAAGATGTTGCATCTGGTTGCTGATTTAGGGTTTCAGATTTCTAGTGCAGATGATGATCCAGACTTTAAAATCGTTACTCTGTTGCTGCAAGATAAATCATGACAAAAAAATTCAGTCGGATTGATTCCGAATCTTCAATTCTGATCTTGATTGATTTACAGGCTCGCCTCATGCCAGCGATCGATCAAGGCGAAGATGTAGTGCGTCAATGCATACGAATAGCAAAGATTGCCCAACTACTAGAAATTCCCATTGTTGGTACGGAGCAAAGTCCAAAGAGCTTAGGGAGCAATATCGAATCTATTAAGTCCTTTTGCAGCACAACTATTAGCAAGGAGCATTTCAACGCTTGCGCAGATGGCCTCATTGAAGTCATTCCTAGCAATCGTCAGCAATGCATTCTCATGGGTTGCGAGACCCACGTTTGCCTCATGCAAACAGCACTCAAGCTGATAGATGAGGGATATGATGTTTCGGTAGTGGTTGATGGCGTTGGTTCAAGGGGAGCGTTAGATAAGCAAATCGCACTTGACCGACTGGCAAGCACCGGAGCAAGACTCATTACCGCAGAGATGCTGGGATTTGAATGGCTAAAGACAGCTCAAAACCCAGCCTTCAAGGAAGTTCTAGCGCTAGTGAAGGAATAGAGCTGGGCTAGTGAGACTTTCTTTGCTATTCTGCAGCATCACTTAAAGGATTAATATGACCAACGATAATCAAACCCAAAACGACGAAGATTTTGACTATGGTTGCCAATGCGCCATGACGCTATTGAATGAGCCCACAGAAGATTGTTTGAACGATCTAATTGATGAGCTTGATGAAGATGGCATGATCGCAACTGAAGTTGTTTATGGCTTATTAGCTACCATCCTCATGAGTATCAGCTCTGAAGATGAAGAAGATGAGGAAGTTCAGTAAGGCGGGTTAGTCTAAAACTTGAAGTGCAAATTGATCCATGGCTCTTGCCATGGTGATATCAATCTCAGTCAACGCCCTCACTGAATGGGTACTCAATCGAACTGAAACCTTGTTCCAAGAATTAGACCAATCTGGATGGTGGTCTAATTTTTCGGCCAAGCTGGCACACAGCGTCATAAATTGAAAAGCATCCTTGAAGTCTTTAAACACGAAGATCCGCTCCAACTCTTGAGTAGCAAGATTTATCTGCCACTCAGGCAGTGTCTTTGCAAAATCAAAATCATTTGCAAGTAGCCGGGCTTTAGGCAATTGGCGAATCCACGCTCTTAGATAGCTTTTGTAAATCTTCTGGATAGAGCCAGCGCCACTCACCCTCGGCCAAATCAGTGGGCATGACATATTGCCCAATTTCTGTACGATGTAGCTTGGCAACATGATTTCCTACTGCAGCCATCATCCGCTTTACTTGATGGTAACGACCCTCAACAATCGTCATTGCCAAGATGTTCTCGCCCAGTTGCTTGCATGCTGTTGCAAAACAAGGCTTCGGATCATCATCCAACACGACGCCGTTAAGCAAGTGTTCGATCTGTTTTTGGGTAATGGGTTCAGGTGTAGTGATCTCATACACCTTGCCAATATTCTTCTTTGGCGTAGTCATCTTATGAATAAACTGACCATCATCAGAAATTAAAATGAGACCAGTCGTATCGAAATCTAGGCGCCCAACACATTGCAAGCCCCGCTCTACAAAAGGCTTAGGCAATAAGCTATAAACACTCGGATGATGCGTGGTTTTATGGGAGCACTCATAGTTTGGCGGCTTATTAAAGGCGATATAGGCTTTTTCATGGAACTCCCAATCTTTACCCTCTACGCTGAGCATCAATCCCTCAGTAGCAATTCGCTCTTCCGGATCTTCCGCCAAAACACCATTCACCTTGACAAGGTCGGCATACACTAAATCGCTGCAATAACGTCTAGTGCCAAAACCTTGGCTAAATAGTATTTTTTCGAGGGAAATTGGTTTGGCCATATGTTGCCGAGAATACTACAAAGCTAACTTAGCGAGCGACTGTGAATTGAAGCCGTTATTATTTATCCTTACTTCTTATCTGCACACTATTTATTACCACCATGCTTTCAACCCCAGCACCTAGAAACCCACTCCACACGCGTGAAATTACTTTTCAGGGCTATGCTCGGGAGGACGGCTTGTGGGACATTGAAGCCCATTTACGAGACTTTAAATTTCAGGCCTTCACTACCGGCGGGAAAACCTGGGAACCAGGGCAGGCTTTTCACGATATGTGGGTTCGCCTTACTGTAAACACTGAATTAGTAATTCAAGCAATTGAAGTTTCGATGGATAGCCACCCTCACCCAGAATGTCCGCAAGTGATACCTCCAATGGCCGCACTCATTGGAGCACGCCTTGGCAAAGGCTGGCGCAAGACTATTAATGAACATCTTGGCGGCATTAAGGGGTGTACGCACTTGCGAGAACTGCTAAGTAATATTGCTACAGCCGCTTTTCAGTCTATACCCGGTGCGCTATTTGATCCAGATGACAATAAACCGCCACTCTATTTGGGGACCTGTAAATCTTGGGACTTTGACGGGCCTGTAGTGATGCGCGCCTATCCCAAGTTCTACAAATGGAAGCCTACAGTCTAGGCTTCCTTAAAACTCACCACGGTGAACATTAAACGCATTAAAGGCTTGCTGCACTGGCATCAGCTCGACTGAATTAATATTGACATGGCTTGGCAAGTTAGCCGACCAGTAAATTGCCTCCGCAACATCATCTGCGCTTAACGCCTTAACTCCACTGTAGACCTTGCCAGCCTTATCGTCATCACCCTTAAAGCGCACATTCGAAAACTCGGTTCCAGAGCACATGCCAGGCTCAACACAAGTAACCCGTACTGGCGTGCCAATTAAATCTGCCCTTAAGTTCAAGCTAAATTGCTGTACGAATGCCTTAGTTCCTCCGTACACATTGCCGCCCGGGTAAGGATAGTTCGCCGCTACAGAGCCAAGATTAATCACGTGACCACATTGACGATCAACCATCCCTGGCAAGAAAGCACGAGTCATATGCACCAAGCCTTTAATGTTGGTATCAATCATCCGATCCCAATCCCCGAGAAATGCTTGGTGTGCCGGCTCTAAACCCAAGGCGAGCCCTGCGTTATTCACTAGCACTGTCACATTTGCAAACTCGGGTGGCAAGGTAGCAGCAAGACCGTCCACTTTTGCACTATCGCAAACATCCACGGCCAAGGTCAATAATTTTTTCTGCTGCTCCCCAGGAAGGGATGCCTTCAACGCTTCTAGACGCTCCACTCTCCTTCCTAGCGCAATGACTTTATGGCCATTTGCCAGAAACCGTCTAGCGGTAGCCTCCCCAAATCCAGCAGTTGCGCCGGTTATTAAAACTGTATGTTCCATATTCTCTCTACTTATTTTTTATAATTGACTGAGTCATTTATATTACTGCGTATATGACATTGCTGCGGATTCTTGCTCATCTCCTTACCCCATTGATCCTGCTGGGATCAATGGGAGGGGTCATGGCCCAAGGAAGCAAGTTCTCAGAAGGCTTTTTAAACCTAGAGACAGCAGCCGATCAATACTCAAGCCAACGGGTACTGGAATTTTGGGGCTATCACAACACCTTTGGAGAGCAAACGCAAAGCGATACTCTCAAATTGCGTTACTACCAACCCCTTCAGTTTGACCACTGGCGAGGCACCATGAGACTGGATACCTCCTATGTATCGACTTATGGTCCGACCCTTCCAGAACAGTCATCTGGAACCTATAACGCTGGAAACACAATGCTCACCATCTGGGGAAATCACCCCAGCATGCTCAAGAATTGGGAAGGCACTTTGGGTGGTCGGATTATCTTTCCATTTGGCAATAATGGGCAATGGGCGGCGGGGCCTCAAATTGGCACTGTGTATGTACCTTCAAAAGGAAGTGATTCGCGCCTCTCAGACTTTTCACCGCTTTTACGTTACATGTATGGATTTGATACCAAGGGCAATTCGTTTGCCAATAATCCCAACCAGCCACCCCTAGCGCGTAACCTGAATATTTTCCCCACGCTTGGATTTAATATTTCGCCAGATACTCAAATTCGGTTTTGGGATGAAAACGGTATCTCCTGGAATACCGGGGGTGGCGGGGGCTGGTTCGTACCATTGGATGCCATGGTGACCCATCGCCTTAACAAAAATTTCTTATTTGCACTTGGGGCAAGTAAGGAGCTAATTCAAAGCTACCCCATCTATAACTGGTCTTTTTACGGCAAGTTATCGTTTAATTTCTGAGCAGCAATTTAATCAAGATTCACGAGATGACCCTGCTGAATCACTGCAGCTTTCGATTTCACCAAAGCCTGCACTAACCAATCTTGAAAATCCTCAGCACACAGATTCATTTGTTTGCGAATACTTTCTAAGGCTGGCGTACTTCTAATCCACTGATTTACCCCTACCAACTCCCGACTACGCCACTCCAGCAGCTTGTACTTTAAGAGCACTTTGGCGCCATGACGGGCATTACGCTCAACATCGCCTGAAAGGTAATCAAGACGAGATTTTGCAATTTCAATCGACTGCTGAACATCGGTAAAAGGTTTTCCATGTCCTGGGATTACCAAGGCAACTGGGAGCCCTTCAATAAGCTCCAGTGTCTTTGCGACCTCTTCGAAGCCACCTTCACCCCAGAGCTCAGGGAAGATGACTCCAAAGCCCTCCTCCCATAATGCATCGGCGGAAATCAAGATTTGATATTGCTCCTGATACAACATGATCGAATGGTTGTCATGGCCTGGAGCCGCAAGAATTTGCCAGCGATAAGGGCCCAACACGATCTCCTCACCTGGCACAAGCAGCCCGTGGTGAGAAAAGCGCGGGCAATCCTGTCCCAATTGCCGAAAGCTCAGCAAATTTTCATCCCAATCTTGGACTGCAATTGCCTCTGCTTCTGGTATCCAAATCTCGCAATCAAATACCGTTGATAAAGCCGCATTACCACCACAATGATCCGAATGTAGATGGGTATTCACCGCTTTGTTTAGGCTCGATAAGCCATGCTGTTTCAGTGCATTCGATACCAGATCCACTGTGAGCTGTTGATGAGCGCAGTAGCCAGTATCAACTAAAGAAACATCTGCGTCACCGTAAAGAAAAATATTGTTTGCTGATAACCAGCCCCGCTCGAAGATATCGATTCCGGGCGGGAGCAGGTAATTACCAATCCGCTTCACAGTCATGCTAATTTTTCTGAGAGGTCAATTCAAGTTTTTGAATATCGAAATGCTGCTGCTTCAAGCGCTGCAATAGATCTTCATATACTTTGGGATCTAACTGAGGGGTTCTGGATAGTACCCAAAGATATTCTCTCTTAGGGTCGCTTACCGCCGCTACCTGATATTGCGGATCCAAATCGATCACCCAATAATCACCCCAGACCAATGGTAGAAATGAAAGCCACTCAGGGGCAAAACGTACCTCTAATTTTGCCGAATTCTTGGCGCCAATTTGGCGAGCCAAGCCCTCTGCCTCCGATATTTCTCCGCTAGCAGTTTTGCAGCTATTAAGCACTCGAAGATTGCCATCAGGTCTGGCGGTATATATGGCCTTGGTGTTGGAAACACACTTCTTCTGAAACCAGTTCGGAGACTTGGCAATCTCATACCAAGTACCAAGATAGCGAGGAACATCTAAAGCCTTTATGGTCTTCACATTTTGGTCGCCTTGCTGGGCCATCGCTTGAGAGGAGCCGATGCAAATAAGCAATAAGCCCAATATGGAAATGAGTGCAGTACGAAGATGCAAAAACTGGGTCATAAGAAAAATGGATTAAATGGTGGATCGTCTAGTCAGGATCTTGCGGACATAAGGAATCCTACAACATAACAGCAATAGTAAAACAGCTGCATAGACCATCACAGTATCCAAATCATTCTTGCCTGACTTATGCCACCAATAGTGAAGTATCACAGTACAGGCAATCAGATAAATACAGCGATGTAGTTGCGCCCAGCGACGGGCAAGCTTTCTTTGCGCCCAATGGGTGGAAGTTAGAGCCAATGGAATGAGCAAAACAAAGCTGATAAAGCCCATCGTAATAAATGGCCGCTTCAATACATCTTTCAGCATTTCTGCTAGATCGAAATTTTGATCTAGCCAAAGCCAAATTCCAAAATGCAAGCAGGCATAGAAAAAACTAAATAAGCCCAACATTCTGCGATAGCGAACCCATGCCGTTGAATTGGTTAGCAAGCGCAATGGCGTTATCGCTAGCGTCAAACATAAGAAAACTAGCGCCCAAGTTCCAGTCGACCGGGTAATGAATTCAATCGGGTTTGCCCCCAAGCCGTCAGTAAAGCCGAGCCATACCAAACGATCTAGAGGCAAGAGGCCCAGCAAGAAAATGAATAACTTCATCAGGCTTTACTGATCACTTGGCATCAATAGAATTTCTTCAAATCCATACCGCTATACATGCTTGCGACTTGATCGCCATACCCATTAAACATTTGCGTTTTTATTTTGGGGGCAAAGACGCCCTTAGAATCGCTGATGCGACGCTCGGTCGCCTGACTCCAGCGCGGGTGATCTACCAAAGGATTGACGTTCGAATAAAACCCATACTCTCGTGAGTCAAACTGGCTCCAGCTAGTCTTGGGCATCTCTTCTGTTAAACGAATTTTGACAATCGATTTAGCACTTTTAAAGCCATACTTCCAGGGCACCACAATGCGAACCGGCGCCCCATTCTGCTTAGGCAAGGCCTCGCCATAAAGACCAAAAGTCAGGAGGGTCAAGGGATTCATCGCCTCGTCCAAGCGCAAACCCTCTCGATAAGGCCACTCAATAATGCGACTCTTAACGCCTGGCATTTGCTTGCGATCCGCCAAGGAAACGAATTCCACATATTTAGCTGAGCCTAAAGGTTGAACCTGATTGAGTAATTTGGATAAGGAGTAGCCATCCCATGGAATCACCATGGACCAACCCTCGACACAGCGCATGCGATAAATGCGCTCTTCCATTGGGGCAAGTTTTAATAGCGCATCTATATCTAGAGTCATTGGCTTTTTCACTAGACCTTCAATCGTGATAGACCATGGTCGAGTTTGCAAACTATCGGCATAAGCAGCTGGATCCGATTTATCGGTCCCGAACTCATAAAAGTTGTTGTAACCAGTTACATCCTTATAACTAGTCGACTCTTCCTTAAGTACGTAGCTTGGATTGGGTGTAGCAAGCAGCTTTTGGGAGTTACTAGCCAGCGCATCCCGTGAGAACCAAGGCGCAAGCGCCAGACCAAAAGCCCCTGCAGCAGCACTTTTAATTAAGTCGCGACGCCCCTCAAAAACCGCCTTCGGAGTAATTTCCTGAGAAAGTCGCTTCTGATCGTTTGAGCCCATATCAAAGTCTCCTTGATAGATTTAAGTCAACAATACCAATACGCCTATTCTCCTACGCTTACCGATTTATTGCTGAGCCGCCATCTTCACCCAAAAGGAAGAACATAAGAAAAAAGGCAAATCAAACGATTTGCCTTTTTTGTAGAACCAACTTCATTTACTGAAGTTCAATAGCTTAAACCGCGCGCGCATCCTTCAAGATTGCATTGAGGGTTGGGCTTGGACGCATTACTGCCTTGCACTTCTCAGAATCTGCAACAAAGTAACCGCCGATATCAGCCGACTTACCTTGAACCGCCTTGAGCTCAGCAATGATCTTTTGCTCGTTATCCACCAAGGATTTTGCGATCGGAGCAAAGTGGGCTTGTAATTCTTTATCTTCGGTTTGTGCAGCCAAAGCTTGAGCCCAGTACATCGCCAAGTAAAACTGGCTACCGCGGTTATCTAACTCACCAGTACGTGGTGATGGTGACTTATTGTTATCCAGCAATGTACCCGTTGCTTCATCCAAAGTACGAGCCAAAATCTTCACTTTTTGATTGCCGGTCTTGTCGCCGATATCTTCCAAGGAAACAGCCAAAGCCAAGAACTCACCCAAAGAATCCCAACGCAAGTGATTCTCTTCAACCAATTGCTGAACGTGCTTAGGAGCAGAACCGCCCGCACCAGTTTCGAAGAGGCCGCCACCTGCCATCAAAGGCACGATAGATAGCATCTTTGCACTGGTACCAAGTTCCATAATTGGGAACAAGTCAGTCAGATAATCGCGCAAAATATTTCCGGTCACAGAGATAGTATCTTTACCGCGGATGATGCGCTCTAAGGTATAGCGCATTGCGCGAGTCTGAGACATGATCTGAATATCTACGCCAGTTAAGTCGTAATCCTTCAAATAAGTTTGAACCTTCTTGATGAGTTCAGCTTCATGTGGACGGTACTCATCCAACCAGAAAACTGCTGGAGTGCCCGACAAACGTGCACGGTTTACAGCCAACTTCACCCAGTCACGAATCGGTGCATCTTTAACTTGGCACATACGCCAGATATCACCCTCTTCGACATTTTGCTCCAGCAATACTGTGCCATCATCAGCAACAATACGAGCCACACCAGCCTCGGGGATTTCAAAAGTCTTGTCGTGTGAACCGTACTCTTCAGCCTGCTGAGCCATCAAGCCTACGTTTGGCACAGTACCCATAGTAGTTGGGTCAAAGTTACCGTGGGTCTTACAGAAATTAATCATCTCCTGGTAAATACGAGCAAAAGTACTTTCTGGAATCACGGCCTTAGTGTCATGCAAGCGGCCATCAGCACCCCACATCTTGCCGCCAACACGAATCATTGCTGGCATCGATGCATCGACGATCACGTCGCTTGGTGAGTGGAGGTTGGTAATACCTTTGGCAGAATCAACCATCGCCAATGCTGGACGGTGTTCATGACAGGCATGTAAGTCTTGAATAATTTCTTCGCGCTTGGATTCTGGCAAAGTTTTGATCTTGTCATAGAGGCTGCTCATACCATTGTTGGCATTAACACCCAGCTCTTCAAATAACTTAGCGTGCTTCTGAAATGCATCTTTGTAAAAAATCTTGACTGCGTGACCAAACACGATTGGATGCGATACCTTCATCATCGTTGCCTTCACGTGCAAGGACAACATCATGCCAGTCTTATAAGCATCTTCGATTTCTTTTTCATAGAACTCGCAGAGTGCTTTCTTGCTCATGTACATGCTGTCAATGATCTCGCCAGCAAGCAAAGAGACTTTCGGCTTCAAAACAATAGTTTTGCCACTCTTAGTGACTAAGTCCATCTTGACATCACATGCTTTAGTCATAGTCATTGACTTCTCACCTGCGTAGAAGTCGCCACCATGCATATGAGATACGTGCGTACGGGAAGCTTGACTCCATTCACCCATGGAGTGCGGGTTCTTGCGGGCGTAACGCTTAACCGCATTTGGTGCACGGCGATCAGAGTTACCCTCGCGTAATACTGGGTTTACTGCACTACCCAAGCATTTGGAGTAACGAGTACGAATCGCTTTTTCAGCATCGTTTTTAGGATCATCCGGAAAATCAGGGATGTTGTAACCCTTAGCCTGCAATTCTTTAATTGCGGCGAGCAACTGAGGAACTGAAGCGCTGATATTGGGCAATTTAATGATGTTCGTGTCTGGCAACAAGGTCATGCGACCTAATTCAGCCAAATTATCCGGAACCTTCTGCTCTGCAGTTAAGCAATCAGAGAACTCTGACAAGATTCGTGCTGCAACCGAAATGTCGCTCGTTACAATCTGCACTCCAGCCGGTGATGTAAAGGTGCGAATGATCGGCAAAAATGCACAGGTCGCCAATGCTGGCGCTTCGTCTGTCAGCGTGTAAATAATCTTTGATTTCTCTGAAGCCATTGATATTTCCTTAATATTGATAAATATTAGGTCTCGGCCTATACCGAGACACTCTCATATTCCATACGCCACACTTCGGGCGCTTTTGGCCGCCTTTTTGTGCTCTTTCACATACTGGGCTGAGATCATCATTTTAAATCATCGACCCTGCCAATTTGAGGTGATTTAGGCACCAAAGTGGCCTTCACAAGCCAATTTAAGGGAATCCACCAAGACGATCCTCACTTCAAATACACCGTAAACTCCAATATATGACCAGTAAGCACCCCCTACTCAATAAAAACCTTGTGCTACTGATTCTCTGTCAGGGCTTATTTCTGACTAACAATGTGACATTTATCGCCATTAATGGCCTGGTTGGCCTTAGCCTGAGTCCAGTAGCTTGGATGGCCACCCTGCCAGTCATGGGATATGTTGTTGGGGGTGCC
This sequence comes from Burkholderiaceae bacterium, assembly GCA_947448625.1. Taxonomy (GTDB): domain Bacteria; phylum Pseudomonadota; class Gammaproteobacteria; order Burkholderiales; family Burkholderiaceae; genus Polynucleobacter. The sequence continues at coordinate 8,560 of CANFOT010000004.1, read as the reverse complement.
TTCTCTACTTCTATTGTGGCCAAAACCCAAAATTACTTTGGTCGCAAGATCTCTTTTCAGCTTGGCCTCTTCGTGGCTATCTTCTCAGCCCTTCTATGCGCCTATGCAGCGATTTCCAAGAACTTCTGGCTCCTAGTGCTGGGCACCTTCATTGCAGGCTATTACAGCGCCAATGGGCAACTCTATCGATTTGCTGCTGCTGAGCTCACGATTGCTAGCCAGAGAGATAAAGCCGTCTCTTGGGTGCTGGCTGGCGGAATCCTTGGCGCAGTCATTGGACCCAACCTTGCCTCTTGGACTAAAAATCTATTTGATACCGCTTTCTTGGGCGCCTATCTCGCACTCTCAGTAGCCGGCTTGATTGGCATCATCGTGATGCAATTCATTCACTTTCCAGAAGAATTTAAAACTCAGCACTCGCTTTCGGATGGCAGAGATCTCAAAACCATTTTTCGACAACCTGTCTTCATGGTCGCAGTCATTGGTGCGGCTCTAGGTTATGGGGTGATGAACCTACTCATGGCAGCCACTCCACTGGCCATGCAGATTTGCGGACTTCCATTTTCCGATACGGCACTGGTATTAGAGTGGCATGTCATTGGCATGTTCGCGCCCGGATTTTTCACCGGCTCACTTATTCAGCGCTTTGGCACACTAAAGATTATGGGTGTCGGGGTTGTACTAAACCTCATCTGCATTGCAATCGCCTTAACTGGCGTTAACTTTCATCAGTTCCTGATTGCGCTATTTCTACTGGGCGTTGGCTGGAACTTTTTATTTACTGGCTCAACATCTCTAGCGATGACCGCCTACCGACCTGAAGAGCGCGATAAAGCTCAGGCGGCCATTAACTTCTTCGTCTTTGGCACCATGGCCTTCACTTCATTTGGATCTGGAGCGCTGATCACCTCACAGGGGTGGAATATTCTGAACCTAGGATCCCTACTTCCCGTTGCCGTCACAGCGGGAGCCTTGATTTGGCTAGGCGTCAATCGTAGGAAATCTGGCGTTACCCCTACCGCTTAAGAAACTTTAGCCAAGGGTAAATTGAATAATAGGTTTTGTGGCTTCAGCTTTAACTGCTTTTCATCATTCATGGCAATAGCCATATATACCGGCTTTCCAGCTTGAGCTTGGGTCACGGCAGCTTCATCAATAAAATCTAAGCGGAATAAACAGATCACCTTTTCAAGCTCATCAGCATCCACCGGCTCTTTGTTGTAAAGCTTATTCAAGATATCGGTTGCAGCAGCATCAAGGCCAACATGCCAAGACCATTTAGGGTCGTTGATTTGTTGCATGGGGGTAATGCGTACCTGAGCACCTAGAAAGTGCTGCACCCATTTCTCAAGGACGCGACAAAAATGATTGATCGGTGGCTGGCCAAAGTTCAGCTGGACTGCAAAGTCATGACTCTCATCTTTATCCCAATATAGATCAGCATTTTCTTCATGCAAGACATCTAAATCGATGGAGCGCATAGACATCGAATTACCTTTGAGTAGATCCATAATGTTGCCAGTCTCACCAGCTTGCGCATTACGAGAAACCACCTCATCATCTGCGCCCATCACAACGCTATCCTCCAGCACGGTGATCTTTTGGGTTCGAAAGAAAAGCTCACCCATGCGCGCATCTAGAGGATGGCAATCCTCACCCAAGATATGCCTGATAAATATTTGTGCCAGCTGCGCAATAAATAATGGCGGTACATCTACGCCGTCACCCTTAAATAAACCCATATAAAAGTTTTCTAAAGAACTGGCAGCCAATAGCTTGCTTCGATAACGCAGCCAAACTTGATAGTTCACCTGAATATCCGGGTCTGCCATGGCAGCAATTTCTTGCTCAGAAATCACTGAGCGAGGATTGTCACTTAAGCGCTGATGCAAAGCGCGCTCAGCATCACAAGATTCGGGAACCAGGTTTAACTCTGGGCGCAATAAATAGGTTCGCAGAAAATGATCTGTTACCAGCAATTGATTGTCCGAACCCACCACAAGGGTTTTATAAGCAGAATGGGGCCAAAAGTTTGTCATGATAGTTTGCTCGAACAAAAAGATTAGGCTCAGAATATACTAGCCCCTCAATTTCAGCCAAAGAGGAAAATAAACGTGAGCGAACTTAAAAAAATAGATACCGTTGTTGGTGATGGCAAAGAAGCGACTGCCGGAAATCATGTAGATGTCCATTACACCGGCTGGTTATTTGATGAGAAGGCACCTGAGAATAAGGGTCAGAAGTTTGATAGCTCCCTAGATCGCGGTCAACTATTTAGCTTTCCCTTGGGCGCTGGACATGTGATCAAAGGTTGGGATCAGGGTGTACAGGGCATGAAGATTGGTGGCAAGCGCACCCTCATCATTCCTTCGGAGATGGGTTATGGTGCACGCGGTGCTGGCGGCGTCATTCCACCAAATGCCACATTGGTATTTGACGTGGAACTACACGGAGTAAATTAATACCCTTGCGCACCAGGCATTAAAAGCAATAAGGCCACTCAATGAGTGGCCTTTATTTTTACCAGAGCACTACCGTAAATTACGAACGCAAATCTTTGCCGTTCAGCGTTAATTTATTTTGTATTGCTGGCTGGCATAAACCAATCAAGCGATTTCTTTCTGCCATCACCTTATCGGCGTAGCCGCCATCATTCTCGGCATTTGCAGCGCCAACATAATATTTCAAGCCATTGCGCAATGAGCCGCTAGTGGCAATCAGGTACTTCAAAATATATGCGCCCACCCGAATGTTGACTTCAGGCTTAACTGCATCCGTAGCCCCGCCATACAAAGCGTACTTATCTTGATGAATTGAGGTCATCACCTGCATCAAGCCTTCCGCCCCAGCCTGACTCTTTGTCAGCGGATTGAAATTAGACTCAACCGAAATCACCGCCAGCAACAAGACAGGATCAATATTGACCTCTTTTGCAATTAATACGGTATTGGAGACATATTCCTCAATCTTGGCGCGATCAAGCTTGTACTTCTTCTCAAAGAAATCAGCAACAGCGCGTTGATTTTGGATTGGCACCATTAACTTTGAATCCAAGGCCTGCGGATCTATCTTTGAGGCAGGGATCCGATCTGATAGATGCGAGATCGGCTTTACTTGAGCCTGAGCAACCGCCGGCACCAAAAGAGCAACCGTCTGCTGTCTAGCACTCATCAAGCCACGATTAGGCGCTAATGAGCCTTTTCCATAAATCACATTAGCAAACTCTTTATCAGCTACAGCCTTTGGAGCTTCAGCTTGATACTGATCGAGTGTTCCAAAGCCGTTCTGCCAAACCATTTGGCGAGCTTCATCGGGCACTAATATGCGGGCTAAGTCAAAGGCGCCTGCCTGGGTTCCATTACCAGAGAGCCAAAGACCTACGATCATGAAGACAGTCACAATCAACAAACCATTCATCACCCGATACACAGGTGAGAAAGCGTGAACCAACAACTCTTTCGCGCTTGCCCTTGCTGGCTGCGCTAGTTGTAAGTCACTCGAATTGGTAGAAAAGCATTTAATCATTCATGGTCTTGCAGTACCCCATGAATCAAACTTCTGATTTATGTTGCAATGCAATAAGTAAAAAACATGAGTCATCCTAAGAAGGTTCTTATATCAAGTCAAGAATAAAGAATGCAATTTCTATAACTTATAGGTATTGAAATAGGGATGATCCTTAGGGACTCCCCTAATATTTATATTTAATCCTTTAATTTCAATAACTTAAGGAAGTTAGTGAGGACTTATTTCATATAATAAAAAAGCCTTCAAAATCCGACTTATTTACTATTTTTGAACCTTAAAAGCAGGCTGAGACCCATACATCTAGTATTGATCAGGACTTCTTTTTCTACAGCTAGTGTTCTGAGCCGATTGCCTCAAGTTGAATTTGCCTTGGTGATAGGGCTTTGCAATTCAAGAAAACAAATAACCAAGATGTTCAAAAGTCCTGATAAATACTAGCTCTATAGCTAACTTGATTACCGAACAAGAGGAAAATTCCTCTCTTCCTGATGGCACTCATTACACTGACAAGTAATGCAATGGTTAGCCAAACTCCCTCTCTTAATTGCCCTCTGGCTACCACTGAGTGCCTCTGCACTCTTTGATCAATGTAAAGATCTTTTCCCCACACAGAGCATCCCCAGTACAACTCAAGCAGGGCGAGACCTGTGTTTTGACGATTTCGCGATCTACTACTCACCTAGCGACAAAAGGCCTATTTATACCGTTGAGAAGCTCAATGCCACTCAACTGAAAGCACCTCATCCTCGTCGTACAAACCAGTTTTATGAAGAAGCTAGACTTCCTTTTCATGAGCGCGCCCTACTAACTGACTATCGAGGCAGCGGGTATGACCGCGGACACAACGTCCCTGCTGGTGACATGACGCAGGAGAGGGGGATGGCGCAGTCGTTCTCCCTAGCAAATATGATGCCGCAAGCAAGACAAAACAACCAGGGCATCTGGGCAAAACGCGTTGAAGAACCAACTAGGATGTATGTCAAGCGCGCCCAAGGTGATATTTACGTGTTTACTGGATCCGTTGGCCATGCTGGCAGTATTGGTAAAAGCAAAGTCACGATCCCAAGCCATCTATATAAGCTAGTTTATGACCCAAGCAAAAGATTGGCGTGGGCTTACTGGGTTGAGAACACTGATGAAGCCCAAATGAGTCCACCCATACCGTACTCAGAGCTCGTTCAGAAAACAGGTATCGACTTTCATCTCCCTATAGATAGTGGTGATGACAAATTCAATGCTCAGCCCACCAAAGCTATGGCTGAGGCTAAGCAAGCAATAGGCGCTTGGTACCCCGTCTTCTTCGATCAGTACTCTTCCGAAAAAGTGGCGGCGGTGATTGCCAGCATCAAAGCAGGAAAGGTTGCTAGCGTGCAGATTCAATATGACCGTAATCTTGAATTGGCCCAAAAGCTAGCGCAAGAGATTGGGGCGCAAGGGCTTATACAGCCGACCCTCTCCCAAAGTAGTCCGCCAGCTTCACCCAACGTGAGTTACGAGCGAAATCGCGTGATAGCGATAGTGCGCTCTAAGTAATCACTAAAACTCGCGCGTGCGAGTAGGAATCCCATGGGCCCGCTGGATCGGCGCCAATAATCCCCGTAAACCATTGTGATCGAGGGTATGCATTAACTCTAGTAACTGACCAAGCTCACTCTTGGGAAATCCTTCACGAGCAAACCACGCTAAATAATTGCCTGGTAAGTCGGCAAGGGCACGACCCGCATGTTTGCCAAAAGGCATTTTCATGGTGACAAGTTTCTCAAGGGCTTCGGAATCCATGGCTATGGATCTTACAGGCTCAGTTGATCTGCAGAGTAAATCTCAACACCAAGCATGGTGTGGTTATTTCCTCAATTGATAACTATTCTCATTTGCTGTATATTGCGAATGATTATCAATTACTTTTACCCACCAACCTCTGATCATCATGAAACTGACTATCAAACGAATAGCCCTATTTGCCGCCTTACTGGCCACAGCCTTGCATTTCTCCTTTGCCAACGCGGGAGAAGGTGCGTTTGGTTGGATCTACACCCTAGATCTCCAGCCAAAAGGAAAATTGGAGTTTGAGCAGCGCCTACAACTCAACAAGCAACAAGCTGCAGGGTCATACAACGCTTGGTTCTCACGCTCTGAATTGGAGTATGGCGTCACCAACGATTTTCAGCTCGCTGGCTATCTCAATGCCTATTACGTCAATGCAAACCAAAACTACACTAATCCAGAAGCATGCGGTGACAGCCCTACATGTACAGGCGGGCAACCCGTCCCAGAATCACACAACCCAGCCTCACCCTACAGAAAAGGTGGAGTTGAAGGTGGGTCACTGGAGGCAATTTATCGAATTACCAATCCTGTTACCTCACCAGTTGGTGTGGGAGTCTATTTGGAACCAACCATTGGGAAGAATAAGAATGAGATAGAGGCAAGGTTATTGCTTCAGTCAAACTTTATCGATGACAAATTGGTGTTGGCCGGAAACGTAGTTGTCGCAAACGAACAATTGAAGTTTGTTGGTAACGGTAATGTCCCAGAATCTATGCTCGACTTTCTTGTTGGGGCTAGTTACCGATTCGCGCCCAAGTGGTCTGGTGGCGTTGAGGCTCGTTTTCATAACGACTACTCTAGCTATAACTTACAAAATCAGGTGCAAAAGGCTACCTTTGTTGGCCCTAACTTACATTACGCAGAAAAAGATTGGTGGGTTACCGGTGCATGGCGCTACCAGTTAAAAGGAAATACTTGCATGGGGGACGGTACCGCTGAATGCTCTAATGCTCGCGTCTGGGATAGCCACTCCGTAAATGAATTCATTGTCAAAGTGGGTTTCCCTCTTAACTAAAAAAAGAATAAAAATCATGTACTGGAAGCCTAACCCCCTACTCATCATCGGCTTAGCTGCTGTAACTGCACCGATCGTGGCCCATGCCAAGATTTATGTATCCGTGGAGCAAGCGCAAAAAATACTCATCCCCAACAAGTCGCTAACCAAGAACCCCATCATCATTACGGATGAGCTACAGGACAAAATGCGCGCCGCTTCAAGTGTTCGCCATCCCTTTCAAGGAGATCGAATTTGGAAGACTGCTGATGGTGGCTGGTTCATCGTAGATGAGGTAGTTGGTAAACATGAAATGATTACCTATGCAGTGGCACTTAGCCCCACTGGGGCAGTACTCGGAATTGAGATATTAGATTATGTTGAGTCATACGGTTACGAAGTAGCGGAGGCTCAGTGGCGCAAGCAATTCATTGGAAAAACGGCGGCGGATCCAATTAAGCTCAATCAAGATATTCAGAATATTGGTGGGGCCACGCTCTCCTGTAAACATCTCACAGACGGGGTGAAGCGTGTTGCAGTCCTTTATGACATTGCCCTCAAAAATCAAGCTCAAACACTTAAAGCAAAATGATTCGTTGCAAGCCCCTCTTAGGTACCTTCGTAGAAATTGCGATAAAAGATGAATCACATTCCTCCGTGGCACTCAGAGAGGCTTTTACGGCTATTGAGCAAGTTCAATCTTTAATGGGTTTTCATAACCCAGAAAGTGAACTTACCAAAATCAATACCTCCGCGCATCTAAAGCCCCTCAGAATTGACGCTTGGACTGCGGAAGTCCTACAGATATCGAAAGAGATCCACAGAGAGTCACAAGGGATATTTAATTGTGGGATTGGGCATCGCTTAGTAGAAGCTAAGCTCCTTCCAAAACACTTCCAACTCAATGCCAGTTCTTTTGGAGGCATTGAAGATCTCCTGTTTATTGAGCCCACCCTAGTTCGATCGCGTTTACCACTCTGCCTTGATCTTGGTGGCATTGCCAAGGGGTATGCGGTGGATAAGGCGGTTGAGATTCTGCAGGCTCACAATATCGCATCTGCCTCCGTTAATGCTGGTGGGGATATGCGCGTATTTGGCGACCATACTCAGGATATTCACATCCGCAATCCAGCTAGGCCTCATGAACTCATTCTGATTGGCAGCATAAAGGCTGGAGCAATCGCCACTAGTAGTCTCTATTTTTCGAAAAGAGACGCTGGTTCAAAAAGCTTCATGATCAATCCCATCAATCAAGCTCACGTTGAGTTTGCAGAGTCTTACTCAGTCATGGCAAATCAATGCGTATATGCAGATGCCTTAACAAAGGTAGCTAGCATTTCTGAGAACATTGAACACCCCTGCTTGAAATATTTTTCTGCTCAAGCCATCAAAATTCCAAACACCCTAACAGCATGAAAAATACCAGTCGCTTAGGAAAAATGCCGTCATGGCAAAGATATTTTGTCCTCATTGGCCTATTAAGTTGCTCCCTCAGCGGCACAGCGTACTTACTTGGTCATGAATTCCAGATTGAACGCGCTGTATTGGGCGCTCACTCGATTTTGGTGTGGCATGGAATCGCTGCAATGTTTGCGACGATGGCTCTAGGCTCAGTCTTACCATTTCACCTCAAAGCGGGACTAAAGTCTAAGAGGAAGCTATTAAGTGGCCTAAGCCAGTTGGCTTTTTTAAGCGCCTTGTTAATCTCGGGCGCCTTGCTTTACTATGGGCCCGAAGAAATTCGAGAAACAGTTATCGCAACACATTGGATTATCGGCCTCACCTTTTTTGGCATCTTTTTGCTCCACGGCGTTTATGCAAAAAACGCTAGTGCCCTAAATAAAAATAAGGCGTATTGAGCGCTTATCCCTCAATACGCCTTAGTCAAACTTCAGAAGACTTACTTACAACAAGAATCTTTGCCGCATGAAGTTCCGCAAGAATTCACTCCCAACAGTGGATACGCTGGGCAGAAACGGAAAATACCAGTCGCTAAAGGGATTATGCCGAGCCAACCCCACCAGCCTACGATACCGTTCGCCGCGAGCGCTACCAAGACAATACCTACTGAGATTCTTAAAATACGATCGATACCACCGACGTTACATTTCATATTGAACTCCCTTTTAAAAAACAACTTGATAATTTCAAACGATTACTTCTTGCAGTAATGCTTGTATAACAAACTCATTACGGACACTACTACCTGAC
>CANFOT010000003.1 GCA_947448625.1 Burkholderiaceae bacterium | reverse complement strand
TAGCGCCTCAAACACAATCGCTTGATCTACGTTCTTTTCACGCGCTAAGGCGTCTGCCAACATGAGAACTTCTCGGCTCATGACTTTCTTCCTTTGAAATCAATAACAGGGACCAACCGAGTCTTATCGACCTCGGCTAAAGAAAACTCCAATTGAGACTCGGTGCCATCGGCACCTTCAAACAACAAACCAAATTTCGCGTCAGGCGAATCCAACTCACCGCTCAGCAAACCTTGCAACACACCACGAAACTTCTTGCGATCGCCAACGGCAACACGCAACTTCAAATCCACTTCCATTCCAGCAAAACGCTCGTAATCAGCCGCTGATTTAACAGGGCGATCTAGACCAGGAGAGGAAATCTCTAGACGCTCAAAAGGAATGTTTTCAACTGGTAAGGTGTAACTCAGTTGGTGACTTACCTTTTCGCAATCCTGGACATTAATCAGGCGCTCATAATCGGGGTTTTCAATCGTGACACGCAGCAAACCGCCGGCTTCACGCTCGATATCTACTAGCGCGTAACCAAGGTTTTCTACCTCTGCAGAAATAATCCGCTGATCTTTCACGACAACCCTTCAATCTAAAACGGCAAAAAAAAATGGGCTTCAAAGCCCATATTCTCGAAATTCAGAACAGGCCGACTTACGTTGATCGCAACATCAGTCGGTAACCACTTAAAACAGCAGCGAACTGCTGTAAGACCAAAATTATAGCCGATTTAGAGGAAAACCCATCAAAATCAGAAGCTTTCGCTTGGATTTCGGGGTTTTCTAGGGCCTTTATTGAAAGGTTTGCGCCCTTTTGGTGCGCCTCTTTTAGGGCCGTTTCCAGGATTTTGAGGGCTTGCCGTCACAAAAGCGGACTGCCCGTGATGGACTTTCTTACCTTTATTGCGGTTTTGACCCTGGCCTCCTTGGCCTCCGCCTTGACCACCCTGACCACCTGCGCCAGGACGACCACCCTGGGTGCGGCCACGGAAAGGCCCTCGACCTTCGCTCGAACCACCGCCACCAGGTTTGCCAGCCCTACTCTGATGCGTTAGCGCTCCATGGCCACTGGCCTGAGTCAAAGCATCACGAGAGCCCCAATAAGAAACCGAGGTTTGCATTGGATCAGGCTGAAAATCCCCACCAGAAGCAGGATTACGATCGCGACCCTGTGCATTCGGATTGCGACCCTTATCTTGCGGCTGTGGCATTTTTAAGCCCACAGACTTCATCAAGTTATAGATGCCGCCGGCCTCAATCTCCTCCCATTTACCCCGCCTCAAGCGTGGAGGGAGCAAAAACATGCCATAACGCGTACGGAGCAAGCGAGAAACAGTATGGCCAACTGCCTCAAACATGCGGCGAACCTCGCGGTTACGGCCCTCAGTCAAGGCAACGTGGTACCAACGGTTTGCGCCGTCACCGCCACCCATGGAGAGACGCAAGAATTTGGCTTGGCCATCATCCAAGGTAATACCACTCTTTAGTAGAGCGGTATTTTCCTGGCTCAGCTCACCCAGAATACGAACAGCGTATTCACGCTCGACGCCGTAACGGGGATGCATTAAGCGGTTCGCTAACTCGCCAGAAGTGGTGAATAACAATAGACCTTCAGTGTTGAAGTCCAAACGTCCTACCGCAATCCAGCGCCCTTGGCGTGGTTTTGGCAAACGATCAAATACCGTTGGACGACCCTCTGGATCAGACTGACTCACGATTTCGCCTGCAGGCTTGTGATACATGATTACGCGTGGCGGCTTAGTCTGAATCTTGCGATGAACTTGCTTGCCGTTAATGCGCACCTGATCAGTCGGTCCAATGCGTTGGCCAATATGTGCTGGCAGACCATTCACAGAAACGCGCCCCTGGATAATCAAGTCCTCCATGTCGCGACGTGAACCCATGCCAACATCAGCTAACACCTTGTGCAACTTCACCGTATCTTCGTCGTCAGCATCGTCGTCCAAACCATCTAGATCGGACCAAACTTCATCACGCAAGCTGAGCGGCAAATCATCAATATTTGCAAATTGCAAACTACTCATCTCATCGTCGCTAGGCATGTCCGCATCATCGTCATGACGCACGCGTTGTGCGCGACGCTCGGCACCAGTTTGATGAGAAATCTCACTCTCATTCAGGCCGTCAGGATTTTTAACTTCCATTGCTTCAGGCGCGTCTAAGGCAGCATCGAATTCTCCAGAAACCACCGATGCGAATAAAGCCTCGCTCTCAGCTGGATTCGGCGCAATCTTAGTTGCTTGATTATTGCCACCTTCGCGTGAGCCACTAGACTCACCACCCTCGCGACGAGGCCGATCCTTATTGAATGGACGTTTCTTATTAAAAGGATGCTTGCTAGCACCAGCGCCCTGACGGCGTGGACGGCGTTGACCGCCTTCACGCCCTTCGCCTTTCGCGCCATCTGCATGACTGGATGCAGACTCAGAGCCAGAGGAATTATCCGATGTAGGTTTAATCGGGGATGAATCGTTTTCGTTATGACTTGTCATTAATAATTATTTTTGTTCGGCTGATTTATCTTCAGACTCTGGGGTAACTTCTTCTACTGCTTCACTTATCTCTTCATTGATTTCGTCATCAGCAGCCTCTACTACAACAACTTCGTCGATCTCAATAACAACATCTTCGCTGATGAATTCTTCATTGAGCAGCTCTTCACCTGTTGACTGAATGATGGGTTGACCGTTTTCATCCAACTCGATAACTGTTTCAACAGTGGCACTTGGATCAAACTCCATTACCGCCTGCCCTAACTGCTCTGCTGCAGCCATTGGCGCAGCATCTTCCAGCATTGGCAAGCTCTGTAAATTCGTAAGGCTCAAGTCATCTAGAAATTGTTTGGTGGTGGCATATAAACCTGGCCGACCAACGGTCTCTTTATGACCGATAACCTCAACCCAACCACGATCTTCTAACTGCTTCATCACGTTGCTACTCACAGCAACGCCACGAATCTCTTCGATCTCGCCACGGGTAACCGGCTGACGATAGGCAATGATCGCCAAGGTTTCCATCACCGCACGAGAATACTTCGGTGGTTTTTCTGGAGTCAAGCGATCGAGGTATTCACGCATCGCCAAACGACTCTGAAAACGCCAGCCAGTTGCAATATGCACCAACTCCATGCCTTTATCTTCCCAGGCTTTTTGAAGCTCTAATAGAGCATCATCAATCTCGCCAGGGGCGATGTCTTCAGCAAATAATCGCGTCAGATCAGCAACTGTCAGTGGTTCTTGCGCGCACAAGAGGGCTGCTTCAATTACGCGTTTATTGTGATCATCCATAAAATTCGGGCTACCAGGTAATGACCTGATGAGGCTATAAAAAATGTATTTCAGTAATGGGTTGGTGGTGTTCTTTAGCTACTACGGGCAATTCAACTCCAGAAATCTATATAGGAGGGTTACCCGCGCTGAAACGAAGTCTTTTCGCTTACTGTTTGGCCATTATAAGGGAGGCTCAATACAATAGCCATATGCATGAGATTACAGCCCAAACCCCGCTTTTGCCCTCCACAATCGATACAAGACGCCGTTTTTTGAGCCTAGGTCTTGGTTTGGGGTCTCTTATTGGGGGCTCTAGCCTGATTGGATGCAGCTTAATCAGCAGTCGCAAGCCCGTCATTGGCCTTGCCTTAGGGGCAGGTGCTGCCCGAGGTTTTGCCCATGTAGGCGTCATTAAGGCCTTAGAAGCCCAGGGCATTCGGCCGGATATTGTGGTGGGCAGTAGTGCTGGCAGCGTCATTGCTGCATTGCTTGCCTCTGGTGCAACCGGCAATGACCTGAACCGACTCGCCCTCAATCTCGATGAAGCAACCATTGCCGACTGGGGACTCCCTTTCGCTGGAAAATTTGGTGGCCTAATTAAGGGCGATGCACTTCAAAACATGATCAATCGTGAAGTGCAAAATAAATCCATTGAACAAATGCGCATCCCCTTGGGAATTGTGGCAACAGAATTGCAATCGGGTAAGGGGGTTTTGTTTCGATCTGGCAATACCGGTCTGGCAGTGCGCGCTTCATGTAGCGTCCCGGGCGTCTTTCAGCCGGCCGTCATTAGCGGTAAAGAATATGTCGATGGTGGCTTAGTCGCCCCTGTCCCAGCAAGCTATGCAAGGCAGATGGGCGCAACGCTTGTTATTGCAGTCAACATCTCCTCAGAGCCCGTGCATCAAGATGCCAGTGGAACCTTTGGTGTAATGCAACAGACTATATCCATCATGCAGCGAAGCATTAATCAGTACGAGCTCAAGAGTGCGGATATCGTGATTACCCCCCATCTCAAGCAAATGAGTGGCGGTGACTTCAAATCTAGAAATGCGGCGATCCTAGCTGGTGAAGTGGCGGCCCAAGAGCAGATGGCAGCGCTGAAAGAAAAACTTCGAGGCTAGCCCTAGGGCTAACTTCTCAAGCAAGGGTAATTGATTTAGGATTCGGTGCAACTTATTTATGAAATCCTTCCCAGCCCTTCTTAAGGTCTTGATCGCCCTGGCACTTTCGATGCTGGCGCAACAAGCTTATGCGCAGACCAGCCAATACTCTGCGACAGCGAATAATTTCCTCAAGAAACGCACCGATGCGTTCATGACTATCACGGGTTACTCACTCACTCCCGATGTCACTACTGGGTCTCTCTCAATCACCGATAAAGGTGGGGACAACCCAAATTTACAGATGATTTCTCTTGGGGGTGGCGATCGCGTTAGCGCCAACTTCCCACTCTACCTCGAGGGCACAATTGCTATTAATCGCTATAACCCAACATTTACTGATGGCATTGGTAGCACTGGTGTCACAGTGCCCGTACATTGGAATGGCATTACGGGCACAGGCGGCATTGGCTGGGACTTCCCGCTAACAGATAACTTACGTATTCGTCCGATTGCCAACATCATGCTTGGTCACGTAGAGAGTGATCTTTCAATTGCAGGTCGCTATATTCAAAATAACACCGGCACAGATTTGCAGTTTCTAAACAAAGGTCGCATGAATGCCTATGGCGCTGGCGGCTCATTGATGCTCGATTACGAGGACTACAAACCCGAGCGTGAATACGATGTTGAGTTGCGCTACACCAATATCGCCATCAATACCTTTGATACCTCTGCCGCCGTTCAAGGTTCTGCAGATTCTAAAAGTGTAGGCCTGTGGGCTAGAGCCAGATACCCGACTCCACTAACAGTACTAGAGAGACCATTGCGCGCTGTATTTGAAGTGGCGCATACCGAGTTTCTTGGTCAACTGCGTGGCGCCCTGGGATTTGATTCCCTCTCCTCCGTAGGTACTGGTGTGGAGATTGATCGAAGTGCATCAGACCCCATTTTCAGCAGGGTGAGATTGGTGTTTCGATATCAATTTGGGCAGAACGTCCGAGGTACTTCTATTGGTCTTGCAGCTAGCTTCTAAAGCAAAAAACTAGAGGCTACGAGATTTGCGTTTGAGTTTATTCACTTCATTCAACAACTCTTGACGCTCTGAGTCGCCCAAGTTATCACTGCCATCTAAACGACGGGCGCCATCAAAGCGCTTATCCCAATAGAGACTACCAAGATCATCTACGCGGACACTGGTGCCCTTAGATGGAGAGTGAATAAATTTATTGTCGCCAACATAAATGCCGACATGAGAGAAAGTTAAACGCATCGTGTTGAAGAACACTAAATCACCGGGCTGTAATTCTTCACGAGTGATAGGCTTGCCAACACGACTCATTTGAGTCGATTTACGCGGCAATAAAAAACCCAATTTGTCCTTGAAGACATAACCCACAAAACTACTGCCATCCAAACCGGATTGGGGCAATTCTGCGTCCCAGCGATAACGCACGCCAATAACTTCCATGGCACGGTTAATTAATTCGTCTGATTTACCAGTTACAGAATCTGCCAAGCGATCAGATACGCGAGCAAAGTAAGACTTACCAGCCTGAAACATGCTTTCTTTGGGGGCCTCTTTAACCACTTCGATCGATGCCTCTTTGACAGCGTCAGGAGTGGAATCCACCGCCATTACTGGATGAGCGGCAAGCACAAACGCGATAAGCAAGGCCATCGGCGTTTGCTTAACTAAGGCTGGCAACAGGTCTTTTTGAAAGGACATCATTCCATTCTAACAAAGAAGGCCCATTTCACCAAGTGCTAGCCCTTGGGCTAACCCATTGTTTTCAATGGGATATTTACCGTTATAGAGCATCAATGCACCAATTTAGCGCCTTCTGATGCCTATTTTTGCAAGACCTTAAGTCAACTCAGCGGCAGCAAAAAGCTCTTTGGTATACACCTGACGAGGGTGCTTAATCAGAGTCTCAGTATCCCCAAACTCCACCATTCTTCCAGCTTTGAGCACCATCACCTCATGTGACATCGCTCGAATGACCGCCAAATCATGACTAATCATCAGGTAGGCCAAGTTGTATTTTTTCTGAAGCTCGGTCAACAAAGCGAGTACTTGTTTTTGAATCGATACATCTAAGGCTGAGGTAGGCTCATCTAACACCAAGATCTGTGGCTTCAAAATCAAAGCGCGGGCAATTGCGATACGCTGCCTCTGCCCGCCAGAAAACTCGTGGGGGTAACGCGTGAGCGCTGAACGATCTATGCCGACTTCTCGCAAAATATCCAAGACGCGAGACTCACGCTCTGCGCTAGATAATTTTGGAAAGTGCACATCCAAACCCTCTGAAACAATTTGCATCACAGTCATCCGCGGCGAAAGAGAGCCAAATGGATCCTGAAAAATCACCTGCAAACTAGAGCGCATGGCGCGACGCTCCACTGGCTTTAACTTTTGCCAATCATGACCAAGCACATCTACTGTGCCCGCAATCTCAGCCGCAGAGTCTCCTAATAAGCCTAAGATCGCCATACCTAAGGTGGTCTTACCAGAGCCGGACTCACCGATTACGCCGATTGTCTGGCCCTGCTTTAGCTCAAAGCTGACCTTGCGCAATACCTGATGGCGTGCAGGCTTCTTGAACCAAGCAGCAGACTCCGTACCCGGATAAGAGACTGACAGGTCTTCCGCCTTCAACAGCACTGGTGCTAAAGGCATCACTGGGGCTAGATCACGCACAGGAGCGCTATTGACCAGAGCTTTTGTATAAGCATTCTCGGGGTGATTAAAAACTTGCTGAGTTGACCCCACCTCCATCAGATTGCCTTGATTTAATACGGCAACGCGGTGAGCAAAATGCTTTACTAAATTGAGATCATGGGTGATGAGCAAAATAGCCATGCCGCCATCATCTTTGGATTCTTCCTGCAACTCTTTTAGTAAATCCAAAATCTGTAAACGCAAACTCACATCTAACGCAGTGGTTGGTTCATCAGCGATCAGGAGTCGCGGCTTGCAAGCCAGTGCCATTGCAATCATGGCTCGCTGACGCTGTCCGCCAGAAAGCTGGTGTGGATAAGAGTGGAAACGTTTCTCCGGCTCTGGAATACCAGTTTTCTTGAGCAAGTCAATTGCTGCAGACATGCAATCCGCTTTAGAGATTAACGGTTGATATATCTGCACCGCCTCAACGATTTGATTGCCGATAGTAAACAAAGGATTGAGCGCAGTCATAGGCTCCTGAAACACCATTGCAATCTCTCGACCACGAATCTCGCGGATACCTTGTATTGGCAAATCCAGCAAATTGACAGGTGGTTTACCGGCATCCGCGTGCTTACCACTCCACAAAATGCGACCTGACGTTTTCGCACCCTCTGGCTCAAGGCGCAGAGGTGCTAACGCAGTCAAGGTCTTGCCTGAGCCAGACTCTCCAACTAAGGCTACTCGCTCACCCACCGCAATTTCTAGATCAAGGCGGCTAACAGCAAATTTCTCGCGCCGACCTGATCCAAAAGAAATTGAGAAATCCTCATAACGCAGTAATGGGGTTGCCAATTGATTTGAGTGTTGATGTGTACTCATGAGCGCCCTCCGCTCATGGCGCCCGACTTGCGAGAATCAAACGCGTCTCGTAAGGCCTCACCCATAAAAGTGAGTAAAAGTAAGGTGGCTACCAAGACCACAAAGGTTGACAGTGAAATCCACCACGCATCAAGATTACTTTTCCCTTGAGATAGCAGCTCGCCAAGACTCGGCGTTCCCGGCGGTACGCCAAGACCCAAGAAATCCAAACTCGTGAGGGACAAAATCGCCGCACTCATTCTGAAAGGTAAAAAAGTAATTACTGGCGTCAAGCTATTGGGCAGGATATGACGACGCATGATTTGCAGATTCGTTAAGCCCAACGCCCTAGCTGCGCGAACGTACTCCAATGCACGGTTACGGAAAAACTCTGCGCGCACGTAATCAGATAGACCCATCCAACCAAAAGCTGCTAACAAAATAATTAAGAGCCAAATGCTCGGGTTAAAGATAGAGGCAAAGATGATCAGTAGATATAACTCTGGCATCGCTGACCAAATCTCAATCAAGCGCTGAGAAACTAGATCAAACTTACCGCCAAAGAAACCCATCAAAGAGCCAGTGATGATGCCCACACTAACCCCTACAATCGTTAACGCTAAACCAAACAAAATCGACAGGCGAAAGCCATAAATTAAACGTGACAAGACATCGCGCCCACGATCATCTGTTCCTAGCCAGTTATCAAAAGAGGGAGACGCTGGATTGGGTTCTTTTGAAAAGTAATTGAGCGTCTCATAGCTGTATGGAATGGGTGGATATATTGCCCAATTGCCATTAGTCGTAATATTGCGGCGAATATCTGGATCTAAAAAATCGGTTGGCGTGGCAAAGTCACCTCCAAATACCCTTTCTGGTTGGGACTTCATGATTGGGAAATAAAACTTTCCTTCATAGCGCACCACCAAAGGTTTGTCATTAGCAATCAACTCAGCGCACATCGATAACCCAAACAAGACCATGAAGATCCAGAGACTGGCATAACCCATACGACTGTTTTTAAAACGATGCCAGCGACTCATGATCCACCCCCCGCGCCAAACTGAATGCGCGGATCAATATAGACATAGCAAAGATCAGAAATCAACTTGGTAAATAAGCCAATCAGCGTGAAGAGATACAGCGTTCCAAAAACAACTGGGTAATCGCGGCGCATCACTGATTCGTAAGACAGTAAACCCAGTCCGTCCAAAGAAAATAAGGTCTCAATCAACAATGAGCCAGTAAAGAAAGCGCCTATAAATGCCGCTGGAAAACCTGTTACTAAGGGAAGGAGCGCGTTACGGAACACGTGCTTCCAAAGAACTTGCTTCTCGGTGAGGCCTTTAGCTCGGGCAGTCAGAACGTACTGCTTCCGGATTTCTTCTAAAAAAGAGTTTTTTGTCAGCATCGTCATCACTGCAAAGCTTCCCAAAACTGAAGCGGTAATTGGTAATACCAAATGCCACAAATAATCCATTACCTTACCCATCACACTCAAATCACCCCAGTTATCTGAAGTCAGACCGCGCAGAGGGAAGATTTGCAAGAAACTACCGCCACCAAAGATGACAAGAAGTAGGACTCCCAATACAAAACCTGGGATTGCGTAACCCACCAAAATCATCGTGCTGGTAATCGCATCAAAACGCGAGCCATCCCTCACTGCCTTAGCGATACCCAGAGGTATCGACACCAAGTACGTGAGAAAGAAGGTCCACAAACCAATGCTGATCGACACTGGTAATTTAGAAACCACCAACTGCCAAACACTTTGGTGCTGGTAGTAACTCTCACCTAAATCAAATTGGGCAAAGCGCTTGAGCATCATGAAATAGCGCTCAAGCGGAGGTTTATCAAAACCATATAAAGCCTTGACCTCAGCCAGGCGCTCAGCATCCACACCTTGGCGACCACGATAGTTGCTGCCACCACCAGAAGACTCTGCCCCGCTAACTGCAGCATCACCCTTCCCTTTTAACTCCAACATCAACTGCTCGACTGGACCGCCCGGGACAAACTGCACCACCGCAAATGTCAGAGTTAGCACCCCCAACAAAGTAGGAATCATCAAGAGCATGCGCTTGAAAATATAAGACCACATTTGACCCTGCATTAGCGTGCACCTTCTTTCCACCAGTTGAGAAGAATCCAAGATTCAGCGGTGTAATACAAAGGAGGTTCTGGATAGCGCATCTCTTTACGATACGCGATTCGGTGCGTGGGGTTGTACCACTGCGGAATCACGTAATAACTATTCCAAAGAACGCGGTCTAAAGCTCTAGTAGCTGCACGTAGCTCATCCCGAGTCTGGGCTTTGACAACCGCATCCACTAAAGCATCCACTACGGGAGATTGAACCCCAATGACATTATCAGAACCTTTTTCTTTTGCGGCCTGACTACCAAAGCGATCCCACAATTCATTACCAGGATTTTGTGAGTCAGGGAAGCGAATGGTAGTCATATCGAAGTCGTATTCGTCCATACGTTTCTGATGTAAAGCAAAGTCACTCGTCCGAATATCAACCTGAATACCCAACTTCTCTAAATTACGAACATAGGATGAAATCACCCTTAAGAAAAATGGGCCATCCTCAACCATCTCAAAACGGAAAGGCTGACCCTGCATATTACGTAGGGCACCATCTCGGTATTGCCAGCCAGCCTGAGCCAACAAGTCACGTGCCTTGCGCAGGTTTTGACGCAAGCTATCCGGCGAAACGGTTGAAGGTGCAGCAGGCATCGGATCAAAGACTGCGTCAGGCACCCACTTGGGATATTGTGCTTTTAGGGGTTTGAGTAGTTTTAATTCCGCTTCAGTAGGTTTGCGAGGACCATCAACATTCGCACTCAGATCACTGTTCGTAAAGTAACTATTAATGCGACTGTATTGCTCAAAAAACAATTGGCGATTTAACCACTCAAAGTCAAGCGCATAACCCAAGGCTTGTCGTACACGTGGGTCCTGAAAAATCGGTCTACGCACATTCATCGCAAAACCTTGCATACCTGCGCCGTTGTGATTTAGAAAAGCTTTCTTTTCTAAAGTACCGTCATTAAATCTTGGGCCGACATAACTCTTCGCCCAATTCTTGGCGCGGTACTCCACCAGAGCATCAAACTCACCAGCCTTAAAGGCCTCTAGACGTACAGCATCATCGCTATATAGCTTGTAGTTCACGCGATCAAAGTTATAAAACCCAACGCGGACATTGAGTGTCTTGCCGCCTTGATCGGCCCAGTAGTTTGGATTGCGCTTAAAGATCATGGTCTTACCAGCCTTGTACGACTCAATCACATACGGACCGCTTGCTATTGGCAGCTCAAAGGTCAACTTATCAAATGGGGTGATCGTGCCATCAGGCTTTTTACCCCAGTTACGAGAAAATACAGGCAAGGTACCCACCATCACCGGCAATTCCGGGTTGCGATTTTTAAAGTCAAAACGAATCACGCGATCGGAAACCACTACTGCTTGCTTGACATCGGCATAGACTGTTTTAAATTGCGGATTAGCAAGCGAACTCATCAAAGTGTCAAAGCTGTGTTTGACATCGCCAGCCAAGATGGCGCTGCCATCTGAAAACTTTGCCTCAGGACGGATACGAAACACCACAGACATCTTGTCGGGTGCCACTGCGATATCTTCCGCTATCAGGCCATAAGCACTGGAGACCTCATCCGCACTTCCTATTGCGAGAGACTCAAACATCAGTTGCGCCACCCCAGGAGCAGCTACGCCTCGCAGCGTAAATGGATTGAACTTATCAAAGCTCGTCCGGCGGTCGGGGTTGGGCAAGATTAAGGCGCCACCCCTCGGGGCATTCGGATTGACATAGTCAAAGTGACTAAATCCATCTGCATATTTAGGTTTTCCATACTGGGCAATCCCCTGAGCGCTATGGGCCGAATTAACCGCTACCCCAGCCAGAAGGGCTAGGAGCAGGAGAGTGGGGATTTGGCGGATGGCAGGGAGCATGGGCATATATGCAACAATTGTAGATAGCAAACCACATTTGAAGCAAAGGACACAACATGGGCTTTCTCGCTGGCAAAAAAATTCTAATTACCGGCCTTCTTTCAAACCGCTCTATTGCCTATGGCATTGCCAAGGCATGCCACCGCGAAGGGGCTGAATTGGCCTTTACCTACGTTGGCGAGCGCTTTAAGGACCGGATTGTCGATTTCGCCAAAGAATTCAATACAGACTTAATTTTTGACTGTGACGTTGGCAGCGATGAGCAGATTAGCGCCCTATTTAAGGATTTAGCAAAGACTTGGCCTCAATTTGATGGCTTTGTCCACGCAATTGGCTTTGCACCACGCGAAGCGATTGCTGGCGACTTTTTAGAAGGCCTATCTCGCGAAGGCTTCAAAATTGCTCATGACATCTCTGCTTACAGCTTCCCAGCTATGGCAAAAGAGGCTTTGCCGATGTTGCGCGATAAATCCTCCTTACTAACGCTGACTTACCTTGGCAGCATGCGTAACGTTCCCAACTACAACACCATGGGTCTTGCGAAGGCATCACTAGAAGCTTCAGTACGCTACATCGCTGGCTCAGTTGGACCCAAAGGTATTCGCGCTAACGGCATCTCTGCCGGCCCAATTAAAACTTTGGCTGCCGCCGGTATTAAAGGCTTCGGCAAGATTTTGGAAGCAGTTGAACAAACTGCACCAATGCGTCGTAATGTCACGATTGATGACGTTGGTAATACTGCCGCCTTCTTGTTATCTGATTTAGCAAACGGCATTACTGCTGAAATCATTTATGTCGATAACGGTTTTAGCCAAGTCGTTGGCGGAATGGAAGAAGCTTGAACGTCCCGCTAAGTGAGGCCCTCAAGTTTTGGGCCAAGCTTGGCTTCATTAGCTTTGGAGGCCCTGCTGGACAAATTGCCGTCCTCCACCAAGAGCTTGTTGAGAAGCGTCGCTGGATTTCTGAGCGGCGCTTTTTACATGCACTCAACTATTGCATGCTGTTACCAGGACCTGAAGCTCAGCAGTTAGTGACCTATATCGGTTGGCTGATGCACCGTACCTGGGGCGGAGTCCTAGCGGGCACCCTCTTTGTTCTACCCTCTCTTTTTATTTTGATTGGTCTGTCTTGGGTGTATCTCACCTTTGGCCAGGTACCTTGGATTGCTGCCATCTTCTTTGGCATCAAGCCTGCAGTTACCGCCATCGTTCTGCATGCCGCCGTTCGCATTGGTAAACGCACGATTCACAATCAAGCACTGCGCTGGATTGCACTCGGATCTTTTCTGGCAATCTTTATCTTTAACCTAGCCTTTCCAATCATCGTTGTGTGCGCGGCATTAATAGGTATTTTGGGTGGCAAACGCTATCCAGAATATTTCCAGCAAGCCGCATCGCACGGCAAAGGTAATCAAAAAAATTACGGTGCCGCATTAATTGATGATGACACCCCAACTCCAGATCACGCTCAATTTTCGAAAAAGAAACTGCTCTCACAGAGTTTGGTGGTGATCGCGCTCTGGACAGTGCCATTTTTTGCGCTAGCACTCATTTTTGGCTGGCAAACACTCTACCCACAAATTGCTTGGTTCTTTACCAAAGCCGCCTTTCTCACCTTTGGTGGTGCATATGCAGTTCTGCCATACGTCTACCAAGGTGCAGTTGATCAATTTCATTGGCTCAGCGCCGGCCAAATGATTGATGGCTTGGCACTTGGTGAAACTACTCCGGGACCGCTCATTATGGTGGTGGCGTTTGTTGGTTATTTAGCCGGTCACATTCAGCACCTCATTGGCAATAGCAATCCATTTTGGTTTGGGGTTCTCGGGGCTTGCGTTGCTACTTGGTTTACTTTTCTACCTTCTTTTTTCCTGATACTGGTCGGCGGTCCGATTATCGAATCCACTCATGGCAAGCTCAGCTTTACCGCGCCTCTCACGGCCATCTCTGCTGCAGTAGTTGGCGTGATTGGCAACTTAGGTCTGTTCTTTGCTTATCACGTCTTTTTTCCACACGGCCTTGGTGGCTCCATCTCATGGATATCCATCGCCATTAGTGTGTTCGCAGGCTTAGCCCTCTTTCGCTTTCAAAAAGGGGTTATTAGCGTCTTAACTGGCTCAGCAGTAGCAGGATTGCTCAGCTACTTAGTTGCTACTTTGTTGACCTAATCGCACTGTATTTGGGGCTGAAATTGGCATAATGGGAGTTATGCGAATCGAACCTCAAACTATCACCCACCTCCAAGAATGGCTCGGCAAAACTGAGACCCTTCAAGATGTTGTTACTGCCGCTCCAGTAAGGGCATTGTCGGCAACCTTGGATCGACATGACCCCGTACCAAATAATGGCAGCCTTCTTCCAGAGTTATGGCACTGGCTCTATTTTTTGCCATGCGCCCTTCAATCCGAAATCGGTCCTGATGGCCATCCTCAGCGTGGTGGATTTTTACCTCCTGTACCGCTTCCCCGCCGAATGTGGGCAGGCAGCCGAATTCAATGGTTAACCCCTTTAGCGGTAGGCGATGCAATCGAACGCATCTCTAGAATTGAATCTGTCACCCATAAAGCGGGTCGTACTGGCGACCTGATTTTTGTTTTAGTGAAGCATGCAATCTCCAATCAACATGGCCTGGCCTTAATTGAAGAGCATGACATTGTGTATCGCGATGCTCCAGGTCCAGACGATAAGCCGGTTACACCAACACAAGCGCCTACAGGAGCTACGTGGTCTAAAACGATTACCCCCGATGATGTTTTATTGTTTCGCTACTCAGCACTGACATTTAATGGCCATCGCATTCATTACGATCGAAAATACGTTACCGAGGTGGAAGGCTATCCCGGTCTAATAGTTCACGGCCCTTTAATTGCGACCCTGTTGGTAGATCTTGTGCGCCAAAGCATTCCAGCTTGCACGCTCAAGAGTTTTGAATTCCGAGCCATTCGCCCTACGTTTGATATCAATCCATTTAAGGTCAGCGCCAAACCGGATCTCGCGAAAGATCCTACCGGAAAAACAATCTCTATTTGGGCCGAGGACCATGAAGGCTGGCTCACGATGCAGGCCACTGCAGTTTTAGCCTAGGAAATGATTGCCCGATGACTACCCCACATTTATCCAAAGCTTTAGCTACGTTCGCCTCTGAATTGAAGATTGGCGACATTCCCGAAGAGGTGATTGCGCGCACCGAAGATTTGTTGGTGGACTGGTTTGGCTCAGCAATTGCTGGCAAAGGATCGCGCCCCGTAGAAACCATCACGCAGTTTGCGCAGAGCATGGGTGGCTTTAATGCCGCCAACCCCGGCTCGGCTGAAATTCTGATTAGCCGCACAAACTCGAGCCCCTTCTTGGCTGCGCTAGCGAATGCAGCAGCTTCACATGTTGCGGAGCAAGACGATGTTCACAATGGCTCCGTCTTTCATCCAGCTACCGTAGTATTTCCTGCGGCACTCGCAACTGCGCAAGCCATTGGCAGTTCAGGCGAAGAACTCCTAGCAGCAGCTGTTGCCGGCTATGAAGTAGGCATTCGGGTTGGTGAATTTTTGGGTCGCTCACACTACAAAATATTTCACACGACCGGTACTGCAGGCACCTTGGCTGCCGCTGCCGCTGTAGGTCACCTACTAAAACTCAACCCCACCCAAATGCTCAACGCCTTTGGTTCAGCGGGTACGCAATCAGCTGGGCTTTGGGAATTCTTGCGCGATGCCGCCGACTCCAAACAGCTCCATACTGCCCATGCTGCCTCCACTGGTTTGATGTCAGCCTACTTAGCGCGCTCAGGCTTTACTGGGGCGGCACACATTTTAGAAGGTAAGCAAGGTTTAGCTGCCGGAATGTCAAACGATGCCGATCCTAGCAAGTTGATTGATCGACTAGGCAGCCGCTGGACCATTGCTGAAACCAGCTTTAAATATCATGCTTCGTGTCGTCACACTCACCCTGCTGCCGATGCCTTATTACAAGTCATGCTGACCCATCACCTCAAGCCTAGTGATATTGTCAAAGTGGAGACCCTAGTTCATCAAGGCGCAATCGATGTACTGGGGCCCGTGACCGATCCTGCAACTGTGCATCAATCTAAGTTTTCAATGGGAACCGTATTGGCGCTGATTGCGCATTATCAATTTGCAGGCCTGCAAGAATTTGAGCAGCACTTTCATGATGATGACGTTTGCGCATTTCGTGATCGCGTTACGATGATTTTGGATCCCGAGGTGGATGGCGCCTATCCGCAACGCTGGATTGGAAAAGTGAAAGTGTATTTGCAAGATGGGAAAGTCTTAGAAGGTCGCGTTGATGAGCCCAAAGGTGATCCTGGCAATACCTTAAGTCGTGCCGAGATTACGGATAAAGCCATGCGTCTTGCCGCATTCAGTAGTGGCGCAACACCCAGCGAAATGCATGCTGCTATTGAACGCTTGTGGAATATCCGCAAACAGGCCAAGATAGGCCTATTGATCTCGTAACTCTCCAAGTCCTCAATTTTTATCCTTTTAGTCAATTCAATAAAGTCTCATACATGAACCCACTTGATACGCCCATTGGTTTTAGCAGCACCTTCTTATTTGTACCGGGCACTCGCCCAGAGCGTTTTGCTAAAGCCTTAGATAGCAGCGCCGATAGCGTCATTATTGACTTAGAGGATGCGGTTCCTGCAGAGGACAAAGAAAATGCACGTAGTGCTATCCGCACTGCTTGGCCCACATTTACCGCAGAACAAAAAAAGCGCTTAATCATTCGCTCGAATTCGCCTGGCAGTCAATTTTATGCAGCAGACCTGATCCTGGTGCAACAGTTAGATGCAACGTGCTTATTGATTCCAAAGAGTGAGTCCCTCGACCAAATCAATGGTGCGGCGCAGATTCTGCCAAACACCGCCATCATTCCCATGATTGAGACCGCCCTTGGCCTTCACAATGTTCATGAAATTGCCAACTCTGAACAGGTTCTACGTCTTGCTTTAGGCAACATTGATCTACAAGCAGACTTAGGAATGATTTGTGACGCACAAGAAACTGAGCTGCAAACTGCTCGCTTTCAGATTGTGTTGGCCTCAAGGTTGGCACAAATTTCCCCTCCAATGGATGGGGTTACTCCCTCCACGGACGATATTGAGCGCATCACTGATGATGCTGAACGTGCCAAAAGAATGGGCTTTGGAGGCAAGCTATGCATCCATCCGAAGCAAGTTTCCCTGGTAAAGAGCGCCTTTATGCCCACAGCAGAAGAGATCTCTTGGGCCCATCGAGTGATTGAGGCGGATAAGGACTCTAAAGGCGGGGCAGTGAAATTGGATGGTCGAATGATTGATCGTCCAGTAGTTTTATTGGCCCAAAGAACACTAGCGATTGCTGGTAAACCCTAAGCCCGCCAACACTTAAAGGTGGCAAAATTAGCACGCAACACACATTAACGGAGACTTAAATGAAGCTAAAGAAAACCCTTTTCGCTGGAATCGCTGCAGTTCTGAGCGCCGGCACTTTATTGGGTAGCAATATTGCGTCAGCCCAAAAGGACTGGCCAAATAAATCTATTCAATTGATTGTTCCATTTGCAGCGGGTGGCCCAACTGACTCAATCGCACGCTTAATTGCTGTTCCAATGGGTCAGGCTTTAGGTCAAACCGTCGTTGTTGAAAACGTTCCTGGCGCCGGCGGCACGATTGCCTCTACCAAGGTAGCGCGCGCAGCTCCGGATGGGTACACGATCTATATTCACCATATGGGTATGGCTACAGCCAATGCGCTTTATGACAAGCTCCCTTATGATCCAATGACCAGCTTCGAGTACATCGGTCAAGTTGCTGACGTACCGATGGTTCTGCTTGGTAAGAAAGATTTGCCTGCGAATAACTTTAAAGAGCTCGAGGCCTATATCAAGGCTAATGGCGCAAAAGTAACCATGGCCAATGCTGGTCCTGGTGCAGTTTCACAACTGTGTGGCTTGTTATTCCAGAGTCGCCTAGGTGTTAAGTTAACCAACATTCCTTACAAGGGTACCGGCCCTGCTTTGACCGACCTCCTGGGCGGTCAAGTTGATCTTTTGTGTGACCAAACTACACAAACAATTCCCTATATCAAGGATGGCCGTGTAAAAGCATTTGGTACAACAACTTTGAAGCGTTTGCCTGCAATCCCGAATGTACCAACTTTGAACGAACAAGGCCTCAAAGGCTTTGAAGTAAAAGTTTGGCATGGTGTTTACGCTCCAAAAGGCACTCCACAGCCAGTTCTGGATAAAATCAATGCCGCCCTCAAGAAAGCGTTGAGCAATCCGGATGTGAAAAAGCGCTTGGATGATGCCAATATTGATATCGTGCCAGCAGATAAGATTTCTGCCAAAGGCCTCAAAGATCACCTTGAGAAAGAAATCAACATTTGGGGTCCAGCGATTCGTAAATCCAATATTCCAGATTAATCCTGGAACAGCGGTCAACAAAAAAGCCAGCGATCTGCTGGCTTTTTTGTTATCTACCAAACATCAACCTGCTCTAAAGAGGTATCCTGACTGCGCTTTCTCACGACGCTTGAGATAGATAGCATTTGGAATGGCGAACAAAGACCAAGTCGCCAAGAAAGGATCTAGCAGGTAGTCCCAGAGATTTGCCGACTCATGCCAATGCGCAACCCAAGCAATGAGAGCGATAGAGAGTATCCATATACCCTTGGTCCAGCCAGTCAAACCACAAAGAATTGCAAAAATAATCACTGCGATTAAGAAGCCAATAGAACCATAACCCCATGCGTAAGGATCGAACATTCCAAAGCCCAGGGCCAAGGGATAAAACACAATTGCAATCAGAGCAATCGGCACTTTAAATCCTAGCGGGATCTTTGGGGTGGATGGCAATATAGCACTCCACAATAAGAGCAAAGTCACAATACTGAGGTCACCAGTGACACCGCGCACATACGCAGATAAAGGCAACTCAAGTGACATTCCCAGAGGCCAGAAAAATAGATTTCCTAAGAGCAAAACTAAAGCTAGGCGACCTGCAAATGGAATCTCCATTGAAAATAGCTTTTGCAAAAGAATAATGAGGACTATCGCGCAAGTGAGCGACATCTCTAACAGAGCAATGTATTGCAAGTATGGGGCCATCATTGCACCTCCTTTTCTTTGAGGCTGCTGAGGGCATTCTTAAGCCAGCTGGCTGAAAAGTAAATATGTCTAATCTTTTTTCTATCCCAGGTATAGACAAGATGGGCATCTTCACCGCTGACAGAAACTAAATATGGGTAAGAGAATTCACGGCGCTGATCGCTACTTAAAGACTCATCATCTTCGAGCGCTTGTATCACCCGCCACTGAAGCGAGTGTGGCTCACGCATCACCATCACCAATCGATAGCGCCCTACCTCAATATTATTGAGCACCATCAATCTAGTGCCATTTGCTAAAGTCAGCGCAGCAAGGGCGGAGTTCGGATTTGGAATTTCAAGATCTTTTGTTACTACCCAAGATTGTCCCGCATCTGTAGTTAGGCTTACTGGAATTTGCTTTGGCTGAGAGCTTGATCGAGTTTGACGGAAAAAAGCACTCGCCTCTTGCGGTCCATCAGTAAAAACTACAGGCTGAATCGCGCCTCTACCTGAACTCATACGTCGCTTATCAATCACCTGACTTGCATCGATTCTCAGCAGCTCACCAAATCGACCAATCCACTCGTGATATGCCGGTAAACCTAATCGCCCATCGGTAAATGAAATTGCTGGAGACTTTACTAAAGCGCTCAAATTAATCCATGGGGAGCTGATTAAGCGCTGAGGACGCCCCCAAGTTAAACCTTCATCATCCGAAATCACTGAGGAAATTGAACTACCTGCCCAACCACCAATAGATACAGTCACAAAAAATAATTGCATGCGGCCATCAGCCATTCTCGCTGGAACGGGGTTGCCTAATTTAGCAATGTATCGGGACAAACCTTTTTCTGCACTGACCCGATCCATCACAATTGTTGGAGCACTCCATCTCGCTAACTGCGGATCAAAAACGGATGAATTAATCACTACGTCCGCCGCACCTTCTCTACTACCCGAAAACCAAAAAGCTCTCACCGATCCATCTTTGAGTGTAATTAAGGATGCAGCATGCACCGACGGAGCGCCCGTATCTGGAAGCCACTCCATGCGTAAGCTCGGTTGAACCGGCTTTACTGGAACAGCATTTCTAAGTGTCTTTGCCGGCCCGCTATTTTCTATTGAATCCTGTGCATCCTCAGATCGATTGGCATTCTCCGCCAAGTAATCACTTGCGAATGGCGCCCAAACTGGATAACTATCAATATGAAGGTAAGCCAAAACCGAGGCAAGCAATAAAAAACAAAAGGCAATCACGCGACTCATCGACAAGCGTCCTTACCCGCCCACGGCAAGGTGATCGTTGCGGGCGTAGAAATTAAGTATTCGTTCACAAACAGGTGTTCTCCAATATGGCCTCTGAGTATCGCCTGAATTTCAGCATCTGAATGACGGGCTCGCATCTCCATACGCCTACCAACAATCTGGCAGGAGTCGCAAAGAACGGGCTCTACACCTATCGGCGACTGGACTGCTACCAATGGATAAGTCGCACTCAATAAATCGATTTGCTTGGCATCGCTAGCAGCATAGCCGTGCAATATTGCACTTGGTAATAAGAGGCGATATTCCTCATCCTTGGCGCGATAGTCACATGGCACCCAGACATCTTTTCCTGCAATGCCTTGGATAGTAGATTGCGAGTATCGGCCTAAGGCACCCTCAAGAGGCGTCAAGCTGCTAGTGAGGGCGCAATAACAAAGAAAGCAGCCCGTCAAAGCTATCGCCTTGCTACGGCCTCGATTAACTATGCCCAGCAATACCAAGGCGATTGCAACTCCCATGAAACCCCAGTGCCAAGGGGAGTAATTCCAGATACCGGGCAAGCCTAAGAAGCTTGATAATTGCAAGTTTCCGCCAACCCAAGCGAGGGTAGAAAGCAATATCAACTGCAGCAATAACGCAATCCGAAATCCCCATAAAGGCAATCGCTCCCAATGCAGGGCAATCAACGTAGCAAACGCCGGCATCACTGGTAATAAATACCGGCCAGAGCGCTGACTTGGCAAACTAAACACAATGAAGAAAGCCAATATGAGGAGTAACAACAAAATCTCTTCCAACGAGATAAAGCGCCGCCCTCTCCAACATTGAATCAATGCAGAAATCAGTACAAAGATAAATAGACCAGCATTAGCCAAGGTTGTTAAAAACAACATCCAAATACTGTCACCACCACGCACTAAATCGAGTAAATAGTTAGAGCTACGCGCTTCGAATTTACCGGCATTCTCACCCAGAACAAACTCCTTCCAAACTGCTTCCGGAAGGGGATCCAGCAAGAACCAAAGTGCAAATACACCCAAGGCAAGAACAGCGATCAATACCACTTTGTACAAATCTTGCAGTAAGACTTTTGGAATACTCCACTCACGCCATCGCCAATAGAACAGCCCCAAGGCGAATGAGGCAGGAACAATATAAGCAAAAGACTTTGACAATAAAGCCATGCCAAAACAAGTACCAGCCAACACCGGAAACAGCAGCTTAGAATCAACTGCAAGCCTACCCCAATACAAAAGTGCGAAGAATGGCAGGCTTAGCCAAAAAACTTCAGGAGGGTCGGTCAGAAATGGGCGGCCATAACGATAGGTAGCAAAAAAGGAAAGCCATACTAAAGCTGCTAGCAAACCAGTCTGCTTTTTACCGCTAAAACGAGCCACCGCCAGAAACAGAAAAAAAGCAGTTAGGCCGGTATACAAAACGCTTGGCCAACGTAGCGCGAGGAGCGTCCAATCGCTACCCCAGTGGGTACTAGCGATACCCTCCCAAAATATGAGAGGCGGCTTCGTATTTTTAATGCCATCCATCTCGGATTGCAGGGGTAGCCATGCGCCAGCATCCGCAGTCATCCGCACGATATGCATATAGGGGTATTCATCCCCATTCTTCGGTGCAAAGCGGCTATCCAAGCCATACAAGTAAGTGAATACACCTAGCAGTAGGATAAAAATTGCATGTCGGCAAGTAAAAGGGCTTCGCATATCGCTAGTTTATAGGTCTTAAGGTAGAAAGCTAAAAAGTATCGACAGGAATGCCCTCGTTTTTGCTCTGAGCTTATTCAAAATCAATCTAAGTAAAACCACCAATCTAAGCTCCACCTGATTAAGATAGAGTCAATCTGCATCATCCCAAGAACAGCTGTATGTAAGACGGAGATTATCCCCATGCAAGTGAAGCACTTGAAACCTATTTTGATGGCCAGCGCCTTAATTGGCCTTAGTCAGTGGAGCGGACTTGGCTTCGCACAAACCGCTGAGCAACTGTATAAGCGCGGCCTTGCCGCAACCTGCGCCAATTGTCACGGCACCGATGGCAAAGGCGTGGTTGATGCAGGTATTCCAATCATCAATACCCTTACCAGCGAGCAGATGTTGGAAAAGTTGAAGGCATACAAATCTGGTGCTTTAGAGGGCACCATCATGCCGCAACTGGCTAAAGGTTATTCAGATGAACAACTCACCACTATTGCCAATCAACTTGGCAAAAAACAATAAGGAGGCGCCATGGATCGTCGACACTTTATAGGTCAGAGCGCTGCAGCGGTAGGCCTACTTGCGGGACTTTCAACTCCAGCAAGAGCAGCTAATTTACAAAAAGCAGAAATCTTGGTAATTGGTGGTGGTTATGGTGGCGCTACTGCCGCCAAATATTTACGCTTGTTTTCCAATAACACTGCGCGAGTGACCCTTATTGAGCCCAATACTGCGTTTGTTTCCTGCCCCATGTCCAACCTGGTCATAGGCGGCTCACGCAATATTGCTGAAATTACCTCCCCTTATGACACCCTGAGTAAGCGTCATGGCATCAAGATTATTCAAGACAGCGTCAGCAGCATTGATCCGGATAAGAAAACCGTCACCCTTGCCTCAGGCAAAACTTTGCGTTACGACAAAGTAGTCGTTTCTCCCGGTGTATCACTCAACTTCAAAAGTATTGAAGGACTTGCGCAAGCCAATAAGGATGGCGTGACACTACAAGCCTGGAAAGCGGGAGCGGAAACTGTTGCCCTTCACAAGCAAATCGCTGCCATGCGTGAAGGTGGTACTTTTGCAATCAGCATTCCTGAGGCTCCATACCGCTGCCCTCCCGGGCCTTATGAGCGCGCTTGCCAGGTAGCAAACTACCTTAAGCATCACAACCCCAAAGGCAAGGTTTTAATTTTGGATGCCAATCAAGATGTGACATCCAAAGGCGCTTTATTTAAAAAAGTATGGGCCGAACAGTACGCCGGAATCATTGAGTACCGACCAAAGAGTAATGTCATTGGCGTGGATGCAAAAAACAAAACTCTCAAGCTCGAAGTTGAGGATGACGTGAAGGCCGACGTATTAAATATCCTGCCACAAATGTCTGCTGGTGAAATCGCGATGAAAACTGGTTTAGCTAATTCCAATGGTCGCTGGGTGAACGTCAACTTCCTCAACTTTGAATCCACCGCTCGCAAAGATATTCACGTCTTAGGGGACTCAATTCAAATTGCTCCAGCAATGCCTAAATCAGGCCACATGGCGAACCAGCATGCCAAAGTGGCAGCCGCGGCCATCGTTGCGGAATTAAGCGCTTGGGAAATCAATCCAGCACCAGTTCTCACGAATACCTGCTACAGCTTTGTGAATGATCGAGAAGTCGTTCACGTTGCCAGCGTTCATCAATACAGCGCTGCCGAGAAAACCTTCAAACCCGTTCCAGGAGCTGGCGGGCTTTCACCAGCACCCTCGGTTTTAGAGGGCATCTATGCATGGGGTTGGGCCCACAATATTTGG
The DNA here is from genome assembly GCA_947448625.1 of Burkholderiaceae bacterium. Classification (GTDB taxonomy): domain Bacteria; phylum Pseudomonadota; class Gammaproteobacteria; order Burkholderiales; family Burkholderiaceae; genus Polynucleobacter. The sequence continues at coordinate 102,119 of CANFOT010000003.1, read as the reverse complement.
GCGGATAGCCTAGCTTGATGCAAGTCAAGACTGCAAAAAAAAGGGGGCCTTCGGGCCTCTTTTTTATTTACTTTAGCTAATTGGGAAATATACTGAACTGTATAAATTATCAATTTAGGAGACCTTAGATGAACCTACCCCCAAGCTCACCAAAAGATGCAACTAATATAGAAGCAGCAATTGAACGCTGGACCGTGCCCATTGGCAATCTATTTGTTTCGCTTTTCCATCGTATCGCCCTCTTTGGAATTGGCGCTGCAACGGTCTGGTCTGCTGCGGTCGCATTCTTAGGAATGGCCTCTAAGGGAGCGGCTTCAATTGAAGACTTACTCTTGCTGTTTATCTATTTAGAAATCGGCGCGATGGTTGGAATTTATTTCAAAACCAATCATATGCCAGTACGATTTTTGATCTATGTTGCCATCACGGCTGTGACACGCTTGATTATCGATCTGGTCAATACTAAGCATGAAGCCGATATGGCAATCCTTTTTATGGGGATCACCATTCTCATACTGGCATTAGCAAACGCGGTCGTTCGATATGCCTCATTCAAATACCCCAGCAAGTCTGGGGAAAATGAATAGCTTATAAAGTAGCCTCGACGCCAATAACCTGATAGGGATGAACACCCCGATTCAGGCAGTTGCGGACATAATCAATGCTTGTACGCAAGGCATAGTAATCACCAGCCATGCTCTTAGACACTTTTAGCTGGAGCGCCTGATACTCCAGTAGGTCTAATTTCTTAAGATATTCATCTTTAGCATCAGGTTGGTAATCATTAGTTAACTCCTGTTCATAGGTCTTCAAAACTCCGTATAACTGATTGATTTTCCGGCGCATACGCTTATTGCGATAGCCCGGTAGGGTCAGCAGTACCGGGTAGGCCAATGCACAGAATGGCAGGAATACGAATATCAAGCGATTAACCATCTCAGCCAACCAAAATGGCAAGTAGAGCATCAGTAGAGGCGAGCCATTTTTCTCGTAATGCAAAGCAACGGGACTCTGGGGAAGGCCCGTATTTTTGAAAGCGGGGAATTCACCATGTGCTGCAAAAAAACTGGCTTTGCCGCTAATCTCGCGTGCAGCCTCTAAGAACAAAAACTGTAGCGCTGGATGCATTCTGTCATCAATGAGCAAATTGGTAGTTGATGCCATCAACTTAATATCCATAGAGGGGAAGTTGCGTATCAAACTAAATCCACCAGTTGGGACTTTAAGGATTTGCATATAAGGCAATAAACGAGAATAAGCTTCTGCCCGAGGGAATGCAGCCAAACGTATATTTGGATCCGATAAGAGGGCCTGTACATTGGGCGCCTCATAAGCATCAACAATAAATGCAGCATCAATCTCCCCTTTTTTCAAAGCTTCAACTGATTTTGCTCCAGAGAGATATAGGAAATGGGCGCCCTCTTCAAATCCATTTGCCCTCATAATTTGTATTGCCTGGGCATGGGTTCCACTGCCCATTTCACCCACTGACATTCTAGAATTCAGAAAATAACGGGATCGCGCTTTAATCTCCTGAAAGTCATTCTCTTTTACTTCCTTACCGCGATAGAACAACCAAATCGGATCGTAAGAAATCGTTCCTAGAGATTGCACACCTTTAACACCGTGGGGGCTAAATACACCTGCTTGCACAAAGGCAGCTTGGACGGGATTTTTACGGTCAGCTAAATATTCAATATTCTCCTGGGCGCCCTGCGTTGCGAGAAGCTCAAGAGTAATGCCTTTTTTCTCAAAAAAAGCAGCGTACTTCTTACCCAAGATCTCGTAGGACCCACCTGGTTGACCCGTTGCCATAACAACATGTCTCGGTGGCGGTGGATCGGCATACCACCAAACACCGATCAATCCCAGCAGCAACACCAGCAATAGGGGCCACGCCTCTTTTAAGAACTGCGTAAAGTCGCCCCACTTTTCTTGGGCAGTCTCATAGATGCCTAAGTAGGTTTCTTTAATGTCTTGTTTGATGCTTCCCATGGAAGGCCAATCAGCAAATATGTCAAAAGCTAATGATAATGTGCTTATGCCACTTCAGAAAAGACATACATCATGCTAACCCTTAGAAAAGCTCAAGACCGCGGCTACGCCGATCACGGATGGCTTAAAAGCTTTCACTCTTTCTCGTTCGCCGGCTATTACGACCCTCAATTTATGGGTTGGGGCAACTTAAGGGTGATCAATGAGGATCGGGTGGCGGCAGGCATGGGTTTTGGGAAGCACGGTCATCGCAATATGGAGATCATCAGTTACGTCTTATCCGGAGAGCTGGCTCACGAAGACAGTATGGGGAATGTCAAAGGCATTCCGCCCGGCGATGTTCAACGCATGAGCGCCGGAACCGGTGTCACCCATAGTGAATTCAATCATGCCAAAGATCAAACCACCCACTTTCTACAGATTTGGATTGAACCCAATGTCATGGAGATTTCTCCAAGCTATGAACAAAAGTCGATTCAACCCTCCGACAAACATGGGAAGCTTTGCCTCATTGCATCGCCGGATGGTACAGGTAATGCCGTCAAAATTCATGCAGATGCCAAAATGTATACAGGTCTATTTGATGGAAGTGAATCAGCACAACTAGACCTAGATCCTAATCGCAAAGCCTATGCACACCTCATTAAGGGCGAACTCAATATCAACGGAATAACGCTCCAAGGTGGCGACGCCCTACTCATTCAAAACGAGGGGGGCATCCTCATCAGTAATGGCAAAAACGCTGAAGTATTGGTTTTTGATCTCAGTCCACAATAAAAAATGGGGCGCTGACTTTCGTCAACACCCCATGTCCGAGTCGAACTAGATGATTAATCTAGCTTGATTTTCGCCTTCTCAATTACCACCTTCCACCGAGCAATATCAGAGTTGTATAACTCAGTAAATTGCTGGGTATTCATTGGTGCAATTTGAACGCCAGCCTTTACAAAGCGCTCCTTAATTTCAGGCGTCTCCAAAATTTTGAGTACAGAGTTATTTAGCGCACTAATAATGGCGGCAGGAGTGCCGGCAGGGGCAAATAAACCCTGCCATAAGGACATTTCATAGCCTTTTACACCAGCCTCTTGCATTGTTACCAGTTCAGGAGCGCCACCAAAACGGCTCTTACTAGTAACAGCAAGTGCATTTACTTTCTCACCTTTATACAAAGGGAGACCGACCGGCATGCCGGCGAAGTAAAAATCAATTTGACCGCCCATTAAATCTGTCGCAGCTGGAGCTCCGCCCTTATAGGGAATATGAATGGCTTGAGTACCCGTAGTTGCTAAAAATAGCTCCCCAGCCATGTGGTCGGAGTTACCGATTCCAGAGGAGCCGTAACTCATTTTCCCTGGTTCGGCCTTCATCATGGCAGTCAACTCAGCCACATTTTTAGCTTTTAAATTACTGTTGACGATCAAGATATGCGGTGTTGCGGCCACACCCACAACCGGGAGTAAATCCTTTTGACCATTAAATGGCAGTCTTGGATTTGCGGCCACATTAATTGCGAGACCATTTTGCGCAAATAGAATGGAATACCCATCAGGAGCGCTTTTTGCAACCGCATCAGCTGCAAGACTACCCGCCGCACCACCACGATTTTCTACGATGACCGGCTGCTTTAAAGCGATACTGAGTTCATTAGCAACCAATCTTCCAACGATATCAGTTGAGCTCCCTGGCGCATACCCAATTAACATCTTGATGGGCTTATCTGGGTAGGCTGCGAATGCCGTTCCCAAAACCAGCGGCAATACTAAAGAACCTAAAACTATTTTTTTTATTGATTTCTTAATCATTTTGTCTCCTCCGGTAAATTTATAAATCTAGTGCAGCAATTCCACATTCCTTGGCACAATTATTCAAAGCTTCCTGCAGCTCAATAGAAATCGGGATTCCATGCTCAAGTCTCTCTGACATTACTTTGGCAGCTCCATCTCCTGGAACCCGAATTTGATTTACGCCAGGCAACTTTGAAGATGCTTTCAAATCACTAACTAAAGCAGTCACCCTTTCAACAAACTCTTCTCTGTCTCCAAAAGCACTTGGGTCAACAGCAATAATTGTTTGCCCTGTATTGGTAATCAAATCATGATGTGCATTAAAGTCAATCGTACTCTTACCAACCGCTGCATTATTTAAAGCGCCAGCAAGCAAGCCGATCATCACGGCCAGGCCATACCCCTTATAACCACCAATCGGTAAAAGCGATCCTTCACTGGATTTTTGAGGATCCGTAATGGGCTGACCATTTCGATCAATCATCCAAGTGTCAGGCATGGATTCTCCTTTTTGGGCGGCAAGCTTGACCTTGCCATAGGCGGCTACAGTAGTAGCAATATCCAATAGCACTATTGGCTTATCACCCGCAGGAACTGCAATTGCAATTGGATTGGTGGATAGCAACAAATCAATACCACCCCAAGGCGCCATGTGATTTGCATTCCCAACAGCCATGTAGATGCCAATATAACCCCGCTCTGCTAGCTTGCGCACATAAACAGATGCCGCACCAGAATGGTTTCCAAAATGACTGCCAACCCAGCAAACACTATGCTGCTTCACTTTCTCTATTGCCAGATCAACTGCTTTATTCATTACCAGGTGACCTAAAGCATTATCGCCATTGATCAAGGCCGTTGCGCCTTGCTCACGTTCAATATGAATATTAGGATTGAGATTAACGCCACCGGCCCGAATTCTTTTAATGTAAGCGGGTAATCTAAAGATGCCATGGCCATCAGCACCAACCAAGTCCGATTGCACCATCAGTTGCGCAACTACTTTGGCATCTGCTGCCGGCACCTTGTTAGCCTGCAATGCATTAGCAATAAACTCTTCAGCTTTAATGATGGATAAATGTTTCATATCTATTCCTAGGATTTAATTACCCGACCCACTCTTAAATTCCATCTTGTGGGTGTACTTATTCTCGGGGTGATAAGTAAATGTAACCTCAAAAAGTTTATCTTGATCGTCAAAATATCGACGAACGATCACCAAACATGGATCATGCGGCTTCAACTGGAGATTCTTAGCAATATTGGCAGGAGCACCAGCTGCATAAACATCCACTTCAGCCCGATCAATTCGAGTGCCATACTTCTTCTCAATTTGCTCAAACACCATGATCTGACTATGTTCCGGATCGGATGTTAACGACGCAAACTGAGGAAGAATATAAATATCCGTCCAGGCGATAACTCGCTCAGTATCCTGCTGCTTCCGAATACCTCCAATGTGATACCAGGAGGAGCCGACCGCACCACCAATCATCTCACTAAGGGACTGATCAAACTCAATAAATTCTTCAGTGATATTTTCTCGATAGGTATTTCTGGGATAGCTCAAAATATCAATCGGCGAATTAAAGCTTTGGGTAAACCTTCTCACCTTCTGCCTGGAAATCACTTGCGTTGGTGCGCCCTGGCGACGCAATACCAAGCCATCCGACTCTAAAGTTTGCAGTGCATGCCTTAGAGTATGGCGACTCGCCTTAAAGCTGACGCAAAGCGCCGCCTCAGAGGGCAAGTTAGACCCTACCGCCCAATCGCCATCGTGAATGCGCTGAGCCAGCGCATTCGCCAAAGTCTTATAAAGCGGTAAGGACTCTTTCAACTTAAGAAAGACCGAACATTTTTTTGCCAGCAACTGGTAAACGTGCTTTCAAAATATCGCCAGAGAGAGATTCAGTAATGTATAAATCCCTACCATCAGCGCCACCGAAACACATGTTAGCAAGGTGATGATGATGTGGGTTATCAGAGTAAATCAGATGCGTAGGCAACATGTTGCTATCAAATCTCCAAATACCGATACCCAAGTGGCAAACTAGCAAACCATTTTCAGAGTCCATCTCAATGCCGTCGGGACCCGCAACACCACCAGTTAATTGAACTGCAACACCAGTTTTAGACACGGAGCCATCCGCCATTAGCGGCAATCTCCAAATTTGCTGTGATCTTGTAGCAGCAACGAAAACGTGCTTTTCCTGAGTATTTAATGTAATTCCATTCGGACTAGGGATATTGAGCACCAAACGATCCAATTGGCCGTTCTCACGCAATCGAAATACACGACCAGATGGATCCGCAATTCCCGTTTGACCTTGGTCAGTAAAATACAAATCTCCGTTGGACGCAAAATGTAAATCGTTCAGGCCCTTGAAGTTCTCGCTGTACATTGAACCCAAGACTGTTTCAATTTTCCCAGTCTTAGTATCCAAGGCCAAGAGGCCCATCTTGTAGTCACAAATAAATGCGCGTCCATCCTTGTGGAATTTCAAACCATTTGGCCAACCGTCATATTGTGTGACTAATTCCCACTCACCCTTTGGAGTAATTCTAAAAATTCGACCAAAAGGAATATCCACAAACCAGAGGTTTCCTTCGCGGTCAAAAGAAGGGCCCTCTAAAAAACACTCCACTTCAGAATTTTGGCGATTTGGATCAGACCAGCCTGTGCGGGACTTTTTTCTAAACTTTGCAGGCATCGACATAAACACTTCTGCCTTGATTTTTTCTACCGGCTGAAATGGGTTGTGCATGGTCATAATTGATTGCTCCTCTTTGAAGTTGTACGTACAAGTTTATTTAAATGATTCACAATTAAAACATAATTGATGATAATGTAACGCAATTAGGAGCCTAAGAATAGCTTCTTGTTTTATAACTTAACCGTATAAGTGAGCTTACCCATGAGTTATGTCGCCGTAATTGGTACTGGAATAATGGCCGCAGGCATTGCCGCGGGATTTATTGCGCAAAGCACTCCCGTCCTTATATTGGGCAGAAGTAAAGAGAAAGCAGATGCCTGCCTAGATAAGGCGCTTAGCCTGGCCGAGAAAATTGGGATTAGTGGCACCTACTCCACACAAAGCCAGAGCGCAATCAAGGCAGAACAGACTTCTGAAGTTCTCGAAAACTGGTCTGACTGGAATGGGTGCATCTGGGTCATCGAAACCGTGGCAGAAAACCTCGCCTTGAAGCAAGAGATATTCCAATACCTTGATGAACGCGTTCCAGCGCATATCCCTATTGGCAGCAATAGCTCAGGGTTTCCAATCAGCAAAATTGCTGCCGGACTGAAAACCGCCAATCGCATGATGGGGGCGCACTACTTTATGCCAGCTGAGGTTGTTCCTCTAGTGGAGGTGGTCATGGGTGAGAAAACGGAATTAGCGTTTGCCGACCAAGCCTACAGCCTATACAAAAGCATAGGGAAAAAACCCGTTTTAGTAAAAAAAGATATCCCAGGATTTTTAGCAAATCGCATTCAACATGCGTTAATGCGTGAAGCTCTTTCGCTTGTCCAAGAAGGTATTGCAAGCCCAGAGGATATTGATGATGCCGTTCGTTATAGCTTTGGCTTTCGCTATGCTGCCGTTGGCCCAATGACTCAAAAAGAAATATCTGGCTGGGATGGCATGGCAAATGCTGCAAAGGAAATTTATCCCTCACTATCTAATATCACCGCCCTACCACCGAAGGTAGTTCAACTGATGAGCGAAGGTAAGACGGGGATGAAGTCTGGAGAAGGCTTTAGAAAGTGGACCCCTGCAGAAATTCAGCAGGTTTCAGACTCCTACTCCAGGAGATTGAAAGCTGCTTTTGATGTTCTTAATATTGAATAACTGCATACCCTTTAGCAATGGCTTCCTTTACCCGATTGATATTCGGCGTCACACCAATGCCACTAGACGCTAGTTGGCCTACCTCCAGGCATCCTTGCTTGGCCGTCAGTGGTGTGTCGCAGATATCAAACTTCAAGTACTGATTTGACATGCTAAAACCCCAAGCGACTTTACCCATTGCAAATCCGAGCGATGCCGTGGCAGCTGCCGATAAAGAAGTCTCTGCAATCTTGCACGCCAAATTAAGTGCGAGTTTATGTTTTTCAAGTAATTTTGCGCATTCCAGCGCCTCGATTACCCCACCTGTTTTAATCAGCTTTAAGCTGGCGCCATTCAATGCATCAACCTCAACCAATTGTTCTAGCTCAGCGAAGCCATGGACGGACTCATCCAATCCAATTGGAATGGGCGAACTTTGCTTGAGCCGCACAAAATCCGCCATCGCTAGCTCCGGAGAAATCAACTGCTCTGCAAACGTTAATTTGCTTGCCGATTCTGACTGGCAAAATCGAAGTGCATCCGTCAAAGTGAGGGCGCAGTTTGCGTCCACAGAAATAACATCACCCTCTAAGGCATCGCAAAGTACTTTTACCCTATGCAGATCCTCATCAAGCGAGAGTGAGCCAATCTTAATCTTCCAGTGCCCAAATCCAAGAGTACGGAATAACTTAGCATCGCTAAGCTCTTTCTCCAAAGAGCCACCCAGCATGCGTAGCAAGGGAATTGGTGCAGGTGGCGAGTCTGCCACGATACCACTTTCGCCGCGTAAATATCGCCACAAAGGCACATTCGCTTCTTGCGTATATAAATCTAATAAAGCCATCTCTAAGCATGATTTCGCTGATGCATTGGCATACAGGATTCGATTGAAAATATCTGCAAATCCAGCTGGCTCGTGCCAATCTATTGACAATGAATTTTCAACTAAATATTTAATGCTACCAACGAGACTGTCTAAGCTTTCTCCAGTCATCAAGGGGGCGACCGATGCCTCACCCCAACCCTGCCGACCTTTATCGTCAGTTAGGCAGAGCAGCACCGTCTTTGCATCCACCACCATCTCGCGAGCCATTTTGATTGGCTCCATAAGGGGAATGGATAAAGGGTAGATTTCAGCACGTGTGATTTTCATTTTTTGCTTTATGAACTTCGACCAAACAGTCTTGATTTTAAAAATAATATTTAGGAGAACAATACATGAGAAAAATCATCTTTACATTACTAGCCTTAGGGGTCAGTCTGCCATTACTAGCTAATGCACAAGGATATCCGAATCAACCAATTAAATTAATCATCCCCTTTGCGCCTGGTGGACCGTCAGATGTTCTTGCTCGAGGATTCGTCCCAAAGCTCGGTGAAAACTTGGGCCAACCAATCATCATTGAGAATAAACCGGGTGCAGGCGCGAATTTAGCAGCTGAATATGTAGCCAACGCCAAAGGTGATGGCTACACACTCTTCCTCATGATGGTGGGTACCCAGGCCATTAATGAGACTTTGTATAAAAAACTGAATTACAACGTCGTCAAAGATTTTGCACCGATCTCATTGGTTGCATCCTCTTCATTGATATTGGTAGCTAACCCAGCCGTTCCAGTAAAAACTGTTTCAGAATTAATTGCGTTTGATAAAGCTAATCCCGGCAAGGTGAGCTTTGGTTCTTCCGGTGCCGGCACGCCACTTCATTTGGCGGGGGAATTATTTAACACCCAAGCTGGAACCAATATCCTCCACGTACCATATAAAGGGGCAGCACCCGCTTTAACGGACGTTCTAGGTGGGCAGATTCAAACAGCCATTGTTGGCACCCCAGCTGCCCTACCGTATGTGAAATCTGGCAAGCTGACTGGATTAGGCGTAACGAGCTTGAAGCGCTCTTCAACTGCCCCAGAAATTCCAGCCATATCGGAGACGCTGCCTAAATTTGAGGTGGAGCTGGTTTATGCCATCGTCGCACCTGCAAGCACTCCTAAGGCTATTGTGGAAAAATTGAACACTCAGCTAGTGAATGTGCTGAATAATCCTGAGATTAAGTCCCAAATGAGCTCTAAGGGATTTGATGTTGTCACAAGTACTCCGGCACAGCTTGGTGATTACATTAAATCTGAAGTTGCGAAGTGGGCGCCGATTGTCAAAAAATCCGGCGTTACTGCAGAATAATTAAAAAATATAGGAATCGAAAGTTACCCATGATTGAAACATCTGAAAAAAAATTAGCCGGCGCGATCATTCGCCTTCACCCTAACGACAATATCGTTGTTGCTCGAGTTGACGTTGCAATTGGCGAGCAAGTTCCGAGTGAGAATTTCACAAGCCGCAGTCAAGTTCCTGCTGGATACAAAATTGCGACCAAGAAAATTCTCAAGGGCGATCCTATCCTCAAATACAACGTGACTGTGGGTTTTGCCAATACAGATATCGAAGCCGGTACGATGGTCCATAGTCACAACACAGAGTTTCGCGAATTCGATCGCGACTATGCCTATGCCAGCGAATATAAGCCAACCGCTCTGCTACCAGAATCTGAACGCGCCACCTTCCAGGGCTATGTCCGCTCAAACGGAAAAGTAGGCACACGAAATTTCATTGGCATTCTGTCAACCGTTAACTGCTCTGCAACGGTGGTGAACAAAATTGCAGAATGGTTCACACCCGAAAGGCTCAAGGATTACCCCAACATCGACGGCGTAGTCGCTTTTAGTCACGGTATCGGCTGCGGCATGGAGATGAGCGGTGAACCAATGCAACTGCTTCGCAGAACTATGGCAGGCTACGCGCAGCATCCCAACCTTGCTGCCGCACTCATCATTGGTCTGGGTTGCGAACGCAATCAACTCAAAGGACTCATGGAGCAAGAGTCCCTAAAGGAAAATTCCACCTTGCATACTTTCATCATGCAAGAAACTGGCGGGACACGAAAGACTATCGAGGCGGGTATTGAGGCTGTCAAAGCACTCCTGCCAGAGGCCAATAAAGCAAAACGCGAGACTGTCTCCGCAAGCCACTTATGTGTTGGCCTGCAATGCGGTGGGTCGGATGGCTTTTCCTCCATTACTGCGAACCCAGCATTGGGCGCTGCGATTGACATTCTGTCACGCCATGGTGGCACCGGCATCCTTTCCGAAACACCAGAGATTTATGGTGTGGAACACACGCTTACCCGCCGAGCAGCTAGCAAAGCCATTGGTGAAAAATTAATCCAACGTATTCGTTGGTGGAAAGATGAATACTCTGTTGGTCGCGATGTGCAAATCAACGGACAAGTAAGTCCTGGCAACCAAATAGGCGGCCTGGCCAACATCTTTGAAAAGTCACTCGGATCTTCCATGAAAGGTGGCACTGGACCCCTGATGGAAGTGTATCGATATGCAGAGCCAGTGACTGCCAAAGGCTTTGTATTCATGGATACGCCTGGGTTTGATCCCGTTTCTGCAACCGGTCAGATTGCCGGTGGAGCAAACCTGATTGCATTCACCACTGGACGTGGCTCCATGTTTGGATCTAAACCAGCACCTTGCATCAAGCTTGCTACCAATACACCTATGTATCAGCGTCTCACCGAGGATATGGATATTAATTGCGGCGAGATTTTAGATGGCACGGTTTCCGTTCAAGAAATGGGGCAACGCATTTTTGAGCTGTTCTTAAGAACAGCCTCAGGCGAGCACTCTAAGAGCGAATTATTGGGTCTTGGCGACTATGAATTCGTGCCTTGGCAAATTGGGGTAATGAGCTAAGTCAAGCCTCGGGCTAAGGGCAATACCAAGCGGGCTTCTGGCCCGCTTTTTCTTTGCCTAAAAGAAGCTAGAAATCCCTGCTGAGGACTGTAGAATTAAGCTTATTGATTTAATCAGGATCTCATTAGGATTATGAAATTCAGGGACTATTACGAAACACTCGGTGTTGCACGTGGGGCCACCGAAGCGGAAATTAAAACGGCTTACCGCAAGCTGGCCCGAAAATATCATCCAGACGTTAATAAGGATGCCGATTCGGAAGAGCAATTCAAGGCTGTCGGTGAAGCCTATTCCGTACTCAAAGATACTGAAAAACGCGCTGCATACGATCGCATGGGTGCAAACTGGAAGAACGGTCAAGATTTCACCCCTCCACCAAGCTGGAATGAGGGATTTGAGTATTCAGATGGCAATGTTGGCGGCGGTCATGGTGGCTACGGCGGTGGCTATGAAGGTGACCAAAGCGAATTCTTTGAATCACTCTTTGGAAGAGGTCGACACCGTCAAGGTGGCCGCGGCAGTAATCCTCGCCAAGGCATGGACTTCAAAGGGCAAGACCATCACGCCAAAATCTTGATTGACCTTGCCGATGCTTATAACGGTGCAAAACGCACCATTACTCTGCATATGCCAACCCAAGATGCTAATGGACATGTCAGTACCCAAGAGCGCAAACTGGATGTCAGTATTCCCAAGGGCATTAAGGCTGGACAAAACTTACGTTTAGCCGGTCAAGGTGGGCCAGGCATGGGAGCAGGTGGCGCAGGGGATCTTTACCTCGAAATTGATTTTCACCCAAACCCCATTTACCGCGTAGATGGCAAGGATGTTTATTTGGATTTACCGCTAGCCCCATGGGAAGCTGCACTCGGAACCACCGTTAACATTCCCACCCCCGCAGGCTCGACTTTGGAATTAAAGATTCCCGCTGGCACAGCAACGGGTCGCAAGATGCGACTCAAAGGCAAAGGCATCCCTAGCAAGGAGGCTGGTGATTTATATGTAGTTCCAAATATCGTCTTACCTAGCGCTGAAACTGATGCACAAAAAGAAGCTTATCAAGCCCTTGAGAAAGCTTTTGATTTCAACCCTAGAACTCACCTGAAGGGATGATCAACATGACACAAACGCAAATCACCTGGATTGAAGGTAGTGTTGTTGAAGATGAAATACACATGAGTATTGTCGAAATATCACAAGCCACACGCGCACCTGAAGAGCTCATCATGTCCTGGGTATCAGAGGGTGTTCTTAGTCCCGCTGGTTCATCGCCACAAGATTGGCGCTTTAGCGGAGACTCTCTTGCACGCGCAAAAACTGCGGCTCACCTCACCCATGATCTGGAACTCAATACTCCGGGAGTGGCTCTTGCGCTGGATCTCCTTGATGAAATTAACCGCTTACGTAGTCAACTACTACGCCAGAACTGAAATTAAACATAAATGACAACACTGCCCTGCATTGAAATTGAAACCGCCCCCAATCCAAGCGCCTCGGTCATTTGGCTTCATGGACTAGGCGCTGATGGCAATGACTTTGTACCCATCATTCCACAACTACATCTTTCAGAGCAGCCTGCTATTCGATTTGTTTTTCCAAGCGCACCGAGCATGGCCGTTACCGTCAATGGAGGCTATGTCATGCCAGCCTGGTACGACATTACTGGAAGAGGTATCAACGATCGCGAAGATCTTAGTGGCATTCACAAATCAGCCGTAGCGATCACGGGATTGATTGAGCGAGAAGCAAGTCGAGGAATTGCCTACGACAAGATTGTCTTGGCTGGATTCTCGCAGGGTTGCGCTATGTCGCTACAGGTTGGCCTGCGCTTTCCACATGCACTAGCAGGCATTATGGCGCTGTCAGGCTACTTGCCATTAGCAAAATCATTGCCACTCGAAAGGAGTGAGGCTAATAGCAAGACCCCAATTTTTATGGCCCATGGTGTATGGGATGCTGTGGTGATTCCAGAACGCGCAGAAGCCTCGGCCGATACCCTCGAAAAATTAGGCTATCAGGTGGACTGGAACACCTACCCAATGGAACACTCCCTGCATCCAGATGAGTTAGTGGATATTTCCAGGTTTTTGAATACGGTACTTAGCAAGTCATAAGCCATACTGGATTCGGCTGGCGAAGCGCCCCTACAATAAGCAAATGCTCATACAAATTACAAACCTCATTCTTCAAGTCTTTGTTAGCGTTATTGCGGGCGCCTGCCTTTTGCGCTGCTACTTACGGTGGCTCGCATTCAATCTCGGGTCCGGTCAAAGCAAATCCATTGGCTCATATTTGCTCCCTTTAACCAACTGGATCACCGTCCCCTTGCGTCATGTGACCCCCAGCATTGGTCGATTTGACACGGCTAGCTTTCTGGCTGCCTACCTACTTGTTCTGGGAAAAGTCATTGCCCAATCTTTGATGCTTGGGATGGGTTCATCTATAGCACCTTGGCTGATCAATGCTTTTTTCGACCTTCTGGACCTGGGCTTATCCGGATTAATTGGGCTGGTTTTTGTAAATGTGATTCTCTCTTGGGTCGGCGCAGGCTCCCCAATTCAATACTTAACATCTCTTTTGGTTGAACCCCTTCTCACACCCATTCGACGGATAATGCCCAATATGGGCGCGCTTGATTTATCGCCGCTAGCCCTATTACTGGGATTACAAATACTTCAGATTGTCCTGAACAATCTGAAGTAGCTTGTTCATAAAGCTCCCAGAGTTTGGCTGGGAGTTAAGACTCCGAGCGACTTAAGAGCAACTCCCAGCGCTGCAGCTTAATATCTAGCTCAGCTGTGATTTCGGATAAGCGGGCTTGCATGCTTGCCGCTAATTCGGGCTCATTTTTGTAAAGATCTGGATTGCTCATAGCAATCCCAATATCAGCCTGCTCAGTCTCCAGAATCTCGATTTGCAAAGGCAAGGCCTCTAGCTCTTGACGCTCTTTGCCATTGAGTTTCTGCACACCATTTTTTGCAACAACGGGTTTGGACTCAGTTTTGATTTCGGACTTGGGTTCTGGCTTTGACTCAAATTTCTCAACAACTTTAGCGCCACCATTAGCAGAACGAATTTTTTCTGAACGCGCCTTCTGTATTTTCCAATCCTCGTAACCGCCCTCGTACTCACGCCAGAATCCATCACCCTCATTGGCAATAATGCTGGTCACCACGTTATCTAAGAAGTAGCGGTCATGGCTAACCAAAAACACCGTGCCCTTATAGTCCTGGAGCAATTGCTCGAGCAAGTCTAGAGTATCAATATCCAAGTCATTAGTTGGCTCATCCAAAACCAGGACATTTGCAGGTCTAGCAAATAGACGCGCCAACAATAAACGGTTGCGCTCTCCGCCAGATAAAGTACTTACTGGTGAATTGGTGCGCTCTGGCGCAAATAAGAAATCGCTTAGGTAGCTCTTTACGTGCTTCTTATTTCCATTAATTTCAATCCACTCGCTGCCTGGGCTGATGTAATCCTCGAGAGAAGCATTCAGATCAAGACCTTCACGCATCTGATCAAAATAGGCCACTTCAATCCGGGTACCCATCGTTGCTGAACCAGAGTCCGGAGCAATTGTCCCCAGGATTAATTTCAATAGTGTTGTCTTGCCCGCACCGTTAGGCCCAAGTAAGCCCACCTTATCGCCACGTAAAATCGTTGCCGTAAAATCTTTCACAATCGGACGATCGTAAGACTTCGAAACGTTCTGCAAATCGGCAACAATTTTGCCGCTTCTATCCCCTGCTGAAACTGCGAGTTTCACCTGGCCAACAGCATCACGTCTTTGTGAACGGGTGGCACGCAGGTTTTCTAGCCGAGCAATACGCGCAACGCTACGAGTACGTCTTGCCTCAACCCCTTTACGAATCCAGACCTCTTCTTGGGCAAGTAATTTATCTGCACGCGCATTGGCCAAAGATTCAGAATTCATTTCCTGATCTTTTAATACCTCATAGGCCGAAAAATTTCCTGGATAGGTACGCAAAATGCCACGATCAAGCTCAACAATTTGGGTGCAAACATTATCCAAGAAGGCCCGGTCATGGGTAATCAGAATGACGGAGCCTTTGTACTCCTTCAGCAAATCTTCCAACCAAGATATCGAATCTAAATCCAAATGGTTGGTTGGTTCGTCCAACAAGAGTACTTCAGGCATCTCTACTAGAGCACGAGCTAGCGCTACACGCTTCTTGGTTCCGCCCGACAAAGTATTGATCTTAACGTCAGCCTCTAAATGCAGACGATCCAGTGTTTCATGAACGCGTTGCTCCCAATTCCAGCCACTTAATGCCTCTAATTGGGACTGCACTTCATCTAGGCGATGGTGAGCGGCATCGTCCCACTCTCCAACACTCAAAGCTTCATATTCTTCACGAAGGGCTTTGGCTTGAGCAACCCCCTTTGAGACTGCTTCAAATACGGTCTCCTCAGCCTCAAATATGGGCTCTTGAGGGACATAGGCAATCCGGAGACCTTGCTGATACTGCAACAAACCATCATCCAATTTTTCTATGCCTGCCAGAATCTTCAATAAAGAGGATTTGCCAGTGCCATTGCGGCCAATTAAGCCAACCCGCTCCCCAGATTCCAATGAGAAAGCAGTATTTGCGAGGAGGTCAACGTGGCCAAAAGCCAGTTTTGCGTCAGTGAGTACGATTAAAGCCATGGCGACATTATCGTCACTTCATCCAAAGTCGTGATATTTCCAATAAACATGGGATTGAGAAGTAGAATTTACTGAAGCAATATCCCAAATAAAGAGATAAATGACCTGTAAGCTCAGCCCTACCGCACCGCGACTCATCCTCTTTGCCGGCCATGCGGGCACAGGTAAAACCACTTTAGCCAAAAAAGCCTTGCCCCTGATCATTGAAAAGACAGGGGAAGACTTTTTCTTTTTAGACAAAGACACTGTTTATGGGGCCTATAGCTCCCATGTTATGGGGCTCACCACCAATAATCCAAATGATCGGGATAGCCCTTTTTATCTTGAGAACCTCAGGGATTGGGAATATGCAGGACTCATCGCCATTGCCAAAGAAAATCTGCAGCTTGGAGTCAATATCATCCTCGTAGGCCCCTTTTCCAAGGAAATCCAAAGCGGTCGAATGTTCAATCCTGAAGCGCTTGGAGTGCCCAGTACATCGAGCATCAAAATTGCGTGGATTGATCTTGATGAAAATGAGGCAAGACATCGGATGGAGAAGCGCGCAGATCCTAGGGATGAATGGAAGTTGCAGAATTGGGATCAATACACTCGACGTAGAGTGGATCCCCCAGAGCACATCGCAATACAGCGCTTTGATAACCTACACTTTGATGAGGCCAAGTTTGAAAACTTGATTGATCACTTAATTCAGTAATTAAATAAGCAAAGGCCCTGCATGCAGGGCCTTGCCTCAAGCACCGAAGTGCTTGAACAAAGACGCTAACTTAAAACTTGTATGTCACGCCAACTGCTGGCATCCAAGGATTCAAAGTCAACTTACCAGTACCTAGACCTGGATTGGCACTATTCGCATTCGTTACAGTGGACATCGTTGCATACTTAAGGTCAACGTTTACGCCCCAGTTTTTATCAAACATATAATCAGCACCAACCTGGCCAACAGCTCCAAAGCTCGTGTTTGAAACCGTCAAAGCATTGCCAAGTGGCGGAAAGTTGGAGCGATTGCCGAAAATTGTGTAATTAACACCGGCGCCAATATAAGGCTTAAGTGCTCCCAAGTCGGTGAAGTGATACTGAAGAACTAGCGAAGGTGGCAAGGCAGTAATTGAGCCGGTAGTGCCTGGTGCTGCACTAGAAACAATGTTCACTTTTTGCGGATAGGTTAAGACCAATTCCGCAGCAATATTCTTAGTAAAGAAATAGCTTACATCGAACTCCGGCAACCACTGATTTTGAGCTTTAATGTCATAGGTACTTGCATTGCCTGACTGACCATTCTGCCAATTCGCTGACACAGCGCGTACACGAACCATCCATGGGTTTTCTTCGGCTGCTTGTGCATGAGCGGCGATTGGAGCTAATGAAGCTACTGCTGCCATAGCGGTTACTAGAGTTTTAATGCGCATGATGTACCCCTTTTTTCTGTTATCAATTTGATGTGTTTATTTTCAAATTGAAGCTAGGGGCTTGATTTGATTTACATCAAATAATGAGGCTGCCGTATTTTTTCATTTGCTTAAAAGCAACACTGTTTTGATCAGTTTTTGATCTACATCAAATGGGCTTGAGTCTTGGCTTGATTTTGCTTACAGCACCTTGGAATAAGTGCCTTTAGCCTGAGACTCCCTCAGGTGACGATCAAAGGTCATCGCCACTCGTCTTGCCAGCAATCTGCCTTTAATCGGCACAAATATCGTGGCACCCCGCCACTCTAGAAGGCCGGCATCTTCAAGGTGTTTAAGCTCTTCAATCTCGGCTTTGAAGTAGCTTGCAAAATCAATTTGATGCGACCTAGAAAACTGCTCCGTATTCAGGGCAAATTGGCACATCAACTCACCAATAAGCTCACGACGCAGCAAATCATCTTTATTTAACTGCAAACCCCGGAGGATGGGAAGATGGCTATCATCAATCGCCGCATAGTACTCATCCAGAGTGCGGACATTTTGTGAGTAACTATCATCCACCTTGCCAATCGATGAGATCCCAAAAGCCAAGAGGTCGCATTCAGCCTGGGTTGAGTAACCCTGGAAATTACGATGAAGCTTACCTTCTTTTTGAGCGATGGCTAACTCATCATCGGGTTTAGCAAAATGGTCCATCCCAATAAAGACATAACCCGCTTGGCCAAGTCTTGCTATTGTGTTCGACAGAATATCCAACTTGTCAGCAGCTCCTGGTAAATCAGCCTCAGAAATTCTCCGCTGAGGCTTAAATATATGGGGTAAATGAGCATAGTTGTAGACAGAAAGTCGATCGGGGTTCATTTTTAAAACTACATCGACAGTTTCTTTAAAAGTCTCTGGCGTTTGCTTGGGCAAACCATAGATTAGATCTACGCTTCTTGATTTAAAGCCATACCTTCTGGACCAATCCATCACTGCTCGGGTCTCTTCAATAGTTTGTACGCGATGAACCGCTTGCTGAACCTCAAGATTGAAGTCTTGCACCCCAAGACTGATGCGGTTGAAACCCAACTCGGCTAGCAAGGCTATATCCGCCTCGGTCACACGTCGCGGATCAATCTCGATAGAGTATTCGCCGCCAGGAAGAAGATCAAAATGCTCGCGTGTGTGGTGCATCAACTCAATCATCTCTTCGTGCGATAGAAATGTAGGCGTGCCACCACCCCAGTGAAGTTGAGTGACGGGGATTTTTTTCTGCGCACCCATGGCAGCACAAACCATCGCCATTTCTTTAGCTAGATACTTGATGTACTTCGCACTGCGCCCATGGTCTTTGGTAATGATTTTGTTGCAACCGCAGTAATAGCAAATGTTGGGGCAAAACGGTAAATGAAAATATAGCGACAGAGGCTCATTAGCCTGGGCTACGCGTTTCAATGCCCCCAAATAATCCGCCTCACCAAATTGATTGTGAAAACGATCGGCACTAGGGTACGAGGTGTAGCGCGGTCCATTAATGTCAAACTTCTGCAATAGTTCTGGGTGAAAAAGTGCGTCCTTCTCATTTGGGGTAGATCCAGCCGCTACAGAACTCATCAGAAATCAGCCCATTAAATTATTTAGAGAGGTAGTCAAGCGCAACTGCTTCCGCCACTTTAATCCCATCAACCCCTGCCGACAATATTCCACCAGCATAACCGGCACCCTCTCCTGCCGGATATAAACCTTTGATATTGAGGCTTTGGAAATTAGCACCCCGCGTAATGCGTAATGGGGATGAGGTACGCGTCTCAATACCAGTAAGAACCGCATCCTTCATTGAGAAACCTTTGATCTGCTTCTCAAAAGCAGGGATAGCCTCTCGAATCGCCTCAATTGCATAGTGTGGCAAAGCATCAGCAAGATTGGTGAGATGAACCCCGGGCTTATAAGATGGGATTACAGAGCCAAATTCAGTGGAGGGTTTGCCTGCCAAGAAATCTCCGACGAGCTGTCCAGGCGCTTCGTAGGTGGATCCACCCAACTCATATGCCTTTGACTCTAGCGCCCTCTGAAACTCAATACCTGCTAGCGGACCGCCTGGATAGTCTTCGGGAGTTATACCAACAACAATTCCGGCGTTAGCATTTCGTTCGTTTCGGGAATACTGGCTCATGCCGTTAGTAACGACGCGGTTCGGCTCGGAGGTAGCAGCTACAACCGTGCCGCCTGGGCACATACAAAAGCTATAAACAGCGCGGCCATTCTTGGCATGGTGAACCAACTTATAGTCCGCCGCACCAATAAGCTCATTGCCTGCATGTGGGCCGAGTCGAGCCTTATCAATCAAAGATTGTGGATGCTCGATTCGAAAGCCCACGGAGAAAGGTTTGGCTTCCATATAGACCCCAGCCGCATGTAGCGCCTCAAAGGTATCGCGCGCGCTATGTCCCAGAGCTAGAACGACATGATTCGCTGGAAGATCATCATGACCCTCAATCTTGACGCCTTTAATTTGCTGGTCCTTGATATCAAAACCAATCACTTTTTGTGAAAAACGAATCTCTCCACCGAGCTCAATAATTTCTTGGCGCATTCTTTCAACAACACCAACCAATCGGAAGGTTCCAATATGTGGCTTAGCGACATAGCGGATCTCCTCCGGAGCTCCAGCCTTAATAAACTCACTAATGACTTTGCGACCATAAAACTTAGGATCTTTAATTTGGCTATAGAGCTTGCCATCCGAGAATGTACCTGCACCACCCTCACCAAACTGCACATTAGATTCTGGATTTAAAACATTCTTACGCCATAGACCCCAGGTGTCCTGCGTACGCTCACGCACTTGTTTGCCGCGCTCTAAGACGATAGGCTTAAAACCCATTTGAGCCAAAACCAGTGCAGCAAAAATTCCGCAGGGGCCAAAACCAATCACGACTGGACGCTCAAAATTGGCAGTCTGCACTTGTGACGCATTAGCCACAAAGTGATAGCTCGTATCAGGGGATGGCCTTACATGAATGTCATTCACAAACTGCTTGAGCACCCGCTCTTCATCTTTGACCGAAAGATCAACGGTATAAATAAAGGCTAGGGCAACATTCTTACGGGCGTCATAACTGCGCTTAAATACCTCAGTTCGGATCAGATCTTGAGGATTTAGATTTAATCGCTTCAGAATGGCCTCCTCCAACGCCTCGGGGGCATGGCTAATGGGCAAACGAAGTTCAGTAATACGGATCATGTGGTTCTACGATACACAGTAAATAGAGGCGGATTCCGAAATAATACTGGGATCGCCGTATCAGCCTATTTTAAAGGCGATAATGCGCCATGGCCCTACGCGCAACTATCCACAAAGCCGACCTCCACGTCGCAGACTCTGACCGCCACTATTACGGCAGTCACTCCCTCACTATCGCCAAGCACCCCTCCGAAACTGAAGAGCGGATGATGGTGCGCATTATTGCGTTTGCCTTGCAAGCCCAGGAAGACTTAGCATTTACCAAAGGCTTAAGTGATACCGATGAGCCAGATCTCTGGATTAAAGACCTCACTGATGCCATCAAGCTCTGGATTGAAGTGGGTCAGCCAGATGAGCGACGCATCCTCAAGGCCTGTGGGCGATCCGACCAAGTAATCGTTTATTGCTATGGCGGCCATACCAGCAAGATCTGGTGGGATGGCATTGCCAACAAGCTGACTCGTGCCCGCAACCTGCAGGTGATCTCCATTCCGGTAGAGCAGGCTAAAGAGCTCAATAAGCTAGTGGAACGCAGCATGGTCCTGCATGTAAATATTCAGGATGGTGAAGCATACGTTTCTTCAGGCCTGGGTCAGGTCACCATCACCCCTGAAATTTGGCGTAATCAACAGCAATGAAATCCGTAGTTTTAGACACCAATATCTTGCTAGATATTTTTGTCTTTAATGACGAGAGGGCCATCAATTTAAAGCGGGTAATTTTAGATGGCAGCATTCGAGTTATTGCTAGCCAGAAAACTTTGGAAGAATTTGCCGACGTCCTCTCGCGTCCTCTCTTTAAGCTTAATGAAGAAGCTCAAAGAATCATTCTGGCCCAATGGCAATCTATCGCACAGCATTTTGATGACGCCCATTTAACTCCCGCACCCTGGAGATGCAAAGATGCTGATGATCAAATCTTTTTAGACCTAGCCTATCAGCTTAGGCCAGCAATTCTCATTAGCAAAGACAAAGCGGTTCTCCAAATAGCCAACCAAGCGGCCCGGGAACATATTCTAATTACCAGCGAGTACGACGCCTTTACGCTTGAGAGCTAAAGTGTAATTCTTTGGCTGCCTCTGCAGCAATCTCAAATGACCTCAAGCGGGCTTGATGATCATGAATTTGACCAGTGATAATAATTTCGTTAGCGCCAGTCTGATCGAGCCAATACTGCATCTCCTTTCTCACTGTTTGCAAGGAGCCAACAGCAGAGCAACGCAAAGCATGTGCGGCTGTAGTCTTTTCATGTGGTTCGCAGAAATTATCTAAATCATCAATCGGGGGTGGCAACTGACCGCGAGTATTCCGGCGCATGCGTATGACGTTCTGCTGCAGGGTGGTAAATAAATGAGCCGCCTCTTCATCCGTATCTGCGGCAACTACATTCATCAGAAATGCTGAGTAGGGTTTATCCAATTTATCGGATGGCTTGAATGATTCCCGATAAGTAGGCATTGCATCGAGCAACTGCTCTGGAGCAAAGTGTGATGCAAATGCATAAGGCAAACCAAAATGCGCAGCCAATTGAGCGCCATATAGACTCGATCCCAAGATCCAAATAGGAACCTCGGTATTCGCCCCAGGAATCGCCCTGACCGCCTGCCCCTCCTGAATTGGTCCAAAGTAATGCTGCAGCTCTCGCACATCTTGCGGAAAGCGATCATCACCACTCAGTAAGTCTCGGCGTAAGGCTCTCGCGGTCATTTGATCCGTACCTGGAGCACGGCCTAGCCCTAACTCAATCCTGCCAGGATAGATTGATGCCAGCGTACCAAATTGCTCCGCAATCACCAGTGGGGCATGGTTTGGCAACATCACACCGCCAGACCCAACACGAATTGTTTTCGTACCCGCGGCAATGTAGCCCACTAAGACTGCAGTTGCAGAGCTGGCGTTACCAGTCATATTGTGGTGCTCTGCCACCCAATAGCGGGTGTAACCCCAAGCCTCTGCATGCTGCGCCACGTCCAAAGAGTTGCGCAAGGCGTCCGCAGCCGTAAATCCCTGAGGGATTGGAGATATATCTAGAATGGAGTACGGAACCAAATTTGTCATACGTAGATCATACTGAGAAAGCACCTTTTTGACATGAGTAAACCAAAAATGGCAGACGCCGATGACGGCATCTTTAAGCCAGGCAATAAGCTAAGACATATTAAGACGGGAGGATTTTATAAGGTGGTGGTGCTTGCCAATGTGGAGGCTAATTTAGAGCCAGCCTACGTATATGAATCACTCCAGTCGCACGACTTTTGGATTAGACCAAAAGCAGAAATGGAAGATGGTCGATTTGAATTGGTTGACGCCTAAGATAAAAACAGAGGAATTGAAATGACTGAAGATCGCATCACCAACCTGGAAATCAAACTGAGCTTTACCGAAGATCTCATTGACCAGCTAAATCAGACTATCTACAAGCAACAACAGCAGATTGAATTTTTATATCGCGAACTTAAATCCATTAAAGAGCAGGCTAGTAGTGGCGATGGTGGCGGCAACAGCACGCCAAAAGATGAAATTCCTCCCCACTATTGAAGCCCTGATAATATTTAGCATTGTTAACGAAGTGAATTTCAACCAAAGGAGCTCATCATGGGTAACTTAGTGCCATTCTTAGTCCAATGGGGCCTAACCTCCCTCTCCCTCTGGGTCGCCAGCTATCTTTTTAGCGGCTTACGCTTTGCGGATGGCGGTTCGCTATTGATCGCCGCCCTACTGCTTGGGTTTGCTAATGCTGTAGTGAAGCCTTTATTAATTCTTTTTACGCTGCCGCTAACTGTTCTCACTATGGGATTGTTTTTGTTGGTAGTGAATGCGCTGGTATTAATGCTAGTCTCCGCTGTTGTGAGTGGCTTTACGATCTCCAGCTTCTGGACCGCCTTTTTCGCCAGTATCTTTATTTCTTTATTCAGCCTCTTTATCAGCGGGATAGTGTTTTAAGAATTACTCTGCCCCGGGATAAATATCGGTCCAGGGGTGGAGCGCATCGCGGCATGGATGACCTTTCGAGGTCATGGACCTTGCATTCTCAGCCAAAATAGTTGCGCCACCCGTCAATATCCCCAATCCAATTGAGACGGCGCTATTCACTACCCCAGCCTGGTTAATGCCGGCCTTAGGGCTTGTCAGTGTGCCGCCTATCTTCACCAATCCGGCCAAATCTAGGCCGGTAGTTAGGCCTGACTTTTCACGAGGATCAATTGTCAAATTCACCGCTTCAGTTTTCAGGTTAATTGAGCCAGCCAAAACTACGTCCAACCTATCAGTTTCAGCGCCAACCGTATTAGCTATATTGATCTGACCATTGTTAATAGGTAGATAGGCAACGGCACACTCCAAGAGTGTCCCATTGGATTTTTTTCGCAAGGGATTCATGGAATCCAATAGCGTAACCACAAAGTCACCGGCATCATTTAAAAAATTAGCCCCCACTTGAGCTTGACTAGCGCTCAACTGAATCTTGCCGCTAGAATTCGCTGCCATTTCATGAAGGCTGCCTCCAGATGACTTCACATCAAATGCCAGCTTCATGCTGCCTCCACTGACTGTAGAGCTTGGATCAAGTCTCGCGAATAAGTCCTCAAGAGTGAAATCCTTCGTCACCCCCTTGACTGAGAGTGCGGGATTCGCGGTATTGAGTCGAGAGAGATGGATTTGCAAGTCAGCGCCCCCTTTGCCCAGCTGAAATGTTAAATGTGGAACATCAATAACGCGGCCATCTAGCTGCAAAACAGCCTGAAGATTTTCAATTGGCTGACGTTTTGGCAAACCCAATGCAGTAATGTTGATCGTTACCTTCCCAGTAACCTGAGGCAGTGCGTCAAAAGGAATACTCTCCGTACTAAATAAGTAGCTGGACTGGGGTTTTTGGCCATGATGCATGACTGATGTTGGCTTGCTACCAGTGATAGACCCTGCGGGTTGATTGGCTGTTGTCTCCCAGGTAGGCCAGTCAAATGCTTTTGAGTTCAAGGCCAGATTGATGGAAGGCATGGCTTTGGGCGCCTTGGTCACCTCACCTTTAATCAATATGGATTTACCACTCATGGTCAGATTCAGATCGAGCGGAAATTGCATCGACGAAACATCCCCATACTTCAATAATCTAGAGAGGGGGCCAGTTTTTCCAATGAGCTCCAAAGCCTGTCCTTGAGCCTGCATATTGAGGGAAATGGCTGTTTTGTCACCACCCTCTGTTAATGTCAAACGCTTAATTTGATAGCTGGATGTTGAGCCTGAGGCATCTAGATAGCGAACCCGTGCATCAAGTACAGAAATGCTATCCATAGAAATTAGGCTACTGGAAGCGGTATCAGTGCCGCTAGAACTGGAGGCATCGCTAGCATTGGATGTCTCTGCACTGATATCCCAGTTGGCCTTACCAGAGGAATTTTTTTGCAGAAGTAATTCCAGCCCACCAAGCTTAACGCTAGCGATCTCAATCTGACCGCGTAGGAGCGGAAGCATCTGAATGTCCATTTCAATATGCTGCAGAGTCAACATCTCAGGATTGGACGCCCACGATGCATTACTCAAGCTCAAACGCTCCGCCGAAACTGAAATTCTTGGGAAGAAACTGAGGGTGACTGGTCCAGTAATTTTTAAATCTCGCCCAGTAGCAGCCTTGACCGAAGTAGAGAGTAATTTCGTTAACTGGACAGGGTCAACTTTGGAAGCGGCATACCACGCCCCCACCCCAAGCAGGAGAATTACCGCGCCAAGGATGCCAATAATGATTTTGATTGGTTTACTCATTGTTAACTAATTCTAAATTACCCAGCTAGCAGTCGACTAAAATCGACACTTACATTACTTTTGCTAGCAACCCACTATGAACTCCACAGCCAACCTTCCAAAATGTCCTGCCTGCCAAGAAGATATGACCTATCCAGATGGCGACAATTTTGTTTGCGCTCAATGTGGTCATGAGTGGCCAATGGCTGCTGCTGCAGAAGAGGAGGAAGGCGGCCTCATTGTGAAAGATGCCAATGGAAATTTATTGGCTGATGGCGATACCGTAACCCTCATTAAGGACCTTAAGGTCAAAGGATCCTCAATCACCCTGAAGGTGGGAAGCAAAATCAAGGGTATCCGCCTCGTTTCAGGCGATCATGAAGTGGATTGCAAAACAGAAGCGGGAAATATGTTGCTCAAAGCCTGCTTCCTAAAGAAGGCCTAAGCTTCAAGAAAAAATTATCGGGCGCGCATAGCTCGCCCGATAGACCTGCGCTCTTAAGCATTCGCCTTTTTTAAGACGGCATAGAGCTGATCCTTCAGTAACAGCTTTTCTTTTTTCAGGGTCTCGATTTCCTCCGGGGTGCCGGGCTCAGCATGAGCCTCCATCCTTTGAATCCTTTGATCCAAATTATTATGCTTATCAAATAAATGAGAAAAGTGACGGTCTGATGTTTTCAGCTTGGTGATTAACTCGCGATATTCAGGGAACATAGATTCTCTTTAAATTGAGGTTATTCAAAACTGCACCATTCCAGTGTAGCAAGTTGAGGCTTAAATTCAAGCACACCTTTCCCCTTAAAGGCTTTTTAAAAACAATTGGGGGATTGCCCTTAATATTGCACGTTAAATCCCCATATAACTATCAGCAAAAGTTGATAGAACTGAAGTAATATCGACTTGTGCGCTAAGCACATTAACTACCAATAGGAAGGGTAATAGACCATGGCTACAAAGAAGTCTCCAGCAAAAAAGAAAGTAGCTACTAAGGTGGTAAAAAAAGCCCCTGCAAAGAAAGCCGTTAAAAAGGTTGCCGCTAAGAAAGTGGTAGCTAAAAAGGCCGTAAAAAAGGTAGTGAAAAAACCAGCAACTAAAAAGCCTGTCGCTAAAAAAGCGATTGCTAAAAAACCAGCGGCTAAGAAAGCAGTAAAAAAAGTAGTGGCGAAGAAGCCTGCGGCCAAAAAACCTGCTGTCAAGAAGGTTGCCAAAAAATCTGCTAAAGCCAGCACCCCAAAACAACTAAAGGTGGATCAATATGGACTCGAAGAAGATGATGAGTTCTATGGTCTGTACTTTGCTAAATCAACCAAAAAAGGTTTAGTAGAAGTTAAGCCTTGCACCTTCTCGTTGATGTATTGGTGGAAAGGTCTGCTTGGCTACCCCGACATGATCGAAATCTCAAAAGATAGCAATACAGCAATGTTGCAATTTGAATCTACTTTTGGCGGCGGCGATTCTGGTGAAACTGAGTTGACAGAAAAAGATGTGTTCGATGTTGACCATATTATTGAAGTCGATGAACAAGAGCAGTTAGTCTCACTCTACTCATACGTTCCAATTCCTGTTCCAGAGAAGCTAATTGGTGCATTAGGTCTATCCATTCTGAATATCAACCCCGAAACCCGTTATGGCAGTCTAGAAATCTGCTCTACAGATAACGAGGAAGGTGCGAATGAGCACTTCCTACGCTATCGTGCTGCTACATATTTGCGCGGGGTGAAATCTGGCAAGGTTGAGGCTATTGAAAGCATGGTTACTAATGGCTCTGAGTTCTTCGGATTAGCTTTAGATGCAATGTGCGTCAATAAATCAATTAAGAAATGGTTGCTTAGCTAAGCAACAGTGACTTAATAGGTAGTACACACAAAAATGTAGGTCATAGGAAAGCGGTCGTTCACTGTTTTGCGAGTCTCAACAATAGTGGCGCTTCGCTTTCCTAGTTTTTTACACTCCTCTGCTGCAGCCGCCTGAGCTTCAGTATCTTTAGCGGATTTAGGGGCATGCACCCCAACCGTTCCATCCGACTGTCGATAGATGCCAAACTCACTTGGTGGTGTTGAGCATGCCAATAAAAGCATTCCCGCGGATAGCGCCAAAATGGATTGGCAAATTTTTATTAGAAAGTCAGGCAATGGCATGTGCATAAATACATTCTAGCGATTTTTATTTATACCCTACCCGGTCCAATAGTCTTTGGGCTGCAATTTGATTCTTACCAATAGCTGCAATAGATATATTTTCAGGCTTAAATGGTCCCAACATTTTGAGTCCTTCATTTTCAATCTTGACTGACTTCACAACAGGCCACTCGTTATTGCCGTTAGCAAAGTACTCTTGCGCAGAATCGCTAGCTAGGTATTCGAGAAACTGAATGGCAGCCTGAGAATGCGGTGCGTTCTTGGCAATACCCCCTCCAGCAATATTAATATGTGCGCCAGTCGTTTTCTGATTTGGCCAAACAAAACCGATTTTTGAAGCAACAGCCTGGTCCTCCGGCTTGGTCGAACGTAAAAGTCTGACTAGGTAATACGAATTCGTTAAGGCCACTCCGCATTCGCCTGAGGCAACGGCTTTAATTTGATCAGTATCGCCCCCTCTTGGTGGGCGGGCCATATTGGCCACCATTCCTTTGGCCCACTCTTCAGTGGCCACCTCACCACGACGTTCAATCATGGCACCAATCAAGGAGAGCATATACGGGTGAGCGCCCGAGCGCGTACATACCTTACCCTTATTCACTGGCTCAGCCAACTTCTCATAAGTATCGACATCTTGTGGGTTCACTTTTGCCTTGTTGTAGACCACAAGACGAGCTCTCGTAGAAAAACCAAACCAAGTTGACCCCTCTGGCTCAGGCTGAGATCGTAAGTTTGCTGGGATGCGACCCTCTAGGTACTTGGAATGAATGGGTTTAAAGAAGCCATCAATTTGCGCGCGCCACAATCTTGCTGCATCCACCATCAAAATCACATCGGCAGGACTATTAGACCCCTCACTTTTGAGTCTTTCTGCCAAAGCATTGTCATCCGCCTCAATACGATTGATCTTGATGCCCGTCCTTTTGGTGAAGTCACCGTAAAGCGCCTCATCAGTTTGGTAGTGACGAGCCGAATAGAGATTTAACTCCCTGGCTTCTTGAGCTTGTAATGGCAAGGCCAGAAAACTACTCAAGAGTATTGCGGTGGCGCCTATGAATCGGTGTTTTACTTGATTTGCCATTGCTATATTCACGATCAGAATTAAAGTAAATCCAATTTATCACGAATAAGAATGATTATCAATTAAGATTTAGACATTACTCTAGACAGTAGTATTACCGGGGAAAGCCCAACCAGGACAATGGTTAAGGAAGGTAGCGCTAGCTCGGCAAGGCGCTCATCTGCCGCCAATTGATAGGTCGCAACGGCCAATGTATCAAAGTTAAAGGGACGCAATAGTAAGGTTGCTGGCAACTCTTTCATCACATCTACAAAGACAAAGAGGCCTGCAGTGATGAGGCTGCGCTTGAGTAGGGGTACATGTACCCGCTGCAGAATTTGAAGCCCAGAAAGCCCCAGCAACGCCGCTGAATGATCCATAGATGGTGTGATGCGGGCAAGCCCCGCCTCCACGCTTTGTAAGCTTGAAGAAAGAAAGCGGACTAAGTAAGCGTAGATCAGCACCATCATGCTGGCCGACATCCACCAAGCAAGTTGAAATATTTCCAAAAAGGAAAGAATGCCGATTGCTAACACTGCACCGGGTAGCGCATAACCAAAACCAAGCAAGCGATTAACCCAGCTTAAGCGTGAATTCATTCTGACTGAGTAAGCAAAGAATACAGCGAGGAGAACCGAAATTACTGCAGTCAAAATAGAGACTGATAGAGAATTGCTTAGCCAGCCTAGATATCGAATATCAACGGTGAGGCCCTGCTTAAAAAGAAGTTGTAATAGAGCAAATGCTGGCAGTAAAAATCCGCAAAGTAGAGTGACGCCACAAAATGAAAATGCAAAAAATGCCCTCTTGCCATGCAAAGCCTTGGCTGGCGACTTACCCCTTGACGAAGACGCATAACGCATTTTTGATCGACTGCTTTGTTCGATAAAAAATATTAGCAAGACAAAACTTAGCAGACCCAAAGCGAGCTGCACAGCGGCCATACGATCCCCAAAAGAAAGCCAAGCCTTAAAGATACCCGTTGCAAAAGTTTGCACACCAAAGTAAGACACTGCACCAAAATCAGCCAAGACCTCCATCAGCGCCAAAGCCATGCCAGCAAAGATAGCTGGTCTTGCCATGGGTAATACCAACCACACAAATCCCTGTAGCGGACTATAGCCAAGGGTTTCCGAAACTTCAATTAATCGACCACTTCGCTCTAAGAATGCAGTACGCGTAATAAGGTAGACATAAGGAAAGAGGCAGAATGAAAAAGACCAAATAGCGCCACCCAAGGATCGAGGGTCCGGAAAGAACCACAGTGAATCCATTTCTAAAAAAACGCGCAGTGCGCCCTGTATCGGACCGGAAAATTGCAGCAGGTCTACAAACAGGTAGGCCATGACATAGGTGGGTACAGCTAGAGGCAAAATTAAGGCCCACTCAAAGATTTTCTTGCCCGGAAATTCATAGTTAGCAACAATCCAAGCATTACCCACCCCAAGAATAAATACCCCCACTCCAACACCAAGAATTAGCACCAAGGTTGAAGCAATGTATCCGCCAAGCACAAAGTCCCACAGATGACTGAGAGTGCCGCCAGAAAAGACATTATTTCCAGGAAATAGGAATGGCGCTGCCAAACCAAATAGGGGCAAAAATAACAACAGGGCAAGTAGCGCCACAATACGATTCATTAAATCAACAATCCGTTTAGACTCTAGCTACGCATTTAACCATTAGCGTCATTTGCATTAGTGAGAAAATTATAGGGATGAATTCGGCTCGCGTACTACTTTCAATCAAACAACTCGAAATCGACTATCCAAGTCGAGACAGCCAAGATCGCGTTACCGCAGTTAAAGGACTCGATCTGAGTCTTACCCAAGGTGAGATTGGCTGTCTATTGGGCTCCTCTGGTTGCGGAAAATCTACTGTACTGAGAGCTATTTGTGGATTTGAGCCCGCCAAATCGGGAGAAATCTTCCTGCGTGATCAGCTTGTCAGCTCGAACTCTGTTCAGCTCCCACCTAACCAAAGAAAAGTAGGTATGGTCTTTCAGGATTTCGCACTCTTTCCACATCTCAATGTTTTAGAGAATATTGCCTTTGGCCTGCAAAACCTAGCAAGCAAGAAAAGATCTTCAGTAGCCATGGAGTGGCTCCAAAGAGTCTCACTCTCGGATAAGGCGGATGCCTACCCTCATGAACTGAGTGGTGGCCAGCAACAACGCGTGGCGTTAGCTAGGGCAATGGCTCCAGAGCCCGATTTAATTCTGCTGGATGAACCTTTCTCCAGCCTGGACATTGAACTCAGAGAGCATCTTGCAGGCGAGATGCGAGAAATCCTCAAGGCAAATAACGTTACCGCCCTACTGGTAACTCATGATCAATTTGAGGCCTTTGCTATTGCCGATAAAGTGGGCGTAATGATGGATGGCAAAGTACTTCAGTGGGATACCCCATATGAGCTTTATCACAAACCAGCCAATCGTTATATTGCAGACTTCATTGGCCGTGGAGTATTTATCAAGGGGGTCGTACAGGCTAACAATAAGGTCAAGATTGAGCTCGGCGAACTCGATCTAGAGGAGGATCGTAGTAACGAGATTGGAAATGAAATCGATGTTCTCTTAAGGGCTGATGATATTCAGCATGATGACAACAGCTCCATGCAGGCAGAGGTAGTGCGTAAGACCTTTAGAGGCGCCGACTTCCTGTACACGCTCAAGCTAGCATCTGGCCTTGAGATTTTTGCCTTGGTACCCAGTCACCATGATCACCCGATTGGCGAAAAGATTGGCATACGTCTAGTGGCAGATCATGTGGTGACCTTTAGCGACTGATCTAATCACCCCTTCGGACGGATGAAGCCGCATAGGGGCCCTGCACTAAAGATTAGAAGATATTTTCTTGGGCCACTGGAATTTATCCAGAATAAAATCGCGGTAAATATCGAATTATTTCTTATCAAAGTCTTTGCTCTGTAAAAAGTGGTACTTCTGTAATTTTCTTGCCTCATCCATACGCATGCCCTCTCGAATATTTTTTCTCACAATATTTTCCTTGGCAGTGATCTCTTCTGCGTAAGTTAGCACTTGTTCCTGCATTTGGCTTGGGACGACTACGACACCATCTGGATCCCCACAAATGAGGTCTCCAGGC
Source organism: Burkholderiaceae bacterium (assembly GCA_947448625.1). Classification (GTDB taxonomy): domain Bacteria; phylum Pseudomonadota; class Gammaproteobacteria; order Burkholderiales; family Burkholderiaceae; genus Polynucleobacter. Next base: position 70,407 of record CANFOT010000003.1, on the reverse strand, counting down.
ATCACATTGACACCCCCAATCTGAATTGGCACTTGCAATCCGGCCAGCTGAATGCGACCCTTGCCTGTTCTCATCCAATATCCACTGCTATATATTGGGTAGTTTAATTGGCGACATAAAGAGACATCTCGATTGATGCCGTCAATGACAGTGCCAGCAATTTTCCGCTGGTGAGCCATCTCGGTAAGAATATTTCCCCACGTAGTCATATCATCCCGACCGCGATTATCAATTGCGATTACGTTGCCTGGGGGCACATCATCAATATATTCACCAACGTTCCCATCCTCATCAAAATTCGCTGGCCGGTATAAAACGGTATATGCATGCCCAACCATACGAAAATTTGGATCACAAGCTGAAATTTTGTAGCACTGGCCATTAATCCCCGACCGATCAAGCGCATCACTAATAGCGGCACAATCAAGCAACTTAGCTCTATCGATAAATTGATTCCCTGTCTTCATACTCTCAACACCCTTTAATAAGATTTAATCGACTGTAATATTTGCGGTTTTAATGACTTTAGACCAATACTGAATATCTTTACGCACCACAGTATCAAACTGCGCTGAATTCATATAGCGCAACTCAACACCCGATTTCTCAAGCGCTAATTTCACCTGCGGGTTTTGCAGGGTAATGCGAGCTGCATCATTTAATGCTGAAACGATTGCTGGTGGAGTGGCGCTTGGCGCGAATATTCCAATCCATGCCTCTAGCTCAAAACCTGGAAAACCTGCCTCTGCAGAGGTTGGTACATCGGGCATTTGCGGAATACGTTTTTTAGCAGCAACTGCTAATGCCCTCATTTTTCCTTGTTGTACAAATTGCATTAACGATGGAGGTGTAGCAACGGTCATTTGGACATTTCCAGCAATTACATCTAGCATTGCTGGACCAGCACCGCGATATGGAACATGGGTAATGTTTAATTGATTTTGCTGCTTAAAGAGCTCCATGCCTATGTGGGGTACAGAGCCATTACCTGAAGTAGCGTAGTTTAGTTTTGCAGGGTTGGCTTTTGCATAGGCCACAAGCTCCTGTAAAGTCGTTGCGGGCACGGAGGGATTAACCGCCAACACATGCGGGGATACAACCAGCATGCTTACCGGCGCAAAGTCTCTAATTGGATCCCATGATAGATTTGAATACATGGATGGATTCCCCACGTGGAACATGGAGTACCCCAAAAGTAATGTGTAACCATCTGGAGGTGACTTCGCCACCGCAGTAGCCGCAATATTGCCCCCAGCACCTGTTTTATTTTCAATAACAATTGGCTGCCCCAAAATTTTGGTCATCTCGGGCACTATCATCCGGGCAACTGCATCAAGTATGCCCCCAGGAGGAACGGGTACGACCAAAGTAATGGGCTTATCCGGATATGCTGCAGATACTTGCATAGCAATCGCACTTAACCCAATTAGAAGATATCTATTTAGTCTCATTTACTGTCTCATTTTTATAATTTATTAAGCACAGCATATATTAAATTAGAGAACTTCTCAGAGCAGCAGGTTCAATCTGAAAATGAGGTGAGCCAGGATAAGCTCGCCCAATAAGAGAAAAATCGTTTGTAGGAAGTGTCCGAGAAGGAGGATCTAGAGTCTTTTGGCTTCTACAAATATAGATCACCAATCGATCCGGGCGGGAAGTGAAATTAAATGCTAACGTCCTTGACTGCTCTACGATTGGCAGTGGAACTTAATTTAGCCATAATATTCATGCGGGACTCACATACTCGAGCAATCAAAATAGCTCGGTAACGCTCTCTTTGCAACTTTTCAATGATGTAAACATCCATCACAAAAAATATAAGATAGATGGAAATGGTAATAATATCAATGGGACCTTCGAGCTCAAAACTATTGTAGGGCGGTATAAAGTAAAAGTACCCCAATGGAATGGATAAAAGGATAGTTAATATAGAAGGACCCAAGCCAAATTTATAGGCTACAAAAGTAGTGTTAATAACAAAAAATAAAACCGGGAAAGCAGACTCCAAAATAGGGTGAAGTTGCAATCGAATAAAGAATGCAATAGCTACCCCTAAAATTGCCATTAAATAGCACTTTAATGTAGCTCCAGCCCATCTCTTTGAGTTTTTAATCAACATCGATTAGAGTCAGTCTTTAAGAAAAATACCAGGAAGATAATTTTGTCGGATTCAATCCTCAATTTAAGTGTTCAGTTTACATTGGGATATACACGTCAAGCAGTAATATTTTTGCCGGGTTTATGCGGAAGCCCCCTCGAAATGGGGTCTATCCCAAAGCTAATTCATGCACAAGGGCATACAGTATGCTTCCCAAAAATAGATGGTTACTACGCCATGACCGGGCTCAGCAATTATCAAGAGTGGCTGGATTCCCTTGATCACGCCGTAGAACTACTTAGAGTAGATCATGAGGAAATTTCAATTGTTGGATTAAGTATGGGGGCAACTTTAGCCCTAACTTATGCCAGCAGATATCCGAATAAATGCAGATCTGTAGTGGCGCTTGCTCCAGTATTTGCATACGATGGATGGAATGTCCCCTGGTACTCTCCCTTGCTTTTTCTGATGATCAATCTAGGAATGAGAAGTTGGAGCCTTAAAGAGTCCGATCCATTTGGCTTAAAAAATACTGAAATACGCCGACGAGTAGAAAAGCAAGTGCGAATGCAGGAAGTTACCGAAGTTGGTTCCTCCGCCCTATCGGCAGAACACCTCTATCAGGGGCTGAAATTAATCTCCTATGCAAAAAAAGGTATGGAAGATTTATCAGTAGACACTTTAATTATCAGCGCCATTGATGATGATGTTGTATCACCACATAGTGCTGAGTGGATCTATTCCACCATTAAATCATCTGTAAAAAAATTAATATGGCTAGGAAATTCTTATCATATTATTACTCTAGATAATGAGCGAGAGATTGTTACCAACGAAACGGCTGAATTCATTCAACTCGCATTTGACGCCAAAAAGAGCTATATAAATTACAGCGATGAGGCGCGAACTTTGGTTATCAAGGATCGACTAACCAGTGGGCTATAGCTTGACCTCAAAGAATTCCAAGCAATATTTAATATCGAAGGTATTTTTACTAATAGCTTCACTATTGACATCTTTTACGATGCCCTGCTTCGGCATGGATGACCTTCCTGATGGACTACCCGACCGCATTATTGGTGATATTGGTGTGGCAACCTATAGCTCAAACCTACATATTGGCGCCGAGGGAACTCAATCATTAATGCTTCCTTATGCTTTTTTTGATTACCAGCGTTTTTTTGCACGTGTAGATCAATTTGGTATTAAGACAGTCAAGATGGGCTATGGATATCTAGAGCTTGCTGGGAAGGTGAGTCTTGATAACTACAAGGTTAAGTCCCAAATTAATGGAAACTCAATCAATCGAAGCGACCCAATCCCTATAGGCATTGGCACGTTTCAAGAAACTCCTATTGGCGGTTTTTTTGCCAACGCATACCATGACTTTGGTAAATCCAAAGGAGCACTCTATGAACTATCTTACTTTGGCGAGATTGAAACGTACAAAAATATTGTCATCTACCCGCAAGTAGGTATTGAAAGACAATCCTCTCAATATGCAAACTACTATTACGGGATTACGCCAAGCGAATCTACATTAACTGGCTACGCAAATTACTCAGTATCAGCAACTAATAGTTTATATTCTGGGGTGATGATCGAAGTCCCCGTCATAGAAGATTGGTATCTCAATATATATGCGAAGCGTAAATGGATGGGTAGCGGCATCAACAATAGTCCAACCCTTAATCGCTCGTTTCAGGATAATATTTTCATGGCTGTAGCATATCGATTTAAATAAACTCATGAGCCCGATTATTTTCAATATACTGCCGGCAAAAATAGTGGTTTAACCGGGGTGCCCTAGGTTTTCCTGAATGACTTTAAGAAAATGTTCGGCATAGCGCTCCAACTTGGCTTGCCCGACCCCACCAATACGACTGAAGTGATCTAAAGTAGTTGGCGTAGCTTTAACCATCTCCTGCAAAGTACTGTCATGAAAAATCACATAGGGTGGCACCCCCTGTCCGCGTGCTAGCTCGGTACGTTTGGCCTTGAGAGCCTCCCATAGTTTTTCATCTGCAATATTACTAAAGGGATGCGTAGAACCCTTCTTGGCTCCAGACTTCGTAGCCTTGCTCTTGGAATAGCCCGTTTCTTTTCGTAGCCAAACCTCTTGCTCTCCGCGCAGTACGGGCAAAGCGATGTTATCGACCAACTTTAAGCCGCCATGCAATTCAATATCAGCATCTAAATATCCGCCAGCCACCAATTGACGATAGATGCTATTCCACTGAGTCTGATTGAGTTCCATACCAATACCAAACGTACTCACTTGCTCATGAAAATATTGCTTCACTCTAGGGGTTGCCTTGCCCAAAAGCACATCAATTAAATGGGTCACTCCAAAACGCTGACCAGTACGATATACACATGACAATGCTTTTTGTACTTCATGCGTGGCATTCCAGGTGGCTACTGGATCCAGGCAGTTATCGCAGTTACCACAGCCACCAGCATGCGTCTCGCCAAAGTAGCGCAAAATCGTTTGATGGCGGCACGTCGTGGATTCGCAATATCCCAGTAGAGCGTTGAGTTTTTGGCGCTCTACCCGCTTGCGATCTTCAGAAGCTTCGCCAGAATCTACCATTTGCCGCAAGCTCACTACATCCCCAAATCCGTAGGCCATCCAGGCATTTGCAGGCAAACCATCACGCCCTGCCCGGCCAGTTTCTTGGTAATAACCTTCCATGCTTTTGGGTAAATCTAGATGAGCTACAAAGCGGACGTTGGGTTTATCAATGCCCATACCAAAGGCTACAGTTGCGACCATGATGACGCCTTCTTCACGCAAGAAACGCTTTTGATTTGCACTGCGTGTTTCCACGCTTAAACCTGCGTGATACGGCATTGCATCCCACCCACGATCCTTTAGCCATTGCGCAGTCTCTTCGACACTGCGACGCGATAGGCAATAAATGATTCCCGAGTCCTCAGCATGCTCGGCATCTAAAAAGTGCTCTAACTGTTGTTTGGCACTCTGCTTTTGCAGAACTCGATACTTAATATTGGGGCGATCAAAACTAGAAACAAACTGCTCGGCAGATTCCAGAGAAAGACGCTCCACAATTTCTGATCTGGTTGGGGCATCTGCAGTAGCTGTTAGGGCGATACGAGGCACTTTAGGAAATCGCTCGTGTAAAACAGTTAACTGGCGATATTCTGGGCGGAAATCATGGCCCCATTGCGAAACGCAGTGCGCCTCATCAATGGCGAATAATGCAATCCCAGGGCCTACATTAAGCCTATCGAGTATCGATAGAAAACTAGAGCTCATCAGACGTTCTGGCGCTACATAGATCAAGTCAAGATCTCCAGCCAGCAATTGACTAGTCACTTTTTGAGATGCAGTTGCATCTAGGCTAGAGTTTAGAAATGAAGCCTTGACGCCCAACTGAGTTAACGCATCGACTTGATCTTGCATGAGTGCAATTAAGGGGGAAACCACTACACCTACACCACGACGAACCAATGAGGGAATTTGATAGCACAGCGACTTACCGGCGCCAGTAGGCATAAGGACCAAAGCATCTCCGCCTGCCACTACATGCTTAACAATAGACTCTTGAGTACCCCGAAATTGATCAAAGCCAAAAACATCATGAAGTACTTGGTGGCTTGATTGCAACAGTAATGCTCCTTTGAAATAAAAAAGCCCCACGTCATAGCGGGGCTTTATAGCTATCTTCTGTGTTTACAAAAACAGAATCTGGCTGGCGGAGAGGGTGGGATTCGAACCCACGGTAGGTTTGACCCTACGCTTGATTTCGAGTCAAGTACATTCGACCACTCTGCCACCTCTCCGAACCAAGCACTGATTATAGCTTTCGGGCAAATCTTAGATTCCTATGCTGCTAGCTTAGAGGGGCTTTAACATCTCCAAACCACCCAGATAAGCTTGCAACGCTTTCGGAATAGCAATACTGCCATCAGCTTGCTGCTTATTCTCAAGCAAAGCCACCAGCGCTCTACCCACTGCAAGGCCAGATCCATTCAAAGTGTGAACTAACTCTGGTTTACCTTGGCCAGCCTTAAATCTAGCCTGCATGCGTCTTGCCTGGAAGTCGCCCATACTAGAGCAGGAGCTGATTTCACGATAAGCTTTTTGCGATGGTACCCACACCTCTAAGTCATAGGTCTTGGTGCTACCAAAACCCATGTCGCCAGTACAGAGCAACACCTTTCTGTAAGGCAGCTCTAGTAACTCCAAAATCTTTTCTGCATGGCCAGTCAAATCCTCCAAGGCCTGCATGGAATCTTCTGGCTTTGTGATTTGCACCAACTCAACCTTATCGAATTGATGTTGACGAATCATGCCACGTACATCTCGCCCATAACTTCCAGCTTCAGAGCGGAAACATGGAGTGTGTGCAACGTACTTCATGGGGAGGCTATCCGCATTGACAATCTCATCACGCACTAAATTGGTTACCGGCACTTCCGCTGTCGGAATCAAATAAAAGTTTTCAATTTTTGCTTCGCCAGATCCATCTTCGCCACCCATTTGACGAGGAACCTTAAACAAATCCTCTTCAAACTTAGGTAACTGACCAGTGCCACGCATCGAAGCGGCATTCACCATATAAGGTGCATAGACCTCCTGGTAGTCATGCTGCGTGGTGTGCGTGTCAAGCATGAACTGCGCTAATGCACGATGCAATCGGGCGATGGGCCCCTTCAGAACTACAAAGCGTGAGCCACTGATTTTGGCTGCTACTTCAAAGTCTAGGCCTAAAGGGCCACCAAGATCAACGTGGTCTTTAATCTCAAAATCAAATGTTGGAGCATCGCCCCAACGCTTCACTTCTTTATTCTCGGTCTCATCTTTACCAACTGGCACCGCTTCATCCGGCAGGTTGGGAATGCCCATTAAGAAATCCGCAATCTCCGCCTGCAAAACTGTTAAGCGCGCCGCACCCGATTCCATGTCGACATTAATCTGGGTGGCTTCTGCCATCTCAGCAGCAGCGTCTTCGCCTTTACCTTTTTTCATACCAATCGCTTTAGCCAATTGATTGCGCTTGGCTTGCAACTCTTCTGTACGAGTTTGCAAAGATTTGCGCTCGGATTCCAGGGCATTGAACTTCTCAACATCCAATTGAAATTTACGGGTAGCCAAACGGGCAGCAACAGCTGCGATATCTTTGCGGAGTAATTGCGGATCAATCATGTAATGCTCTACTGGTTAGGGTGCGGTGAGTACGAATTTTTTACTAATTTAGCTCTAGTTTAAGCGTAAGACTTCCGCGCCGGCAGGTGGCGCAAAGGTAAAGCGATTGGCGGGGAGATTCACATTGAGCTGGATCTTGTCTAGCGTGACCAAGACAACACTTCCCAAGCCGTCAATAAGCTCTAGAGCTTTAGGTAGACCATTGATCATGCCGACGGAGATCTTCGTATACGGTAGATCGCTGCCATTTTTTGCATTGGGATTTTTCTTGGGCACAAGAGCAACCCATTTCATGCCAAGGCGATCCTCACCCTCAAACAAATCAAAATGCTGATCCAGGGAAGCCTCGCCAAATAAGATTGCGGCAGGAGTAGTGGCCAAAGCTTGGCCGGCAGGTCTAAATGTCGCTTGATTTAAATCCTTATCCCACATGATGAGCTGTTTGCCATCGGCAATCAATTTTTGCTCATACGGCTTTTGGGTATCCCAGATAAATCGACCTGGGCGCTGAAATACAAAGCGCCCCTGGGTTTGACGTACCACCTTTAAGCCTTTGTCTTGCGGCTCATTGGCTTTGGGTGCGCGTAACTGCTGTTGCACAAATTCACCTTCAGCAGTTTTGGAGTTACGAACAAACTGACGCAACTGCTCCGCCCCACTTTCGCCATCTGCAAATACAGGGCTTGAAAATGCAAGAGGCGTAAGAACCAAGAATGCCGTTACTGCTACAGATAACAATCTTTGCAAGATGATCGCCTTATTCGGAAGGACGATGGAGGATTTCACGATTGCCGCCGTTACCCATCTTCGACACTAAACCTGCTTTTTCCATATCCTCAAGCAAGCGTGCTGCGCGGTTATAACCAATTCGCAAGTGACGCTGTACCAAGGAAATAGATGGACGTTTGTTCTCTAAGACGATGGCAACCGCTTGGTCGTAGAGAGGGTCAGCCTCACCGCCACCTTCACCAGTCAGAGCATCCATGGTGGATTCATCGGCACCCTCGAGAACACCCTCAATGTAATTGGCTTCACCCTTCTCTTTGAGCCACTCCACCACGCGATGAACTTCATCATCAGAGACAAAGGCACCATGAACACGTACCGGCAATCCAGTACCTGGGGCCATGTATAGCATGTCACCCATACCGAGCAACGCTTCGGCACCCTGTTGATCCAAAATCGTACGACTATCAATCTTGCTGCTCACCTGGAAAGAAATACGGGTTGGCACGTTGGCCTTAATCAATCCCGTAATTACATCCACGCTAGGACGCTGAGTTGCCAAAACCAAGTGAATACCAGCGGCGCGCGCTTTTTGAGCAATACGCGCAATCAACTCTTCAATCTTCTTACCAGAGACCATCATCAAATCAGCTAACTCATCGATCACAATAACGATGACTGGTGCTTTGTAAATTGGTTCTGGATCTTCCGGTGTCAAGCTAAATGGATTGGTGAGCTTCTCACCTTTTTCTTCCGCTTCTAAAATCTTCTTATTAAAGCCAGCGAGATTACGCACGCCAAACTTACTCATGAGTTTGTAGCGCCGCTCCATTTCGTTTACCGCCCAATTCAGCGCGTTATACGCTTGCTTCATATCGGTGACCACTGGACACAGCAGATGCGGAATTTTGTCGTACATCGCCATCTCTAACATCTTCGGATCAATCATGATCAAGCGAACTTCATCAGGCTTCGCTTTAAAGAGAATAGAAAGGATCATGGCATTAATACCAACCGACTTACCGGCACCGGTTGTACCCGCTACCAAGCAATGCGGCATCTTCGCCAAGTCAGCAACGATCGGACTACCTGAAATGTCTTTACCCAAAGATAGGGTTAAGTTGGAGTGACTATCGTTGTAAACCTGTGAACTCAAAATCTCAGAGAGATAAACCGATTGACGCGTTGGATTTGGTAATTCCAAGGCCATGCAAGTTTTGCCCGGGATTGTTTCGACCACACGCATACTGACCACACCCAATGAGCGGGCAAGGTCACGGGACAAGTTAACGATCTGACTGCCCTTCACACCAACAGCAGGGTCAATTTCATAACGGGTCACTACTGGGCCTGGATAGGCTGCAATGACTTTTACTTCCACATTGAACTCAGCAAGCTTACGTTCAATCAAGCGGGAGGTGAATTCCAATACATCCGCTGAAATCGTTTCCTTGGCTTCAGGCACAGGATCAAGCAAAGCCAATGGCGGCAGCTCTGAATCAGGGATATCCACAAATAAAGGCTGCTGTTTCTCACGCTCAACCCGAGCACTTTTCGGAATCTCTACTGGAGCCCGGACAATTTGTATTGGCTTTGCAATTTCCACGCGCCCACGGAACTCTTCAACAAATTCTTCGCGCTCTTCAGCGGCAACCTCACCCAATTTACGATCTTCTTCGCTATCGCGACGCTCACGCAGGCGCTTGTATGCCAACTCCAAAGAACGGCCGACTTTTTCAGCAACATCCAACCAAGAAAAATGAAGAAATAAGGACAGGCCAGCGCAAAGAGTAAATAGCAAAACCAAGGTTGAGCCAGTGAAACCGAGCGTCATCTGGAGCGGATCCCCGATCAGCTCCCCCAAAATACCTCCAGGAGGCCTTGGAAGCTCCCAGGACAGTGAATGCATGCGGATGGACTCAAGACCCATGCTACTCAATAAAGTCAGTCCAAAGCCTAACCAGCGCATCAATAGGGAATCTGGTTTGGCATCTGGATCCGGCGGCAAAGGAATGCTCCAAAGCTCACGCCAACCGCTTAAAACTCGGCGGCCAAAGAGTACAACCCACCAAAATGCCGAAATACCGAAGATATAGAGCAATAAATCGGCTAAATAGGCTCCAAAACGCCCGCCCAGGTTCTTGGGGACCTCAAAACTAGCATGGGACCAAGCAGGATCCGCCTTGGAATAGGTCAACAAAATGGCAAATAAACCCAAACAAAGGCCACAGGAGATAAACCAACGAGCCTCTAGGAGGAGACGGGGCATCCTACCCTGCCCATGATTCTCAGGGGGCTGGGGGCTTAAAGGGGTTTTGGACTTCGGATATGCGGTTCTGGCCATGTTCTTCCGATTGTAATCAAGCAATCCTATAATTTGGGGATGACTACCAATACACCAAAACACTCCAAAGTCCTAATTCTTGGTTCAGGCCCTGCCGGCTACACCGCTGCCGTATATGCAGCACGAGCCAATTTGAACCCAACCCTGATCACTGGCCTCGCACAAGGCGGTCAATTAATGACTACTACTGACGTAGAAAACTGGCCAGCAGACCCAGATGGTGTTCAAGGACCAGAGCTGATGGATCGCTTTTTAAAACATGCCGAGCGCTTTAATACCAATATTATTTTTGATCATATTCATACTGCCGCCCTCACTGAAAAGCCCATCCGCTTAGTTGGTGACTCTGGCACCTACACCTGTGACGCCCTCATTATTTCTACAGGTGCCTCCGCTCAATATATTGGCCTTCCTAGTGAAGAGGCATTCATGGGTCGTGGCGTTTCTGGATGCGCAACATGTGATGGTTTCTTCTATCGCAATCAAGATGTTTGCGTAGTCGGTGGCGGCAACACTGCTGTTGAAGAGGCACTTTATCTCACAGGTATCGCTAAAAAAGTGACCGTGATTCATCGTCGCGATAAATTCCGTGCAGAGCCCATCCTCAATGACCGCCTCATGGCAAAAGTCGCTGAAGGCAAAGTCGAACTCAAACTGAACTCCACTCTAGACGAAGTGCTAGGTGATGAAAAAGGGGTTACTGGTGTCCGCATTAAGAAGGCTGATGGCAGCACAGAAGATGTTGCTGTAACTGGTGCTTTTATTGCAATTGGTCACAAACCAAATACTGAATTGTTTGTTGGTCAGTTAGATATGAATAATGGCTACCTCAAGACCCACTCCGGCTTGGAAGGTAATGCAACTGCTACTAATATTCCCGGCGTATTTGCAGCGGGAGATGTACAAGACCATATCTATCGTCAAGCAATCACCAGTGCCGGTACAGGCTGTATGGCCGCACTAGATGCGCAGCGCTATTTGGAGACTTTGGAGTAATAGCTGCTTCACTAACGCAAGATGACGCCTGGCTCTGCTGGGCGTTTTTCATTTCAGCCCAGCCCAGTAGAGGTTTACCCGACCAAATTAACTAATTACAGGCCTTTAAGTGGGCCTGGAAAGCTTTAAAATAATCGCTATGACACCTCTTTGCTAATATCGAGGTATCCATTAATCACTAACCGGAGTATTTATGAGTTACGACAAGGTCAGCCCAGGTAAGAAAATTCCAGAAACGTTCAACGTCATTATTGAGATCCCAATGAATGCGGATCCAGTGAAGTATGAAGTCGATAAGGAAACTGGCTGCCTCTTCGTAGATCGCTTCATGGGCACGGCAATGCACTACCCATGCAACTACGGTTACATCCCTAAGACGGTTGCTGGTGACGGCGATCCTGTGGACGTTCTCGTCATTACTCCATTTGCACTGGTTCCAGGCTCAGTAGTGAGCTGCCGTGCCATTGGCATGTTGGAGATGGAAGATGAAGGCGGACAAGATGCGAAGTTGTTGGCCGTTCCAGAAGACAAGATTTTACCGATCTACAAGCATTTGCAAAAGCCTGAAGATGTAAACGAATTACTCCTCGCCCAAATCCAACACTTCTTCGAGCACTACAAAGATCTCGAAAAAGGTAAGTGGGTAAAAGTGAAGGGCTGGACTGGTGTTGCTGGTGCTCATAAAGAAATTCTGGATGGCATCGAAGGTTACGCCAAGTCACAGAAATAATTTAGTTGCCATTGGAGTGAGCTCGCAAAAAATCGCCCTAGCGCAAATCAACCCTCTTCTGGGTGATTTGCCTGGCAACGCCCGGCTCATCTTTCAGGCTGCCTCTGATGCTTATGCGCAAGGTGCAGCAGTAGTACTCACGCCAGAGCTCTCTCTCACTGGCTACCCTCCAGAAGATTTGCTCTTGCGCCCTGCTTTTATAGAAGCTGCAGACCGTGAGCTCAACTCCTTAATGCTGGAGCTCCAGAAATTTCCAGGTTTAATCGTCATTATTGGTCACCCCAAAAAGACTGCTACTGGTTTACAAAACTACGCCTCGGTCATTCGAGATGGCAAAGTGATTACTGGTTACGCCAAACAAGAGTTACCCAATCATGAAGTATTTGATGAGGTACGTTATTTCACACCAGGAAATCAATCCTGTGTATTTGAAAATGCAGGCATTCAGTTTGGGCTAATTCTTTGCGAAGATGCTTGGCATGCTGGCCCTGCTAAACAAGCTCATGCTGCTGGTGCTCAAGTACTGCTAGTTCTCAATGCCTCGCCCTATCACCTGCAAAAAGAATCTTTACGCATTGATGTATTGCGCAAACAGATTGCCTTAAGCAAGATGCCGCTGGTCTACGTAAATGCGGTAGGCGGTCAAGATGAATTGGTTTTTGATGGTGGATCCTTTGCATTAAACAGTGCAGGTGAAGTGGTAATGACAATGCCGCAGTTTGAAAACGCTCTTGGTTATGTAAATGTCAATACATCCGCTGAGATAGAACCAGGCACCCTGGTTGCCCCCTCCAGCGTAGAAGCCCAGGCATACCAAGCACTCGTTTTAGGTGTACGCGACTATGTTCAGAAGAATCGCTTTCCGGGAGTCATCATTGGCCTCTCTGGGGGCGTTGACTCCGCCTTAGTGCTGGCGATTGCGGTAGACGCCTTGGGCGCCGACAAAGTTCGCACCGTCATGATGGCCTCGCGCTACACCGCCGATATCTCCTGGATTGACGCTAGAGAAATGGCTCAGAATCTTGGCGTTCAATACGATGAGATTCCCATTAGCGAACCTGTTGACGCTTTAGAGCACGCATTAGCCGAACAATTTAAAGGTCTGAAACTAGACGCTACGGAAGAGAATATTCAGGCACGGGTGCGCGGCACCCTCCTAATGGCACTATCCAATAAAACAGGTCGCCTTGTTTTGACAACAGGTAACAAGAGTGAAATGGCTGTTGGCTACTGCACCTTGTATGGCGACATGGCTGGTGGCTTTGCAGTAATTAAGGACATCGCCAAAACCTTGGTCTATCGCTTATGTGCTTATCGCAATAGCATCGCCCCTATCATTCCGGAGCGAATTTTGACTCGAGCGCCTTCCGCCGAATTGCGCCCCGATCAAACCGATCAAGATAGCCTGCCATCCTACGAGGTATTAGATGGCATCGTAGAGCGCTACATGGAGCAGAATCAATCCATCGCCCAAATGATTGCCGCCGGATTTGATCCTGAAAGCGTAGAAAAAGTGACTCGCCTCATTAAGCTCAATGAGTACAAACGTCGCCAAGCACCTCCTGGTGTCCGCGTGACTACACGAGCCTTTGGTCGCGACTGGCGCTACCCTATCACCTCCCAATTTAGGGCTTAACCAGGCATTCGGTTTCAGTTCTAGGTATGATTACTATATTAAGGGGAATATATGAAGCTAATCACATCCATTATTAAGCCATTCAAACTCGATGAAGTTCGTGAAGCCTTAGCTGAAGTAGGCGTTACTGGACTTACCGTTACTGAAGTTAAAGGCTTTGGCCGTCAAAAAGGACATACTGAGCTCTATCGCGGCGCTGAATATGTAGTCGACTTTTTGCCTAAAGTTAAAGTAGAGGTGGTAGTAGCCGACGACCGCGTAGACTCAGCAATCGAAGCCATTACTAAAGCTGCACGCACAGGCAAGATTGGTGATGGCAAAATTTTTGTTAGCCCAATTGAGCAAGCTATACGTATTCGCACCGGCGAAACCAACGACTCAGCAGTTTAAGGGTCCGCATAAATGCGCTAACTCCACTGAGGGTTAGCGCTGCTGAGAGTCTGTCCGGTCTACGGATGGAGCCACCACTTCAGCAGCCTCCAACACCAATGTTTTGTGATTTAAATTTGTCAGGCGAACTTTTGCACCCTGAAAAAATACATCTGCCTGAGTAAGACCACCAGTCAGCACTTTAAATGGCGGCTTGCCATAAAAGGATGCGCCTACACCAGGCTCAACCAGTTTATTTTGCATCTTTCCAGAGGCGTCGCTTACACAAATGACTTGCTTTGATTTCACCTGCACATAAACCATATCGGCTACCTTACGCGGTGCATCCGGCTTGTAGCTAATAATGCCCTCCTCAGCAGGGCAGACCGCTGACGCCTCTGCAACTACAGCAGGAACTGCAAGTGCTGGCGCAACAGCTGCGGGAGGTGCCGACGCAGGATCCACTGGACTTGATGCTGGCGTCGGTTCAACAATCTCCTCTTTTACAAGGACGATTTCTTCTGGCTTATCTGCAAAAAAGAGTGGGCGTAGATTAATTACTGAAAATGCCAGCGCTGCCAATACACTGAACCAAAGAAATAGCTTCTTTGACGAAGCAGGCTTTGAAGTCACCGAAGTCGCAGAAAAAGGAACTTCTTTTGATGTAGCCTTGATGGCTTCTAATTTTTTTGCTGGCTCTTTTTTTTCTTCTTCAGTCGCCAATTCTGGAGTTGGAGTCTCTTCAATCGCCTGCTTCACCGCTGCAGTTTCATTTTTTACCTGCGCTTTTTTAGAGGAGACTTTTTTAGTCTCCTCAGCCTTTGGCGATTCAATTATTTTTGCCGGGGTTTGGGTGCCATAGTCAAATGCCTCTTCATCGCTTAAATTGAGCAGTTTTGCTACTTTTTTAGCGGCAGTAAATTTATTCTGAGCACCGTAGAAAGAGCTGGACTCGCCATTCTCGATTTGCTCTATTTGACGATGGGATAAGCATGCCATTCCACCGAGGTCTTTTGTAGTCAAACCACGAGCTTCTCTGGCTTTTGAAAAAGCCTCTTTAGAGATCTCGGGGAGCCTGGCGTTAGTGGTCACGAAAATATTTAAGCAATCGATTTATCAAAGTAATGCCTGATCATAGTGCGATTGCTCTATGAGGGAAATTAGCCCAATAGCTAGTTATTTTGGAGATTTTCAAGGTCGGATTCAAGGTACTTTGCAACTAAAATTTGAACTGATTCGACATGCATTTTGTCCATGACTCTGGCCTTATGGACCTTGATCGTGGCATCTGTTGTCCCTAGTTTGACGGCAATATCTTTATTAAGCAATCCCTTTACGAGCCAAAAGCAAACCTCCTTCTCCCTAGGGGTGAGGGTAGCAAAGTCTCTCTTGGTCTCGACCTCCTTAGAGACGCGCTTGAGCTGCCGTCTATCAAACTCCACAGCGTCAGCAACAGCCTTTAACAAATCCTCCAAATTGAAGGGTTTAAATAGGAAATCAACTGCACCGCGCTTAAGACTTTTCACAATCTGATGGGGGTGGCTCTGCCCGCTCACAAACACAATAGGCGTTTTGCGACCCAGTTGTAGTAATTTTTCCTGTAAATCCAGCCCTGTCATATCCGGCATTTGCATATCAAGCAAGATAACGGCAGGCGCCACTGGCAGGGAATGCTCCAAAAATGCCACTGCCGAAGAAAAATCCTCAACGATATAACCGACATCCTTCAACATCCTACTCAATGAGGTGCGCATTGATTCATCATCATCAATTAGGTAGATATGGCCAACTTTAGTCATTGAATTTAAAAGAAAAAGTAATAGATAGGCCAATGTACTGCAGGTTTTTTGCGAAGGATATTAGCCCTCAAGCTAATAATAGGAGCTAATCAGGAAATACAATAGGAAAATATGCTTATTGCAGCCCATGACAGAAATGCATGCAATGCCGCATAAACCCCTGCGCTCTCTGTTGTCTCACGGCACAATAGAGCTTTTCGACAAATTCTTTTCTGGAGTCAATATCAGCATGAAACGCCTTAATGAACGCTCGCGCAATGTCACCGAAGGGGTTGCTCGCGCTCCCAATCGCTCAATGTATTACGCGATGGGCTACCAAGAGAAGGATTTCGTTAAGCCAATGGTCGGAGTGGCAAATGGTCACTCAACTATTACCCCATGCAATAGTGGTTTGCAAAAACTAGCAGATGCTGCGGTTACGGCCCTAGAAGAAGCTGGCGCAAAAGCGCAAATGTTTGGCACCCCCACAGTCTCAGACGGCATCGGTATGGGTACTGAAGGAATGAAGTACTCCCTCATCTCTCGTGAAGTCATTGCCGATAGCATTGAAACTTGCGTCAACGGTTTGTGGCAAGACGGCGTCGTGGTCATTGGCGGTTGCGACAAAAACATGCCTGGCGGCATGATGGCGATGGCGCGTACGAATGTGCCTAGCATCTATGTATACGGTGGAACTATTAAACCGGGTCACTTTAAAGGCAAAGATCTCAATATCGTTTCTGCATTTGAGGCTGTTGGCGAATTTACCTCAGGCCGCATGAGTGAGTCAGATCTCAAGGGAGTGGAACAGCACGCCTGCCCAGGTAGCGGTTCTTGCGGCGGCATGTACACCGCAAACACCATGAGCTCTTCGTTTGAAGCCTTAGGCATGAGCTTGCCCTACTCATCCACCATGGCCAATGAAGATGCCGAGAAAGTAGCTAGCGCACATGAATCTGCCTTGGTTTTAGTCGAGGCAATCAAAAATAATTTACGCCCACGCGACATCATTACCAAAAAATCGATTGAGAACGCAGTCAGCGTGATCATGGCTGTTGGCGGTTCTACGAATGCTGTTCTGCATTACTTAGCTATTACAAGTGCCGCTGAGATTGACTGGACAATTGATGACTTTGAGCGCATTCGTAAGCGTGTTCCTGTGATTGTGGATATGAAACCATCAGGCCAATACTTGGCTACTGATCTTCATCAAGCCGGCGGCATTCCACAGGTGATGAAGATCTTACTGGACGGCGGACTCTTGCATGGTGATTGCATGACCATTACCGGAAAAACTATTGCGGAAACATTGAAAGATGTTCCTTCCGTTCCGCGCGCCGATCAAAAGGTTATTCGCACTTTAGATAATCCGCTTTACAAACAAGGCCACCTAGCCATTCTGAAGGGCAACATCTCCCCTGAGGGTTGCGTTGCCAAGATTACTGGCCTCAAGAACCCATCCATCACTGGTCCCGCCCGTGTATTTGATTCCGAGGATGATGCAATGGCTGCCATCATGGCGCAAAAGATCAAAGATGGCGATGTCATGGTCATTCGTTACGAAGGCCCCAAAGGTGGCCCCGGAATGCGTGAAATGCTCGCCCCTACTTCCGCACTAGTGGGTCAGGGCTTGGGTGAAACTGTAGGCCTCATCACTGACGGACGCTTCTCAGGTGGTACATGGGGCATGGTTGTGGGTCACGTAGCTCCTGAGGCGTTTGTGGGCGGCGTGATTGCCCTCATTCATGAAGGTGACTCTGTCACGATCGATGCGCATAAGCTTCTCATTCAACTCAATGTGAGTGATGAAGAGATTGCTAAGCGCCGTGCTGCCTGGGTGCAACCTAAACCACGCTATACCCGTGGCTTACTTGCTAAATACGCTCACCTAGCAAGCACTGCAAGTAAAGGTGCTGTAACTGATCTCAATTTGGATTAAGTATTAGCAATAAATCCAAAGGATCAAAGTAAAAAGCCCCTAAGTAAAACTAGGGGCTTTTTTAATGCCGAAGCTGAATGTAAAAACTACATACTTAGTGCTTCATAGCTCCAGGATTACCCATAGCATTCACAGGCATCTTCACTTCCACTTCACCCGCTTTAGCAAACTTCAGCTTAACTGGAACAGTATCGCCGGCAGTTAATGGCGCCTTGATGTTCATGAACATCAAATGCATACCGCCTGGCTTTAATTCAACTGCGCCACCGGCTGGCACGGGGATATCTTTCACTTGACGCATTTTCATGACCTGCCCATCCATGGACATTTCATGCAACTGCACTTCACCAGCAATGGGCGAGTTAGCAGAGATCAATTGATCTGCAGCACCTTTGTTTTCAATCTTCATAAAACCTCCGGCAGCCATTTGGCCCGGAACAGTTGCACGAGTGTAGGCATTTTCAATTTGGACGCTGCCTACTTTGGCATTTTGAGCAACGGCACCGGCAGAAAAAACTGCCGTAGACAAAGAAATTAGAACAATCATAATATTTTTCAACTTACTCTCCTTAAATTAATAAACGCCTTTAGCAAACCACTTCTTTAACTCCACAAAATTAATCGGGCCCGTTTTCCGAGTCAACTTTCCATCTTTATCAATCAACAAAGTCATGGGCGTTTCACCACGCCACTGAGGATCAATTTCATGTCGAAAATAATCGTCAAAAGGGATATTCAGATAGTAGTTATTAGCAGCATCTAGATGGGCTTGGGATAACATTTTTTTTGTTGCTTCAACAGGTACTTCATCAACCTGAATGAATATCACCTTAGCATTTCTATCTGCGGAGAGAAACTTACCCCATTGAGGCATTTCTCGTGCACAAGGTGCGCAGGTGACGCCCCAAAAATGAACGGCAACTGCTTGGCCAGAATTTTTCTTTAATAAAGAGCTCCACTCTCCCTTTTGATATGCCTGAATATTTGCCGCACCTGCAAAGACATAATTCATCGTCAGTAACAATAGAGAGAGGGTCAGAAGTAGTTTTTTCATTATTTGCCACCTAGTTTAATGAGTTGATACCCATCAGCGCGAGTTAGCCAAGATAAAAAGACATCGCCCCCATTGCTGATTAACAAAGGATGGTCTGAATAAGCGCCTGTCTGTGCAACAAGGCTGGGCTGAGACCAGGTTACGCCGTCATCTGCAGATTGCTTAAGGTACACAGATGTCTTTACTCCATCAAAACCCTTCCAAACCAACCAAATGGACTCATCCTGAGCGAGCAGATAGGGACGGGAAACATTCTCATGCTCGCCTCCAACTCTGATTGGATTAGAGTAGGTTTCGCCCTGATTGCTAGAGTTGGCATAGAACACTCCAGATCGAGCGGCTCCCTGAGTAAACCAAGCCACATGCATTTTTCCAGCACTAGAAACTGCAATTGCAGGACCATGGTGAGGGCAAGCATCAGTTCGCCACTCATCTTTAGAGACCCTGTGAACTTTTCCGGCCGAGAATTCATTAATTAACTGGGTTGCGTGATCACGAATGCCGCCAGGAAAAATAGCTCGATAAACAATGGCTACACCACCCTTTGGATCAATGGTGGAACCTATGCGACAACACTCACAACTCTGCTGATTGGCAATTTTCTCAGGCTGAAATGTTTTTCCAGCGTCATTCGAAAATGAGTAAGCAATTGATCCGCCAAGACGTGCATTGCCTGACTTCTTTGCATCAGCAACTAAACGCTTATCAATCCAAGTCAAAAATATGGAGTCATCTTTACCAATCACCATCGAAGGAAAGCGCTCGCTAGAACCATTTTTTATCAGTGGTGTGGGGGTTGTAAAACTGAGACCCCCATCAGAAGAGCGGGCAGTATTGATCTGTGCATTCCAATTGCCATCTTTGAAAAATGCATAAGCCAGAAATATATTGCCCTTAGAGTCAGAAACGATTTGTGGGCGAGCATCACTTCCAGCGTCCAGAGATTTTCCATGTTCCGCAATAACTATAGGGGATGTAAACGTCTTTCCTAAATTTGATGACTGGGCAACAGATACCTTGCCGCCAGAAGTCCAAGCGAGGAATAAGCTTCCGTCTTTAGTTAGAAATGGGGTCGCCGCATTAGCGCAATCCAATCCAAAGCCCTCGCAAATCAAGGGCTTGGACGATGCAGAGCTTGTCATCGAAGAATGATTCATCTGGGCTTGAGTGAGCCCTGCAAGGCCAAACACACCAACAAGAAGTGCGCCCAAAAAATTACGACTAAAAGAGGAGAAGAGTTTGTATGCCATTAGAAGATGATACGTGCGCCCACAGATATTGCCTGTGGCATACCCAATACATAGCTAGAGCTATTACTACCAGTGCCGAAGGTAATGTACTGACGATTAAACAAGTTGACTGCAGACGCATAAACCGCTGCACTTTTAGTTAGCTCATAGTTGGCACGAAGCCCGACTACCGCATAAGAGGCTACTGGCAAAGTATTACTGTTATCTAACCAAGAGCTCCCCACGTATCTAACAGTCGCAGTCAAGCTTGCTTGAGGAACTGGGTAATAGGTTATCCCTCCACCTAAAATATTTTGCGGCACGCCAGCAACCTGCTTGCCGACAGGATCAGTAGTGGCCGTCCATGTCAGCTTGGTACTCGTAAATGCATAGTTGGCATCTGTTTCCCACTGAGAATTGATATCGTGATGAAACTGAAACTCGATACCTTGACTTAGTAGACTCTGATTATTTGTATAGTAGCTAGAGTTAGTGGAGCACCCGCTAGGGTTGCCTACCGTAGCACAGAGAGAGTTTGCTAGAGCCTGCTGACTAGGTTGAATTTTATAACTCACAATTGCATTCTGAATGTAGTTATTAAATGCAGTAAGTTGAGCAAAACCACCTCTCCAGCGATAGTCTGTACCCACCTCATAACCAGTCATCGTCTCAGGAGTGAGATTTGGGTTTGCAAATGAATACCCATTACCAGATCCATAACTACGCAGCGTGTTGTTCATGCCAGGCGCATGAAATGCTTGATAGGCAGCAGAACGTAGGTCCCAATCTTTATTCAGCTTGTACAACAAGCCCAATGTGGGGCTGAGTTGAGTCTTGCTTTGATTAGAAACACTTTGATATATGGGGGCACCACTAAGACCCGCATTGTAGGAGGTTGGGGTCTGACTATTCCACTGATCTAAACGCGCCGCTAAGGTGGTTTCCAATGGAAAGGAATTAGCCTTAGACTTAATCTGACCTAGTAATCCATAAAAGGTTTGCTGGCCCTGTCCGTAGTTAACGGCGGTTACAGCTCCATTTGTGCCAAGGTTATTCGTTTGGTTTGACCCCCCGATATTACGAGCATCAATACCAACAACATACTGATCAATTACACCAGTTACCTCTTGAGTATATTGAGCAGATGCTCCTACCGTACTATACGGATCTTTATAGTTTGCATTGATATAAGGAAAGTTTTTAGGATTGGATCCTGTGGCCGAAGTAGTTGAGCCATTTTGCTTATTAAACCCAGTATTCTCGTAAAAGAAATTCACATCTACTTTTGACTTTTCATCTAAGCGAGTTGTTGTACCACCAGCCAAATCAGTCTCTTGCATAATATTTGTTGCAAATGCATAGCCTGAAGAGAGGTCAGACATAGTGTGATAACCCACACGGAAGAATCCACTCGTGTCTTGGGTAGCCTTGAAATATCCCTGCATTCTTAAGTTGGAGTTGTGGGAGGCTGCACCGCCCTGCCCATTTTTAATGCTTGTTGGGGATGCCGGAGAAATTGTGGCTATATTTTGGTAACCATCAGTATTAAAGTAATCTGCAGAAAATCTGAGTTGAAGGTTTTCAGAGGCAATCAAATCCTTAGATGCAGATACATTGCCAGTACCAAACGCACCATAGCTCGCCGATACTTCTTGTTGGCTATTTACGGGCGTTTTGGTCTTAATGTTAATAACTCCACCCATGCCATAGTTTCCCCATAAGCTAGAAACACCACCACGAATGAACTCAACAGAATCAATTGCGGACATGGGAACTAAGTTCCATTGCACGGTTCCATAGAAAGCATCATTGGCGGGAACGCCATCGATCAAAACTAAAGTTCTTGCATTGCCAAGGCCACGCACATTAATACTTTGACCAGTTGGATCTTTTTGATAATAAGGAGTGTCATTCAGAATAACCCCTGGTACATTTTTCAAGACTTGATCAATCGTTTGATCCGGCGCTACCTCCAATGCCTCTTTGGTCAAAACCGTTGTATTCAACGGAATCTCATCTAGCGGCGTACCCGAACGAGTTGCCGAGACGGTAACACTCTTTAATTTCTGATCATAGTCAGGAGGTGGCGCAATTTGAGCTTGAGCACCAGCAGACAATAGTATTAATCCAAATAGCATGCCAACGCACACACTAATTTTCTTTTGTTTAAACAACATTTACAGCCCCTCGCAACATGACGACAGCATAATTAGCTGTCAACTACATAGCTAAGCTATGCCCTAAAAAGATTTAGGCTTGTGTAGGAGGCGCTCCTGAGGGAGGGGTTACCCAAACAGCAAGCGGCTTGGGTGATTGATAGAAAAGCTGCGGCAGCAAAGCGAGTGTTTGCGGCGCCTGAAATGTGAGGCTGGTCTTAAATGATGGAGTAATGGCGCTATGGGCCAAGCAATACGGACAAGGTTGAGCTTGCGTACGATCAGCCTGATCATCACTCTGCACCTGAATCTGCATCTTGCTGCCATCCACAGAGCAAATCTCCATTGCAAAACCTTGACCATACTCTGCCAGTGATACCGCCTGAGAAACCGCTGGTGCAAGCGCACTCATTGCAACTGCTAGAGCAGCAATCCAGTGAATGAGGTGGTTTTTGCGGAAATTCATGATGAGGGAGATTTTATCCCAATACGATTGCAGGCATTACAAATGCAAAAGGGGTCCCGAAGGACCCCTTTTATGACGCATAAAACTGAATTACATCGAAGCTGAGCGTTCGATAAGTTTGCGACGCATTGGGCGCAATACAAACCAAGCCAAGATCGCAGCAGTTCCATTCAAGAAACTAGCAACCCAGAAAACCACCTCCCAACCACCAGTAGTAGCAACCAAAACGCTAGACAAAGGAACTAACAATGAAGCTGTACCTTTCGCTGTGTAGAGGAGGCCTGCATTACCAGCAGCATAGGTTGAACCAAATGTATCTGCGTTGGTTGATGGGAAAAGACTATAAATCTCACCCCAAGCAAAGAACACGAGTCCAGTTAACAAAACAAACATCACTGGATCACGACCGAGGTAATACAAACCAAGAATACCTAAGCACTCAAATGAAAAGCAAAGTGTCATTGTTTGTTCGCGGCCAATCTTGTCTGAAACCCAGCCAAAGAATGGACGAGTTAAGCCATTCAGTACGCGGTCCACAGTCAAGGCAAAAGTCAATGCTGGCAATGCCAAGCCCATCAAACTCACTGTTACACCAGCAATCTGGAAGTCTTTAGCAATTGGGCCCAATTGTGCAGTAGCCATCAAACCACCAGCAGCAACCATGACAAACATGAGGTACATGATCCAGAAAACAGGCTGCTTGACCATTTCCATTGGACGGAAGTCTTTACGGGTCTGGGCTACAGAAGCTTTTACAGAAGTAATAGCGCTCTTAATTGGCTTGGAAAGCAACAAACTCAAGACAACAACGATTGCTCCCTGCCAAATACCAAAGTACCAGAAAGCATCTTGGTAGCCTTGATTTGCAATCATGTTTGCGATTGGAATCACAGTCAATGCAGAACCAGCGCCAAATCCAGCAGCAGTCATACCTGCAGCCAAACCACGGCGATCCGGGAACCATTTGAGGGCGTTACCAACGCAAGTACCATAAACAGCGCCTGCACCTACACCGCTAACTGCAGCAGCCGTATAGAGCATAGTTAATGTGTCTGCATGGGCATTCATCATCCAGCCAAGGCCGCACAATAAACCACCGAAGAACACCACTGGGCGTGGGCCAAATTTATCAACTAAGTAGCCTTCAATTGGCACCAACCAAGTTTCGGTTAATACAAAAATTGTGAATGCAACTTGAATAGCTGCTCTGCCCCATCCAAACTTAGCATCAATTGGATTTACAAATAAAGTCCAACCATATTGCAAGTTTGCAATCATCGACATACATACAATGCCGATTAGTAGCTGAAACCAACGACCCCCTAAAGGTCCTGTAGTTTTCTCGCTGCTCATCTGTAATCTCCTGTTTATCTTTTATTAAATCTCTTTACTGCATACGAATTCCGCCATAAATGCGGTACTTGATTTTTCAGCATATACGCTATCAATCTCTTGACTACCGTCAAGATTCAATCTTTTCCGCACTAGTGATTACCCTCGTCAAAAAGCCCCACACCATGTGGATCAGAGCTCGAACTTATCTTACTTCAGTGTTTTTATTTTTTGAGTTGCTAGGGTTGAGGAATAACCCTCGACTACAGATCTGATGCAAGCAATTTCATGGCAAAAAAAGGAGAGTAAAAAAAAGAAAAGCCACCCTAGGGTGGCTTCTTTTAAATCTTCGAATTTCTGATTACATGCCGCGATATGCGCCATCAAAATCATAGTGACGGGCAGGTTGCTGAGCAACGGGTTTGCTTTCGGAAAAAAGCTGGTTAAACATATTCAATAGCTGAGTCATTTGAATCTCCTTAAGGGTTAATACCTAGAGTATAACCCTAATATTATCGCAGTGCAACAATTCAAGAAATCAGGCGTCAAGCCCTAGACTTGGTGAAAATAAAATTACAAACCATTGATTTATAGGGATAAATATGATGAATCGAGGTATTTTTGAGTGAGAAATCTGAATGAGGGCGGTGTTTGGTGCCGCTTGCCGGAATCGAACTGGCGACCTTTTCATTACGAATGAACTGCTCTACCAACTGAGCTAAAGCGGCCTCACAAGATGCAAAAACGCATCTTTATTCTATCGGAATCGGTCCAACAATTTCTTGCTGACTTTATCCAATTGAGTGGAGTCTTTGATTAAAAATTGCAGGCCGTTGGAATCTGCAATGAGCAGCGTATTGCCAGCAATTCGACGAATATCTTCCTCGCCCTTAAGGCGAATTCTGGTTGGACCCCGATCGGTTTCAATATCCCAAATGCTCGGGGTAGCAAAAGTCGATACCTTGGTGATTTTTTCAATCACCGGCATGAACTCACGGGCAGCCAACTCTTCCTCAATCAAACCCAATTCAGCAGCTGGGATGGATTTAACCCCATCAAACCAACACAGCTCTTTGCCAGACTGATCCATGATGGAAATTCCAGCGCCTGGAGCGGTAATTGGAAAGGCTCTAACGGGATAGGCACCAATATGCCGCGCACCGGCGGTATCAATCAAGACTAGACGACCCAAGGCATCACGCTCAAGCGAATGTGGCTTCTGATACAGACTCATACCCCGCCTCCGATTTCTTTAGCCATCACCTGCAAGCGCTCTTGCTCGCCCTCATTTTCATCTGCGGCCTCACCAATAGCGCCACCCTCGACAAGCTCGGCAGCATGACGAAGCTGCGCCTGGTACAAGGCAAAGTACGCGCCTTGCGCGTCCATTAACTGATCATGCGAGCCAATCTCTACAATCTCACCCTTATCAAGCACTACCAAGCGATCCGCTTTTCTTAAGGTCGAGAGGCGATGCGCAATAGCAATCGTTGTGCGGCCTTTAACTAAATTATCTAAAGCGCGTTGAATTTCTTTTTCAGTTGTTGTGTCGACTGAAGATGTTGCCTCATCCAAAATCAGAATACTTGGATTAATCAGCAGTGCACGAGCAATAGAAATACGCTGACGCTCACCACCCGAAAGAGACTGACCGCGCTCACCCACCAAAGAGTCATACCCTAGCGGAAGACGGAGAATAAATTCATGGGCATGAGCAGCGCGCGCCGCTTCGATAATTTCTTCGCGAGATGCATCGGGTTTGCCATATGCAATATTTTCAGCGATGGTGCCAAAGAATAAAAATGGCTCCTGCAGAACCAAGCCAATGCGCTTGCGATAGTCAGCAATTCCGATACTACGAATATCACGCCCATCCAATGCAATTGAACCGGCACTCACATCATAGAAGCGACAAATTAAGTTCACCAAGGTGCTCTTGCCAGAACCGCTATGCCCAACTAAACCAATCATTTCCCCAGGGGCAATATCCAGATCAATGCCCTTAGATACTGCACGATTACCATAGCGGAAACCCACGCCCCGTAAGGAGATTCGCCCCTTAACTTCACCTAAGGGCGCTGGATTTATTGGCTCAGGAACACTCGAAACATGATCCAAGATATCAAAAATTCGCTTGGCGCCAGCCGCTGCTTTTTGGGTATGCGAAACAATACGACTCATTGAGTCCAGTCGAATATAGAAGCGTCCAATGTAGGCTAAGAATGCTATCAACACACCAACAGTGACTTTCTGGTGGGCAACCTGCCAAATGCCAAAACCCCACACCACCAAGAGACCCGTTTCCGTGAGGAGCGTGACTGTTGGGGAGAATAGTCCCCACACGCGATTCACGCGATCATTAATCTGTAAATTGTGTTTGTTGGAATCAACAAAACGCTTGAGCTCACGGTCCTCTTGAGCAAATGCTTTGACCACTCGAATGCCTGGAATAGTGTCCGCCAGGATATTGGTCACCTCAGACCAAATACGATCAATCTTTTCAAAACCAAAACGGAGTTTGTCACGCACTACGTGAATCATCCACACAATAAATGGCAATGGTGCAAGAGTGACCAAAGCAAGCAAGGGATCAATCGATACCAGGATTGCTGCAGTCATCGTAATCATCAAAACATCAGTTGCAAAGTCTAGGGCGTAGAGAGATAGAAATACACAAATACGATCGGTCTCCGCACCAATGCGTGCAATTAAGTCACCTGTTCTTTTGCCACCAAAGTACTCCAAAGACAGTTTGAGTAAGTGCTCAAACGTCGTATTGCGTAAATCAGCGCCAATGCGCTCACTGACTAACGCAAGGAGGTAAGTTTTCCACCAACCCAAACCCCAAGCAACAATTGCTGCCGCAAAGAGCGCCAGCAGGTATTTACTGGCTAAATCAAAATCAATCGGACTCCCTTTTTCATATGGAATCAACACATGATCCATCAAAGGCATTGTCAAGTAAGGCGGGATTAGCGTGGCGCCCGTTGACAGCAAAGTCAGGACGAAACCCAGTAGCAGTTCTTTTTTGTACGGACGCGCAAAACGCCACAACTTAAATAAAGTCCAGGTAGATGGGGGAGCATCCTCCTCTGGATCACAAGTAGGGCAAGCATCAGAGTTTGCAGGTTTAGGACTCAAGCAAGCCGGGCAAACCTGCTTATCGTATTCAGAAGCCTCAGACTCATCACCCACCCGATCGCCTCTCACCAACTGCCTAAAGCCACTTTGAAGGCGCAGTACCTGAGGATTCACGGCCAAGGTGAAGTACCAAAGCCTGAGTAGAGCGGCCTCAGACTCAAGCTTAAGATGGCCAACGCCGGCATGATCACCATGCGAAAGACTCATCTCCGAGCTGATGGGCCAGAATTCTGAGTGATTGCCATCAGTCCAAAATAGGCCCGTAGGTGCCAAACAAAGGAGGCTTTTGTCAAAGCGCATTTCACCATTCAGGTCGAGCTCAACCCATGCCAGTATGGAGTTGAGGTCTTTTACCGGGGATTGAGGGGCGCCCAGAACGCTAGCCCACTGACTTGGCGGAGGTGGTGCGGATGGGGAAATATCTAGCTTCATTAGTCCTAAAAGTATAGTGGAGCTAGATTTTTTAGATTTACTAGCTCTGTCAACTTTAGTGGACAGAAAGCCGTTAAATTATCGAAGTAAGCTTTTTTGTGTATTTTTGCTAATTTTGTGGATTTTGAATAATTACTAAAACCAGAGAGACAGTCTGAGCCATTCCCGCCATCACCTCCTGAGGCGGCGCCAAGACCCCCATTCCACATATGCCCCAATTATTAGATAAAACCATCGAGATCTTGAGCGTCAAGCATCTCCGCGGACCCAATATGTGGACTTATCATCCCGTGATTGAGGTTTGGCTTGATATTGGTGATTTGGAGGACTACCCCTCCAACCTCATTCCTGGTTTTTATGACCGCTTGGTCAAGGCACTCCCCAGCCTTCAAGAACACCGCTGTAGCTATGGCGAAGCCGGTGGATTCCTCAAAAGAGTCGAGGAAGGCACTTGGCCCGCTCACATCCTTGAGCACCTCACCCTTGAATTACAAAATTTAGCCGGTATCCCCGGTGGATTTGGCAAAGCACGTGACGGGGATCGTCGCGGTGTTTACAAGGTGATGGTGAGCGCCATTAATGAAGAGGTCACCCTTACTGCGCTGAAATACGCGCGCGACCTGTATCTTGCGCTAGCCCAAGATACCAAAGACCCAGTCGCCCTAGTTGCCACCATTATCGAAGAACTGCGAGAGCTTGGTGACGACTTATTGCTTGGGCCCAGCACCGCTTGTATCGTTAATGCGGCTGAAGAGCGCGGCATTCCCTCCATCCGACTATCTGAAGGTAACCTAGTTCAACTTGGTTACGGCGCAAACCAACGTCGTATCTGGACAGCAGAAACCGATCAAACTAGCGCTATCGCTGAAACAATTTCTCGAGATAAAGATCTCACTAAGAGCCTGCTATCTAGCGCGGGAGTGCCAACTCCTGAAGGGCGTACCGTCACTAGTCCTGATGACGCATGGGAAGCCGCACAAGATATAGGCTTACCAGTGGTTGTGAAGCCAATTGATGGCAATCATGGGCGCGGTGTGTTCATCAACCTATATACCCAGCAAGAAATTGAAGCGGCCTATGCTGTCGCCATCGATGAAGGCAGTGAAGTTTTAGTAGAGCGCCATATCATTGGCGACGAGCATCGCCTGCTTGTAGTTGGCAATAAAGTGGTTGCAGCCGCCAAGGGTGAAACCGTTTGGGTTACAGGCGATGGTAAGAATACTGTTCTAGAGCTAATCCAAATTCAGATTAATTCCGATCCACGTCGTGGCAAAACTGAAGAATGCCCACTCAATCCAGTTCGTATTGATTCTGCAGTGGAGTTGGAGCTTGCGCGTCAGAAATTAACGGGCACTAGCATCCCGGGCATTGATCAAAAGGTGCTTATTCAAAGCAATGGCAATGTAGCTTTTGATGTCACTGATTTAGTTCATCCCGAGGTAGCGAGTCAAGTCGCTCTGGCCGCCCGTGTAGTGGGATTGGAAATTGCTGGGGTTGACCTTGTTGCACAAGATATCAGCAGGCCACTGGAAGAGCAAAATGCAGCCATCGTTGAAGTCAATGCTGGCCCTGGTTTATTGATGCATTTGAAGCCTGCCAGTGGAAAACCTCAACCTGTAGGTAAAGAAATTGCTAATCACCTTTTCCCGGCTGGAACTGATTTCCGTATCCCGGTTGTAGGCATCTGCGGTGCTCGCGGTAAAACCCCTGTCGCCGAAATGATTGCCCACTTCTTGAGGCTAACCAATTTGTATGTTGGTCTTTCATGCAGCAAGGGATTATTTTTTGGTCATCGCGCAATCCAAAAGAGCAATGCTGCTAATTGGGAAAATGCTCGTCGCACCTTATTAAATCGTGCGGTTGAAGCGGCTGTCATTGAAAACAATAATCTATCCATGTTGATAGAGGGTCTTGCCTATGATCGTTGTCAGGTTGGCGTTGTTCTGAATGTGGACCCAACCGCCAACTTTCCTCAATACGCCATCTACGATGAAGACCAAGTGTTTAGCATCGTAAGAACTCAAGTAGATGTGGTGTTACCAACTGGCGTTGCCGTTCTGAATGCAGACGACCCGATGGTAGCAAGCATGGCTGAGTTATGTGATGGCGAAGTGATTTTCTTTACCCAACATGCAACATCTTCGATTACACAAGAACACTTAAAAAATGGTGGTCGTGTTGTGCTGATTGGCAATCAACAAATTACTTTGAAATCTGCCAAGCACGATCAAAAGAGCATACCGGTACCGCGTCACTCAGAACCAAATTCTAGTGCGCCATGGAAGCCCATGAATCTGGGTGCCGCTATTGCTGCAGCCTGGGCTTTAGACATTCCGTTCAACGTTATCGAAGCTGGTGCCGAAACTTTTGTTTCTGATACCAGCGTACCAGCAGGGGCTTAATTGGAAATCACCCGTATTCGCATGTTGCGCGGCCCAAATTTATGGAGCCGCCATACCGCCCTAGAGGCAATTGTTTCCTGCGATGAATCCGAACGTTCAATCGATTCGATCCCGCAATTTGAAATTAAGATTCGTGAGCGCTTCCCTCAATTGGGTAGCATGCGTCGCGGTGGTCATAATGAAATCCTATCCTTAGCGCACGCACTAGAACATGCTGCCTTAGGCCTCCAGTCTCAAGCTGGCTGCCCAGTCACGTTCAGCCGCACAGTGCAAACAATTGAAGTCGGCGTATATCAAGTTGTTGTTGAATACACTGAAGAGGTAGTTGGACGAATGGCCTTTGACTTTGCTTTCGGACTGATACAGGCCACACTCAATGATGTGCCATTTGACTTAGCGGCTGCCCTCTCAGAATTAGAGGCCTTGTATGAAGATGTGCGACTAGGGCCCAGTACTGGCTCGATTGTCGATGCCGCTGCTCAACGAAACATCCCCTATCGCCGCATGACCGAAGGCAGCATGGTGCAATTTGGTTGGGGTAGCAAGCAAAAACGTATTCAAGCGGCTGAAACCAGTGACACTAGCGCAATTGCTGAAGCGATTGCTCAAGACAAAGAGCTCACTAAGAACTTATTGGCGGCTGCAGGGGTATCCGTTCCAATCGGCGAAGTAGTCACCACTGCTGATGATGCCTGGCGCGCTGCCCAAAAAATTGGTGGGCCAATCGTTCTCAAACCCAAGGATGGCAACCAGGGAAAAGGCGTTGTTGCAAATATTCAAACTGAGTCAGAAGTTCGTACTGGCTTTGTAGTTACCCAGGCCTTTGGTCGCGAAACGATTGTTGAGCGTTACCTACCTGGCGCTGACTATCGCCTGCTGGTCGTGGGCAATCGCCTTTCTGCTGCTGCGCGTCGCGAACCCGCTCAAGTTGTCGGTGATGGTAAGCATAGCGTTGCCGATCTTGTGGAAATGGAAAACAAAAATCCATTGCGCGGCGATGGTCATGCGACTGCATTAACGAAGATTCGTTTTGACGATATTGCTCTTGCGCATTTGGCGAGCAATGGCTTAAGCCCACAATACATTCCAAAAACTGGTGAACGCGTTCTGTTGCGTAACAATGCCAATCTGAGCACAGGTGGTACTGCTACCGATGTGACTGATGATGTTCATCCTGATGTTGCTGCAAGCGCAATTGCTGCCGCACAAATGATTGGATTGGATATTGCTGGCGTCGATATTCTGTGTGAGGCTATTTATAAGCCCCTAGAAACTCAAGGCGGCGGCATTGTTGAAGTAAATGCCGCACCTGGCCTTCGCATGCATCTTAAGCCCTCCTACGGCAAGAGTCGCCCTGTTGGTGAAGATATTGTCAACATGATGTACCCGTTGGGTGAAGATGGTCGCATTCCGGTCGTAGCGGTGACTGGAACCAATGGAAAAACAACCACCGTAAGACTCATCTCTCATTTACTTAATGAAACTGGCTTACGCGTCGGGATGACCACCACTGATGGCGTGTATATCAACCATCGCTTAATTGATTCAGGTGACTGCAGCGGGCCCAAGAGCGCCCGTAACGTCCTCATGCATCCCGACGTAGACGCCGCCGTTCTAGAAACAGCCCGCGGCGGAATGCTACGCGAAGGCTTAGGGTTTGACCGCTGTGAGGTTGCCGTCGTCACCAACATTGGCGAAGGCGACCACCTAGGCCTCAACTACATCACGAGTGTTGAGGATTTAGCTATCCTGAAAAGAGTAATTGTTCAAAACGTGGCGCCGACTGGTGCCGCAGTTCTGAATGCTACAGACCCGATAGTCGTCAAAATGGGTGACGTCTGTACTGGGCGGGTGATTTTCTTTGCCCAAAACCAACACCACCCTGTTATTGCAGCCCATCGCGCCAAGAATAAAAAAGTAATTTATTTTGATGGCACCTATATCGTCTGCTCCAAAGGGTCGCGCGTACTCTTCCGCTTCCCTGTTAGTGAGATTCCACTGACACAGAATGGTGTTTTAGGGTTCCAGGTGGAAAATGCCATGGCCTCTATCGGTGCTGCCTGGGCTTTAGGGTTGGATGCGGAAAAGATTGCGCGCGGCCTAAACTCCTTTGAAAGTTCTGCTAATGCAGTGCCTGGACGCTTTAATCAGTTTCAACATAAAGGCGCTACCGTGATTGCCGACTACGGCCACAATCCAGATGCTATGCGTGCCCTAGCAAGTGCAATTGGGGCCATGAAACCCAAGAGGAGTCACGTGGTGATTAGTGGCGCTGGTGATCGTCGCGATGAAGATATTCGCGATCTCACGCGCATCCTTGGCAATAGCTTTGACAACGTCATCCTTTATCAGGACCAATGTCAACGGGGTCGCGAAGACGGGGAAGTGCTAAAACTTTTACAGGAAGGCTTGGTAGGCACAAGTAAGGCTAAGCAGGTGAAAGAAGTCACAGGTGAGTTTTTAGCAATTGATACCGCTCTCAATGATTTATCTGCTGGCGATATCTGCTTGATTCTCATTGACCAAGTGGAAGAATCACTCGCATACCTTAAAGAGAAGGTTCAGTCTTAATTATTTGTTTGAGCTTAATCCCCTAACAAAAAGCCCAATCACTGATTGGGCTTTTTTATAACTTAGGTTGCCAATAAATCCCACCGCTGGCATTTACTGTTGATGTATTACGCCTGAGAATGGTAATGTTGCAAGCGTTCGATCTCTTCCTTAGAGCCGAGCATAACGGAGACACGCTCATGTAACTCTGTAGGAATCATATCCATAATTAGTTGATCACCATTGGTTGATGCACCACCAGCCTGCTCCACCAAAAAACTCATTGGGTTTGCTTCATACATCAGGCGTAGCTTTCCTGGCTTGTGTGGCTCACGCTGATCCCAGGGATACATAAAGATGCCGCCACGCGATAGAACGCGGTGAACATCGGCGACCATGGATGCAATCCAGCGCATGTTGAAATCTTTATCACGTTCGCCACTCACACCAGCCAAGCACTCATCTACGTAGCGGCGCACAGGCTCAGCCCAGTGACGCATATTAGACATATTGATGGCGAACTCTTTAGTTGAATGAGAAATCTCCACCGCATGCTTAATCAATACAAACTCACCAGTGACTTTGTTCAAGGTAAACATCACTACGCCATCACCCAGGGTTAAGGCCATTGTCGTTTGCGGGCCGTACACAACATAACCCGCAGCCACTTGGTGACGGCCTGACAATAAAAAATCCGCTGTTTGTAATGGTGCTGCAGGGTCTTGTTTCTTCAGCACTGAAAAAATAGTGCCAATGGACACATTCACATCAATGTTTGAAGAACCGTCCAATGGGTCAAACAGCAATAAGTAGTCGCCAGTACCCTGAACTGGAAGCGGCAATTCCATTTCCTCAGAAGCTAAACCAGCCAAAGATTTGCAGCCCTGTACGCCATCGATTAATAGGTCGTTGGCAATCACATCCAGCTTTTGCTGAACTTCACCCTGGACATTGCCAGTGCCAGCAGAGCCTAATAGGCCAATCAAGGCACCCTGCGCCACTTCATGACTCAAGGTCGAGCAAGTGTCGGCAACTGCCAATAACAGCTCCTGTAGACCGGCCGGGATGCCTGCACCCTTTACCTTAGTGGAAGTTAAATATTGCTTGAAATTGGTATTAAAAGTACTTGAGGCGGTCAAAAGGAGTTTCTCCGTAGATGCTGTCTAAACGACATTTTTCACATAAGGTCTATTTTGCCCTGTTCAGCCAACATATTCTCAAATGTGAACTTTGGAGAACCCCATTAAAGGGATTTGGCACACATTAATCAGCGATTTCCTCTAGATTGATGATTAATCTGATGTTAATATGCATCATTATTGATGAGAAAAACCATGAGAACAACCGTAACTATTGATGATGAGCTTTATCAGCGCGGATTGGAGCTTGCAGATCCCGAAATGGATAAGGCCGACCTTTTCCGCGAAGCAATGAGTGTATTTGTGAGAGTTCAAATCGGCAAACGGTTGGCAGCATTGGGTGGAAAGGCACCCGAAATGAAGAATATCCCCCGACGCAAGCCAAGGGACGGTCAATAATTGTGACAATGGTTCTAGCCGACACCTCTGTTTGGGTGTCTCACTTCAAAAAGGGCAATCCATCATTAGAGTCCCTCCTAATGAAAGACCAAATCCTATGTCATCCATTAGTGCTTTTAGAGCTTGCTTGCGGATCCCCTCCAGCCCCAAGGCTAAAAACTTTGAGCCAACTAAAAATTTTGCGTCAAGCGACAATAGCAACAACAGAAGAGACGATAGATTTTATTGAGAAAAATAAGTTCTACGATTTAGGCTGCGGAGCAGTTGATATTTCACTGCTTGCCTCAACGCTGCTATCAAAAAATGCTCTGCTCTGGACATTCGATAAAAATTTAGAAACTTTGGCCACCCAGCTTGGTGTTGCTTTCAAAGAAAGCTTTCACTGAAATAAAACCATCAAATCTGGGGGCAACTTAACTTTCCAAGGCTTTTGAAATCACCTCTTTTACATCTGCAGAGAGGGTTTCGCAAGCTGCAACCTGCCTCAGGGCTGTCAGCATCTGTTCCTGATATGTGGGTGCAAACTGACGCCAGCGATCCAACCCCCTAGCCAAACGAGCAGCAACTTGTGGATTAATTGGATCCAAGGCAAGGACGGATTCCGCCCAAAATGCATAACCGCTACCATCCGCTTGGTGAAAGCTGGCGGGGTTATTCATACAAAAAGCATGAATAACACTGCGCACACGGTTGGGATTATTCATTTTGAATGCCTCATGCTCACGCAAACGCTTCACCACATTTAAGGTGGGCTCGGCATTTGCGATAGGCGGCCTACTAGATTGCAATGCAAACCACTTATCAATCACTAAAGCATCATCCGCAAAGCGAGAATAGAAATCTTCCAGACAAGCTGCTGCCGATTTCGATCCATGAATGACTAGGCCAGCTAAAGCAGCGTAACGGTCGGTCATGTTGTCT
The DNA here is from genome assembly GCA_947448625.1 of Burkholderiaceae bacterium. Classification (GTDB taxonomy): domain Bacteria; phylum Pseudomonadota; class Gammaproteobacteria; order Burkholderiales; family Burkholderiaceae; genus Polynucleobacter. The sequence continues at coordinate 35,397 of CANFOT010000003.1, read as the reverse complement.
GCATTCTGATATTGATTAACTGCCATTGGCGCCCAGATGAGCGGATCCGCCTCAAGCAACATGCTTAACGCTAGATTCTTTAAGGCGCGTTTACCAGCACTCACCGCATCAGGATTAAACGGTCCTGGCGTTTGCATCTGCTGATAAAGGGCGGCCCACTCGATCCGCAACTTCGTTGCAATAGCATGACGGAAAGCGCGACGAGCAGCATAAATCTGCTGAGGGTCAACGCTCATGCACTGCTCATACAAATAAGTTTCTGCAGGTAAAGTCAGCGCTAGATCTTTAAATGCGGGATCCAATTCCGGATCAACCAAGAGATTACGATACGCCTCAATCAGTGCTGCATCAGGTAAACGATTAGACAGAATCATTTGCATGGCGAGTTTCTGACCAGCTTCCCAGCGATTAAAGGCGTCGTCGTCACTCGAGAACATGGTGAGCAGGTCAGCTTCACTTTGATCGAAGTCTAAATTAATAGGGGCTGAGAAGCTGCGATTAATGGACAGCACAGGACGACTACCTACGCCATCAAAGACCCAGGTTTTCTGCTCTTGAGTGAGCTCAATCAAAGTCTCCACCTGATCGTGTGCAGGAGTTAGTAGGCGCACCTTCAGTGGAATATGAAAAGGTTTACTATCTTTTTGCGCCGCATTGACGGCAGGGCTTTGCGTCAAGGTAACTTGATATTGTTTTTTATCCGCATCGTAGGATTCTTCTACTTTGACTTTAGGGGTACCAGCCTGGCTATACCAGCTCTTGAATTGCGAAAGATCGCGACCATTAGCATCAGCCATGGCAGCCAAGAAATCATCACAAGTAACCGCTTGACCATCATGACGCTTGAAGTAAAGATCCATCCCTTTGCGGAAACCCTCAACACCTAACAAGGTTTGATACATGCGCACGACTTCTGCGCCCTTCTCATACACGGTCACGGTATAGAAGTTATTAATCTCTTGATATTCATCCGGGCGAATTGGATGGGACATCGGGCCCGCATCTTCTGGAAACTGCAGTTGGCGCAATAGACGCACATCCTCAATACGCTTTACTGCCCGCCCCGACTCGCTACCCATCTGATCAGCAGAGAACTCTTGATCGCGGAATACAGTCAGACCCTCTTTCAGTGAGAGCTGAAACCAATCTCGACAAGTGACACGATTACCAGTCCAATTATGAAAGTACTCGTGGGCTACTACGCTTTCGATATTAGCAAAGTCGGCATCCGTTGCGGTTTCAGGTTGAGCGAGAACATACTTAGTATTAAAAACATTCAAGCCCTTATTTTCCATCGCCCCCATATTGAAATCACCTACCGCCACAATCATGAAGCGCTCGAGATCTAGCTCAAGGCCGTAGCGTTTTTCATCCCAATGAATCGATGCAATTAAGGAATCCATTGCATGACGGGTTTTTTTCAAATCGTGTGGCTCAACCCAAATCTGTAATAACTTTTTCGCACCACTGCCTGTGGTAATGGTTTCTTCGATACATTCCAACTTACCAGCAACTAAAGCAAACAGGTAGGACGGCTTTGGAAACGGGTCCTCCCAAACGGCGCTATGCCAACCATTCGGTAATTTTTCAGTGTTAATCAGATTACCGTTTGATAGCAGTACCGGGCACTCCGCCTCACGAGCACGGAGAGTTACGCGATAACGCGCCATGACATCCGGCCTATCGAGGAAGTATGTAATCTTTCTGAATCCCTCGGCCTCACACTGAGTAAAGAAGTTGCCATTAGAAACATACAGGCCCATGAGCGAGGTATTTTTCTCGGGTACGCAGACACAGATAATTTCAACAATGAAAGTTTGCTTACCCTCATTTGGCAATGCATGAATAGTCAGTGTTTCAGGGGTCAGCTCAAATTGACGATGGGCTTCACCATTAATACGCAAACTCACAAATTCGAGTTCGTGGCCCTGTAACACCAAAGGCGAGCCCGCTTCATGACCTGCACCAGGCAGAACTTCTAAGCGACTCTTCACAATCGTCCTAGAAGGATCTAAAGCAATATCGAGTTCCACCTGTGCAAAGGTGTAATTGGGGGCACGGTATTCGAGCCTACGAAAGCTCTGTAGCAGATCAGTTTTCATAGGGCAATTTTAAGCCCCACAGATAAATCTGCTCTAGCCCCAAATAAGGGTGGCAATACCGATAGCAATAAAGGTAACCGCAGCTACAGCATGCACCCACTTAATAGGCATGCGTTTGGTAAATTTTTGCCCAATCCAAACGGCTGGAGCATTAGCCAGCATCATCCCCAAAGTGGTGCCAACCGTTACCGAAAAGACGTCGGAATATTTTGCGCCCAAGGCGATCGTAGCAATTTGAGTTTTATCCCCCATCTCGGCTAGGAAAAAGAGTCCAATAGTGAGGATAAATACCTGAAAGGCTCTATCAGCTACTTTTGACCCAGCGGCATCATCAATATGGTCGGGAACCAAAAGCCAAAGACCGATACCCAGGAAACTCAGCCCCAAAATCCACTTGAGAAGATCTGGACTCATAAAAGTGGTAAGCCAATGCCCCAGCAATGCTGCGCAGGCATGATTAGCAATCGTCGCTATCAATATCCCGCCAATAATGGCCAAAGCCTGCTTTGGATAGCGTGCAGCCAGCATCAGGGAGAGTAATTGAGTTTTATCACCCATCTCAGCCAGAGCGACTACACCGGTAGATAGTGTTAATGCAGATAGATCCATAAAATCAGCAGTCTTCATTTTTACAAAAAGTTTAAATCTACTGGAATCATAGCGGATCAATATGACAACTTGTGACTTCGCTTCAAAAGCTAGCATCCCGAAAGATGCCAGCTTTATCCAAACAAACTTAAGCTGCCATCAGCTCATCGGTAGATACGAAGCTCAGTGATTGTGCTTTGGCTACAGGCTCTGAGGTTAAGTTGCCTCGGTGAACACTCAAACCATTACGTAAGTGTCGATCATGAGATAAAGCCATCATCACACCACGATTAGCCAAAGACTCAATAAAGGGATAAGTTGCATTAGTTAAAGCAAAAGTAGATGTCCGAGCGACAGCACCAGGCATATTGGCGACACAGTAGTGAAGCACACCATCAACTATAAAGGTGGGATCAGCATGTGTAGTTGGTTTTGAGGTTTCAAAACAACCACCTTGATCAATTGCCACGTCCACCACTACTGCACCCGCCTTCATTTTGCGTACCATCTCCCTGGTCACCAGCTTTGGCGCTGCGGCACCAGGCAACAACACGGCGCCAATCACGACATCCGCTTCGCAAACCTCTAACTCCACCAAGAGTGGGTCGGCATAAAAGGTTTTCACGCGATTGCCGTAGAACATATCGATCTGTCTCAAGCAATCAATATTCCGATCGAAGATACACACATCCGCGCCCATCCCAACTGCCATTTGCAAGGCATTGCGCCCCACAACTCCAGCGCCCAATATAACCACCTTTGCTGGTGCTACGCCTGGTACACCTGCCATCAGCATTCCCAAGCCGCCATGCGTTTTTTCGAGATGGGTGGCAGCAGCCTGAATGGACATCCTGCCCGCAACTTCACTCATGGGTGCCAAGAGTGGCAAAGAACCAGTACATGAAGTCACTGTCTCATACGCAATGCATGTTGCCCCGGAAGCTATTAGCGCTTTTGTCTGCTGAGGATCTGGTGCCAAATGTAAATAAGTAAAGAGAATTTGGTCTTCACGCAACATTGCACACTCTTGCGCTTGGGGCTCCTTGACCTTAACCACCATCTCTGCTTTTGCAAACACCTCGGCAGCACTATTAATTAAAGTTGCGCCAGATAAGCGATACGACTCATCACTCAAGCCAATTTGCTCACCCGCTCCACGCTGCACCAAAACAGAATGACCTTGCTTGCACAAACCCCGCACGTTGCCTGGGGTTAAGCCCACACGAAATTCATTATTTTTTACTTCTTGAGGTACGCCAACAATCATTTATGTCTCCTTATTTAAATTCACGACTCAGTTTTGTTTTGCGATGTAAACCAACGATGTAGAACATAGCTAGATACACACCTAATAAACACGGACCCAGAACCAAAGCAATCCGCGCATCCTCATGAAAGCCCATCAACACAACCACCAAGGCAATAAATGCCAATGCGAACCACGAGGAATAGGGCCACCAAGGCGTGCGATATGCCAACTCGGCAACCTGGGTTTTTGTAAGTGAGCGTCGAAACTGAATTTGGGTAAACAAAATTGCAATCCACACCATCAAACCAACGAAAGTGACCGCAGCCATGATGTATTGAAATGCCTTGTCCGGGACAAAGTAATTCAAAATAACGCCAGTCATACATACCGCTACAGTCGCCGTCACTGCACGATGAGGAACACCATACTTAGACAACTTGGCGAATGGCGAAGGCGCGTATCCATTAACCGAGAGTGCGTATAAGAGTCGTCCACCACTAAAGAGACCAGCATTGCATGATGACAAGGCAGCAGTAATTACCACAAAGTTAATGATGCCGGCAGCTTCACGCAAACCAATCCGCTCAAACATGACTACGAAGGGACTACCTTGTTGGCCAACTTCATTCCAAGGAAAAATCGCCAAGATGACAAGAATGGCACCCATGTAAAAAATCAAGATGCGCCATGCCAATGAGTCAATTGCCATTGGAATAGTTTTACGTGGGTTCTCTGCCTCTCCGGCCGACAAACCAATCATCTCAATGCCAACATAAGCAAATAAGACCATCTGCAAGGAAAGTAGCATCCCACTAATGCCATTTGGAAAGAAGCCGCCGTGTTGCCATAAGTTTGCAAAACCAATGGGATTCCAGTCATTAGTAAAGCCAAAGAAAATGACTGAGCCACCCAATGCAATCATCGCAACAATCGCAACCACTTTAATCAGAGCAAACCAAAACTCAAACTCACCAAATACTTTTACGGCAATGAGATTAATCAGACCCATCATCAAGATAGAGGACAAAGCCCATATCCACTGAGGCGTATCAGGAAACCAAATAGTCATGTAGATGCCAACAGCAGTTACTTCAGCTATCCCAACAACGATCCAATAGGTCCAGTAGCCCCAACCAACCATATACCCCGCTAGCGGCCCCACATAGGTATTGGCATAAGCCGCAAATGAGCCCGCTACCGGCTCATGCACTGCCATCTCACCTAAAGTGCGAAGCACGATGAAGGCAACAATTCCAGCTAATAGATATCCCAACAAGATTGAAGGTCCCGCGATTTGAATCGCGCTTGCTGAGCCTAGAAATAATCCAACGCCAATAGTGGACCCCAAAGCCATGAGGCGAATGTGTCGCACTTTGAGGTGGCGCTGTAAACCAGTTTGTTCAGTCTGCAAAAGAGACCTCCTTTCGATTTGTCATTGGTAAATCACCAACGAGGCAAAGTCTAGGGAGGACTGCACTTCTACACTAGGGTATATAAATGCGCAAAGTGCTTAAACAGATAAATATGATGCGCAAAAATTTAGAAGGCTAGATGGGTCTAGGCCTGGAGTGCAATTAATAAATTTGGGATGACATCAGAATCCGTAATTTCCTACAGGGATTCCCCTTAAGGATTTATTGTTGATTTTGAAATAGTTTCTTTTAATGAGTGGCAATCAGATTTAAAACCTCAGCAGCAGCAGCTAAACCACAGGCTGCAGTAACCATCACCGTTGATCCATAGCCAGAACAAGCAAGGCCACCACTAGCAACGCCTGCACGAGGCTCATGGGAGTAGATGGCTCGAATCCCGATTTTTCTCTTGAGATTTCTTGAAAAGCCGTGATCCTGCCTGAGACCTTGTCGCACCTTTGCCAGCAATGCATCTTGCTCGGTCCTAGAAAGATCATCACAACGAACAGAAGTTGGATCTGATTTTCCGCCAGCTGCTCCGCACATCACCAAAGCGCGCTGATTTGTATTTGCCCAAACCGCTAAAGCAATTTTGGTTTGGACAGAATCCGTCGCATCTAAAACAATCGCGCTGTCCGGAATCAATGTGTCAAGATTTTCTGGCTCCAAAAATGCATCGTGCGTAGTGAGTGTGATATCAGGATTAATTTGGCGAATGCGATCGGTCATAGCTTGCACTTTTGCCTTGCCATATTCACCCTCAAGAGCGTGCAACTGCCGATTGGTATTGCTTTCGGCAATGTGATCAAAATCAATTAAGACTAGATGTCCAATTGCAGTACGCGCCAAAGCTTCAGCGGCCCACGAACCGACCCCACCCAATCCAGCAACTACGACTGTGGCATGACGAAAACGCTCGCGTAACTCTGGACCATATAGGCGCGCTACGCCCCCGAAACGACGATCGGTTACACCATCTTCTAACTTGTCTTCTGCCATAGCTTCTCTTTATACTGAAAAAATGGACTCCATCGCTCAACTCCGCAAAAACTATACCTTCGGTCAACTTTCAGAGACTGAAGTTCCACAGAATCCATTGAGTTTATTTCAGGTTTGGTTTGATCAGGCTGTCAAAGCAGAGTGTCCTGAACCCAACTCCATGACCTTGGCAACTGCAGATTCAGCAGGCTATCCATCAGCCCGTATTGTCTTACTAAAAGGCGCTGATGAGGCTGGCTTTACATTTTTCACCAATTACGAAAGCCAAAAAGGCAAGGACTTAGCTGTTCGTCCTCACGCTGCCTTGTTGTTTCATTGGCATGAACTAGAGCGCCAAGTTCGCATCAAAGGCATAGTTGAGCGTGTAAGCCCCGCCGAGAGCGATGAGTACTTCCACTCCCGTCCAGCCGCCTCCCGAATTGGGGCCTGGGCCTCACCACAAAGCGCTGAAATTCCGAATCGCGAATTTCTTGAGGAAGCTGAGAAGCGTTTTTCAGCAGACTTTGGCGAAAAACCACCAAGACCAGCGCATTGGGGCGGGTATCGCCTGCACCCTAGCGAAATTGAATTCTGGCAAGGTCGACCTTCACGCCTGCATGACCGCATTCACTACCAGCTCAATGGAGCTCAATGGCGCATTGCTCGCCTAGCACCATAAGTAGAAAATTAGCTAGTCACGCCTACCGTCTCTTAACGAAACTCCGAAGCAATCATTGATTGAAATTTTGCTCTAAATTTTGCTAATTTGGGTGCAACAACTGCCATACAGTAACCCTGACTGGGATGCTGACGAAAATAATTCTGGTGATAATCCTCGGCAGGATAGATAACAGGCGCCTCATCAATTTGGGTTACCACTGAATTGGCATAGATCCTCGACTCCTCCAGCTCCCTAACTACCTCATGCGCAGTTGCGCTTTGACTATCAGCATGGGTAAAGATCACTGAACGATATTGGGTGCCATGGTCATTACCTTGATAGTTCAAGGTGGTTGGGTCGTGAATCACAAAAAAGATTTCCAATAAATCACGGTAAGAAACTACTGCAGGATCAAAATACACGTCGACAATTTCAGCATGCCCTGTTTGACCAGAACAAACTGACTCATAGTCAGGGTTTGGCATTGCCCCGCCCGCATATCCTGAAACCACCATGCTTACACCTGATATTTGCTGATACACCGCCTCAAGACACCAGAAACAGCCACCGCCTAAAGTGGCGCGCTCCAGGCTTGGGTGGTTTTTAAGGATAGTTTCGTTCATGGCTTTATCCTAATGCCTTATTCAATCGCTTGCTTGCTCCACATAAAACCCATGTCCATAAATCGCTTCACTCTCCAATTAGATGAAATCAGGGCAGCTTATGCCGCAGAACCAAACCCTACGCTAGAGGTTCGCCTTGAGCGAATTGGACGCATTGAGCAAATGATTTCTGCCAATGAAGAAAAAATCTGCAAAGTCTTGGCTGCTGATTTTGGGATTCGTCACCCAATTGAGACTCGCCTACTGGAGTTTCAGATGGTTTATCAGGCTTGCAAGCATATTCGCAAGCACCTCAAAGAGTGGATGAAGCCTCAACTAGTGGCAACCCCTGGCTTCTTGGGCTCATCTCACGCTTGGACCCAAATGCAATCCATGGGCGTCGTGGGCATCATGAGCCCCTGGAATTACCCGGTCCAACTAGCGCTTGTCCCAGCCATTGCCGCCTTTGCGGCCGGTAACCGCGTTTGGCTAAAACCATCAGAAAGAAGCTCGCGTACCTCTGGATTCTTGGCAACATTAATCCAAGAATATTTTCACCCTAGTGAGTTTTGCGTCAGCATTGGCGGCACCGAATTAGCAGAATCTTTTGCGGCACTACCTTTTGATCATTTATTTTTTACTGGTTCAGAGGAAGTTGGCAAAAAAGTCATGCGCGCAGCTGCGGATCACCTAACACCAATCACCCTTGAACTGGGCGGTAAATCTCCAGCAATCGTCGATCCCTCGGCCAAACTCAAAGATGCTGCCGCCAGCATTGTTTATGGCAAGCTAGTCAACGGCGGACAAACCTGCATTGCCCCAGATTACGCAATCGTTCATGCGAGTGATTGTGATGCGTTTGTTCGGGAGTTACAGAATGCAGCTCAAACACAATTCTCCCAGCCAGAAGAATTCACTGGTGCGATTGACGAGCAACAGCTGGCCCGTTGGAATCAACTGGTACAAGATGCCGTTGATCGCGGCGCGCAAGCAGTCCCACTGATTTCTTCTTCTGGCAATGCTGCATTGCCATTCACGCCGGTAGCACTCTTAGATATTTCCGAAGACGCGCTCATCATGCAAGAAGAGGTATTCGGACCCATCCTACCAATTGTGGCAATAAACGATCTAGACTCCACAATCCGCTACATCAATGATCGCCCAATACCATTGGCCCTCTATTGGTTTGGCAGGAACAAAGCGGTGATGAAGCGAATGCTTAATGAGACTCGCTCTGGTGGCGTAACAATCAACGACACCCTTTTACATGCAGCCGTAGAAGGTTTGCCTTTTGGAGGTATCGGCGCAAGCGGCATGGGCGCCTATCATGGCAAGACAGGTTTCGATACATTCAGCCACCGCAAATCGGTTTTAGAAGTTCGTGGCTTGCTTGGCCTTAATTTCTTACGTGGTACCAAGCTAGCAAGACCACCCTACGGCAAAGGTGTTGAGCGCTTATTGCGTTGGCTCCGCTAATGTCTTTAGTCGCAATTAATTCGGGAAAACCCTTGCAATTACCATCTTAGAATGCCATAATAGGAGGCTTTTTAAAGCAATTTGATTCATCGCCCCCCAGCTATATTTCAGCGATTAGTTTAGAAGTCATAAACACAACAACGCTGCCGCCTGTCTGATGGTCGATGCCTTTGACCATCACACTCAAAAAAAACAGAGAGTGTATACACGGAGACATCCCTTAAAGGGGATGTGTAATAGCATGACTTTTTCTCAAGAAACTAATCCTACTGGAACTGAGTTCCAGAATTTCGCCCTCGCGGCGCCACTCCTTAAAAACGTTGCTGAGCTGGGTTATACCCAAGCGACTTCAGTGCAAGCTCAGGTTATTCCTGCGGCTCTTGCTGGTGGTGACTTATTGGTCAGTAGCCAAACTGGTAGCGGTAAAACCGCAGCCTTTTTATTGCCTTTGATTAATCAACTCATTGAAGATAACCCGAACGGCTCACCTGTACCCGGCCGCGCACAACCTAAAGTGTTAGTGCTCTGCCCTACTCGTGAATTGGCTCAACAGGTTGCCGCCGATGCTGTGAACTTAGTTCGTGGCATGAAAGGCATCCGCATTGCAACTGTCATGGGTGGCATGCCTTACGGCAAGCAAATCCAAGCTCTGAAAGGCGCATTGTTAGTTGTCGCAACCCCTGGTCGCTTGCTCGATCTGACCGACAGCAAAGCGATTCGCTTGGATGACGTAAAACAACTCGTTATCGACGAAGCTGATCGCATGCTTGACATGGGATTTGCCGATGATCTCGAGGCAATTGATAAGCGTTGCGCTGCCCGCACCCAAACTTTAATGTTCTCTGCAACTTTTGCACCAAAGATTATGTCTTTGGCTAATGAGCTGACTACTAACGCCAAACGTATTGAGCTTGCTCATGCTGGCGAAAAGCATGCGAATATTGAACAGAAGCTGCACTGGGCTGATAGCATGTCACACAAACATAAATTGCTCGAGCACATTTTGGCTGACGCCTCTTTGGATCAAGCAGTAGTGTTTGCAAGCACTCAGGTTGAAAGCGAAAAAATTGCTGATACCTTGCGTGCTAATGGCTACGAAGCTAGCGCCTTGCATGGCGCAATGCCTCAAGCGGTTCGCATGCGTCGCCTTGAATCTCTTCGCAAAGGTCACACCAAGATTTTGGTTGCAACTGATGTAGCGGCTCGTGGTATTGATGTGCCACGTATTAGTCACGTGATTAACTTTGGCTTGCCAATGAAACCAGAAGACTATACGCACCGCATTGGTCGTACAGGTCGCGCTGGTCGCAATGGTGTTGCTATCACTTTGGTTGAACATCGTGATCGCGCCAAGATTCGCAACATTGAACGCTTTACACAGCAAGATATCGTTGCTTCAGTAATCGCTGGTCTCGAGCCACAAGCCAAGCCTAGCTTTGGTGGTGGCGGTGGTCGCCCAGGTGGCGGTCGCTCTGGCGGCGGCTTCGGCGGTGGTAATCGCTCTGGCGGTGGTGGTGGCGGTCGTTATGGTTCTGGCGCTCTCTCAGAGTCTCGTTCTGGTGGCGGAGGCGGTGGTAATCGCTCTGGCAATCATTTCGAGTCTCGCTCTGGTGACTCCCGTCCACCTAGTGACGCACGCCCTGCTGGTGGCAACCGCTTTGCTGATTCACGCCCTGCACGTTCTGCTGACTCACGTCCAGCACGTTCTGGAGATTCACGTCCATCCGCTGGTCCACGTTTTGCGAAACCAAAAACCGGTGGTCAACGTAGAAGCTTTAGCGGTAACTAAAAATGATTCACCGTCGTCGTCTCCGTTCTGCATGGAATCGAGTCGATTCCGGTGAATTACATCAGGCGCCACGGAAGTGGCAGCCCTGGCTCAGTGATACCAGCTCTTTAACCCAAAAAATTGAACGCGCAATTGGACAAAAACTAGAAGTATTAGTTTTGCGAGATTGCCGGCACGACCTCAATAGCGACGAAAGTCGCTATTTTCATTTCAAGATCAAACGTTGTCGCATCAGAGAAGTATTGCTCTGCGCCAATGGCATTCCACTGGTGATGGCTCGCAGTATTATTCCCAGCTCTAGCTCAAGCGGCAGTAACCATGAAGTTCTTCGCCTAGGCAAGAAACCATTAGGCGCCGTGCTATTTGCCAAAACTCGCATGCACTCTAAAAAGAAACCGATCCGAGAAATCGCCCGCCTAGACAAGCGAAGCGCATTATGGAAAAAGTGTTTTCAGCAATATCCAGAATTGCCATCAGTCAGCTGGGCAAGGCGAACGCTATATCAACTTAAAGGGCGCACCCTCTTGGTGAGCGAAGTATTTCTGCCTCCCCTACTCCAACACCCAAGTCATTAAATAGACAACCAAGCTTGCGATGCGGAAATCAAAGCCTCATCACCAGGTTCACACGTAAACACCTCTCCAAAGCCAATCTGCTCAGCAGCATCAGCAATATTGTGATGCGGGCAAATTGCTGTAGCGAGATCCAGCGCTAGCTTAGCCTGCCCTAAATAGCGCACCGCCTCAGATGAAGTGAGCAGCCAAAGTGATTTAGAAAAGTCCATTTCATGGATATCGCTCCAAGCAGAACTATTGGGGTCCAAAGGTACGCGTGTATAGACCGAGAAGGCTGCGACTTCTGCGCCGGCATTTTTTAAAGTTTCAGCCAGCCAGTCACGCCCACCGTCACCCTTAAAAATAATCACTTTCTTGGCGGGCCAATCCCAGTTTAAGTTTTGCAATTCCTGCCATAGCCCTTCGGAATCCCAATGGGCATTATCTTGTGGAAAAATGACCGCCGTAGGTTCGCCCTCAACCCCGATGCCGTGATGCTGAAGGGCCGCCATGCTGCTACCACCCATAACCCCTATTGATACAGATTTGTCAGATAAATCTTGCCAAGATCGCTCTAACAAGCGCATCGTACATTCAATGGCATTCGGGCTAACGAAAATTGCCAGATCCGCAGATTGAAGGGCTTCAGTTACCTCATGAACCAAGCCATCATTACTCTTCGGGACAATAGTGAGTAACGGTAAAGAAATGATCCGAGGAGAGTTTTCTTTCGTAAAACCACTGTTGAGCAGGCTTAACTGTAGCGCTTCTGATAATTGACGCGCCTGTCCACCGGGACGGGTAATCACAATGGTCTTATTGCTCATCAGCAGATTGCCTTATTGATTCTTATTTAGGCAAACCGTTGGGCAACAAACGCTCCGCACCTTGAGAGATGAGATCCCGCGCAACAGAGAGGCCTAAAGCCTCTGCCTCTTTCAAACTTTTTACTGAACCTTGAGCGCTAGCCAAACAACTTGCAGTACCGTCGACGCTGGCAACAAAGGATCGGATATGCATGTGATCCTGATCCCAGGTGGCATAAGCAGCCAAAGGCACCTCACAAGAGCCACCCAATTGGCGTGACACCATCCGCTCAGCAGTAACTGCATAGAGGGTTGGTAAATCATTGAGCGGCGCAAGCCACTCTCTAATACTGGGGTGCTTGCTTAGGGTTTCGATGCCGAGCGCACCCTGTCCAGCAGCTGGTGTATACGGATCAATTGGCAATAGCCCTCGAATACGACCTTCTAGACCCAATCGCTTGAGACCGGCAGCAGCCAAGATAATGGCTTGGTATTCGCCACGATCAAGCTTACCCATCCGGGTATCTAAATTGCCACGCAAAGGCTGAATTACTAAATGTGGAAACTTGGATCTCAGAACCGATTCACGTCGCAAGCTAGACGTGCCGACTACCGCGCCCTTTGGCAAATCCTCCAGGCTGGCATAGTCGTTTGATACAAAGGCATCATGTGCGTCTTCCCGCGCCATGACACAAGACAAATCAAAGCCCTCAGGCATAACCATGGGGACATCTTTTAAAGAATGCACCGCCAAATCAGCTCGGCCATCCTCCAGGGCAGTTTCCAACTCTTTCACAAATAAACCCTTACCCCCAACTTTGGAGAGGGCTTTATCCAGTATTTGGTCGCCGCGGGTGGTCATACCCAGGATCTGCACATCGCACTCCGGGTAAAGCTTTTTAAGGCAATCCCGGACATGTTCCGCCTGCCACATGGCAAGGCGACTCTCTCGGGAGGCGATTACCAGGCGCTTAGGGGTGGTGTAGATGGCGGATATAGAGCTAGAAATGGGGGTTTGGGACATAACATTTAAAATAATCAAAGACCTACACCAATATACTGCGTTTATGAGCACATCAAAAAATTCCCTCGCCAACAAAGCCCAAGCTTGGTCGGCCCGTTTTAATGAACCCGTTGACGAACTAGTTCAGCGTTATACCGCCTCTATTGGCTTTGATCAACGCTTTGCCTTAGTGGATATCGCCGGATCCCTAGCTCATGCTGAAATGCTGGCTACCCAAAAGATTATTAGTGCGCAAGATTTAGCTGATATTCAAAAGGGTATGGCTCAGATCAAAGGCGAGATCGAGGCTGGTGAATTTAACTGGCAACTCGCCCTAGAGGATGTGCACCTCAATATCGAGGCTCGTCTCACCGCATTAGTTGGTGACGCCGGCAAACGCCTGCATACCGGTCGCTCACGTAACGACCAAGTAGCTACGGATTTACGTCTCTGGTTGCGCGGCAGCGTTGATCAAATCGCAGCTACTCTTAAAACTTTACGTATCGCCCTGCTTGATCTTGCTGAGACTCATTCGGCGACGATCATGCCCGGACATACTCACTTACAAGTAGCTCAGCCAATTACTTTTGGCCATCACTTGATGGCGTATTACGAAATGTTTAGCCGTGATGCTAGTCGCTTGGCGGATTTGCGCGCCCGCTTTAATCGGCTGCCACTCGGTGCAGCCGCACTAGCTGGAACAACCTATCCAATCGACCGTGAACAAGTTGCCAAGACGCTCGGCTTCGACGGCATCTGCAATAACTCTCTCGATGCGGTGTCAGATCGTGATTTTGCGATTGAGTTTTGCGCCTTTGCATCCATCTTAATGATGCACATCTCCCGCCTTTCTGAAGAGCTTGTGCTTTGGCTTAGCCCACGCTTTGGCTTTATTGATTTGCCAGATCGCTTCTGCACTGGCAGCTCTATCATGCCGCAGAAAAAGAACCCAGATGTACCAGAGCTCGCTCGTGGCAAAACTGGTCGCGTCTATGGCGATTTAATCTCTTTGTTAACTTTAATGAAGGGCCAGCCATTGGCATACAACAAAGATAACCAAGAAGACAAAGAGCCCTTGTTTGATGCGGTTGATACCGTGCAAGATACCTTACGCATCTTCGCTGACATGGTTCCCCATATTCAAGTCAAAGCAGATGTCATGAAGGCTGCTGCTGAAGAAGGCTTTGCAACTGCAACTGATCTGGCTGACTACTTGGTTAAAAAAGGTTTGGCCTTCCGCGATGCTCATGAAGCAGTGGCGCACGCTGTGAAAGCCTGCGTTGGTCGCAACTGCATGCTCACCGATTTAACGCTGCCGGAGCTGCGCTTTGCTTGCGGCTTAGATAATCGCCCGGAGTTGATGGGTGATGATGTCTTTGCCCTATTGACTGTGGATGGCTCCGTTAACTCACGCCAACATGCTGGCGGCACCGCTCCAGCACAAGTACTTGCAGCAATTAAACGGGGTCGCGCAGATCTCTAAACAGCATGGGTTTTTGGGGAACACTGTCAGCAGGCATTGACCGACTAAATCAATTCTTAGGCAAGATTGCTAGCATCATGATCTTGCTGTCATGCGTAGTGTCAGCTGCTAACGCCCTATTCCGCTATAGCTTAGATATGAGCAACAACTGGCCACTGGAATTACAGTGGTATCTGTTTGCAGCTGCAGTGATGCTGGGCGCCTCGTACACCCTCAAACGCAATGAACATGTTCGGGTAGATTTAATTTACTCACAGCTCTCCGATCGTGGTCGCCTTTACGTTGATCTTTTTGGTTTGTTTGCCTTCTTAATGCCAGCCTGCATACTATTTACCTGGCTATCTTGGACCACCCTGTTCTATCCATCATGGCTGATCTCAGAACATTCGCTCAATGCGGGCGGCTTGTCACGCTACCCTATTAAATTTGTTTTGCCGCTTGGTTTCTTCATGCTGAGCCTGCAAGGCTTATCCGAAATCATTAAACGCATTGGCGCACTCAGAGGCAAAGAAACATTGCCCGCGGCCGACCTCCATTATGAAAAGCCGATGCAATGATCCCAATTGAATGGATGCCACCGCTGATGTTTGGCGGATTGATTGTGTTTATGTTGATCGGCTTCCCGGTGGCCTTTTCCTTGATGGCCGCAGGATTGTTCTTTGCAGGAATTGCGATTAGTCAAAACTTTTTTGGCATGCCGTTTTTACAGGCCATCCCTCAACGCATTTTTGGTAGCGTCCTCGCAAACGACCTCCTGCTAGCCATTCCCTTCTTTACCTTTATGGGCGCCATCCTAGAACGCTGTGGCCTTGCCGAAGAAATGCTAGATTCCATGGGTCAGCTTTTTGGACGTATTCGTGGCGGCCTGGGTTATTCCGTGATTATTGTGGGATTCATCCTGGGAGCAATTACTGGCACTGTAGCTGCTCAGGTGATCGCTATGGCGATGATCTCCCTGCCAGTCATGATGCGTTATGGCTACAACATGCGCTACGCTACGGGCGTTTTAGCAGCTTCTGGGACCATTACTCAGCTAGTGCCGCCTTCCTTGGTGCTAATTGTGCTGGCTGATCAACTAAAAACCCAAAGTGGTAGCGCTGATGTCGGTAGCATGTACCTCGGCGCTTGGGGACCATCCCTCCTCCAAATCGGCCTTTTTGCGCTCTACACCTTTTTCCTTTCCCGCTTTAGACCCGACCATCTCCCCGCCGCCCCAGAAAACGAACTCACCCTGAAGGGCTGGGCACTCTGGAAGAAATGCCTCATGGGGATCATTCCTTCAGCAGTACTCATTTTCTTGGTGCTGGGAACCATCATGACCGGCATTGCAACTCCAACCGAGTCTGGCGCCATGGGTGCTATGGGTGCCTTAATGCTGGCCTGGATACGCAGAGCCAACATCGCCAATCTCAGAGGATTAATTCAAGAGGCATATCAAAACACGATGCGCATTACGGCCATGGTGGTCTTCATCTTGATTGGCTCTACCTGTTTCTCGGTTGTCTTCCAAGGTGTTGATGGCGGTCACTGGGTAGAAGAATTGTTTTCCAACCTTCCCGGCGGATGGGTTGGCTTCTTAGTTGTCGTGAACCTATTTGTCTTCTTCTTGGCATTCTTCTTAGACTTCTTTGAAATTGCTTTCATTGTTGTGCCTATGCTGGCACCAGTTGCAGTCAAGCTGCTTTCACCGGTACTGCTCGCCTCCATGAATGGCAATCCTCAAGCAGCAGCTAGTGCCGCACTAGTGTGGTTTGGCGTGATGCTGTGCGTGAATATGCAGACATCATTTATGCATCCGCCCTTTGGATTCGCCCTGTTCTATCTGAGGGGTGTAGCTCCTAAAGAAGTCAAAAGCAGCGATATTTACTGGGGTGCATTACCTTGGGTTGCATTGCAGCTCATCATGGTTGTTGTCGTTGCGGCATTCCCGAGCCTGGTAACGACACTACTCGACAAGCCTGCAGCAGCAGTTCAAAGCCAAGACTTTAATTTCACCGGGGGTGATGAGGCTAAGCCAGATACATTGCCAAGCAAGGCAGATGATGATGCACCGGTAGTCTTTCAACTCGATAAGCCAGTGAAATAGCCCTCAAAAACCACGATCATTAATAGTGGTATCGGCACGCAATAATCACAAGCTGATCTCTCTCGATGGCGTAGACAAGACGATGAACATCATCAATTCGTCTTGACCAAAATCCCGATAGACTTTCCCTTAATTCCTCAGGCTTTCCAATGCCATCCTCAGGATTTCGCATGGCATCTTTTATCAGTGCGTTGATACGCTTTAAAGTTCTTTTATCTTGCCCTTGCCAGTAAACGTAATCAGACCATGCCGCATTTGTCCATACAACCCTACTGAGCATCTACAAGAGTCTTTTCTTTAGTTTGCCCTTTTCGATATTGCGCCAATGATTTCTCCAAATGTTTTACGTTGGCTGGAGATTTTAATAAATGTAGTGTTTCCATCATGCTGTTATAGGTATTCAAAGACATCACCACGGCATCATCAGCGTCCCTACGAGAAATGATTGCCACATCACAATCACTCACTACTTGATCGATTACTTGTTTAAATTGGTTTCTTGCATCAGAAAAATTAATGACTCTCATGGCCCAGCCTTACTTGTTCAATTTATTGTACAAGTATAGTCAAAACCCTATTTAGGCACAAGAAAAAAAATACCCTGCAAAAGCAGGGTATTGGATGTGGTTGACTACTCCAACTAGATCACAGGGTGATATCCGGCTCCTGCCTGACACAATCAACGTAATACTCGCTACGGCCATCAACAACTGTTTTAACCAGTCCGTGAATATCCGTTTCAAAACCTGGGAATTGCTCATTAAAGTCACGAGCAAAGTAAAGGTAGTCAATGATGCGTTTATTGAAGCGCTCACCCGGAATCAACAATGGAATACCTGGAGGGTATGGCGTTACTAGCATTGCGGTAATACGGTCCTCAAGTTGATCCAGAGGAACGCGATCCACTTTTTTATGCGCCATCTTGGCCCAAGCCTCTGAAGGCATCATCGCTGGTACCATATCTGAGGTGTACATCTCCGTAGTCATCCGGGCCACATTACGACTCTTATAGAACTCATGAATCTGTTGGCAGACATCTTTCAAGCCAACGCGTTCATAGCGGGGGTGTTTAGCAACAAACTCTGGCAATACCTTCCATAACGGCGCGTTCTTATCAAAGTGATCTTTGAACTGTTGTAGCTCCGTCACCAAGGTGTTCCAACGACCCTTAGTAATGCCGATGGTGAACATGATGAAGAAGGAATACAAACCACACTTCTCCACAATCACACCATGCTCAGCCAAATACTTAGTAACAATGCTTGCCGGAATGCCCATTGAGCCAAAGTTACCTTCAATATCCAGACCAGGCGTCACTACAGTAGCCTTAATTGGATCGAGCATGTTGAAATCTTTGGCAACCTTTCCAAAGTCATGCCAATTGGCATTGGGCTCAAGTATCCAGTCAGAGCGCTCACCAATACCTTCTTCGGCTAAGTGATCTGGGCCCCAAACCTTAAACCACCAGTCGGCGCCAAACTTGTCATCCACCTCACGCATCGCACGACGGAAGTCCATCGCCTCGGCAATAGACTCTTCAACCAAGGTTGTGCCGCCCGGAGACTCCATCATGGCAGCAGACACGTCGCAAGACGCGATGATGGCGTACTGTGGGCTAGTTGAGGTATGCATCAAATAGGCTTCATTGAAGCAATCACGATCAAGCTTCGTGTCTTCAGCATCCTGGACTAGGACTTGCGAAGCCTGTGAAAGACCGGCCAACAACTTATGCGTTGATTGAGTAGCAAACATCAAACTCTTTTTAGTTCGCTTGCGGTCAGACCCAATAGCGTGCATATCCTTGTAGAAGGGGTGGAATGCGGCATGCGGCAACCATGCTTCATCAAAGTGCAGTGAATCGACTTTACCATCAAGCATTTCTTTGATCATCTCAACGTTGTAGACGATGCCGTCATAAGTACTTTGTGTGAGTGTCATCACACGAGGAACTACGTTCTTGTCTTTAATGAATGGGTTGGCATCAATTTTCTTCTTGATGTTTTTCCATTCAAACTCTTCCTTGGGGATTGGGCCAATAATACCGAGGTGATTACGTGTTGGCATTAAGAAGATAGGAATCGCACCCATCATTGTGATTGAGTGAATCACCGACTTGTGACAATTACGGTCTACCAGCACCACATCACCAGGAGCAACGGTAGAGTGCCAAACAATTTTGTTTGACGTGGATGTGCCATTAGTTACAAAGAACAAATGGTCAGCATTGAAGATGCGCGCAGCATTGCGCTCACTCTGCAAAACAGGGCCGGTATGATCCAACAACTGACCCAACTCCTCTACTGCATTACAGACGTCAGCACGAAGCATATTCTCACCAAAAAATTGATGGAACATACGACCAACTGGGCTCTTCAAAAAAGCCACGCCACCAGAGTGGCCCGGGCAATGCCAAGAGTAAGATCCTTCAGAAGCGTAGTTGGTGAGCGCACGGAAGAATGGGGGCGCCAATGAATCCAGGTATACCTTAGCCTCACGAATAATATGGCGCGCTACAAACTCTGGCGTATCTTCATTCATATGAATAAAGCCATGCAACTCGCGCAAGATGTCGTTCGGCATATGGCGTGAGGTACGGGTTTCGCCATACAAGAAAATCGGAATATCCTCATTGCGCTTACGCACCTCAGTGATAAAGGCGCGCAAATTATTTAGCGCAGGTAAATCATGATCCTCGGAGTCGGAAACAAACTCTTCATCATCAATTGACACAATGAAGCTAGACGCACGGGAGGCTTGCTGCGCAAAGGATGTCAGGTCACCATAGCTGGTTAAACCAATAACTTCCATACCCTCATTTTCAATGGCTTCAGCTAAGTCGCGAATACCCGAACCTGAAATATTTTCAGAGCGAAAGTCCTCATCAATAATGATGATTGGAAAACGAAATTTCATGAGTACCCTTTAAATTCGCCAATACGGCGATTAAATAGATTAAGTCTTCGGCAGAGTTACGCCGACTTGGCCTTGATACTTACCGCCACGGTCTTTGTAGGATGTACCACACACTTCATCGCTTTCAAAGAACAAAACTTGCGCGCATCCTTCGCCGGCATAAATCTTTGCAGGCAACGGGGTTGTATTAGAAAACTCGAGCGTGACATAACCTTCCCATTCAGGCTCGAATGGAGTGACGTTCACAATAATTCCGCAACGCGCATAAGTACTTTTGCCAACGCACACTGTTAGTACGCTGCGCGGAATCTTGAAGTACTCAACGGTTCTCGCCAAGGCGAAGGAATTTGGAGGGATGATGCAAACTGGACCCTTGAAATCGACAAAAGATTGTTCATCGAAATTCTTGGGATCAACAATCGTGCTGTTGATATTCGTGAAAATCTTGAACTCATCAGCGCAGCGAATGTCATAGCCATAGCTTGAAGTGCCATAGCTCACAATTTTTTGTCCGGCGGCGTCTTGGCGGACCTGCCCAGGTTCAAACGGGCTGATCATGCCTTGTTCGCCCATACGGCGGATCCAGTGGTCAGATTTAATAGTCATGGCCGAATTGTAAAACCATCGCCAGGCCTACGCCCAGCAA
This sequence comes from Burkholderiaceae bacterium, assembly GCA_947448625.1. Taxonomy (GTDB): domain Bacteria; phylum Pseudomonadota; class Gammaproteobacteria; order Burkholderiales; family Burkholderiaceae; genus Polynucleobacter. The sequence continues at coordinate 15,049 of CANFOT010000003.1, read as the reverse complement.
TTTACAAGGATGCTGGGGCGGAACTAAAAATCACCCTCTCAGGAGCGTTATAAATCTCAAAATGCTTACCCGAGCACCGAGATAACAGGGTGAGATTGGTCTTGCGGGCAAGATCCAAGCCCATCAAGGTAACTCCAGAACGGGTTAGCAGAAAAGGAATGCCCATCTGAGCACCTTTAATCACCATCTCCGAGGTGAGGCGCCCCGTAGTGAAGAAAATCAAGTCCTTACCCGGCTTGTCAGCCAGCCACATCAAGCCGGAGATAGAGTCAACGGCATTATGGCGCCCAACATCCTCAATGAAATGCAACAAACGGACGCCATCATTGCCATCCCGCTCAAACACGGCACAGGCATGAACAGAGCCAGATTTCTTATAGATGGTGTCATGAATCCGAATGCTATCGATGAGAGCAACGATAGCCTCCTGACTTAACTGAGGCCCATCTGGAAGACGAATCTCCGACATTTCCTCAATCAATCCGCCAAACATAGTGCCCTGGCCACATCCAGTGGTGACAACCCGCTTGCTAGTGAGAGCATCAATATCTACAGTGCTGCGGTGAGTCTTCACGGCAGCTGAATCCGTCTCCCAATCCACCTGGATGCTCGCAATGTCGTCGGGGGACTCTACCAGGCGCTGATTACGTAAGTAGCCTAGCACTAAGGCCTCAGGGGCACTCCCCAGAGTCATCAAAGTAACGACCTCACGCTTATCCAAATAGATGGTTAGAGGGCGCTCTCCGGGAATATGGGTGGTCTTTAGGCGCCCTGCCTCATCCATGATCTGCACCTCATGCACCAATGGCACGGAAGCGTTAGACATCTGAATGTTGTGGGGCAAAGCCATAAAACGCCTCTTAAATAGGTTCAAATCGGTACTAACTTTAACCGCAGACTAAAATTGGCGCTCAAGTCGAGGTTCAAGCCTCATAATCTTGTATTCCCATTTGTTGAATTTATTTCTATTTAAGTCCGCTTTTCATGAGTAAGCCCAAACGTCGCCTGCTAGTTACCTCCGCCTTGCCTTACGCCAATGGTCAGATTCACATTGGGCACCTGGTGGAATATGTCCAGACTGATATTTGGGTTCGCTTTCAAAGAATGCGTGGCCATGAAGTGCACTATGTTGGCGCTGACGACACCCACGGCACCCCCATTATGTTGCGGGCCGAAAAAGAGGGGCTCACCCCCAAAGAGCTCATCGCTAATGTTTGGAAAGAACATAAGCGAGACTTTGATGACTTCTTAATTTCTTTCGACAATTACTACACTACTGACAGCCCTGAGAATGAGGCGCTCTCTCAAAGTATCTATCTCAAATTACGCGAAGCTGGCTTAATTGAAAAGCGCGCCATTGAGCAAGCTTACGATCCTGTTAAAGAAATGTTTTTGCCGGATCGCTTCATTAAAGGTGAGTGCCCTAAATGCGGTGCTAAAGACCAGTATGGTGACTCTTGCGAAAAGTGCGGGGCAACATACTCGCCGACTGATTTAAAAAATCCGTTTTCAGTGGTGAGTGGTGCAACACCCATTAAAAAAGTTTCCGATCACTACTTCTTCAAACTATCTGACCCACGCTGCGAAACTTTCTTGCGTGAGTGGACTCAGGTAAGAACGCCTCTGCAACCTGAGGCCCGCAACAAGATGAAGGAATGGGTTGGACAGCCTGGAGATAGCAAGCTTGGCGACTGGGATATCTCCCGCGACGCACCCTACTTTGGCTTTGAAATCCCCGATGCGCCGGGCAAGTATTTCTATGTGTGGCTTGATGCGCCTATTGGCTACTACGCCAGCTTCCTCAATTACTGCCAGGACAAAGGCATGGACTTTGAGGAATGGGTCAGGCCCGATACCACTACTGAACAGTACCACTTTATCGGCAAAGATATCCTGTACTTCCACACACTCTTTTGGCCAGCGACCCTGCACTTTGCAGGCTACCGCACACCGACGAATGTATTTGCTCACGGCTTCCTCACAGTCGACGGTGAGAAGATGAGTAAGTCACGTGGAACTTTGATTTCTGCACACAGTGTTATTGAGTCCGGATTCAACCCAGAATGGTTCCGCTATTACTTCGCGACCAAACTCAATGACAGCATGGAAGATTTAGATTTAAACCTCCAAGACTTTGTTGCGCGAGTTAACAGCGATCTGCTGGGCAAGTACATCAATATCGCGAGTCGTAGCGCTGGCTTCTTGGTGAAGCGTTTTGGCGGCATTGTTTCGGACGAAGCAATGAATAATCCACTACTTGCTGACATTGCCTCTGCTAGCGAAAAAATTGCCGAACTGTACGAAGCCCGAGAATATGCCAAGGCATTACGTACCATCATGGAGTTGGCGGATAAGGTGAACGGCTTTGTTGATGAAAACAAGCCTTGGGAAATCGCCAAGAATCCAGAGCGTGAAGCAGATTTACAACAAGTCTGTAGCGTTACCTTAGAGGCATTTCGTTTGTTGAGTCTCTACCTCAAACCAGTACTGCCGCAAGTCACAGCCGGGGTTGAAGACTTCCTCTCGGTTCCGGCCATGACCTGGAATGATGTTAAAACGCCCCTCTGCAGTCAAAATCCAATTAAGGCCTATAAGCACCTCATGACCCGTGTCGAAGCGCCTCAAATTGAGGCTTTATTGGCCGCAAACCTTTAAAAACAAGGTCAAAAGCACGAATTTCTAGGAATTAGCCAAAAAGTCGGTAAGTTTGTAGGAAAAATCGTTAATAATGATGGGCTAGGCAGGCTGTTACTGCACAATAGTTTTTTCAAGTTATTGAATTAATTGAGAATTTTAGGAAATATGATGGCTAGATATACATCGGAATTCACCCAGTTCTTAAATGAGCTCAAATCCGAGAAACCGCATCTCGAGGCAGGTCAGCAAGCTGGTCGAGCACTCCTTTGGGATAAGGAGCCTTTAACTACCGAAGATCAGCGTCGCGCTAAGGCAGCCAAATTAAAGCAACGTCCTTACGTGTACTCGAATGACTGAGTTGGGGGCTGAGCCAGGCGCTCAATCTGAATTGCTAGATAGCACCCCATCGGTTACCGATGGAATGTCTTCTGCATTCGCAAAGCTATATGGTGAGCCATTATTCAAGCTCCCTACAGATCTCTACATTCCGCCTGACGCACTGGAAGTCTTTCTAGAGGCATTTGAAGGCCCTCTCGATCTTTTGCTTTACCTCATTCGCAAACAGAACTTCAACGTACTCGATATTCCGATGGCGCAGGTGACTCAGCAGTACCTGAGTTACATCGATCAAATTCGTCACCACAACTTAGAGCTTGCTGCCGAGTATCTCCTGATGGCGGCCATGTTGATTGAGATTAAGTCTCGCATGCTATTGCCAATGAAGAAGGCTGATAGCGATGAAGAGGTTGAAGATCCACGTGCAGAATTGGTTCGCCGCCTCCTAGAGTACGAGCGCATGAAATTAGCAGCACAAGAGCTCGATCAAATCCCACAACAAGGGCGTGATTTCCAAATCGCTCATGGCTATGTGGATACAACGGTTGCAGTTACTTGGCCAGACGTCAATCAAGATGATCTACAAATGGCTTGGCGTGACGTACTTCACCGCGCAAAACTAAATCAACACCATACTATTACTCGTGAAGAGTTATCAGTGCGAGACTTTATGACGCGTATTTTGCGTCGCCTGCAGAACACCCGCTTTGTAGAGTTCGGCGAATTATTTGAAGACGCCATCAAATCCGGCAAAGGCATTCCAGTGGTGATCGTAAACTTCATTGCAATGCTGGAACTCTCGCGTGAAGCCTTGGTGGAAATCACTCAAGCAGAGCCATATGCACCAATTTATGTGCGCCTCGCCTATACCCCTGTTGCATGAAAATTATTAGCGACATACAAGAGTTGCGTGACCACTTACGTGGACAAAATCGCGCCTCCTTTGTTCCAACCATGGGCAACCTCCATGAGGGCCACCTTTCACTAATGCGCCTTGCTAGGCAGCACGGTGATCCAGTGGTGGCCAGCATCTTTGTTAACCGTCTGCAATTTGGGCCAAACGAAGATTTTGATAGCTACCCGCGCACCATGCAGGCGGATATTGATAAGTTAGAAAAAGAAGGTGTGTACATCTTGTTTGCGCCAACTGAGGGGGATCTGTATCCACAACCTCAGGAATACCGAGTGGATCCCCCGCAACAACTTGGTGACATTCTTGAAGGCGAGTTCCGCCCCGGCTTCTTCAAAGGCGTATGCACCGTTGTACTCAAGCTACTCTCTTGTGTGCAACCTAAAGTTGCCGTATTTGGAAAAAAAGATTACCAGCAGTTGATGATTATTCGTCAAATGGCCAAACAATTTGCATTGCCCGTAGACATTATTCCCGCCGAGACGGTTCGTGCCGAGGATGGCCTTGCCCTCTCCTCTCGTAATGGCTATCTTTCAATAGAGGAGCGTGCGGAGGCGCCTGAATTACAAAAAGCCTTGAGAGATGTTCGCGAGCAAGTGCTGCAATTAAATGTGCGCAACATCAAGGCATTGTCAGAAATTGAGAGAGCTGCAGTGGCACAACTAGCTGGCCGTGGCTGGAACCCAGATTACATTGCCATTCGCCAACAAAGTGATTTAGCGCCAGCCTCAGATGAAAGCCTTCAAGCTGGTGAGCCACTCGTCATACTAACCGCTGCCAAGTTGGGCAAAACACGCTTGATTGACAATCTAGAAATCTAATTTCACTATTGATGTCTAACACCATCAAACTGATTGCTCAAGTTTTACCAAATTAATGCATTACCGGGTCGTGATGCCCATTAGTTTATTGCGCCGACCAATATGGTGGTGTGAACTTTTAGCGCTCACCCATAGGCAATCTTTTCAGCCTATCTCACCTATGATTTCACACTTACTGAAGGTGCTTATCTTGCCTACTTGAATCGCCTAGCCATTTACCTAGATAGCGCCACCTCAGTGCATTTTTATTGTATTTAGGGTTTCCACTATGTCGCTCGCTAGCCCCTGAATTTGCTGACAGAATGGTTTATAGTGATTTCAAAGATATATAAAAAATAACACCTAAAGGCATTTAAGGAGACAGTAATGCAATTAACTATTAATGGGGAAATCCACAACATCGATGTGGAGCCAAACATGCCATTGTTGTGGGCAATACGAGAGGTGGTTGGCCTCACTGGTACCAAGTATGGATGTGGCGTTGCACAGTGTGGTGCCTGCACGGTTTATATGAACGGCGAACCAGTACGCTCTTGCTCTATTCCAGTATCCGCTGTAGGCGGCATGAAAATTACCACAGTCGAGGCACTCTCAAAAGATAACTCTCATCCAGTGCAAAAAGCATGGATCGCTTTGGATGTTCCTCAGTGTGGTTACTGTCAGTCTGGCCAGGTGATGGCAGCAGCAGCCCTACTCAAAAAAATTCCGAAGCCAACTAATGCAGATATTGATAATGCAATGACCAACGTTTGCCGTTGCGGTACTTATCAAAAAGTTCGTGATGGCATTCATGTAGCTTCTGGACAAAAGAAATTAGAAGACGTCCTTGCGCAATACGATGCCTCAACTAAGACACGCGGATAAGGGACGAGAGATGACTATCAGCAAAGAAAATATCAATGGTTTAGCAAGCACTTCCCGCCGCGATTTCATCATCAAGGGATCTCTTGCCGGTGGTGGACTGATGCTTGGATTGGGCGCCTTGCCTGATTTTGCGATGGCGCAATCAAATAGCAAGTACGATCAAAACACGCCCATGAAGGCCGGGGAACCCGAAGTGAATGCCTGGGTATCCATAAAACCTGACGATACCGTAGTCATACGAATCGCCCGCTCGGAAATGGGTCAAGGTACCCGCACCGGTTTAGCGCAATTAGTTGCAGAAGAATTGGAGTGCAACTGGAAGAAGGTAACAACCGAATCTCCAACTCCAGGACAAAGTTTGGCGCGTAAGCGCGCCTGGGGAGAGCACGGCACTGGCGGTAGCCGAGGCATTCGGATCTCCGAAGATTATGTTCGTCGTGGCGCCGCCGCCGCACGCATAATGCTAGTGCAGGCAGCAGCAGATATCTGGAATGTTCCTGTTAGCGAATTAAGGGTCGATAAGGGAGTCATCACTCATGTACCAACAGGCCGTAAGACAACTTATGGCAAAGTGGCGGATCGCGCCGCAACGCTGACACCTCCCGATCCGAAATCCATCACCCTAAAAGATCCAAGAACCTGGAAGGTTGCTGGTCAACCATATGCGCGTATTGATACCACAAACAAAGTCAATGGCACAAAAGTCTTTGGACTTGATTTACAGCTCCCAGGCATGCTCTGCGCTTCCGTTAAATCTTGCCCTGTATTTGGCGGCAAGCTAGTCCGATACGACGAATCCAAGATAAAGAACTTACGCGGCGTCAAAGGCGTTGTCAAAATTGATGACAGTACAGTTGCGGTAGTGGCCGACACTTGGTGGCGCGCAAATACCGCATTAAATGTTTTGCCGATTGAGTGGGATGAAGGAGCGGGCGCAAATACCTCCTCATCCGACATTAATAAGGCACTACGAGATGGGTTGGACGAGCAAGGGGATTTTTGGCAGCGCAAAGAAGGTGATGCTGTAGGCGTCATTGCGTCCTCCAACAAAAAAGTAGAGGCTATTTATTTCACACCGTTTCGTGCGCACGTCAATATGGAACCCATGAATGCCACGGTCAAAATTACTGGCGATCGTGCAGAGGCTTGGGTCCCAACACAAAATGGTGAAGGCTCTCATGCGGCACTATCAGAAGCAACTGGCATCCCACTAGATAAGTGCGAGGTCTACAAGTTAGACTCCGGCACTGGCTTAGGTCGCCGTGGATCAACCCAGGATTTTGTGAGTTATGCAGCTAAGGTCGCACAAAAATATCCTGGAGTCCCAGTCAAGGTTATCTGGAGCCGAGAAGAGGACATGACCCATGACTACTATCATCCGATCGCTATGGCCAAGATGACGGCCGGCTTAGATGCGGCCGGCAACTTGACTGGCATGCATATCAAGGTTGCTGGTCAATCAATCAATGCAACACTTGCACCAATGGCGATTAAAAACGGTAAGGATGATCGCCAACTACAAGGGTTTTATGAGAACGGTCCCGATGCGCAATTAGGGTATAAGTTCCCAACACTATTGACCGAGTATGTGATGAAAAACTCGCATGTTCCTGTAGGGCCATGGCGTGGCGTCAATACAAATCAAAATGGCATCTTCATGGAATGTTTTATGGATGAGTGCGCCAAAGCCGCGAACAAGGATCCATTACAGTTCCGACAAGTTTTGATGCAGAATCATCCAAAGCATCTTGGCGTCTTAAATGCTGCTGCTAAGGCTGGTAACTGGGGGAAACCTACAGCACCCGGCGTACATCGTGGACTTGCTCAGTTCATGGGTTATGCAAGCTACTCTGCTGCAGTCGCTGAGGTATCAGTGAAGGGGAATATCGTTACCATCGAACGTTTGGTATTTGCTTTGAATTCTGGACACGTTGTAAACCCCTATTTAACCCGCGAACAGATCGAAGGTTCAGTGGTGATGGCGCTAGGGGCAATTTTTAATCCAGAAATCACCGTTGAAAATGGCCGCATCAAGCAGCAGAATTTAGACTCTTATCCTCTGCTGAAACTATCTTCAACTCCTCGCGTAGAGGTAGTCCTGGTGCCTACGTATGACTTTTGGGGTGGGGTTGGTGAACCTACGATTTGCGTAGTTGGTCCAGCTGTAGCAAATGCTATTTCTGCCGCAATTGGCAGACCCGTTCGCAACTTCCCGCTTTATAAAGAAAATCTCAGTCTGGCATAAAGAGCAACCAGCAGCATGGCTCTTGGAGTCTGATTAAGAGACTGCATTAATGCGTCATCAAAACAGCTGCCTCTTGGCAGCTGTTTTGATTTTTTGATGGCCCTAACTAGATAGCCGCCATCAGCTCCTTAAAAATAAAATTCTAGAGCGCGAAGATCTGGCCTACTTCCAAATTCAACTCTTTAGCCAATTCAGCGCCAGTTACTTTTCCACCAGCGCCCTTTGCCTTGAGAACTTCAATTTGCCCGCCATGACAGGTGATGAAAAAAGAATTCAAAGTAATCTGGGTGATCTCGCCAGGCTTGCCTTTCACGGATCCGAAAGTCGCTGCTACATGCTTATGGCAGTCGTAGATCTGCACTTTTTGCTCCCCAAGCCTAGTCCAAGCGCCAGGCGCAGGATTGCTGGCGCGAATCAAGTTATAAATTTGAGTGATGTGTGTTGCCCAGTGGATTTGAGCGGCATCAACACCAAACCACCCCTCGTAATTAGCTTGAGACTCATCTTGAGTGACTTCTTGATACTGATTTGCAAGCACCAGATCAGCCGCCTCTAGCAGGGCTTGAACGCCCAATGGAAATAAGCGGTCGAAGTAAACCGTACCCAAAGTATCGTCAGGTGCAATCACCACTTCTTTTTGCAAGATGATTTCGCCCTCATCCAAACCATCGGATGGGCGGAAGATTGTTAAGCCTGTTTTTTCCTCGCCTAATGCGATTGCCCAATTAATAGCGCTCGGCCCGCGGTACTTAGGCAACAAAGACGGATGATATTGAATCGTGCCATGGAGTGGTAACTTAGCCAACTCCTGGGGAACAAATTGAAGTACATAGGCCATGACACAGATATCAGCCCTGCTATCAATCATGGCTTGGGCTGCCTCAGGGCCTTTTAGAGAGGAGAACTGCAAGGGCGTTAAACCCCTAGCAATAGCTGCCTCTTTCAGCGCCTCAGGCTTGGTGGATTTAGGATTATCAGGCGGGCAAAAGACAGCAACGACTTCATCGCCGCGATCTAAAAAAGCCTCTAAGGCCGCCCTGCCAAAATCTGCACTCCCGATTAACGCAACCCGCATCTTAGATCACCTTATCGTGACGCAAGGAAATCAATTCATCCGTAGTGAAGCCCAGCTCACTGAGAATCTCATCAGTATGCTCACCCAACAATGGTGAACGAGTGACATCGGTTGGGCTGTCAGACATTTTGATCGGATTGCCTACTGTCAAATACTTGCCGCGGATAGGATGATCAACTTCGACTACCGTACCAGTATCGCGCAATGACTGCTCTTCAGAAATCTCCTTCATCGACAAAATAGGGCCGCAAGGAACGTCATACTTATTCAAAATATCCATTACTTCAAACTTCGTTAAAGTCATGGTCCACTTTTCAATCTCAGCGAAGATTTCCATCAAGCGTGGCAAGCGTGCCATTGGGGAGGCAAAGTTAGAATCCGTAATCCAATCTTCACGACCAATCACTTTACAAATTGCCTCCCACACTGGAGCCTGAACAACGACATAAATATAGGAGTTGGGATCTGTCTCCCAGCCCTTGCACTTCAGAATCCAACCAGGTTGGCCACCACCTGAAGCATTGCCAGCGCGGGGTACAGAGTCTCCAAATTCACCATTTGGGAACTGCGGGTACTCTTGCATTGTGCCGTTACGCTCCAAACGCTGTTGATCGCGCAACTTCACACGACATAAATTCAATACGGCATCTTGCATTGCTGCCAATACTTTTTGACCGCGACCAGAATGTGTACGTTGATACAAGGCTGTCACAATTCCTAATGCCAAATGCAAGCCCGTACCACTGTCACCAATTTGTGCGCCTGTCACCATCGGAGGGCCATCATCAAAACCAGTGGTAGATGCAGAACCACCCGCACACTGAGCAACGTTTTCATAGACCTTGCAATCCTCGTAAGGACCAGGTCCGAAACCTTTTACCGAGGCCATGATCATCATGGGGTTAAGTTCTTGAATACGCTCCCAAGAGAAACCCATGCGATCCAATGCGCCTGGTGCAAAGTTCTCAACTAAGACATCGCACTCTTTAATGAGGCGCTCAAGAATTTCCTTACCCTTCTGGGTTTTGGTATTGACAGTAATGGAGCGTTTATTATGGTTAAGCATTGTGAAATACAAGCTATCCGCATCCGGAATATCTCGCAACTGACCGCGAGTTGCATCACCCTCGCCAGATTTCTCCACCTTAATTACGTCCGCCCCAAACCAAGCGAGCAACTGCGTACAGGTTGGGCCCGATTGAACGTGCGTAAAGTCGAGGACTTTCACCCCCTCTAATGCTTTTGCCATGATTAAAGTCCTAATAAGATTGAAATTTTGAATTAATCCAATTTTACCAGCGACAGATTGCGGCGCAAGAATGGATGCCTATTTTTTGGGCACTCATAACTGAAGTGCCCTACATTAGCTATATGACTGCAATTTCAGGGGTTTTCAAGATCAGAGAGTCTTTTTTTCAAAGCCCTTTCTTCGGCGAAACGCTCAGTCTCATCACGAATCACTGCTGCCACACCATTGGCCTGATGCTTTTCGTCAAACAGCATTCCCACCGTAAAAGCTATCGACAGGGTACGTCCATCCTTATGCTTAGCAGGCACCCTTAGCAAGGAAGTGCCATACCGTGTAGTACCTGTCTCCATGGACTTGCTGTAACCCTCGTTATGCCTTTGGCGCTGACGCTCAGGGACAATGAGGTCCAAAGTATTGCCGAGCGCCTCCTCTTCGGAGTAGCCAAAAATTCTAGTCGCCGCTGCATTCCAAAGAACAATCTTTTCGCTCGCATCGGCAACGATCACTGCATCACCAAAGCAGTCCACTAATTGCAATAAATCGACATTTGTTTTCATAGGGCTAGTCTATAGACTTTTCTAAATATTGGCGAATAAAAAAAGGCGCCCACCAGGAGCGCCTTTCAATCTAAAACAAATACTACTGCTTATTATTAAACTGCTTTCGCTGCATGTAACTTAGCGATGTCATCAGCACTATAACCAAGGTCAGTCAACACTTCATTAGTGTGCTCACCCAATACTGGTGATGGACCAACTTCAATTTCTAAGTCAGAGAACTTGATTGGGCTACCAATTGTTAAGTACTTACCACGAACCTTGTGGTCAACTTCAACAATAGAACCACTCTTACGCAAGTCTGGTGATGCAGCCAATTCCTTCATTGAGAGAACCGGCGCACAAGGAATGTCGAACTTGCGGAGAATGTCCACAGCTTCGTACTTAGTCTTGTCCTTGAGCCACTCTTCAATAGTTGCGAAGATGTCAAAAATCTTGTCTTGACGAGCTTCAGCAGTCATGTAGGCTGGATCTGTTGCCCACTCTGGCTTGCCAATCGCACGTGTGATTGGCTCCCAAGCGTGACCTTGAATAGTGAAATAGATGTAAGCGTTTGGATCTGTTTCCCAACCCTTACACTTCAATACCCAACCTGGCTGACCGCCACCACCAGCGTTACCGCCGCGTGGAACTACATCAGAGAATGTGCCATGTGGGTACTGTGGGTACTCTTCGAGGTAACCAATTTTGTCCAAACGTTGTTGGTCGCGCAATTTAACGCGGCACAAGTTCAATACGGCATCTTGCATTGAGCATGATACTTTTTGGCCTTTGCCAGTCTTTTGACGCTGCATCAATGCAGTCAAAATACCAATCGCCAAATGCATACCAGTATTGCTGTCACCCAAAGCAGCAGCAGAAACTGTAGGAGGACCATCCCAGAAACCAGTAGTTGAGGCAGCACCACCAGCGCACTGAGCAACGTTCTCATACACTTTTAAGTCTTCGTATGAATGGCCATCGCTAAATCCTTTTACAGAAGCCATGATCATTTTTGGATTCAATTCTTGAATACGCGCCCAGCTAAAACCCATGCGATCCAAAGCGCCTGGGCCAAAGTTCTCAACCATTACATCAGATGTCTTGATCATCTTCTCTAAAACTTCTTTACCTTCTTGAGTTTTAGTATCCAAAGTTAAAGAGCGCTTATTGCCGTTCAACATTGTGAAATACAAAGCATCCGCACCTGGAATATCGCGCAACTGGCTGCGAGTAACGTCACCAGAACCTGGGCGCTCTACCTTGATCACGTCAGCACCATACCAAGCCAACAATTGAGTACATGCAGGACCAGCCTGTACGTGTGTGAAATCGATGATACGAATACCGTCTAATGGTTTAGTCATGTTTACTTCTCCTTAAAGTATTACTTATGCGTTACTAAATATATTTTAAAAATGCTGATGAATTACTTCTTCCCAGCAGCAGTTGATGGGTTTAAGTTAGTTAAACGTCCACTCTCTGTACCAGCTGTCTCGTCAATCACCGCATTAATCAAGGCAGGTTTACCTTCGGCGATTGCCTTAGTCAAAGCTGCTTCCAACTCGGCCGGGGTAGTTACGTAATAACCAACACCGCCAAATGCCTCAATCATCTTGTCGTAACGTGCATCCTTAACAAACACCGTTGGAGCAACGTCAGCACCGCCAGTTGGATTCACGTCAGTACCGCGGTAAACACCATTGTTGTTGAACACAACGGTAGTAATTGGCAAGTTATAACGGCAAATAGTTTCCAATTCCATGCCGCTAAAGCCGAAGGCGCTATCGCCCTCAACTGCAACAGTTGGCAAGCCACTAGTAACGGCTGCACCAATCGCATAGCCCATACCAATACCCATGATGCCCCAAGTGCCTGAGTCAAAACGCTTACGTGGCTTGTACATGTCCACAATTGCGCGGCAATAGTCCAGAGTATTTGCACCTTCGTTAACTAAGTTAACGTCTGGATTCTTCTTGATTACATCGCGGATAGCGCGCAAAGCGCCATGGAAGTTCATTGGTGAAGCTTCTTTGGCCAATGTTTCAGCCATCTTCGCCATGTTCTTATCTTTTTTCTCGTTGATCGCGCTGATCCACTCTGCGGATGGTTTTGGAACGGCAGCAATTCCCTTAAGGAGTTCACCAACAACAGAGCCGATATCACCAATCAATGGAGCATCGATTTGTACGTTGCTATCCACTTCGTTTGATTGAATGTCGATTTGGATAAATTTCTTAGGCTCTTTGCCCCATGTCTTACCTTTACCGTGCGCAAGCAACCAATTCAAACGTGCACCAACCAACATCACCGCATCAGCCTCAGCCAATACAAAGGAACGCGCTGCAGATGCTGATTGCGGATGATTGTCTGGCAATAAACCTTTAGCCATTGACATTGGCAAATAAGGGATACCGGACTTTTCAATCAATGCACGAATGTCAGCATCAGCTTGAGCGTAAGCGGCGCCCTTGCCCAGGAGGATCAATGGACGCTTAGCGCCCTTCAATACATTCAAGGCACGCTCTACAGCATCAGCCGCAGGGATTTGACGTGGAATTGGATCGATTACTTTGAAGATGGATTTCTTAGCTTCTTCCACTGGCATTGTTTGAGCCAAAAGTTGCGCAGGCAGATCCAAGTACACACCACCTGGACGACCAGAAACCGCTGCACGAATTGCGCGAGCAAAACCAATGCCGATGTCTTCAATGTGGTTAATACGGTATGCAGCTTTGCAATACGGCTTAGCCGCATTGAGCTGATCCATCTCTTCGTAATCGCCCTGTTGCAAGTCAACGATCTCGCGCTCACTTGAACCGGAAATCAAAATCATTGGGAAACAGTTCACTGTAGCATTCGCCAGTGCTGTTAAACCATTCAAGAATCCTGGCGCTGACACAGTCATGCAGATACCAGGTTTTTGAGTCATGTAACCAGCAATCGCTGCTGCGTTACCAGCATGCTGCTCGTGACGGAAACCGATAAAACGCATTCCTTCTGCTTGAGCCAAACGGCACAGGTCGGTAATTGGAATACCAACGAGGCCAAAAATCGTGTCTAGATCGTTTGCTTTTAAAGCATCAATAACGAGATGAAAGCCATCGGTGACTGGTGTATTTTGATTGTCTGTTGTCATAGAAATTTTTAGTTAATTACACTGCCCGAACGAACAACATGTTCAGTGCAATTTAGCTTTCGCTAACTGTCTCCAATTAAGTTATTAGTGGTGCCACGGGTAACCATAAGTCACCCCGGTTGAGGCTGAGGTGAATCTTAGGCCTGGGGGTGCAGATCATCATTGACTTCGGTCAATTTCCCCTGAAATCTAGAATTAACCAGGGTGTCTAATTAGACAAATAGCTCTTTATGCTTTGTTTTTAGGCGACTTAAAGTCTCTGGGGAGAGGTTGAGGTAAGCTGCCAGCTCCTTTTTGGGGAGCAACTCAAATAAGTCTTCGTATTTGCGTAAGAAACGCTCTACCCGACCTGGGGCATCTAGCATATGCAAAGTAATGGTGTGGGCCATGATCTCACTCATTAAGCGCATCACTTCAAACTCAAAACTCTCTTTAAGTGGCTTGTGGCTATCTAAGAATTCAGCCCATTTTTTGAGGGGCATGCGGGCTACGCGAGCCTTTGTAACCGACGCAATGCTATATGGGGCGGCCGTCTTAAGGCGCCAAGCCGCATAACTGGTTTCGATGTCTTTTTCGATAGCAAATCGCAGAATCATCTCTTTTGCATCCGCGCTAGAGACAATGCGCTTCAAGATTCCATCCAGCACAAAGTACTGCTCCATCTGGTGATCACCTTGATGAAGCAGAATTTCTGATTTTTTGAGGTCGGAGATCACTAAATGGCGCTCCAAATCGGCCATTGCTTCAGGATCCAAGCTTTTTAATACCGAGTTTTGGCTAAGCTGTAAACGAATCAGGTTTTTTTCGGGGTGCTTATCTAATGCTGTCATGAATCCTTAGTCCTAGAGTGCATATTGTAGGCTTTTTTGGGCTTTTAGGCCGACTAGGGGCGGGCCTGAGCTAGAATTGGGATGTCGTGGTGCTTTGTTGCAATGCAATAAAGTTAAACGGGAAACACTAAACGTGTGCTGCCCCCGCAACGGTAAGTAAATGCACCCTAACTTAAGGTAAAGGTGTCAGGAGTCTGAATGAGCCACTGTGCGCGTCAATTGCATGGGAAGGCCAGATTCTGAGATTTACTAGCCCGGATACCGGCCAAGACAGGTGGAATTTTGCGGACGGGGATCTTCGCGCGCTAATGAAGCATCCCGAGCACCAGCAAAGATGCCAAATTGACGCCTGAACTCTCAAAAAGTGAAATTCTGTTCGACCCAGCTTACGGGGAAGTTAGCTAGGT
>CANFOT010000002.1 GCA_947448625.1 Burkholderiaceae bacterium | reverse complement strand
CGTAATGCATGAGCAATCTCGTGACCCATGATGGCTGCAATTTCTTCATCGTTTAAATTTAGTTGTTCAATGATCCCGGTGTAGAAAGTGATCTTACCGCCGGGTGCACATGTTGCATTGAGCACGGGGGCATCAATGAGCGTCAGGCGCCAATCCCATTGCTTAGTATCGTCGCGGAATGCTTCTGTTTGAGGAATCAATCGATTGGCAATCGTCTTCAGGCGGTCAAAAGTAGGGCCCGATGTAATTAACACGTTTTTATCTTTTGCTTTTTGATTTTGCTCGTTATAGCTCACCGCAGAGAGTCGATTAACCTCTTCGGAAGAGGTCATCATAAATTGAGAGCGATTAATTCCTACGGCCCCGGGGCGAGTAGTATTAGCGCAAGCCGAGAGCGGGCCAACGAGTGCAAGGATCCAATAGGTTCGAACTCTCAAATTAGATCCCTGCATTTTGAAACGAAATACTTTTTACCTTACTTCTTTTTAGGAGATGTAATGGATGCAGCCATTGCATCAAAGTAGATTACCTTAACTTGCTCGCCAACATTTACATCAGCCAACAACTGCGGGTTCTTTACTGTAACTACGGTAACTTTTCCACTTGGGCCCTTAACTGATACCAATTTCTTGGCGCGATCAACGTCGACAATATCGGCAATGATGGTTGTGGTGTTGGTAATGGTGCGGGTTGGTTTTTCACCAGGCTTTGAGGCTAGCTCAGAAGAGGTTTCTACTTTACTTCGAATGCCATCGCTCTTGGTTCTGATTAATTCAATGGCTACAGCAAGCTCATATGTAACACTTAGGCGATCACCTTTTTTGATTTGATCGAAGTTTTTGATCTCAGGCCCAGCAACAAACTTAGACTCGCCCTCATTATTTTTGAAGAATATGCTGCGCGTTTTCTTATCAACCTTGATGACGGTACCTTCATATAGTTGGAAAACATTGTCAGTCACTGCTGCGTCAACAACAATAGCATTTGCGGCGGTAGGAGTTTGAGCTACTACCAATGCCGGTCCAGCCAACAAAGCGGCGACTACGAGAGTAATGGGGGCGAATTTAGTTTTCATAACTTTCCTTAATATTAAGTATTTCTATTGTGATATTAGCGTATTTTTAACCCAAATTTTGCTTAAAGTGCCATCACTCACGCCTCAAGGAAGTTTATGGGCATATTTGATAACATGACTTCTTTTCAAGCCAATCCTATTAAAGGAATCTGATGCCTCGTTTTGCCGCCAACCTGACCATGCTTTTTACAGAAGCCCCTTTCTTGGATCGCTTTGCGCTAGCGAAGACTGGCGGGTTCAAGGCAGTGGAGTTTCTCTTTCCTTATGCATTTGATGCTCAAGAGATTAAATGCGCCCTTGATAACAATGATTTGAGGCTCATTCTGCACAATTTGCCTGCGGGTGACTGGGATGCTGGTGAAAGAGGCATTGCCTGCTTGCCTGATCGCGTTGCCGAGTTCCGCTCAGGGGTCGCTAAAGCGATTGAATACGCCACCATCCTTGGCGTTCCCCAGTTGAATTGTCTTGCAGGCAAGGCGCCAGCAGGATCCGATCCGAATGAACTTCGCGACACTTTTGTGGCCAATCTCCAATATGCAGCTAACGAACTCAAGAAGGTCGGCCTAAAACTACTTATTGAGCCAATTAATACGTTTGATATTCCAGGCTTTTATCTATCGAAGACGGAGCAGGGCATTAGCATTTTGGATGCAGTCGGCGCTGATAATGCATTTTTACAATATGACATCTATCATGCACAGCGCATGGAGGGTGAGCTGGGCAATACGATTCAAAAGTATTTCAGTCGTATTGGGCATATTCAGCTGGCTGACAATCCTGGTCGAAATGAGCCCGGCACAGGAGAAATTAATTATGAGTATCTATTCAACCTATTAGATCGCCTTGCTTACGCAGGTTATATTGGCTGCGAATACAAGCCCCTCAAGACCACTGATGCTGGCCTTAGTTGGATGGGTCAATACGAGCAAGTTTGATTGACTCATAAAAGATTAAAGTAATTGTTACTAAGAGTTAAAAAAATAAGGATGGAGTCATGAGTAAATTGAAACTAGGTTTTGTTGGCCTTGGAATTATGGGTGCTCCCATGGCAGGTCATTTGATTGCGGCTGGTCATGAAGTGTTTATCAACACCCGAAGCAAGATTCCAGACGAGCTCGTAAGTAGCGCGGCGATACCATGCTTCAGTCCTGCAGAAGTTGCAAGTAAAGCGGACATCATCATTACGATGGTCCCAGATACTCCTGATGTCGAAAAAGTATTATTTGGTGAAAATGGTATCGCCTCTGGTTTAAGTAAGGGCAAGATTGTGGTTGACATGAGCTCGATTTCGCCAATCGCAAGCAAAGAGTTTGCTCACCGAATTAATGCACTTGGGTGCGAGTATTTGGATGCACCTGTCTCTGGAGGACAGCTTGGGGCCAAAGCTGCCACGCTCACCATTATGGTTGGTGGCAATAAAGCAACTTTTGCAAAAGTGGAGCCGGTATTTGAATTGATGGGCAAGAACATTACTTTGGTGGGCGAGAATGGCGCCGGTCAAATTACCAAGGTGGCCAATCAAATTATTGTGGCTTTAAACATTGAGGCTGTTGCTGAGGCACTGTTGTTTGCCTCTAAAGCTGGTGCAGATCCCGCCAAGGTTCGCGAGGCTTTAATGGGTGGATTTGCTAGCTCTAAGATATTGGAGGTTCATGGGGAGCGCATGATCAAGAGAGCCTTTGAGCCAGGCTTTAGGATTGAGTTGCATCAAAAAGATTTAAATCTTGCACTAAGTAGTGCTAAGGCCCTAGGCGTCTCATTGCCTAATACTGCTACAGCCCAAGAGCTGCTAAATTCGTGCAGTGCGCACGGCGGTAAAGCCTGGGATCATTCTGCGATGGTAAAGGCCTTAGAGAAGATGGCTAACTTTGAAATTGGTCAAAAGGCTTAAGGCGCTTCAATGAGAAAAACACTGTTGGTTTATCTGCATGGCTTTCGCTCATCCCCCAATTCCACCAAGGCGGTGATGACAGGCGAGGCGGTGAGGGCGATCTCAACGGTGGATAACACCTACGAATGGTATTGCCCTCAATTACCGGCATCTCCAAAAGAGAGTATCGACATGGTGATTGAGCACATAGATCAATCCAAGGCAGATCGCATAGTTATTATCGGATCCTCTTTAGGTGGCTTCTATACAAATTTCCTTGCAGAAAAATATCAGTGCAAAGGTATTGTTCTTAATCCTGCGGTTTATGCAGCGAGAGAATTAGAGCCACATGTTGGCATGATGACCAGCTACGATAATGAAGAGCCATTTGATTTTAAGGCTGAGTATGTTGACCAATTACGTTCGCTGCAGGTGGATCGCGCCACCAACCCGGATCGGTATTTTTTAATTGCTGCAAAAGGTGATGAACTACTTGATTGGCGAGAAATGGTGGATTTTTATCCTGGAGCCAAGCAACTCGTTCTTGAAGGCGGCGATCATGGCATTAGCGACTATGCCACTCATTTGCCAGCAGTGATTCAATTTATCGAGCATTAATTTTTTGATTGCTTTATCTGGAAAGCTATTTCAATTCATGCGCGGAAGATCTCTGTGGATTCTGCTTACCGCTTTTTTCCTTTCAGTTCTTGGGCATCTGGTTTTATTTTTTGGCCTTCCATTTATCTCTTTCGGTGCTGCGCCACCCATTCCTGAAGATCTTGTTATTAATACAGAGCTTCGAATTGAGCCGCCCAAAAAGATTCAATTAACGAGCGCTCCAAAGAAACAATTTGTACCGAAGATAAATAATTCGGTTTCAGTCGATCCACAATCTGATCAAAGCAATGGGGAGCGGGGCGCTCTGGGAGCGCAGTCTGGGCAGGCATTTCGCCTTCCTGATTCAGGCATCTATTACTTTGACGCTTATGTCGATGGTCAGCTTTATCAAACAGCTCAACTAGATTGGATTGCAGACGGCAATAATTACCGCCTCTATATCAACATCCCTTACCCATTTGTTGGTCCATTTGTATTTGAATCCAGAGGGTCTGTTGATGCCTATGGAATTGCGCCATCTATTTATTGGACACAACGCGGATCGAAACCCCCTCGCTATTCTCGATTTGATCGCGAACAAAATGGAGCAGGGAAGATGTTTTTTTCTGAAAAGCCGGAATTTACACCTGATTTACTTCCTGGAACTCAAGATCGATTTAGCTTGATGTTCCAATTGGCCGCACTTCTAAATGGGAGTGAGAAAATTGACGAGGCGGGTAGCATTCGTGCGCTACCAGTTGTCGACTTCAACACGCTGGAAATGTGGCAATTTAAAAGCTATGGAGAGCTTGAGTCTGCCGATATTCCCACGCTAGGAAAGTCAATTAATCGACATTACGCGCTCATGCAGCGCGAGAACGATCCATATAAGCGTCAGGTCGATATTTGGCTGGCCAGGGACCTCGATTGGCTGCCTGGCAGAATTCGATCCCTAGAGGCTAATGGACGTGTTTTGGAGCTAGTTTTTAAGCAAAAGGGTCTAATTGAAGAGTCCAAACTCATCAATTAGGTAAAAAATCCAACTAAAACTGTGTTTTTAGAAGCGAGCCGCTTATTTGGGACTCTGACTTGACCTTCCCAATAATGCACCCATCATTGAATATAAAGCTGCACCAGACATTGATACGGCAAAGATGCCAGTGAAAGAAATGATGATGGGGAGAATTCTCCATTGTTCAGATAAGGTGTAATCACCATATCCAACCGTTGTATACATTTCACCAGCAAAATAAAAGGTCTGTGGGTTGGTTGGAAATACCTGAAAGGCCACGCAGATGTAGGACCAAGCCACGATCTCAACTAAATGGCTGGCGATAATTAATAATATTGCAATGAAATATGACACGAAATTAGCACCATAAATGCGCTTATTTTCGAGTTTTCGGTCTATCCAGTGGAACGCGCCCGCAATCATTAATACAGCAATACCGTGGAAAGTTAGCATGAGGCACGCCAAGATCAGAACAAACCAGATCTCACTATTGCCCATATCCGTATTTATCTCAGCAAACAGCGTATTGAAGCTGGGGAGATTATGAAAGCCGGGTAGTTTAGTTATATGGTCTAGTAGATACATTTTGCAAATAGATTGGCGTGAGATTCACTCTGATTTCTTATTTGACATAATAATGATTATGCGCAAATATTAGACATGTCAATTATGAAGGAAACTTCTTAGGGCCGCCTGGATATGGTTGCTTGTAAAGCTTCTCCCATCTTGAAACCAAACCCTCACGGATGTCCGATTTACTAAATAACTCAGCAACATCAATCGCCGAATAGCCCTCATGATTGCGCATACGCAAGTCAGCGCCGTTATCCAATAGAAACTTAATTAGCAGATCATTGCCAGAGCTCACCGCCATCATTAATGGCGTAGTGTCACTTGGACTCAGAGCATTTACTTTAGCGCCATTTGCAACTAAAAATTCTGCAACGCTGAGCCTTCCGGTTGTGCAAGCGTAATGTAAAGGCGCCCAGCCAGCTTTATTGACATCCGCCTTCCTTTTAAGGATGAGCATTTCAACTAGAGGTAATTCCCCCTCTATGGAGGCCATCATGAGTGAATTCTCACCACTTTTGTTGACTAAATTCACATCGGTTGCTTTATCAGCAATTAGAAAATCTGCGACCTTGAGAGATTTATCTCTGATCGCAACAATCAACATCGGATTGCCTTTTGGATCTAATGTGTTTGGACTCACGCCGGATTTAATTAATGACTCAACCTCAGAAACATCATCAAACTTAGCGGCTTTAGTAAAGTCCGCAATTTGATCTGCAGTTTGTGCAGACACAAGGCAAGAAAAACACAGAAAAAAGGTAATTAAAGTGCAATTAAATTTAAGAGAATTTCTCATGAAATCATTCTATTTATCTGAAAACATTGGAAAAAATTATTAGAAGTCTGTTCAGCCACCGCTTCAACAGAAATGCCTTTCAAGTCGGAAATAAATTCACCCACCTTGGAAACCCAGGCAGGTTCATTAGTCTTGCCACGATATGGAATCGGAGCCAAATACGGTGAATCGGTTTCAATCAACATTCGGTCTAAAGGAACCTGCTTGCAGGTTTCTTGTAGATCCTTGGCGCTTTTGAAGGTCACAATGCCTGAAAAAGAGATAAAGAAGCCCATATCCATGGCAGCTTTGGCCACTTCTGTGGTTTCTGTAAAGCAGTGCATAACCCCACCAATGCGATCGGCACCCTCCTCTTTTAAGATCTTGAGGGTATCCACCGAAGATGAGCGCGTATGGATAATCAACGGCTTTTTGGATGCAATGGCTGCACGAATATGAGTTCTGAAGCGCGCCCTTTGCCACTCCATGGATTCATAGCTTCGATCACCCATGCGATAGTAATCAAGGCCAGTTTCACCTATGGCGATAATTTTGGGGTGCTTGGCTTCCTCAGTCAAAAATTCAAAGCTAGGCTCCAACGTATCTTCGTAATCCGGATGCACCCCAACCGAGGCATATAAGTGGGGATGATCCTCGGCTAATTTGCGCACTTTGGGGAAGTCGGGAATATCCACAGATACACAAAGGGCATGACTCACCTTGCAGGCGGCCATATTTGCTAAAACCTCAGGAAGACGGGTTTGAAATTCTGGGAAATCGAGATGGCAATGTGAGTCTATAAACATGACTCGTCATTTTAGTCTTCAAATACCTGTTGGTATTGAGAAAGCAATACTTCTAGCTGAATGCGGGTGGCCAAGGGGTGGTTTTCATGCCGTCTAGCCTGAATAAGGGACCTCCAGAAACGAAGCAGCTTAGGTAGTCGCGCCTGTTGAGCTAAAACCCGAATAGCGTCCTCATGCTTGGGGTAATACCGCGGAGAGCCCATTTGTTTCGAGCTTTGCAGATCTGAGGCCCAGCGCTGCATTGTGGCTAACATAACTGAATACCGTGCCTTTTGTGTCTTATCGGCCGCGTCTAGCCAATTGATACGAGACCCCTGTGACATTGCCTGTAATAAATATCGCGATGCCTGGATAGCAATCGTTAGCTCATCTTTTTCATCTTTATTGTGACGTGCAATTAAAGAGTCCAAAACTGCATAGGGTGCCCCGCCCTGCTCATCATAAATAGACTCAACATCGGAATCACTTATTTTTAAGTCAGAAATGGTATTTAATTTGCTGCGCAACCAATGTAATCCGTTAGCGCGATCAGGTCTTGGCGCGGATAACAAGCGGCATCGAGAACGTATTGTTGGCAACACACGATCAAGGCGATCTGCAAGCAAAATGAAAATCGTATTTTTTGGCGGCTCTTCAAGAGACTTAAGTAAGGTATTGGCGGAGTCCGCCCTTAGCATCTCCAGTGGATAAACCAGTATCACTCTGTTGCCGCCACGGTGAGATCCGATAGTAAGACCCTCAATTGCGCTTCGGGCATCCTCAATAGAAATACTTTTCTTTTCCTTCTTCTCAGGTGCGTCACCTTCGTTATCAGTTTGGCTAGGTTTTGATTTTTTAGGCGAGTCAACTTCAGAATTAAAATCGCCATGTGGCAAAAGCTTGCGATGTGTTTCAGGCACAAGCGCAATAAAGTCAGGATGATTGCCAGAATCAAACCATCTGCAAGCCTCGCATTGATTGCAAGGTTTTGCACCCGATGATGCTTCGCACAAGAGTCCTTTAGCTAGTTCAATTGAAAACTCAAACTTACCAATACCTGATTGACCGTGAATCAAAACAGCATTGGGAAATGCAGTCAAGTTGATGCTGTCCCAGACAGGCTCTAGCCATGGAGCTATTTTCTTTGCGGAGGAATTTTGCAGCATCCGGTCGCTCATTTACAGCTTGATCTTCAGCAACATAAGATCATTCCAAATTTCTTCCGGAGTTCGTGTGGCATCTATAAGATAGAAGCGTTTTGAGTCTGCCTTCGCACGACGTAGATATTCTTGGCGAACCCTTTCAAAGAAATCTAAATCCATCTTCTCAAACTTATCGGGCGCCCTCACTTTTGATCTCCTAGATTCGGCAATTGACCCAGGTAAATCAAATAGAAAAGTGAGGTTGGGTTGAAGTAGCGAGCCGTCTGGGCGCCCTTGAACCCATTTCTCTAAATCGTTTAACTTCTCAAGACTCAAGCCGCGACCGCCGCCTTGATAAGCGAAACTAGCATCTGTAAAGCGATCAGAGATAACAATCTTTCTAGCCATTAATGCCGGTTCTATTACTTGCGCAATATGTTCACGACGAGCCGCAAACATGAGTAATGCCTCGGTTTCTAAATTCATGGGAGCATCAAGCAATAATGCGCGTAGTTGTTCGCCCAATTGGGTACCGCCTGGCTCTCTAGTCATGACAACTTCTCGATCAGGGTGTCGCTCTCTCATCAAGTTAGCGAAGGATTCGATATGCGTGCTTTTACCTGCACCATCGATACCCTCAAAACTAATGAAATAACCTAGAAAATGAGCTGTCATAACAATTACTGTGAAGTTGATTTAGAAGTGGCATTACGTTTGCGTTGAAACTGATCAACGGCATATTCATGCTCTTTTAAGGTTTTAGAAAATTGACTACTGCCATCGCCGCGAGCCACGAAATAAACTGCATCGCTTTTTTCCGGATGAATGACGGCTAGGAGAGACTCCTTACTCGGCATTGCTATTGGCGTTGGCGGCAATCCTTTGTTCATGTAAGTATTGTAGGGACTGTTTTTACGTAAATCCGCTTTTCGAAGATTTCCGTCAAATTTCGGGCCAACACCATAAATTACCGCTGGGTCGGTCTGTAGGGGCATATTCAAATTGAGTCGATTTATAAAAACCGCTGCAACCAGCGATCTGTCGCTAGCGCGCCCCGTTTCCTTCTCCACTATGGATCCTAAAATAAGTAGCTCATAGGGAGTTTTTAGCGGTGAGGCAGCACTCTTTTCCCCCCAAGCGACCGTAAGCTGCTTTTGCATTGCCTGAGAAGCTCTTCTGTAAATTGATATATCGGAGTCATCTGGGTCAAAGATATAGGTATCTGGATAGAAAAGACCTTCACCACCCGGATAAGAGAGGCCGATAGCCTGCAGCAACTCTTTAGAGCCCATTCCTTTTGTTTGGTGAATGAGGGCTGGGTGATTATCAATGAGGCTTCTAAGCTGCCATATGGTCATGCCAGGGATGATTGCAACACTCTCGCGAATCCGATCGCCACGTGCAATTTGAAGCAAGATACTCCCAAGGCTGGCGCGAGGTGCCAGCAGGTACGTACCCGGCTTGAGCTTGGAGCCAACAAAAAGCACTCTTGCGGCAACCTGAAAAGTTACGACATTTGAGGCTATACCCTGCTCTGATAACTGCTTTGATATTGCAGTTAGGCTGGATTTAGGGGCAATTTTGACTTTATAAACACTTCCTTCTGCAATATTCGATAGAGACGGCACAACGGGCCATAAAAAAACAGCTCCATATAAAATTGCAAGAAAGGCGGCTAGGTAGAGCGCATAGGGCTTCCATGCGCTACTATTTGAATGCTTTATAAAAAGAGTTCTTCTCTGAAATTTTCTGCTCATCGAGCTATGATAAAAGCTCATGACCCCAAGCCCTAAAAACTACCTGATGCCCACCACCCTACTTAACCATGGATTTACCGCCCTGCCTGATTGGGGGCTAATTCTGGTTGAAGGGCCCGATGCCGCCACCCTACTTCAAAGTCAATTAAGTAACTCCGTGGTCAGCCTCAAGCGCACAGAGTCAGGCGAAATTGCGCAAGGCCCCGAATCAGTACGCTTAGTTGGGTATTGCAATCCTAAGGGGCGTCTTTTGGCGAGTGCTTGGGTTGGCCTTTTCCCTGAATCAGTAGATTCCGACGATCGGTTCGCCCTTTTCATCTCCAGAGACATTGCAGCCAGTACGGCAAAGCGTCTTTCGATGTATGTTCTACGCTCAAAGGTAAAGGTAACTGATGCCTCAAGTGATTGGGAGGTTTTTGGTGACTATCAAAACTCTGAAGCGGAACAACTCATCACCATGCCAAAAGACTCGCTCGCACTAAAGATGCCGGGGGTGTTAGCTGAAAATCAATCCTTTCAGCGCGTCCTGATAGCCCAAAGAAAGTCTGAGACCATCCAATCATCAATTACTAAGGCTGCACTAACACGGTGGAATAACTTGGAGATATTGAGCGCGATTCCCCGTATCGTTCTAGCTACCCAGGAACAGTTTGTCCCTCAGATGATTAATTTCGAATCTGTCGCAGGAGTCGATTTCAGAAAAGGTTGTTATCCAGGCCAAGAGATTGTTGCTCGCAGCCAATATCGTGGAGCGGTAAAGCGAAGGCTGCAACTCGCACACATCCAACCAATATTATCTAGTTCTGAACTTGCTAAGCCTGGCGTAGAGTTGTTTCATGAGGCTGATACCAGCCAACCATGCGGCATGGTAGTACTTGCGGCCGCCAGCTCAGAAAACTCAGATCGCGTCGATCTTCAGATTGAATGCAAGCTCGATGTCCTTGAGGCCGGGGAAATTCATCTGGGCATGAGCGATGGCCCTGTGTTAAAAATGGACTCACTACCTTATTCATTGCTAGAAATTTAATCACACCCCTTCACAATTTATTTTTATGTGCCTAATTCTCTTCGCCTGGAAGTCACACCCAGACTACCCTTTGGTAGTGGCGGCAAATCGAGATGAGTTTTATGAGCGCGATACCGACCCCCTCCGATGGTGGCCAGACCACCCCCATATATTAGCCGGCAAAGACCGAGCGGATGTATTGGGCAGTCCGGGAACTTGGCTTGGATTTACTAAGACAGGACGCTTTGCCGCACTGACCAATGTCAGAGCGCCTAGCGAAAAAAATCCCGATGCCAGAACTCGCGGAGAACTCAGCCTGCACTACCTAACGGGTCAGCACAAGCCGCATGAGTATATTCAAGAAAACGCGAAACGGTTTGAGCATTACAACGGCTTTAATCTATTAATGGCAGATCTTAGCGATCTAGAGAATGCTGAAATGCATTGGGTGAGCAATCGGCTCATGATGGGTCAAAATATTCGCCCAAGAAAAGTATTTCCTGAGCAAGCCCTAAGTCCTGGAGTCTATGGCTTATCTAATGCCATGCTCGATACACCCTGGCCTAAAGTTAATCACCGGGTAGCAGCATTTGCTCAAACATTGGCAATGGATAGTGGTCAACTCAAAAACTCGGATCACTATTTACGCGTATTAGCTGATACGCACGAAGCAAGCCACCAAGAGTTGCCTCATACCGGCATTAGTCCGGAGTGGGAAAAATCTTTGTCCGCTGCATTTATTAGGACACCGTCTTATGGGACTCGCTCAAGCACTATTTTGCGTGTTCGCAAGGATGGTCAGTTTGAGATGGTGGAAAGAAGGTTTGACGCCAACGGCACGGTAGGCCACGACGTAGTCACTGGAGAGCTCAGCACCGCTCCGGGATCAAACCTCCCCGTCTAAGCACTTGAAACGTGCTCAATTACTACTTTTGACGCGAATCCTCGTTGACCACTCGCTCACCTTTTGCATCTTTGGTTGCCAGTCGTTTTAGAAACTGAAATGTTCCCGTTGACATACAGCAGATTTCACCTTGATCGTTGTACAGCTTTGCTTCACAAAAGGCCATTGTGGCGGTACGTCGAACGGTATCGGCCTTTACGCGCAATATGCCATTTGCTGCCTGCATAAAATTATTTTTCATCTCCACAGTCACAACACTGCGATCTCCAGGATCGCTGGAGCGAGCAGCCACGGCCATAGCCACATCCATCAGAGTGAGCAAGACACCGCCATGGGCTACATCCCAGGTATTGGTATGCTCGGGTTTGAGGGCAAGAAGTATTTCACCCTTACCCATTTCGGCATTGATAAGGCGCACCCCAAGCAGTTTCAAAAAAGGGACATTGAGCTCCTCGCCCAGATTGGCAAGCTGAGTTGCCACATTTAGCTGTACTTTATTTGTCATAGGGTCATTCTAGAGCCTTCTGCGACGGATGTGAATTACCCATAGAATACAAAATATGCCTTTTACCCTCAACGGCAATGATGTTTGCCAGCCGACCCACCCCACCCCGCTGCCCCACCCGTATTGGGTTGCATTTTCACCCTCTGTCGCCAAGCTAATTGACGTTGAGCTTGGGGTTAATGGCTTGCCAAAGGATCCTGAATGGCTTGATGTATTGGCGGGGAATCAGTTAAATGTGGGCGAACTCTTATTTACCAGCCCAATATCAACGGCTTATAGCGGTCATCAGTTCGGATCGTGGGCGGGACAGTTGGGCGATGGTCGCGCTATCCTGCTTGGCGATGTCAACAATCTAGAACTCCAATTAAAAGGCGCCGGTAGAACGCATTATTCCAGGATGGGTGATGGGAGAGCTGTCCTAAGATCATCCATTCGCGAGTTTCTATGTAGCGAAGCAATGCATGCCCTTGGCATCCCAACCAGTCGCGCGCTTTCAGTTATTGGATCAAAGCAAGCGGTTCGACGAGAAACCATAGAAACAGCGGCGATATGCTCTCGTATTGCCCCGAGCTTTATTCGTATTGGACACTTTGAACACTTTGCATCGCTTCAAAACATTACTCGCCTAAAAGAATTGGCAGATCTCCTGATCACTAATTTCTATCCACAGAGCTCTGCCGAAAAAGATTCATATTTAAATCTATTTAAAGAGATTGGCGAACGCAATGCCAAATTGGTTGCCCAGTGGCAATCTGTAGGGTTTTGTCATGGCGTTTTAAACAGCGATAACATCAGCGCCCTGGGACTCACAATTGATTATGGCCCCTTTGGCTTCCTAGATAGCTTTGAAATCGACCACATCTGTAACCATAGTGATCATGGAGGCCGGTATGCTTATCATCGTCAGCCTCAAATCATGCATTGGAATATGGCCTGCCTTGCTAGCGCAATGCTTCCCCTAATCCAATTGGAATACTCTAGCGAAGAGTCTCAAATGCTCTTGCGATCCACTCTTGAGGAGTTTCCAACCGCTTATGCCAAAGAGTGGCAAAAGATATTCCGCTCTAAATTAGGCTTGCAGTCTGAGGAAGATGGTGACATCGCATTAATTGAACGTCTTCTGCAAGCAATGCACGATTCAAGAGTAGATTTCACCAACTTCTTTCGAAGCCTTAGTAGCGTCAAAAAAGATTCTCAGTTAATAGAAATCGAGCAAAGAAATCAATTCATTGATCGCAAAAACATTGATCAGTGGTTCGGCGACTACATCAACAGACTTCAATCTGAATACTTAAATGATGAGTCCAGAAAAGAGTTGATGAATCAGATTAACCCAAAGTACATTCTGAGAAATCACCTTGCTCAAGATGCCATTGAAAAAGCGCAACGGGATGATTTTTCCG
Organism: Burkholderiaceae bacterium; assembly: GCA_947448625.1. GTDB lineage: Bacteria > Pseudomonadota > Gammaproteobacteria > Burkholderiales > Burkholderiaceae > Polynucleobacter. The sequence goes on along the minus strand of CANFOT010000002.1, from coordinate 122,132 downwards.
AGGTCGAAAGATTGCATCGAATGTTGAGCAGGCCTTTTGATGAGCAGGCAGCCTTCGATGATTACTCAAAACCGCCACCCGTCGACATTGAACGGGTTGCGGTCAGCTGCTCCTCATAACCCAATACCTTCAAAGCCATGGAAAATAAAACAAATCAAGAATATAAAAACTCACTCAGTGACATTCAATATCGAGTGACGAGAGAGGCTGCAACCGAAAGGCCTTTCTCTGGTGAATTCTGGGACCACTGGGCTGCAGGCCAATATCGCTGCATCTGCTGTGATACTCCGTTATTTCAATCCTCAACAAAGTTTGATGCTGGTTGTGGTTGGCCAAGCTACAACGCACCAGAGAAGGCTGAGGCAATTACCGAAATTCGTGATATATCCCATGGCATGATTCGCACCGAAGTGCGTTGTACCCAGTGCGACGCACATTTAGGGCATGTATTTGATGACGGTCCACAGCCTACTAGACTTCGTTACTGCATTAACTCGGCATCCTTAAAATTTGAGCCATCCGAGAATGCCTCCGCCAATAATAAGGAATAATTCTCAAATAACTGGATAATCGAGGTATGAAATTTCTATTTGATCTCTTCCCCATCATCCTCTTTTTTATCGCCTTTAAATTTGGTGATATTTACAGTGCGACGATCGTAGCCATGGTAGCTACTATCGGGCAGATTTTATGGGTCTACTATCGCCATCGTAAGATCGACGCAATGCAGTGGGTTAGCCTTGTGATGATTCTGGTGTTTGGTAGCCTGACAATCTTCTTGCATAACAAAACCTTTATTCAACTTAAGCCAACCGCCTTATATTGGCTATTTTCAGGCGCCCTAGTGGTCAGCGCACAATTTTTCAAAAAAAATTGGATTCAGGTTTTAATGGGAAAGCAGATTACCCTCAAAGAGCAGAGCTCTAAATCAGTCTGGCATATAGTGAATATGGCGTGGGCCACATTCTTTTTCTTTATGGGAGCCCTCAATCTTTATATTGCCTTTGAATGCTCAGAAGAAACATGGGTCAATTTCAAATTATTTGGCAGCACGGGATTGCTAGTGGTGTTTGTCATTCTTCAAGGAGTCTGGCTAAGTCGCCATATGGAGCATCCCGTCGAATGAGTATCAACCAAGAGCGAATTGCTTTATTTGAGGCCGATCTAAGGATCGCATTTCAGGCAGTCCAATTAATTATTGAAGATGAAAGTCATCTTCATGCGGGTCATGCTGGTGCGGCTTCTGGCGGAGGACACTTCAAGCTAACCATCGTAGCCCCAGAATTTGAGGGGATGAGCAAAGTAAGTCGTCATAGAGCCATCTATTCCGCCCTAAACAAGCACTTCCCTGCTTCGATCCATGCGCTTACAATTTTGGCATTCACACCTAGTGAAAGCACCAATTAGTATTGGATTGCTTTAACATTCACTTTTACCCTTTTACACTTATCTAGCCCATGTTGAATACACGCCAAATTTTGACCATTAGCGCTTTTAGTGCTGCACTTCTCTCATCAGCTGTTTATGCGCAAAATGCTGCTATCGTGAATGGAAAACCAATTCCTAAAGCTCAACTGGATAAATTGGTACAAAAATCGAATCAACCAGACAATCCACAGGTGAGAGATCAAGCCAGAGAAATGCTGGTAACCCGTGAGTTGATTTTGCAGGAAGCAAATAATCGCGGTGTAACGCAAAAAGAGTCTGTTCGTGAGCAACTCGAGCAATCCAAAATGGGTATTTTGATTGCCGCTGTTTTTGAAGACTACGTAGAAAAAGAAGGTGTTGCAGAGGCAGAACTCAAGTCCGCCTACGACCAGGTGAAGGATCAATATAAGGGCAAGGAATATCACGTAGGACATATCCTAGTAGAAAAAGAAGCTGATGCCAAAGCGATTACCGCCCAAATTAAAGCTGGCGGGAACTTTGAGCAAATTGCAAAAGATAAGTCAAAGGACCCGGGTTCCGCACCAAATGGTGGGGATCTTGGCTGGGTAAGCGATAAGGCACTTGTGCCCGAATTCTCTAAGGCAATGGTGCAATTAAAAAAAGATCAAATTACAGATAAGCCTGTAAAGACTCAATATGGCTGGCACATTATTAAAGTAGATGATGTGCGTGATGTAAAAGCGCCAAGCATGGAAGAAATTAAAGACCAGCTAAAACAGATGATCACCGCAGACCAAAATTGGCAGAAAGCCAAGTTCTCTGAAATGATGCAGAAGCTACGGGCTAAGGCTAAGATCCAATGAGATCCAGCTTGCGCTAGTTTACAAACCCAGGCTAATCCCCTGGGTTTTTTCTTGCCCAACAAGAAAGTGCATTTACCATTATATTTGAAGCATGATGATTCTTCATACTATGCTCAGAGTCGGCAATATGGCTCGCTCGATAAATTTCTACACCAAAGTTCTCGGGATGAACTTGCTTCGCACTACCGAACGTCCCGAACAGAAATATTCTCTTGCGTTCGTAGGGTTTGGGAATGGCAATGATGACGGCCAATCCGAGATTGAGCTCACCTATAACCATGGTGTGGATAACTATGAAATGGGCAATGCCTATGGGCACATTGCGATCAGAGTTCTAGATGCCTATGCCGCATGCGAGAAGATTAAAGCTGCAGGCGGTAATGTCACTCGTGAAGCTGGACCTGTTATGGGCGGCGATACCATCATCGCATTCGTTACCGATCCAGATGGTTACAAGATTGAGTTGATTCAGCACTGAATTCCTAGCAACTCAGTTGAAGCAAGATGCCATCAAACTTAGGGTAATTCAAAGTCTTTCGGAGATTGATGAAGCCGATTGGAATTCGCTACTAACGCTCGATGCCGGCCCTTTTTTGAAGTATGTATTTCTAAGTACATTAGAAAAAACAGCTTGTGTAGGGGGTGATACGGGATGGCAAGTTGCGCATTTGCTGGCTGAAGATTCTGAATCACAACTTCTTGGAGCAATGCCGCTTTACCTAAAGCAACACTCCTACGGAGAGTTTGTGTTTGATTGGGCTTGGGCGCAGGCTTATGAACAAAGCAACCTACGCTATTACCCGAAGGCTCTATCTGCGATCCCATTTACACCTGTACGTGGAGCAAGAATTCTTGTAACGCCAGGTGCCGACAAAAACGCAATTCAAAAAATCCTAATAACAGGCTTAAAAACACTGGTACGCCAAAATGAACTCTCCTCTGTCCATGTCCTGTTTCCAGAAAACTCCGAGCTAGAGGAGCTTAAGAAGCAAGGATTCATGCTGCGTGACTCTGTGCAGTTTCATTGGCATAACGAGGGCTACCAGGATTTTGAGCAATTTCTTGCGGCCTTAACTATGAAACGTCGAAAGAATATTCGGCGAGAACGTGCTGCAGTTGCCAATCACCAAATTAGCTATCAACATATTCCTGGTTCAAGTGCCACGGTAGATGATTGGACATTTTTTTATCGCTGCTATGCAAATACCTATATCGAGCACCGATCTTCTCCCTACTTATCAGAGGAATGCATCCAAATGCTTGGGGCGAGTATGCCCGATAATCTTCATCTAATTGTTGCCACCCAGGATGGGAGGCCCATTGCCTCGTCTCTATTGGTAGTTGATCGAATGACAGCAAAAGCTTATGGGCGTTATTGGGGTGCCATTGAACATATCCCCTGTTTGCATTTTGAATTGGCCTATTACCAAGCGATTGAATATTGCATCCGGGAGGGTATTGAGATATTCGAGGGTGGCGCTCAAGGTGAGCACAAGATGGCAAGAGGTTTTTTACCAACTACCCTGCAATCAGCCCATTGGATTGCAGATTCCGGCTTTTCAAATGCGGTGAAACGTTTCCTGGAGCGTGAGCATGAGGGTATGGCAGCCTACGTTGATGAGCTCGAGCAACATATTCCTCTCAAATCGTCTAAAGTACTGCCATGACCTCATCCGACAACAACTCACCAGAACAAGCTGGAGCCAACTCTTTAGCGGTTGGGGATGACGCTTCGGATTCTCCCTGTATTGGAGTCTGTACCACTCTGTATGACGAAATCTGCCAGGGTTGCGGCCGCACTTTAGGCGAGGTCAGTAATTGGGTATTTTTTAGTCAAAAAGAGAAAGACTCTGTATGGAAACGCATCCGTGCAGATGGCACTGCAATGCGCTTCCAACGTCAGGCTAAAGAAAATACTTAGCCAGCCAAAGCTTGGCTACGTAAATATTCTTCGTAGGTTCCAGAGTAGTCTGAAATCGTTCCGTCCATCTTCACCTCGAGGATGCGGTTAGCTAAAGCCGAAACAAACTCACGGTCATGAGAAACGAAAATTAAAGTACCTTCGTATTTTTCAAGTGCGATTTGCAAACTCTCAATGGATTCCATATCCATATGGTTGGTTGGCTCATCCATTGCAAGGACGTTATATTTTTGAAGCATCAATTTACCCCAAATCATTCTGCCCTTCTCGCCACCAGATAGCACTTTGACTGACTTACCAATATCATCACCTGAGAATAGCAAGCGGCCCAATGTTCCGCGAATAACCTGATCATCGTCGCCTGTATTGCGCCAGTTATTCATCCAATCCATGAGCAATTCGTCTTTTGCGAACATTTCTGTATTGTCTTGAGGCATCACTCCCACATAGGCGTTTTCTGCCCACTTCACGTCACCACTATCAGCGGCAATTCCATCAAAGCGTTTGCTCAAAATAGTTTTTAATAGTGTGGTCTTACCTGCGCCGTTTTGCCCAATAATGGCAATCTTTTCACCGGCACGCACACCTAGCTTGAAGTTTTTGAAGATAGTTCGGTCATAGGCCTTAGTAAGTGCATTGCACTCAACAGCCATATTGTGCAACTTCTTCTCAGACTCAAAACGAATAAATGGGTTCTGACGCGAAGAAGGCTTTACTTCAACAATCTCAATTTTCTCTAGTTGCTTTTGACGTGAAGTAGCCTGACGTGCCTTCGATGCATTTGCAGAGAATCGAGCAACGAAAGCCGCTAATTCTGCAATTTTTTCTTTGGCTTTAACGTTGTTGCTGAGCTGCTGTGTTCTTGCCTGAACAGATGCCAGCATGTAGGAGTCATAATTTCCTGGATACACCTTCAATGTTCCAAAGTCCATATCCGCCATATGCGTGCACACTTCATTGAGGAAGTGGCGATCATGGGAGATGATGACAATCGTGCTCTTAATTTGGTTCAGAATGTCTTCAAGCCAATGAATGGAGTGAATATCCAAGTTATTAGTTGGCTCATCTAAGAGCAGCACATCTGGATCAGAGAACAAGGCTTGCGCCAACAATACGCGCAGCTTCCAACCTGGAGCGACAGAACTCATTAGGCCATTGTGTTGCTCAATCGGAATACCGATCCCCAATAACAACTCCCCTGCTTTTGCCTCTGCGGTATAGCCACCATACTCGGCATATTTACCCTCAAGCTCAGCAGCCTTCATGTAATCTTCATCAGTCGCATCTGGGTTGGCATAGATAGCATCGCGTTCAGCTGCAGCCTTCCACATCTCTTCGTGACCCATCATCACCACATCAAGTACGCGTACATCTTCATATGCAAACTGGTCTTGGCGCAATTTACCCAAGCGAATACCCGGATCCAGGCTGATGTTTCCGCTGGTTGGCTCAAGTTCTCCACCCAAAATCTTCATGAAGGTGGATTTGCCGCAACCATTGGCGCCGATCAGGCCATAGCGATTACCACCGCCAAACTTAACGGAGATGTTTTCAAACAGGGGCTTTGCCCCAAACTGCATAGTGATATTAGATGCTGACAGCACGGATGTGTTCTTACTTTCTGATAGGTCAATTCGAGGGTGCGGATGCAGGTTTTGCATCAAAGACCGTTATTTTAACGGCTTGCGTGTAAAAAAGCCGTAAATTAGACTTTAAGCTTAAATGGCGTGAAATCCGTATTAAGGTCGTAGTGGTCCTGATTTTCCCTGTGCTTCAGAAATCCTACCACCCAGTACGTCAAGGGGGTTGCTAGAACCTCCCAGGCGGTTTTGAGGACATATTGAGAGGCGGCGACAGCCATGACCTCATTTATCGGCCAGAGGCCGTAAAAGGCCAGCAAATAGAACAATGAAGAATCCACCAGCTCACCACTCGCAGTTGAACCAATGGTGCGCATCCAGAGGAAGCGCCCCTGAGTCAAAACCTTCATTTTGGCTAGCGTGTAACTATTAACAAAGCTGCCACACCAAAAAGCCACTATGGATGCCAGGGCGACGCGCCAAGAGTTGCCGAATACTGTCTCCATCCCCTGCTGGTAATTGGCCATATAGGAGCCAGGGGCAACCGGCAAGGCAATCACCAGTTGCGCCATGGCGGCTGCAAAGGCCAGCGCGGTAAAACCCGCCCAAACTGCTCGTCGGTCATAAGCGTAGCCATAAACCTCAGTCAGGATATCGCCAAAAAAATAGGCGATTGGGAAAAAGAGGATTCCAGCCCCAAATGTCACGCTGCCAAAATAGGGCAACTCGAGCACTGCAGCTTTACCGGCGCCGATAAAATTTGAGCACAACAGAACTACAACAAATGCTGACAATATCAGGTCGTAATAGCGGTGGTGGCGTCTAGGTGCGTCCATGAGTCTAGAAAAATGGATAATAGAAACAAGAATAGCTGCATTCCTAGAAATTCACAGGATGCATACTAAAACCTAGATAGGATGACCAAGAACTATGAGCAAAGCTAGCTTTAACTGGGCCGACCCCCTACTGCTTGATACACAGCTGACAGAAGAGGAGCGCATGGTGCGCGATGCTGCTGCTGAATATGCCCAAGGGCGTCTAATGCCGCGTATTCATGATGCGTTTCGTAACGAGACTACCGACCCCGCCATCTTTCGCGAAATGGGTGAGCTGGGCCTTTTGGGCATCACTATTCCCGAGCAATATGGCGGCGCAAACCTCAACTACGTTTCTTATGGATTAATCGCTCGTGAAATTGAACGCGTAGACTCTGGTTACCGCTCCATGATGAGCGTGCAATCTTCTTTGGTGATGGTCCCTATTAATGAATTTGGCAGCGAAGCGCAAAAGCAAAAGTATTTGCCAAAACTAGCTAGCGGAGAATGGATTGGCTGCTTTGGTTTGACTGAGCCAAACTATGGTTCTGATGCTGGTGGAATGATCACAAGAGCTAAACAGGTTCCCGGTGGTTTTTCCCTAACCGGTTCAAAAATGTGGATTTCGAACTCTCCTATTGCAGATGTATTTGTTGTGTGGGCCAAAAATGATGAGGGTTTAATTAGAGGCTTCATCCTAGAAAAAGGCATGAAAGGTCTATCAGCGCCGAAGATTAACGGCAAGATGGGTTTACGAGCCTCTATTACCGGCGAAATCGTGATGGATGAAGTATTTGTTCCTGCCGAGAATGAATTCCCTGAAATTACCGGCCTCAAGGGGCCTTTCACTTGCTTGAACTCAGCGCGATACGGCATTGCTTGGGGTGCGCTAGGTGCAGCTGAGTGGTGTTGGTATGCCGCACGTCAGTACACAATGGATCGCAAACAGTTTGATCGCCCTTTAGCTGCGAATCAGTTAATACAGAAAAAATTGGCTGATATGCAAACAGAAATCACGCTAGGCCTTCAGGGTTGCTTACGCTTGGGTCGCATGAAAGACGAAGGTATTGCGGCTCCAGAGATTACCTCAATTATGAAGCGCAATTCCTGCGGGAAATCTTTAGATGTTGCCCGCCTTGCGAGAGACATGCACGGTGGCAACGGCATATCAGATGAATATGGTGTTGTTCGTCACATGCTTAATCTTGAGGTGGTAAACACCTATGAAGGTACGCATGATATTCACGCCCTGATATTAGGTCGTGCACAAACTGGAATCCAGGCTTTTAGTTAAAAACCAAGTTTGGTGATGAGGTCTTTTGCTGTTTTTGCAAAGGCTTCATCACTATCACTCTCAAGTTGTACGAAATGATCTTCGCGATAGCTCGGAAAATTGCGAACGATTGAGGATTGGTACGATGGATCGTAGTGCATCACCAACAACTCCTCCACCAAATTTCCAAAGTCACCCGCATCAATTGCCTCATGCCATTTTGTAATTTGGACCTTGCCATAGCGCGATACTAGCAAGCCAAGCTTATCTTTAAAGCTTTCTGGATTCTCCAGGAAGTGTCGATATTCCCGCAATAACCAAGAGACGCGCGTGTCAGTACTAGAGCGAAGCTCGATGCATTGACCTTCACGAATGCGCTCCATAAGGGGATCGGGAATATGCAAGCCCCCCACTTTTTTACTTTCAGACTCTACAAAAACAATCCTAGCTGGATCTAGCGAATTTAATGCACTCCATAAATTCGTCTCAAAGCCTTTTTGAGAAGGCTGCTCAATGTTTGGCTCATTTCCCAATACAGAGCCTCGATGAATGGCAAGTCCCTCCAGATCGAGTATTTGGTAGCCTAAAGCGCCGATCTCTTGAAGAATGCGCGTCTTACCGCTGCCGGTCATTCCAGCAATCACCTGAAAAGAAAAATCTTTGGCAGCCCGATCAAGACCATCAATCACGACCCGACGAAAGCCTTGATAACCACTTTGCAGTTGCATGGCTTTCCAGCCGATTCGATTGAGGATATGGGTAAAAGCACCACTTCGCTCCCCACCACGCCAGCAATATATCAGAGGGCGCCATTCTCGAGGAAAATCGATGAGAGAGTTTTCTAGATGATTGGCAATATTACGCGAGACATAAGAGGCGCCGAGCTTCTTCGCGGCAAAAGGCGATATCTGCTTATAAAGAGTTCCGATCTCAATGCGCTCTTGATTACTTAGGACGGGGAGATTGATGGCGCCAGGGATATGATCTAAAGCGAACTCTGCCGGAGACCTCACGTCAATGATGGCGTCAAAGTCATCCAATGAGGAGGCTAATTTTTCAATACCGAGAATATGTGGGTTACTAGGTGGCAAGCAATATCCTAGCGCAACTGATTAATCGTCAATATGGATGCAACATTGGGGGCAACAGCATCACCAAGCGGAGTAATCCACTCTACCCTAACTTGCTCCATGTAACGAAAGTACAAGGTGTTGTTGCCATAGCCATATGGGTCCATATCACCCCAACGGATCAGCATATTCATCTGATGAAAAAACTTTTTATCCTTGGGGATCTCAATTTGCATAAGTTTTCATTAAAGAATTAACGAACTTGCAGAGCCATTTGATACAAATTTGTAGAGCGCGCACCTGAACGACAAAAGGCAAGAATGGGGCCAGGCATTGTTTTTAACAAACGCGCCATTTCGATAACTTGATCAGGTGTAAATGCACCAGGGATCACTGGCAAATATGCGTAGTTCAAACCCAGCGCTTCTGCTTGAGCCTGAATTTGCGCATTAGTGGGCTGGTCAGGGCCACCTTCAAAATCAGGGCGATTGTTAATTACACTCTTGTAGCCTTGTTTTGCAATTTCAGCTAAGTGGCTTGCGTCAATTTGACCGAGCGTACCGAATTGATCGGTATGGCAAGAAATAGGAAGGCTCATCTAAACCCCGGAAAGTAAAAAATATTCATAAAAAAATAATAGCTTTGATTTTAATTCAGACTTATTTTTTGTGGCCTGTAAAGAAACGATTACACAATGCCATACCAGCAAGCATTGCCAATACAAAGGCCAGGGCCTTAAGATGGCCAGCTCCAAGAGCAACAATTGCAGGGCCTGGACAAAAACCCGCAATACCCCACCCCGCTCCAAAGATTAGACTACCAATCACAAGAGGCTTGGAAATATCCCTTCTGGTTGGGATATGAAGTGCGCCACCGAAAAAGGCCTCCGACCGCTTGGAAACCAAATAAAAACCAGCAAGACCAACAAGAATTGCTCCGCCCATCACAAAGATTAATGATGGATCCCAATTGCCAGCGAGATCAAGAAAATTTAGAATCTTTTGTGGGTTGCTCATGCCGGAGATGATGAGTCCAACCCCAAATAAAACGCCAATCAAATACTGACTATAAAAATTGAAATGCCTTTTCATGATTTATAGACCCAAAATATGACGAATAACAAACACAATAAAAAATCCAGCGCCCATAAAAGAAATGGTGGCAACCAAAGATCTCGGGGATAAGCGGGATAAGCCGCAAACACCATGGCCACTGGTACAACCTGAGCCATAGTGCGCTCCAAATCCGACCAATAGACCGGCAACAATGATCGCAAGCCAATCAGCGTCAATCACTGTGGTTGTATGAAGGCCAAATAGGAGACTTGCCCAAAAAGGGGCGCTCAAAAGACCCAATAAAATAGTTAGACGCCAATTGGTATCGCCAGCTTTAGGAGTCAGCAGACCAGAAACGATTCCGCTAATACCAAGAATGCGGCCATGCAGAATGACATACAGTGCTGCAGCAACCCCTAATAACATTCCACCAAGAAATGCGGGGCCCGGAGTGAAAGCCAACCAATCTATCTGCATATTATTTAATCCAACTAAGTGTTAGCCGCAAGGATTGGGGGCATTGCGCGATTCTAAATAACGCAAAGCCAAGTAAGCGCCAAAAATAAAGCCTGGCAAAGCAAGTAACGAGCCAATTGCTAGGGTAGAGATTCCGCTCAAGCCTTGACCGACAGTGCAGCCAAGAGCCGTCACACCACCAAACCCCATTAAAGTTGCACCAACCAAATGATTGGCCGTGTCTTCGGCATTGCGAAAGCTCTCCCAACGGAAAGACTTGGTCAACAAAGCCATGCAGGCTGATCCTGAAATCATCCCAATGACGGCAGCGATACCTACGGTAATGATCTTTGAGGTGTCGCTATACATCATCAACCAATCCAAGGAGTATGCATAGGGAGCAACAAATGAGAGGCTTTCCATTCGACCAGAGTTAGTTACGAGGAAGACCTCTTCTAAGGTATTGGGATCCTCAGCCACGTGACCTAGGCTACCTGATACCCACCAGACAGCGCAGATAGCGAGCCCAACAAAGGTGCCGGCAAATAGATTTTCCAGCGTCCAAAAAGTCTTGCTTGCTAGGGCGTAGGCAATAAAAGCAAAGCCGACAACAAAGCCAAGAGCCAAATGTAAATTATTTCGTGCGATACCAGTGATTGGACTAAGGATGCTTGGTAAATCCTGAGGGGTAGCCAATGCAATAAAAATAGAATCTAGAGTATTAATGCGAATAACCCCGAGAAAGCCCTTAATGGTCATGTAGGCAGAGAGCCCGAGAACCAGAAAGACAATAACCGACTTCAGGTTGCCGCCACCTATACGCACAAGCGTTTTACTGCCGCAACCAGATGCAAGAACCATTCCAAAACCAAATAGAGTGCTGCCTACGATGGTAGAAAGCCATAAAAACTTACTGCTAGTGTAGATACTCTTCAATGGATCAATCAGCCCAAAGTAAGACATCAGGGCAAAGCCAATAACAGCAACGCCGATAGCAAGAAACCACTGCCTTAATCGGCCCCAGCTGGACATAATGAAAATATCTGATACTGCGCCCATGCTACAAAAACTAGTTTTCTGCATCACTGCGCCAAGAAAAAAAGTAATTGCAAAGGTAGCCAATAAAACGGATTTGCTAAGAAAGGAAATGTCTGCCGCGTCCATAAAAATTCTTTACTGAAATTATTTAAATTTATAAAACTGATTATCGAGAAAGGCGGCTACATCCGCCTCATCCTCAGGAAAAAGATCAAGGCGCAATTCTGTATTACACATCGCTACCATCGATTTTAAAATCTGGAGGTTTTTCACTTTGCTATCACCACGCGTGTAAATCATATCGCCATTACCAAAGCCGGATTTCTTTGCATGACAGGAGTAGCATTTTTGCTGATCGATTTTCTTACCACTTGGAAGATCTGGCGTGGCGTAGGCGGACAAATGCACCCCCAGTACACCAAAAAGATAAAGCCCGAGCCTAATTAGCGGTAATTTCATTTGAAATCAGTCATTTAGCGAAGTAAACAACTATTTTAAAGCCCAGATGACAAATTTGCCTTATTCAGCCTGAATTGATAGGTACACGTTATAGGCATTCATGCGATTTGCAGCCCTAAATAAGGCCATTCCCTCATATTCTGACCAATCGGTTTGCAGATAGGCTTCGTCAAAAGGATCCATATTTACTGCTGATTTCTGCATCGATTGGCGTAGATACTTCAAATACTCCCTGGTAAATCGAACATCTTCAGTGGGGTTGCTTGAGTAGACACCATGACCTGGAATCACAATACTCGGACTCAAACCCTCAATTTCCTCCAGGGCATGCAACCACCCTCTACTATCAGCATTGCCAACAAATGGTATGCGGCCGCGAAAGACTAAATCCCCTGCAAAAAGCACCTTCTCAGAGGGTACGTAGATGATTAGGTCCTCTGGAGCATGAGCTGGCCCCACTCGATTGATTTTAAATTCCACACCACCAATAGTAAGCACATAGGTTTGATCTATCCACACATCAGCACCTATTAACTTGGTCGAAGCATTAACCCAGGGAGCAAAATCGATTCGAGAAGCAATTAAACGTTGTTTAGCAGTTTCCGAGGAAATATAGCTTCTACCCTCACCTTGAGCATAAATCTTTGCGCCAATATTTCTAAACTCTTGCAGTCCATAAATATGATCGGCATGGTAATGCGTAACAATAATGGCAACTACCTTCTGGGTAGTAAGCCTCTTTATTTCTGCAATGAGCTTCTTGGCGAGAACTGGTGAGCCTAATGCATCAACGACTACAACGCCTTTAGGTGTAATTACAAATCCAGCATTAGATATGAAATTTTTATTCTTACTACTACCCATTTCAGGCAAGCCTTGCACAAAGTAAGTGTGCGGAGCAACTTGAATAGGCTTTAAGAGCAATTCTTCCGATGCATCAACTGTGGCTGCAAATATCAGCAGCAAAAAAGCACAATAGCGCACCAAGACGCCCACCATAGACATGACCTACGGCTTTATATAGGCAAAATGATTTTGGTACTGAAGATCGGCAATTCGAACAACTCCAGACGGAGTAAAGTCTGCATCAAGAGTAAATTGATCCTTCTTCAGGTTACGATTCTGCAGGGTAATTTCGCAGACTTCAAAACGAACGCCGCGCGATTTCAATGCTCCAACCAGTGGTGCGTATTCAATCCCATTCTTTTTGTCTTTAGCGCCCTCCATCATGAGGTCTACGCCATTAGCATGAGTAACAACGATGATCTTCGTTTGCGGGGATACATCCAAGTGATTTCGAATATTACGTAAACCCTTAATGCCCTGTGTCTCCGCATCGTCAATGTGATAAACGACCTCTGTTGGCCCTGCGGCATATGCACACATAGCGCTAAGAGCAAAACAGAAAACCGCAAGTATCTGAATTATTTTTTTCATTTTTTATCTCGGATAAATAGGTATTAAAGTGAAACCATTCCAGGATTATTTTTTACACCTTTAATGATCGGCTCATTCAGCTTCACGGCTTTAACCACCCTCACATCACGAAGATGCCGTTCAATCACATCCCAGATCGGTTCGCCACCAGCATTCCTCGCCTCTTCACTAACCGGCGCCCAGCCAGCTACTTTATAAGTTTTGCTTGGGTCAATATCCTTGCCACTCAAGCGCATATCACTAATACGTTTACCGGCCGATGCCGTCGGATCAATCGTGTACTGCATACCGCCTACGCGCACCATATCGCCACCCTGTTGATAATACGGATCGGGGTTGAATAGGTTATCTGCAACGTCCTCCAGAATGGTTTTAATAGTTTCGCCAGTCATATCCGTAACCGTAGTGTATGGATAGGTAATGGCTGTTTGGTCTAACAAGTTCTCACGAGTAATAGCCTGACCTGGTAGCAAGCTCGTCCCCCAGCGGAAGCCGGGAGAGAATGCAATTTCTGCATTCTTCTGAGACATGAGGCCATCTAAAATTAACTGATCAAAGCTACCGTTGAAATTACCACGACGATATAACAGGCCATCCGTAGTGGCTAATTTTTCACTTAATTTAGTTTCATATGGCGCCCGCACCTTAGCAATCAACTTATTCATAGCGGGATCAGCAGGAATCATATTTGAGAATATCGGGAAAAGTTTGTAACGGAAATCAACCGGCTTACCACCCTTGACATCAAAATCGAGGACACCCAAAAATTTGCTATTTGAGCCAGCATTTGTAACGAGTGTTACTCCAGCAGAATTCTTCACTTTGGCTGGAATGGGTACGCCATCGTGGGTATGGCCACCCATGATGGCATCTAAGCCAATAACACGTGATGCCATCTTCAAATCAACGTCCATCCCATTGTGCGATAGCAATACAACGACCTTGGCGCCTTTGGATCGAACCTCATTAATGGTCTTTTGCAAATTCTCCTCCTGGATGCCAAAGGTCCAATCAGGAGTGAAATAACGTGGATTGGCAATTGGCGTATAGGGGAATGCTTGACCAATAATGGCCACTTGAATCCCATTCTGCACCCTCATTACATAAGGATTAAATACTGAATCACCAAAGTCTGCCGTCTTAATATTTTGAGCTATGAAAGAAACCTTACCCTTAAAATCGCCGTTGACGATCTCCATGACACGCTTCTCTCCCAGCGTCATTTCCCAATGTGGAGTCATGACATCAACACCTAAGAGTAAGGCTGCATCCACCATATCCTGACCATTGGTCCAGAGAGCAGTGCCGGACCCTTGCCACGTATCGCCGCCATCCAATAGCAGTGCGCCAGGACGACTTGCTTTCATCTGCTTAATCAGCGTAGCCATATGAGCGAAGCCGCCCATCTTGCCGTAGTTTTGTGCTGCGGCAACATAATCTAGATATGTAAAAGCATGAGCATCGCGGCTACCAGCTTCAATACCGTTTGCCTTAAGGAGGTATTCGCCCACCAAATGTGGCGTCTTACCCTCTTGCGCCCCGATACCCAAGTTCACATTCGGCTCACGGAAATAGATCGGCAAGAGCTGAGCATGACAATCAGTGAAGTGCAGAAAATGCACATTACCGAACTTCGGCAAATCATAGAATTTTTGAGCAGTAGTTTGTGCGTTAACAAAATTGGACTGCAAACTCATTCCGCCAGCAGAAGCAATAGCCAAGGCTTGTAAAAACTCACGACGATTTAAAGACATAGTATTTCCCTTAAGAAAACAGGCCTTGCGGCCCGTTTTAATCTGTTATTTATTCACAGGTGATTCTGGGTCTAACAACAAAGCCATAACATCTTGGATTTGTTGCTCATTGAGAAGCTTAAAGTGCGCGATACGGGGCATGTTGCTACAAGCGTTATATGCTTTGGCATTGTTAATTCGATTCCAGGTGTAATTAACAACCTCTTTAGAGTATCCGCGTAATTTGGCGTACCCAGTTAATGATGGGCCGATTGTTCCATAAGAAATCTCTTTAGGATCAATTTGGTGACAGTTATAACAACCGCCGCCGATAGGAGTTTCGGCGGTATCAGTCCAAGTAGCGCCGCGACCACTTTGAGCAATCTTTTCACCGTTTTGCCAGTCCCCGATGTATTTTCCATCGGAGGGTTGCTTAATCGAATCCATATTCATCTTCTGGATTTTTTCGCGCATAGCTTCACCCTGCTTACCATTCGCAAACTGAGGGTCTGAGCAAAACTTCTGTGTCGCATCTTGCTCAATACGATTTAAGCCAGCAATGCCTTCAGCCCTAAAGCTATCCTGCATCATTTTGTTAAACTTTGGATCGTTTTTTTGTTGCGCCATTGCAGCAGAGTGCATTAAAGCAGTGGCAACAATAAATCCAGTGATTGTTAAGAGCTGTTTGATTTGTTTAATTTTCATAATCTAGGTTTCTTGTCGATTAACGCTTTAAACCAGGAGTTTCAACCGTGCCGCCATTGGCATTCTTAGCCATATACATTGACAGCGCAACCGTAACATCCGATCCATAAATTGGGAATGGGAAACGCTGCTGACGATAACAATCATTTAAGCGTTGCTGCATTGTCCAAAATTGGCCACTAGAGACGCGATAAGCTGGCCAATAACCCCAACCTAAAGCAGCACCCTTCTGCTCCGTAATATTCGGCAAATCTTGCAAGCGGATACGCTTGCCACTCTCACCATGGCATGAGGCGCAAGAGAAATCCATTGGACCCCCTTGAAAGAAAAAGGCGCGCTTGCCCAGGTCATACATTTCTTTTTCTTTTGGATGTGCAGTGCTAACCTTGATCTTATCCCCTTTGGATAGAGTCACAACATAAGCAACGATTGCCTCCATATCCTTCTTCGGGCCTTTTTGGAAAGGCGCATCAATCATCTCTTGAGGATCGCGACCTTGCAATACTTGCATGCAAGTCATGAGGCGAGACTCCAAATCTTGAACCTTATTGGTGTCTTTAAAGTAACGCGGCAACTGTGCAGCAGCACCTTTTACAACCCCAGGCCCTAGGCCAAGATTACATTTTTCTAATGTTGCATTTTTGGGGCCGGCCGGTTTTTTCCACAAATCCTCACCCGCCGCCTCATAAAGCTCAGAAGGGTTTCCATCTGCAATCATCTCTCGATATTTAGCAATATCGTCTGTCGCACTTTTTTGCGCCGACACAGAAGATGTCATTGTTAATAAAGTTGCTACTAAAGCAGTAGCTAACCCTAAGGTCAATTTACGCTGCATTTCCTACCCTTTCAAAAGCACGGAGGCGGTGAAGAATTTATTAAAGCAAAAGCCAATTAAGAAGCGGTTGCTTCATCAGTACGCTTATCACCTTTGCTATCGATCCAAGTTACAGCGATCTTGTCACCTTTAGAACCTTTGTACTTAAAGTTCAAAAATGGATCTTTAGAAACTGCTGGGCCAAATTGGCCATTGAATACATCTTTTCCGTTAGCTTTTACATTGATGGTACTGATAAACCAAGCTGGAATAGTCTTACCGGAAGCATCTTTGCGCTGACCAGATTCCATGTCATGTTTCATCAAAATTTTTACATCTACAGTACCGCCGTTTTCAGCAGCTCTTACGCGCATTGGATCAGCCATTTTGGTTCCTCTTTTATTCTATATATAAGTGAATTATTTGTATCTGCTTGCCTGGGAGTTAACCGCCGCAACCACCAAGCGTTACCTTGACTTCTTTAACGGCCATATTCCACTTGCCATCAGCTTTAACTAAGGCATAAACGTTGGATGTTTGACCCATCTTGATGCGAGTAGTTACAAAAGAATCGGTACCTGCTGGGATGAAAAATTGAGCTGCTAGTGCGCTCGGATTCTTTTCAACCAGAATAGCCATTTGCTCTGCTTTTAGTGTCGTATTGATGCCGACTGGCACTACCGCACCATTTTCAGCAATATCCGGTGCGTTTAAGGTAACGGCCGAGGATTTATCTGCACTACCAGCGCCAAGGACTTTAAAAACATCATCCAAGCTCTTGCCCTCGAATGCCGCTTTATTCCACTCTTGCGCTTGCGCTACGCTAATAAGCCCGGTTGAGGCCATCAGACCAAATACTGCTGAGTACTTCAATAGACTGCGACGCTGCTGATTCATAAAAACTCCTTTATTAATCTTTACCTACAAACATAAGCTATTTTGCTTCAAAACCCTCAATTAACAACCAAATTTAAATCATTTACCGCCAGATAGCACCCAAGATACCAAAGTCTTCCGGTCTTCATCGGATAGCTGTGTTTGGGGAGGCATGGGAATAGAGCCCCACACTCCAGCACCACCGGCTTTTACCTTGGTCATCAACTTATCTAAAGCACTACTCTGACCCTCATATTTTTTAGCGATATCGGTTATCGAAGGCCCAACCAGCTTCGTATTTGGAGCGTGACAAGCAGAACAGTTTTCATTCTTAAATAAAGCCGCAGGGCCCTTTGTACTAGCAGAATGGGTATCGGCTGCATGAGCTAAGCCACTACCTGATTGGCCAGGCAATTCTTTGATGGGTGGCTTAGTAGTGTCTGCGCCGCGATATGGCCCGTACATGCGATTTTGCTCTGCAATATTGCCGTGCGCATCTCTAGCAAAGTCTGGCAATGTGGAGCCAATCTGAACAAAGGGAACGCAGTTGTGCATACAGGCATTGCCGTTCACATCAGGCTTGCCAGTCACACTCCAGAAGCCATGCTTGGTGGTCATACCATTCCTGTTGGGCATTTTGACATCAACAATATTACTATTGCTCAGTACAAAATCATCGGAAACGATTTCACCTAAACTTAGAATAAATGCAACAACCGCATAAGTATCATCAGGCGTTAATGATCTTGGCGCATTCCATGGCATCGCACGATAGATGTAATCCCATAATGTAGAAACGGTAGGCACCTTCATTAAGGTGGTTCGTTGAGGTTGCTTCATATCCATGAGGGAGGCAACGCGACCAGTTTTTATATCATCCTTAGTAGTTCCGCCAGCAATTGGAGTGAAAATTTCATTCGACTCACCAAAAGTACCATGACAGCTGGCACACTTAGCCTCCCAAATGATTTGTCCCTGCTCGACTGAGCCAGATCCTTTTGGCAAACCCTTGAAGTCTGGACGCACATCAATATCCCAAGCAACAACTTCTGCGGGAGTTGCCATTCTTCCAATGCCTGGAAATTTTGCAGAACCGGATTGCGCAAATGAAAATTGCGCACCAACAGCAATGAGTGCTACGAATCCTAGACGGACGCTAAACTTATCCAACTTGAACATTGCTCACCTCACCGTTTGAATCCAATTTCCATGATTGAATTGCATTATTGTGATAGATCGATCGAGTGCCGCGAACATTTCGCAGCGTTTTGATTGATGGCTGTATATAACCTGTGTCGTCCATTGCCCTGGATTGCATGATGGCAGGTGAGCCATCCCAAACCCAGTCAATATTGAAGCGAGTGATTGACTTGGAAAGAACTGGTGTTTCAAGGCGGGCTGTACGCCAGTTATTGCCACCGTCAAAAGAGACATCAACGCGAGTAATTTTTCCACGACCAGACCAAGCCATACCGCTAACGTTATAAAAACCTTTGTCTAATAGCTGCTGACCACCTGATGGAGTTGTAATGACAGACTTACACTCTTGAATAGAGGCATATTGACGATGATCGCCGTTCGGCATGAGCTCGATGTAATGAACCGCTTCATCCTTCGCATTCCAGGGTGCATCACCAACCTCTAAACGACGTAGCCACTTAACCCAGCTAACACCTTGCACACCCGGAACCACCAAACGTAATGGGAATCCGTTTTCAGGGCGCAACATCTCGCCGTTCATAGACCAAGCAACGATGGCGTCATTTAGGCAACTCTCTAGGTTGATGGTGCGAGTCATGCCAGAACCATCTCCACCTTCAGCCAGCATGAATTTTCCTTTTTTAAAGTCAGCGCCACACTCTTCAAGTAAGACTTTTAAAGGAACGCCTGTGAACTCACAACATGAAAGCATCCCATGGGTGTATTGAACGGTGGGCACAGCTACGTTACCCCACTCTAATCCAGTATTTGCGCCACACTCAATGAAATGTGTACGAGAAACCGAAGGCAAGCGCATTAAATCATTCATCGTAAAAACACGTGGGTTTTTTACCAATCCATTCACCATCAAGCGATGCGTTTCAGGATTGATGTTGTACCAACCTTGATGGTGACGTTCAAAATGCAATCCATTAGGCGTAATTGTTCCGAATAGACCTTGTAGCGGTGTAAAGGCAACCGAAGCTGCTGATACACGTGTTAAACCTGGGGACTCACGACGAATCAGGTTTGACTCATAAATAGACGGTACGCCATACGGCATGGTTGCTACGTTCTTACCAAGAGTGGTTTGCCACTCTTGCTTTTCTAGGATCGCAGGGTCGCCCTCGCCAGCAGCAATAGCTAGAGGTGCCGCTAGACCAACCGTTGCCCCTCCTAGTGCAGACATAAACCCCTTTCGCAAGAAGCCACGACGACTGTCGTCTATTCCGTTTGCATTGATATCAGCAATAAGTTCCTGAGAAATAAAATGCTCAGGAGCCTTCACTAGACGTGCTCTGTTTGCCGGCCTTTCGATGGCGCCGATATCCTGCTCACTAATCTCAATTTGTTTTTTGGTCATGTGATTTCTACTTTGATGAATAGATACTTCAAAATTAATGCAAACCCTCAGCAATTTTTGCGCAGATCGTTTGACACATCTCTACGGTGGCGTTGTCAGCAATTGAGTAAAAAACGGCTATACCTTCTTTACGTCTAAGTAAGATCCCGGCCCTATGGAGGGCCGAAAGGTGACGTGAAACATTGGCCTGACTTGAGCCGCATAACTCAACAACCTCAGAAACAGATTTTTCACCGCTGCATATGGTGTACATCATGCGCAGGCGTGATGGCTCTGAGAGAACGCTGAAATATTCGGCAACTCGAGTAAATACCTTTTCCATTGCTTTAGGGGGAAGGTCTTTAGTGGCTGTTTTGACTTTTATTTTGATATTCACTGGCTTTAACAATATATGCGTATACGTGCATATATTGGACACCCAAGACCAAAACACTTATATAGTGGGTTACCCTAGCCCGAACAAAGGCAATACAATCAAAAAAATGGATATTGAATCAATTTTGCTGTCCTTAAAGCTCGCTTTTTGTACTATGGCCCTGATACTGCCATTTGGGATTTGGGTTGCTCACAAACTCGTTAATCTCAATAGGAGTCGCCCCTGGTTTGAGGCTGCCCTAGCACTTCCCCTGGTTCTACCGCCGACGGTTTTAGGATATTACTTTCTAGTTTCATTTGGTAACACCAGTATTTTTGGCATTCCACTGGTGTTTTCATTTTCTGGAATCTTACTTGCCTCACTAATTGTGAATATCCCATTTGCCATTCAGCCGATTCAGAGGGCCTTTGAGGCCATTAGTCCTGAAATTAGAGAGGCAGCTCAGGTAAGCGGCCTGAGTAATTGGCAAATATTTAGATTGATAGAGCTACCGCTATCTTGGCGAGGCATTACCGGTGCCGCCGCACTGACTTTTGCCCACACTATTGGGGAATTCGGTGTTGTGCTTATGGTTGGTGGCGCAATACCTGGCGAGACTAAAACAGCCTCCATTGCTATTTACGACAAGGTTCAGGGCTTTGACTCCTCGGGCGCTGGCGCCATAGCCCTCGTGCTCCTAGGTACATCCCTAGCATGTATTGCACTCTCCTACGGGATGTTTGGGCGCAATCCAAATCATCACAGAAACTTAAGCTGATGTTAAAAGTCAAAATTAGCCAGACTTCCCCGAGCCCGCTACAAATTAACCTAGAATGTGCGCCAGGTGAATTGCATGCTCTTGTTGGCCCCTCTGGAAGTGGCAAAACCACGGTCCTCAGAACTATTGCCGGCTTAAACAAGCCCGCCAGAGGAAAAATTGAGTGTAATGATGAAGCCTGGTTTGAGGTTGACGATCTAGGCAAGCAAGTCCATCAGCTATCTCCTGCAGAACGCTCGTGCGGCTTCTTATTCCAACAATATGCTCTGTTTCCACACCTCAGTGCTTTGAGTAATGTATTAATCCCTTTACAAAATTCGAAACTAAATGCATCTAACCGTAAAGTAATTTGCCTCGATTTGCTGGATCGTATGGGAATTGCTAATCTTGCAGAACGCATGCCGCATCAGCTATCTGGTGGACAACAGCAACGCGTTGCCCTCGCGAGAGCTCTAGCAAGACAACCCAAAGTTTTGCTACTAGATGAGCCTTTTTCGGCTATTGATGCGCCGACGCGTCAAAGCCTGTACAAGACATTAGCTGATCTACGTGGGGATTTAAAAATTCCCATCCTATTGGTAACGCATGACTTACGTGAGGCTGATTTACTGGCCGATCGAATTACAGTCATAGACCAAGGCATTAGTTTACAAACTGCAGCGCCACAAGTGCTGTTTCAGAAGCCGAGAAATTCACGGGTTGCTGAATTGGTTGGTATTAGCAATATGTTTCACGGCGTGTTTGACGCTGGTAGCCTGAGCTGGGATGGGTGCAAGCAACTCTTTAACGTTGTGGACAAAGGCAAAATTCCGCCTAAGGCGCGTGTAGCCTGGGTTATTCCGCAGAGCGGCTTAAGCGTTCACAGCACCCCAACCGATACAAGCATGTCAACGGTAGTTGAGAAGATGAGTAGTCTTGGTCAGATAGCAACCATCCAATTTCGAATGCAAGATAGCAAGAACACAATTGAATGGGAGGCCTCTTCTGCCGAAGTGAGAAGATTAGGCATGGAGATCGGCAGTCAAATGCACCTAGAGCTTGATGGAAATCAAATACACATCATGCCTTTGCGACCAATCAATGATCCACGTAGATTTCAAGAATCTGTAATGCCTAGCTGATTTTTTTTGCTACCATCCCGAGTAGTGCTGACATACCTGCATGCCGAGCACCTTCAGATAGTTCTTTTTCATAGCACTGCAGACGAAGGATTTCAAATCCATGGCACAGTTCACGAATCATTTCTTCGGTATAGAGATGCTCGATCAGGGATGGCCCTCCAGTTTTATACTCTAGCTGCTTTGCCGTATAGCCCTGAAGAATAAATATGCCACCTGGTTTCAGAGCTTGATGCACTTTTTCAAAAATCCTGGCGCGCATATCGGGGTCAGCAAATTGAATAAAGATTCCAATGACCGCATCATATGATTTGGCCTGCCAGTCAAAACCATCCGTATCGCAAAGGCTGTATTGGATGCGGACCTGATTTTCGCTGGCAAACTTATTTGCCTTAGCAAGTGCAATATCAGAAACATCAAATCCTGTGACAAGCATCCCCTGCTTAGCAAGCCAAACACCATTCCGCCCTTCCCCATCTGCAATACATAGAATGGAACTTCCGGGCTTTAAATATTGAGGGGCTTGCTGAACAAGGTATTCATTCGGCTCTTTGCCAAAAATGAACTCCTCTTTATTGAAGCGCTCATTCCAGAACTGGGTGGCATTTGCAAAGCTCATGAATTCCTCGGCCTTAAATTAATTAAATCTTTAATTACTTCTTCAGGCCGCCAATGATGTCATTCTTCAAATCGATCACATTCTCTAGGCCAACAGCAATTCGAACTAGGCCATCAGTAATGCCTGCGGCTTTACGAGCTTCAGGACTGACTCGACAGTGTGTTGTTGTCGCGGGGTGCGTAATAGTTGTTCGGGTATCGCCCAGGTTTGCGGTAATCGAGCAAAGCTTAGTTTGATTAATTAACTTGAACGCAGCCTTCTTCCCGCCCTTAAGAGTAAAAGACAGGATCGCGCCACCGGCTTTTTGCTGGCGCTTGGCGAGGGCATGTTGTGGATGCGACTTGAGACCAGGATGGTAAACACGCTCTACTCCAGGCTGTTTTTCCAGCCATTGGGCAATTTCCAGAGCATTCTGACTCTGCTGCTTCATGCGCAATTCCAGAGTCTCCAACCCTTTTAAGAATACCCAAGCATTGAACGCTGAAAGCGTTGGGCCAGCAGTTCGAACGTAGGGAAATACTTTGCCCATGATGAAATCATTGCTACCCACAATGGCGCCACCAACTACCCGACCCTGACCATCTAAATATTTAGTTGCTGAATGAATCACTACATCAGCGCCTAATGAGAGAGGTCTTTGTAATGCTGGCGTACAAAAGCAGTTATCAACTGCAAAAAGCGCGTTAGCTTTCTTTGCTATCTTGGAGATGGCTTTGATATCGGCAATCTCAGTCAAGGGATTGGATGGCGTTTCCAAATAAAACAATTTGGTATTTTCTTGAACAGCATTCTGCCAAGCATTGGTGTCGGACAAGTCTACATAAGTAGTAGTGATGCCAAAGCGACCCAAGATATTGCTAAATAATTGGATAGTTGCACCAAATACGGAGCGTGAACAAACGACGTGATCGCCAGCCTGGAGGTGAGACATCGCCATTGTCAAAATAGCAGCCATACCAGAAGAAGTTGCTATACATGCCTCCCCACCCTCTAAAGCAGCAAGACGATCCTGAAACATACTCACTGTCGGATTGGTAAAGCGAGAGTAAATAAAGCCCTGATCAGCATGCGCAAAACCATCGGCGGCTAACTCAGCGCTATCGAAACAAAAGCTAGATGTTAAAAACATCGCTTCTGAATGCTCTTGATATTCAGCTGTACGACGGGTGCCCGCACGAACCGCCAGGGTTTCGAGTGCAAGCTTTGAGAAATCAGGTTTTTTTCGGGTAGTTTTGCTCTTCATACCCCTATTTTGACACTGAATTGCAGAATTGCCTCAGACAGCCTCGCCCGAGGAACTCCATCGTTGTTTTTAGTCTTCGGTAGCCAAGTGCAGGTGAAGCTGCGAGCGGGCAAAATCGCTTGAGTCACGTTGACGATCCGCTTTTGCCTCCGAGGTATTACGAGCAGCCTCAAGAGCATCTAGGTAAGACTCATTAATGTCGCCAGTAATATAGTGGCCGTCAAAACATGAGGCCTCAAAATGCTGAATATTAGGATTGATATCCTTTACGGCCTGCTTCATATCTTCAACGCTTTGGTAGATCAACTGATCTGCACCAATCATCTTGTTGATTTCTTCATCAGTACGACCATAGGCAACCAACTCGCTACGTGTTGGCATATCAATACCATAGACATTGGGGAAACGTACTGGAGGTGCAGCCGAAGCAAAAATCACCTTCTTAGCTCCAGACTCACGCGCCATCTGAACAATCTCAAACGAGGTAGTTCCACGGACAATAGAGTCGTCCACGATCAACACCGTCTTGTCTTTGAACTCAATACGCATGGCATTCAGTTTTTGACGTACGGATTTTTTGCGAACTGCCTGACCAGGCATGATGAAGGTTCTGCCGATATAACGGTTCTTAAAGAAGCCTTCACGATAATCAACACCCAAACGCTTAGCAACTTGCATAGCAGCCGGACGACTGGAGTCTGGAATTGGCATTACAACATCAATCTCGCCTGGAATGGTTTCTTTACGAATCTTCTCAGCAAGATAATCACCCATCCGCATACGAACGTTGTACACCGTGACACCATCGATTGTTGAGTCAGGACGAGCCATATAAACGTATTCAAAAATACAAGGCGTCAAAACCGCATCAGCCACACACTGACGAGAATAAAAATTGCCATCTAAGTCAATATAGATCGCCTCACCAGGATTCACGTCACGCACAAAGGTAAAGCCAAGTCCATCAAGCGCAACAGATTCTGAAGCAATCATCCACTCAGGACCCTTAGGCGTATCAATACGGCCAATACATAAAGGACGAATACCAAATGGATCGCGGAATGCTAGCAAACCATACCCCGCTATCAAAGAAACAACGGCATAAGAACCTTTAACGCGCTTAGTTACTTGTGTGACCGCGTTAAACATCGCGCCCTCATCTAATGCGGCGCTGTTAGTTTCTTTTTGAAGCTCATCAGCCAATACATTTAATAACACTTCTGTATCAGAACTTGTATTGATGTGGCGGCGATCACGGTAGGCCATCTCTACACGAAGACTAGCTGCATTCGTAAGATTGCCGTTATGCGCCAAAATAATTCCGTAAGGCGCACTCACATAAAACGGTTGCGCCTCTTCTTCGCTGCTTGCGGAGCCAGCCGTTGGATAACGAACTTGACCAATACCAGCATTGCCCAACAAACTACGCATATTGCGAGTTCTAAATACATCACGCACCAAACCATTGGCTTTATGCATTGTGAATGAGTTGCCATTCATTGTTGCCATACCAGCGGCATCCTGCCCGCGATGTTGCAAGAGCAACAATGCGTCATATATCAGTTGATTAACTGGGGAGTGGGAAACTGTTCCAACGACGCCGCACATAAGCCTAGATCCCTATTGTTAATGAAGGTGTGACACTGGGTGTAATTTTAGGCATTGCATCACCTAGTTGTTTAGCCCAATCAGCTGGTAACCAGCCTTTAATTAAACTTGTAGCCATATCAATGGCCGGTCGAGTGATAGCTTTTTGCCACGCGATGCTTTGCGGTATCGGAGTCAATGCCGCTAATGTAGCCATCACAACCACCACTATGCCGCCTCGCGCCAAGCCAAAAATAAGCCCTAGAAAGCGATCCGTCATACTTAATCCAGCAGACAAAATAATCTTTTGAATCACGTTGCCGACTAAGCCACAAATAATCAAAGTCAAAATAAATAGAATAAGGAAGCTGACGCCTAAACTTAACAGCTCGTCCATATGAAAGGTGGATAACCATTCAACGGAAAGATAGTTGGTGTAGTGGTAAGCAACCCAGGCAGCAACAAACCAAGAGGCTAGCGCCAGTACCTCTTTAAACAATCCGCGGGAAATTCCTACCAAGGCAGACACCAATAACACTACTAGGGTGAAGTAATCCACCGTAGTTAATTTTAGGGTGGATAGGTATTCCATTAGGGCGCTCCAACCTCAACTAGTCGTGGTGACAAGCCCATAGCTTTAACTTTTTTCTCGGCAGCTTCAGCTACGTCCTTATCATTAAATGGGCCAGCCCTTAAGATATAAAGCTTGGTGCCATCAGCACCCGTTTTATTGAGAACATAATTCGGGACCTTTTGATCCTTCATCTTGGCAATCCATCCCTTGGCGCGGTCCTCGGAAGCAAAAGCGCCAATCTGAATTACGTACTTACCAGACCCTGCTTTTTTGGAGGGCTCTTCAGTTTTTGATTTGGTATTGGGGCTTGGTGCAGCGACCACTTCCTCACCAGCAGCCAAGCCAATAGAATTTGCTTTAGTTGCTGCGGGAGCAGACTTAGTTTCAGACTTTAGCTCAGGCGCTGGTATCGCAACAACTTCTTTAGCTGGACTAACTTCCTTTTCTTTTGCGGGCGCCTCAACGATTGACGACTGCCTTGTCTTCTCATCATTTACAGGCATTGCAGCGCTGGGCGCAGGCAGACTAGTAACAATATTGACAGCAATGTCGTTATTGACAGACTTTGGCTTGTTATCCAAGATTCGAGGTAGGCCGACTACCGCAATCAATACCAAAACAGCGGCGCCAATCAATCGATGGCGAGCACGTTGTTGTTCGGGGTCCTCAGTAAGAGCGAGCTCCTCGTTTTCTTGGGCACGTTGAAAACTACGGGGGGCTAATTTGTTGACGGTACGACGACCCCTCACTGAACCTCGGTCAAGGTCTTCAGTCTCAGAATTTCGCTTAAAAAGCTTCGGTAAACGAATCATGGATCAATGCGCCTGGTTATTTCGATATGCCATTACGCCGGCAACGGTATAGAAGGATCCGAAGATGACAATTCTATCACCCTCACCGGCCCTAGAAAGCGCTTTTTGATAGGCTGCAGCAGGATTTTGGAAGCATTCGATACCGCCATCCTCCCCATTTTTGACGGATACACCCAACTCCACCAGCTTCTCGGATAAGGAGGAAGCACTAGCAGCGCGCGGGGTCGGTAAATCGGTGCAGAACCAGAAATCCACGCTTCCCAATAAAGGCTTTATCACGCCAGCTATATCTTTATCAGCCATCGCGCCAAAAATAGCATAGGTATAAGGGTGATATCCCATTTTCTCCAGACCCTGACCTAAGGTCGCGGCTGCATGGGGATTGTGTGCGACATCCAAAACTACGGTGGGTTGACCTGGAAGCACCTGAAAACGGCCAGGGAGTTCAACCAAGGCAAACCCATTGCGAATATCTTGAGCGCTTACCGGCAAACGCTGATGCAAGGCCATTAGGGCCGCAATTACGGCAGAGGCGTTGAGGATTTGATTGGCGCCACGTAGAGCGGGATAACCAAGGCCACTAAATCGTTTTTGACGACCCGCCCAACCCCACTGCTGTTTATCCCCCTGAAAGTTGTAATCACGACCCTGAAGCCATAAATCACATCCCAGCTTCTCGGCGTAATCAATCAGGGGTTGGGGTGGAACTGGATCGCCGCAAACTGCGATAGCACCAGGTCTAAATATTCCCGCCTTTTCAAGGCCAATGGCCTCGCGGGTGCCACCCAAAAAATCCGCATGATCAATATCAATACTGGTGACGATTGCACAATCAGCATCAACGATATTGACAGCATCTAGGCGGCCGCCCATGCCAACCTCCAACACCACAGCTTCTAAATTCGCCTTAGAAAATAAATGCATGATGGCCAAGGTAGTGAATTCAAAATACGTTAAGGTTGGTGCATCTACTAGACTGACCCGCGCATTCTCCACGGCAGCAAAATGTTCTAGCAGAAGGTCATCATTTGCCTCCTCGCCATTCACTCGAGCGCGTTCG
Source organism: Burkholderiaceae bacterium (assembly GCA_947448625.1). GTDB lineage: Bacteria > Pseudomonadota > Gammaproteobacteria > Burkholderiales > Burkholderiaceae > Polynucleobacter. Next base: position 93,939 of record CANFOT010000002.1, on the reverse strand, counting down.
TTAAAGCTGAGTAAATGTGGAGACATATGGCAACCGACTTTATAGCCAGATGCCAACAAAATACTCTCAAGGTAGGCACAAGTAGAGCCCTTGCCATTGGTGCCCGCCACAGTAATAACTGGACAATCAAAATGAAGGCCTAATGCCGCCTTAACCCGATTGATGCGGTCAAGACCCATGTCGATGCCGACTGGGTGCGCCGTTTCGAGGTGACTAAGCCAAGCCGCTAGGCTAGAAAAAAGAATGGGGGGTTGGTGTGCGGAACTCAAGCGCTTTATACGGCCGCGCTACCCGCAATCGCAGGCTCAGGAAGCTGTTGGAGCAAGGCCAGAAGACGTGCGATTTCACCGCGCATCTGGCGACGATCCACAATCATGTCAATACCACCCTTTTGCATCAAAAACTCAGAGCGCTGGAAGCCTTCTGGTAATTTTTCACGGACAGTTTGCTCAATGACTCGGGGGCCTGCAAAACCAATCAAAGCCTTAGGCTCAGCTATCACCACATCACCCATAAATGCGAAGCTGGCAGAAATTCCACCCATGGTTGGGTCTGTTAAGACGCTGATATAAGGTAACCCTTTTTTAGAAAGCAATGTCAACATCGAGTTGGTCTTTGCCATCTGAAATAGTGATAACAAACTTTCCTGCATACGTGCACCACCAGTGGCAGTAACGCAAATAAAAGCACACTTCTTGGCAATAGCCTCTTGAACGCCGCGGGCAAAACGCTCACCAACAACCGAACCCATTGAGCCACCCATATATTGGAACTCGAAACAGGCTGCCACCACGGGAATACTTTCGACTTTTCCACCCATTACGATCAAGGCCTCGGATTCACCTGAGGCATCACTAGCTTCTTTCAGGCGATCAGGGTACTTTTTGGAATCTTTAAATTTAAGCGGGTCAATTGGGTATATATCTGCGCCAATCTCGTAACGCCCTTTGGGGTCTAAAAGACTATCGAGGCGTTGACGGGCGCCGATGCGCATATGGTGACTGCATTTCGGACAAACGGAGAGATTAGCTTCAATATCAGTGCTGTAGAGCACTGTTTCACAGCCAGGGCACTTAACCCAAAGACCTTCGGGTACTGATTTGCGATTAGCAGGATCCGTATGTTGGATTTGTGGGGGCAGTAATTTATCGATCCAGCTCATCAGTTTTCAACTATCCAGTGCATTAACTATCTAAAGCGACGCGAATTTCACGTATGAAGGTTTCAAGTGATTGTACCGCCTGGCCGGGGGCGGAATCCTCCAAAAGCCGAATAATTCGACTGCCAATAACTACCGCATCCGCTGTTTTTGATACCGCACGGGCACTTTCGGCGTCATTAATACCAAAACCGACCGCAATCGGGATTGAGGTAGCCTCACGAATCTTAGGAATGATGCTGGCGACATCCTGGGTATTGAGGTGGGAAGCCCCAGTTACACCACGCATGGACACGTAATAGATATAACCAGAAGCTATTTTGGCTGCATCCTTAATGCGTTCTGGTGATGAAGTGGGTGCCAATAGGAAAATAGGATCCACGCCAGCCACCTTCATTCGGGCGGCAAAATCAACACACTCTTCTGGTGGGTAATCCACAATCAGCACCCCATCTACACCAGCCGCTTTTGCCTCTGTTGCAAAGCGCTCAGCCCCCATTTGTTCGACAGGGTTGGCGTAACCCATCAAAACAACTGGCGTCTTGATATCAAGTTTGCGAAACTCTTTCACCATATCTAAGCAGCCGTGAAGCGTAACACCCTGAGAGAGCGCCCTTTCAGACGACCGCTGAATCACCGGACCATCCGCCATCGGATCGGAAAAAGGAACGCCGAGCTCAATAACGTTTGCACCGCCGCGAACCAATGCATGCATTAACTCAACAGTGAGTTTTGGATCTGGGTCACCAGCAGTAATAAAGGGGATGAGTCCTTTTTTGCCAGAAGCTTTTAGTTCATTAAAGAGTGCAGTAATTTTTGACATGGCAATTCGTAATTATTATTTTTATGTGAGTTCGTGATTGACTTCGAATTAACCTTCGGAGCCAGTAGCTTGTGCAACCGTATGCATATCTTTATCGCCACGGCCAGATAGGTTCACCAAGATCGTTTTATCTTTAGAGAGCGTTGGCGCCAATTTACATGCATATGCAATCGCATGGGAGGACTCTAGAGCTGGAATAATGCCTTCGATACGGCAACAATCATGAAAAGCCTTTAGCGCCTCTTCATCAGTCACCGCGACATAATCAGCTCGACCAGAATCCTTTAACCAAGCATGCTCAGGACCCACACCGGGATAATCCATGCCAGCAGAAACAGAATGGGTTTCAGAAATCTGACCATTCTCATCTTGCAACAAATAAGTGCGATTACCATGCAATACGCCTGGCTTTCCTACGCAAAGCGCTGCAGAGTGAAGGCCGCTATTTAAGCCATGACCGGCAGCTTCAACACCAACTAATTTGACTTCTGGAAAATCGATATATGGATAAAAAATCCCCATAGCATTAGAGCCACCCCCAACACAAGCCAACACATAATCAGGCTGACGGCCTGTGAGTTCCGGCATCTGTACTTTGCACTCTTCACCAATCACACTTTGAAAATCTCGCACCATCATGGGGTATGGGTGAGGCCCAGCAACGGTACCGATAATGTAGAAGGTATCTTCAACATTCGTAACCCAATCCCGCATCGCTTCATTCAGGGCATCTTTTAGGGTCTTAGTTCCTGACTCAACAGGCACAACTTTTGCACCCAGTAATTTCATACGAAACACATTTTGCGCTTGACGCGCTACATCAACAGAACCTTGGTATACGGTGCAATCCAAACCAAAGCGTGCGCAAATAGTTGCCGTAGCAACACCATGCTGTCCTGCACCCGTCTCAGCGATGATGCGCGGCTTACCCATGCGCTTAGCCAACATTGCTTGACCAATTACATTATTAATTTTGTGTGCGCCGGTGTGATTCAAATCCTCACGCTTAAGATAAATTTGCGCACCACCCAACATCTCACTCCAACGCTTTGCGTGATAGACCGGCGAAGGACGACCTACAAAATGCTTAAGCTCGTAATGAAATTCTTCCAAGAACTCGGGATCGTGTTGATATTTTGCGTAAGCTGCTTTGAGCTCATCCAGGGCAAACATCAGTGTCTCAGAAACAAATACGCCACCATAGGGACCGAAGTGTCCTCGTGCATCTGGCTTATCGTACATAAATACCTCTTTTGATTAGTTACAGCAAATAATTAGAGTGATGTGCTTGCGTCTGCCGCACGCACCGCCTCGACAAACTGCCTCATCAAGGCATGATCTTTTGCGCCCTTGCTAATTTCTACGCCACTAGAGACGTCAACCGCACAAGGATGCAGACGAGCAATGGCTTCGCCCACGTTGTGAACGTTCAACCCACCACTCAAAACGACCTGAGGCGCGTTTGCGCTTATCCATGCTTGTGGAATTCCCGACCAATCAAAAGGAACGCCCCCTCCACCATAACCCTCCACTAGGGCATCGAGCAAAAAGGCATTTGCTTGACTATATTGTAGGGAAAAATCATCAAACGCGAAGCCAGCTCCAACACGGGCAGCTTTCATCCATGGCTGACCTGCAGCCAAGCGCTCACATTCCTCAGGAGATTCATCCCCATGAAACTGCCATAAAGTGATGGGGGCAACTGCCCTGATAGCCTCAAATTCTTCATCTGTCGCGTTTACCACCAAGCCGACAGCATCTACCCCAGATGGAAGTCTAGAGATCAAAGCAGCGGCAATATTAGGGCTTACAGCCCGTGGGCTGGGTGGATAGAACACCAGGCCAATTGCATCCACGCCTGCGGCAACCGCAGCATCAACGTCTGCGGGCGTCTTTAAGCCACAGATTTTGACTCTGGTTCTGCCTGGAGAGTTAATAAGTAAGCCCATAGGCGAAATGATAAGGCCTTGAGCAAATAAAGACCCGCTTAGGCAAAAACTGTCTTGGGCAACCAAGAATTCTCAAGCCAGGGTTTTGGGATATGAAACTCTTCAGGATAAGCAATTTGAGCTAAATACAGGCCAGCCGGAGAAAAAGTAGGCGCAGCAATGCTACGGTCTTTAGCAGCCAAGACTTCTGCCATCCATTCAGCTTTTTGCTTCCCAACACCAATCTGGATAAAGCTACCAACTAAGTTACGCACCATGTGATGCAAGAAGGCATTCCCTTTAATCTTGAAATATAACCAAGGCTCATTGGAGAATATCTCAATGGAATACATGGTCTTGATCGGAGTCTTACTTTGACACTCCGAAGAGCGGAATGAGGTGAAATCATGCTCACCAATCAAACATTGAGCGGCCTGCCTCATTGCATCAACATCAAACCAGCGATCTGCTGGCAACATCACATAACCTGCACGATCTGCTGCCATGGGAGAGCGGCAGGGTCCTGCGTGTAATGCGTAGATATAAGTACGCTCATGAGCAGAATAACGAGCACTAAATTCTTCTGAAACCACTTGAGCCCAATTTACTACTATTGATTCGGGCAGGAATGTGTTGACCCCCCGGACCCAAGACCAGTTTTCTCGCTCAACTTCAACGTCAAAGTGAATAACTTGACCTAGAGCATGCACACCTGTATCCGTTCTACCAGCCGTAACCACGCGGATAGAATTAGATTTGAGTGCATCAGCACCCACAAAAGCTGAAATAGCCATTTCTAGTTCATCTTGAATCGTGCTTTGGTTTACCTGAGACTGCCAACCAGAATAAGGGCTGCCATCATATTGAAGACCCAAGGCGATCCGCATGGTGATACTTAACTATTTCGGTCTGACAGTTTAGATAGTAAGCCCTGGGCCTCTACCGTAATCGCAGGATCAACTGACCCACCGATTTGAACAATTTCTTGAAGAGATTTTTTGGCTGCAGCAAAATCTTCAATGGTGATATATGCCCGAGCCAAATTCAACTTAACCCGCAGAGCATCAGCAAGTGGGTTTATCTCGATAGCCGGGAGCTGCGTCGATTTATTGGCAGGCGTTAAATCTAAATCAATTCCCGCAAACAATGCCTTAGCACGATCTGGCATTGCGTCAAGAGATGAATGATGCTCTTTGGGGGCGGCAGCTTTTTTAGAGATGTTGCCTGAAAAATTGCGCGCTTCAGACTGGCGAGCATTTTTTGCTAACAACCAAAGCAGTAAACCTGTAAGGCCCATCATTACTAAAGCAAAGATCGCTGGTGCATATCCACCCAAATTAAATGATCCATTATTTTTTTCGGATTCCAATGACTTGCCCTTTGCTTGGTCAAGCAAGCGCTGCAAGTCTGCAATATTCTTTTCAAGTTCGGCTACGCGCACACGAGTTTGCTCAAGCGCTTTTTCTTGCGCAACGAGGTCTTCTGTGTAACGTCGCTCCTCTGAACTGCCTTCGGCACTTGAACCAATTTTGAGTCGATCCTTAGCTGCTGCCTCTGCACTATTTTTAGCAATATTCTTACCTTGCGCCCCACTCTTCGACTCTCGCTCTGATAACCACTGGGCATTTGACTCAGAAACAAATTGTTGAGCCTCTGCTGGGCTAATCGAACGTAGCAAAGCTTGATTGGGTTGATTGAGCTCAGCGCCAGCCTCAAGTCGGTTAATGCTCCCGCTAGCAAATGCATCTGGATTGGCCCTAAAAAGAGCCATCATGGTTTGATCTAGCGTTGCACCCTGCAACTGAGGTGCCAATTGTGCCGCTATCTCTGAAAGTGTTTGACCTGGTCTTACCAGGATCTTTTGGGTATCGTCAAGCAACAATGTATAGGTTTTAGTGAGGCTGCCTGCAGACCAATTTAATGTCACCAAGACGTCCAGGAATGGATCATCCTCAATAGGAACAGATTCGACCGTTTCGAGCAAGACCATCAACCGCTCTTGTTGATTGCGATAAATCATCGCCTGAGGATTGAGTGCAAGTATCTTTTGAGAAATGCCCAAGCGATCGTAGGCAGCCTTATTGGCAATACCCACATTTAAGCTGGAGAGTGCTGACTGCTCATCTGCCCCAACCCGAATTGGGAACTCTACCTTGAGGGGTTCACCAGGTCTAGAAAGGAGTTTTGGGGAGCCAAGAGAAATAGCCGAGGCTGCACACGACCAACTGAGCCAAACTAAGCAAAGCGCTTTTGCAAACTGAATTTGGCTAAATCTGAACATTAGTGCTCTAACAAGATACGGAGCATACGACGCAATGGTTCAGCAGCGCCCCATAAAAGTTGATCACCCACAGTAAAGGCGCCAAGATATTCAGGTCCCATAGCCATCTTATGCAAGCGGCCAATTGGAACTGTTAAGGTACCGCTAATTGCCGCTGGAGATAATTCACGCTCAGTAGTCTCACGATCATTTGGGATCACTTTCACCCACTGATTGTCATTGGCCAAGATTGCTTCAATCTCTTTCAATGGAGTATCTTTTTTGAGCTTGACGGTTAAGCCTTGTGAGTGGCAACGCATGGCGCCAACACGAACACACAGACCATCAATTGGAATACTTCCTGGTGTTCTGAAAGCCGGACGACCCAGGATCTTGTTGAACTCAGCACCACCCTTCCACTCTTCTTTAGTTTGTCCATTTTCAACAGGCACATCAATCCAGGGTATCAAGCTACCCGCCAAAGGGGTATTGCGGAAGTTCTTCTTTGGAAAATCGGGCGAGCGCAATGTCTCTGTAATTTTACGATCGATGTCCAGAATCCATGACGAAGGATCAGCCAATTCGGTTGCAACGCTGTCACGCAAAGCGCCCATTTGCAATAGTAGCTCTCGCATATTTTGCGCGCCAGCACCAGAAGCCGCCTGATAAGTCATGGCACTAATCCACTCAACCATGTCGGCCTTAACTAAACCACCCATCGCCATCATCATTAAGCTAACAGTGCAGTTACTGCCAATCCAGTTTTTTCCACCAGCAGCTAGTGCCTTATCAATCACTGAACGATTCACTGGATCCAGAACCAATACAGCATCGTCCTTCATACGCAGAGCGCTAGCAGCATCAATCCAGTGACCTTGCCATCCAGCAGCACGGAGTTGCGGGAATATCTCATTGGTATAGTCACCGCCCTGACAGGTCAAAATAATGTCGCAACGTGACAGCGCTTTGATGTCATTCGCATCAAGCAAGGCATTTTCACTCTGAGTAACTTTCTGACCATTCAAAAGTGGCACCTCACCACCAGCTTGGCTGGTACTAAAGAATACAGGCTCAATTAGGTCAAAATCCTTTTCGGCCAGCATTCTCTCCATGAGAACGCTACCAACCATACCGCGCCAGCCAACTAAGCCTACTAATGGTGTTTTTGTATTTGCCATGATGATCAACTATCTATTCAGAGTGATGAAGTATTTTGAATGGGGAAATTCTTATTTTGAAAGAGCAGCAACCACGGCATCGCCCATTTCTACAGTAGAAACCTTGGTTGTGCCTTCGGTATAGATGTCAGCAGTACGCAAGCCTTGAGATAAGACCTTTTGCACGGCCGCCTCAATACGCTTAGCTTCAGCCGGCATACCCAATGAGTAACGCAACATCATCGCAGCAGAAAGAATGGTTGCCAATGGATTAGCAATGCCTTTACCAGCGATATCCGGCGCTGAGCCATGACTTGGCTCGTATAAGCCTTTATTGTTTTTATCCAATGAGGCGGATGGCAACATACCGATTGAGCCAGTCAACATTGATGCCTCATCCGAGAGAATGTCGCCAAACAAGTTCCCGGTGACAACGACATCAAATGCTTTTGGTGCTTTGACCAATTGCATTGCTGCGTTATCAACATACATATGGGATAACTCAACATCCGGGTAATCTTTACCAACACGAATCATGACATCGCGCCAGAGTTGTGAAGTCTCTAATACATTGGCCTTATCTACGCTGCAGACTTTTTTGCCACGTTTACGCGCCGCCTCAAAAGCTACACGTCCAATACGCTCCACTTCTGGCTCGCTGTAATGCATCATGTCGTAGCCTTCGCGCGCACCCTTAAATAAAGGTAGTTCAGAAGTGCGAATACCGCGCGGCTGACCAAAGTAGATGTCACCATTGAGCTCGCGAATAATCAATATATCTAGGCCGCTAACAATTTCAGGCTTCAGGCTTGATGCGGCAGTAAGCTCGTCATAGCAAATAGCGGGCCTAAAATTAGCAAACAATTCCAAATGTTTACGCAGACCTAAGATGGCCTGCTCAGGACGAAGTTCACGTGCCAACGTGTCGTATTTCCAGTCACCAACTGCACCAAACAAAATAGCATCTGCTTTTTTAGCAAGCTCTAAAGTTGCGGGGGGTAATGGATGTCCAGCGACATCATAAGCAGCGCCGCCAACGGGAGCTGTCTCAAGGTCAAATTTAGGGCCAAGCGCGTTTAACACTTTAACGGCTTCAGCAACGATTTCCGGGCCGATACCATCGCCCGGTAGGACTGCAATTTTCATGAAAGGCCTTTAACTCTATAAAACTACGGCAGTTGTGTAGCAAGCCAAGGCATCTTGAGGATGCGCTCAGCTTCGTAAGCCTTGATTTTATCTGCATGTTGCAGGGTTAAGCCAATATCGTCCAAGCCGTTGAGCAGGCAATGCTTTCTAAATGGCGCCACATCAAAGCTATATGCGGTTCCATCAGGGGTTAGCACCTGTTGAGTTTCCAGGTCAATTGTGAGCTGGTATCCACTAAAAGCCAGTGTTTCATTGAATAAATGGTCAACCTGTAGTTCGGTCAGAATAATTGGCAAAAGGCCATTTTTAAAGCAATTATTGTAAAAAATATCAGCGAAGCTAGGTGCAATAACCGCTCTGAAGCCGTATTGATCTAAAGCCCAAGGCGCGTGCTCGCGGGAGCTACCGCAGCCAAAATTCTTGCGAGCCAGCAAAATTCCTGCGTCTTTATAGCGGGGCTGGTTTAAAACAAAATCTGGATTAATTGGGCGGTTACTGCAATCCTGACCGGGCTCACCATGATCAAGGTAACGCCATTCATCAAATAAGTTTTGACCAAAGCCTGTTTTTTTAATTGACTTCAAAAACTGTTTTGGGATGATGGCATCGGTATCAACGTTCTCGCGATTTAGCGGAGCAACCAAGCCTTTATATACCGTAAATTTTTCCATAATTTCTTTGCTAAATGTCTACAGTGCGCTTACTTAACCGGCGTCACCACAACATCTTTCCCTTTAGTTTGGGATTGATTGGTATTGGTAGAGTTACCACCCATAGAATTACCCATGGTTTGCATATCCTTACCAAGACCTTCCATCATATTGCTGCAAGCGGAAAGAAGGATTCCTGCGACAGCAACAATTGTTAATTTTTTAATCATTGTGAAAGAAGACCATTTAAACACTGTAATTCCTTAAGAAATCTTACGAACATCAACAAAGTGACCTTCAATCGCAGCAGCAGCTGCCATTGCCGGACTAACTAAATGTGTTCTTCCGCCATTACCTTGGCGACCTTCAAAGTTACGATTCGATGTGGAGGCGCAGCGCTCACCTGGCTCTAGGCGATCAGCATTCATGGCTAGGCACATGGAGCAACCAGGCTCACGCCATTCAAAGCCAGCGGCTTTAAATACACGATCCAGACCCTCACGCTCTGCTTGGGCTTTTACCAATCCAGATCCAGGCACTACCAATGCTAATTTGACATTAGCGGCAACTTTTTTTCCAAGACGATCTACAACCTTAGCGGCAGCGCGAATATCTTCAATCCGACTATTGGTGCAGGAACCGATAAATACCTTATCAATCGAAATATTACTTAATGGGGTGTTTGGAACAAGACCCATGTACTCAAGAGCACGCTCCATGGCTGAACGTTTATTTGCATCACGCTCTTTCTCAGGATCAGGAACACGATCGCTAATAGATAAAACCATTTCTGGTGAGGTGCCCCAAGTTACTTGAGGAGCAATCTCTTCAGCACGCAACTCTACGACGGCATCAAACTTCGCATCCACATCGGAATGCAAGGTGCGCCAGTATTGCAAAGCATGGCGCATAGCCTCGCCTTTAGGTGCGTAAGGTCTGCCTTGAATGTATTCGATGGTAGTTTCATCAACAGCTACAAGTCCAGCACGAGCGCCTGCCTCAATTGCCATATTGCAGAGGGTCATGCGACCTTCCATAGACAAATTGCGAATCGCTTCACCTGCAAACTCAATTGTGTAACCGGTGCCACCAGCAGTACCAATCTTGCCAATGACAGCCAGCACGATATCTTTTGCGGTGGAACCTGGCTGAAGGCGTCCATCCACCCTTACCAACATATTCTTACTCTTTTTCATGAGCAAGGTTTGGGTGGCCAATACATGCTCCACTTCAGATGTACCAATACCAAATGCCAGTGCGCCAAAAGCGCCATGAGTACTTGTATGTGAATCACCGCAGACTACAGTCATGCCAGGCAAGGTAGCGCCCTGCTCCGGTCCAATGACGTGAACAATGCCTTGGCGGAGATCGTTCATTTTGTATTGAGTAATACCAAAGGCATCACAATTTTGATCCAATGTATCTACTTGTAATTTAGAAATTGGATCCGCGATTCCTTCGGAGCGATCTGTCGTTGGAACGTTGTGATCTGAAACCGCTAGATTGGCAGAAATGCGCCACACCGGGCGCTTGGCCAGGCTCAGTCCCTCAAAAGCTTGAGGGCTTGTCACCTCATGCAATAACTGACGATCAATATAAATCGTGGCGGTGCCATCTTGTTCAGAATAGACGACATGGTCATCCCACAATTTGTCGTAAAGCGTGCGTGACATGAATACCCTCTAAAGCTTTTATTTACGAACAGAGATGCTAGGAACCTTGCGGGAAGTTTCGCCAACATAGAGCTGGCGCGGACGACCAATCTTGTACTCAGGATCAGTAATCATTTCTTCCCATTGAGCAATCCAGCCCACTGTTCTTGCTAATGCAAATACACAAGTAAACATTTCGGTTGGGATACCCAAAGCACGCTGAACAATTCCAGAGTAGAAGTCTACGTTTGGATAGAGCTTGCGGCTAACGAAATATTCGTCTTCCAAGGCAATCTTCTCAAGAGTCATCGCCAGCTTGAACAATGGATCGTTCTCGAGGCCCATTTCTTTCAATACTTCATGGCAAGTTTCACGCATGAGTTTTGCACGTGGGTCGAAGTTTTTATAAACACGGTGACCAAAGCCCATCAAACGAACGCTAGAGTTCTTGTCTTTAACTTGGGCGATAAATTCATGGATCTTATCTACGCCACCATTTGCTTGGATTTCATTGAGCATCTGCAAACAAGCTTCATTGGCACCACCGTGTGCTGGGCCCCAGAGGCAAGCGATACCAGCAGAGATAGCAGCAAATGGATTGGTGCCGGAAGATCCGCACAAGCGTACTGTTGAAGTGGAGGCATTTTGCTCATGATCAGCATGCAATGTGAAAATGCGATCCAAAGCGCGTACCAATACTGGGTTGACTTTGTACTCTTCGCATGGAGTTGCAAACATCATGCGCATGAAGTTTGCGGTATATGACAAAGAGTTGTCAGGATAGATAAAAGGTTGACCAACAGAATACTTATAGGCCATCGCAACCAACGTTGGCATCTTCGCAATCAAGCGAATCTGAGCAACTTCACGAGCATGCGGCTCGCTGTAATCGATTTCATCATGATAGAAAGCGGCCATCGCACCAACCAAGCCTGTTAATACTGACATTGGATGTGCATCACGACGGAAACCGCGCAAGAAGAATTGCATTTGCTCATGAACCATCGTGTGATGCATGACCAGCTCTTCGAAATCTTTTTTCTGCTTGGCGTTTGGTAAATCACCATTCAACAACAGGTAGCAAACTTCCAAGAAGTCGCAGTTATGGGCGAGATCTTCAATTGGATAACCGCGGTAGAGCAGTTCACCTTTATCGCCATCGATATAGGTGATCTTGCTATTGCATGAGGCTGTAGACAGAAAGCCTGAATCGTAGGTGAACTTACCGGTTTGACCGTAAAGCTTGCGAATATCAATTACGTCAGGACCAATCGTGCCTTTATAAATTGGCAAGTCGATATCTGGTGTGCCGTCCGAAAACGATAATTTTGCCTTGATGTCCGATTCAATCATTTCTAATCCTTAGTCATTCAAATTGATGATTAATACACTATTTGATCATGCGTCAGCACTACTATTGCACCAAAATGCTGAATTACTTCTGTCTCAGCCTTTGTAAAACCGCCTTAAAAGATGGCTTATCAGCCTCTTTTTCCACCGCTGCCACAGAATCTTTACGACCTATTAGCAAATCCATCAAGTCATTGTCATCTAGTGCCAGCAGCTGGGTTAATACCGCTCCATCTTCCGCATTGAGTTGAGCGCCGTAGCGCTCAAAAAAACGCTGCAGAATTAAATCGTTCTCAAGCAGACCCCTGCGGGCATCACTTTTTAGGCGATACAACTCTGCATTGCTAAGGGTCATACCGCCCTACGCACCATCAATTCCTTGATCTTGCCAATTGCCTTGGTTGGATTCAAATGCTTAGGGCAAACATCCACACAATTCATAATGGTGTGGCAACGGAATAAACGATACGGATCTTCCAGGTTATCCAAACGCTGTGCGGTATCTTCATCACGGCTATCAGCAATGAAGCGATATGCCTGAAGTAAACCAGCCGGGCCAACAAACTTATCTGGATTCCACCAGAAAGATGGGCATGAGGTTGAACATGATGCACACAAGATGCACTCATACAAACCATTCAACTCTTCACGCTCTTCGGGGCTCTGGAGGCGCTCCTTCTCCGGAAACGGATTGTCATTAACCAAGTAAGGCTTAATAGACAAATATTGTTTAAAGAACAAAGTCATATCGACGATCAAGTCACGCACAACTGGCAAACCAGGCAATGGACGTAATGTGATCACCTTAGGCAAGGTCAACATATTGGTTAAGCAAGCCAAACCATTCTTACCGTTAATGTTCATAGCATCAGAGCCACAAACACCTTCACGGCATGAACGACGATAGGAAATCGTTTCATCTTGTTTCTTAAGAGAAATCAAGGCATCCAACAACATGCGCTCACCAGTCAATTCAAGCTCGTAACGCTCCATGCGTGGAGCAGCATCGACATCTGGATCGTAGCGGTAAATTTCAAATATACGAATATCACTCATTTTTAATTTCTCTTCGCTTAGAAAGTACGTTCTTTAGGAGGGAAAGACTCAACAGTCAATGGCTTCAGAACAACCGGCTTGTAATCCAAGCGATTGCCTTCGCTATACCAAAGTGTGTGTTTCATCCAGTTGTCATCATCACGCTCTTGATGATCATCATGCGAATGTGCGCCGCGACTTTCTTTGCGGGCAGCTGCAGAAATCATTGTTGCATTAGCGGTCTCAACCAAGTTAGCAACTTCCAGCGCTTCGATACGTGCTGTATTGAAAATCTCAGACTTATCCTTAAGCCACAAGTTTTTAGCGCGCTCAGTCAACTTTGCCATTTGACGAACACCTTCGTCCATCAATTCTTGATTGCGGAATACGCCAGCATATTTCTGCATAGTCTTGCGAATATCATTCGCAACATCTTGCGCATACTCCCCTGAGGTGGAGTTATCAAGAGCGGCAATACGAGCCAAAGTTTGTTCGCCAGCATTCGCAGGCAATGGCTTGAATTCTCGATTCTTGAGATCCATCGCCACAATGTGATTACCTGCCGCACGACCAAACACCAACAGGTCCAGCAAGGAGTTTGTGCCCAGACGATTAGCACCGTGAACGGATACGCAAGAGCACTCACCAATGGCATACAAGCCGTTAATAATCTCGTTATGCTTACCATTTGCAGGTACCACCACTTGACCATTAATATTAGTAGGAATGCCGCCCATCTGATAGTGAATTGTTGGCACAACGGGAATTGGCTCTTTAGTCACATCAACGTTAGCAAAATTAATACCGATCTCATACACAGAAGGCAAACGCTTCATGATTGTCTCGGCGCCAATATGCGTCAAGTCGAGAACTACATAATCACCGTTAGGCCCGCAACCGCGCCCTTCTTTAATTTCCTGATCCATGCAACGAGAAACGAAATCGCGTGGTGCTAAGTCTTTATAGGTAGGCGCATAACGCTCCATAAAGCGCTCACCATCTTTGTTGCGCAAGATACCGCCTTCACCGCGGCAACCTTCCGTCAACAACACACCCGCACCAGCTACGCCAGTTGGGTGGAATTGCCAGAACTCCATATCTTCCAATGGAATGCCTGCACGAGCCGCGAGACCCATACCGTCGCCAGTATTAATAAATGCGTTTGTAGATGCGTCCCAAATGCGGCCTGCACCACCGGTAGCCATCATGACTACTTTAGTTTCCAAGATGTAAACCTGGCCCGTTTCCATTTCAAGCGCAGTTACACCAACAACATCACCTGCGTCATCGCGAATGAGGTCTAGTGCCAACCACTCTACAAAGAAGTTAGTTTTTGCGCGAACGTTACGTTGATACAAAGTGTGCAACATTGCATGACCAGTTCGGTCGGCAGCTGCGCAAGCACGTTGCACGGCCTTCTCGCCGTAATTAGCCGTGTGACCACCAAACGGACGCTGATAAATAGTGCCATCTGGGTTGCGGTCAAAAGGCATACCGAAATGCTCTAGCTCATAAACAACTTTAGGAGCTTCGCGACACATAAATTCAATCACGTCCTGGTCACCCAACCAGTCAGAACCTTTGATGGTGTCATAAAAGTGATAGTGCCAGTTATCCTCGCTCATGTTACCCAGTGAGGCGCCGATACCGCCCTGTGCAGCAACAGTATGTGAGCGGGTTGGGAAAACCTTAGTTAACACTGCAACATTCAGGCCGGCTTCCGCTAACTGCAAAGAAGCGCGCATACCTGAACCACCTGCACCAATAATTACCGCGTCGAAACGACGGCGTGGCAATGCTTTTTTAATCGCGGTCATTGAATTACACTTTCCACAAAATTTGTACGGCATAGGCCGCACAGGCTACGAGATACAAAACAGTTAACACTTGCAGTGTTAAGCGAATGCTGACAGGCTTGATGTAATCCATCCAGATATCCCGGATACCAATCCAAGCGTGATAGAACAAGCTAATGAAGAATAAAAGCGTCAAGAGCTTCATGATCTGATTGCTAAACAATGCAGCCCAACCTTCATAAGTGGCGCTACCAGTAATGCAATAGTCGAGCACCAAAACGATTGTGAAAACCACCATCACGATGGCAGTCACACGCTGAATAATCCATTCTTTAAGGCCGTAATGAGCGCCAACAACTAAACGCTTAGGTCCGATTTGATAAATAGGCATTAGATTTCCTTAATGAAAAAACGCTTAGTACAAGCCAAACAGTTTGAGGCCAACAACTGCTGATAACGCTAGGCCCAGGAAAAATACAAAAATAGCTGAGCGATTGGCATCAAGCTTTTCAACACCAATCTCTAAATCCAATAAGAGATAACGGATACCAGCGCAGAAATGGTGCAAGAAAGACCAAATCAACCCCAGGAGAATAATTTTTACCAACACATGGCCAGTGATAGCTTGGAATTTTTGGTAACTCAACTCTGAGGCCAAACTTTGATCCAAGAGATATAGGAGGAACGGCAACATCAAAAACAATGCCGCACCGCTAATGCGATGAAGAATCGATACTTTTCCAGCCCAAGGTAGGCGGTATTTGATCAACTGGGCAAGACCAATGTTTCTATAAACCGGTCTATCTTTTTTTAAGTTTTGCTGTGCATCAACCATGGGCAATCTCAATCTTTCGGTGGAGGTTCAGTGTGGTTTTGTTGTGTCGCAACATATTCTATTGGAAACCTTGAAGGTGTTGGGTACTTTTTAGCGTTTAAAGGGGTTAAATACTGGTTTTTACTGATTTTTCGAGTGTACTACCTAGTTCAATTTATTGTCATAGTGCTGATCAGAAGTGTCATACCTTGCGCGCCGAATTTCTACTGGTTTATTCCCGTAGGTAAAAGCCACGCGCTCAACCGATAATAAGGCGGCGCCTTCCGAAACTTGTAAGTGCTTTGCAATTTCTGAATTAGCCAAAACAGCCTTAATTTTTTCCTCGGCGCGCACCATGTGTGTAGCGTACTTACTTTCATAAAAGGCATACATGGGCCCTGACCAAGCACTTAAAGCCCCTAAAGTCAGCCCCTCAAAACGCCCTTCTGGCAGCCAAATCTCCTCAAAAACGATCGGCCGCCCCGCAGATGACTGCACTCGATCAATTCGAATAATCGGGTCACCTGCCTTTAATTTAAGCAATCTCGCAATATAAGCATCAGATTTAATGTTTTCACAGGCTAAAAACTGGTTTTTGAGATGGAGTCTCTCGCCTGAATCAGGTTCGAGCCGCAAAAAGCGATATTGAAAATCTTCCTCTTGGTGGGTGGCTACAAAAGTACCTTTGCCCTGACGACGCACCAGTAAATTTTGAGCGGCCAACTCATCAATTGCCTTGCGCACCGTACCTTGGCTAACTGCGTAGCGAGCTGCAAGCTCCATTTCACTAGGAATAGCGTCGCCAGGCAACCATTCGGAGGCTTGCAAACTAGCCAAAATCATGGCCTTAATTTGCTCATAAAGCGGACTAAACGAGGCAATTGGTTCGGATATCAGTGACAAATTAACTCCAGTACACCTTGAATTAGATAAAATTTAGCCTTATCTCATATCTTATATAAGACATGATTGACAGTGTAAATGGAAAGTCCATACACTTGAATGGATAATAGAAAAGATTTCATTAATTAACCTCAACTGGAGTTATTAGTAATGGCAAAAGCCCCAATGCGTGTAGCAGTCACCGGTGCAGCCGGTCAAATCGGATATTCCCTACTCTTTCGCATCGCTAATGGCGACTTATTAGGCAAAGATCAGCCAGTTATTCTCCAGTTATTGGAAATTCCAGACGAAAAAGCTCAAAAAGCCTTAGCTGGCGTGATGATGGAACTGGAAGATTGCGCATTCCCATTATTGGCTGGCATGACAGCCCACTCCGACCCAATGACAGCATTCAAAGATATTGACATTGCCCTCTTAGTCGGTGCACGTCCACGTGGACCAGGCATGGAGCGCAAAGATTTGCTCTCAGCAAATGCACAGATTTTCACGGCTCAAGGCAAAGCATTGAATGCGGTTGCTAAGAAGACGGTCAAAGTATTGGTTGTTGGTAACCCAGCAAATACCAACGCTTACATCGCTATGAAATCCGCACCAGATATTCCTGCGAAAAACTTCACTGCTATGTTGCGCTTGGATCACAACCGCGCTCTTTCTCAATTGGCAAACAAGCTGAACAAGCCGGTTGCTGATATTGAGAAATTAGTTGTTTGGGGTAACCACAGCCCAACCATGTACCCTGACTACCGCTTTGCAACTATCGATGGCAAGTCTGTAAAAGACAGCATCAATGATGCAGCATGGAATAAGGACACTTTCATTCCTACAGTTGGCAAACGTGGCGCAGCCATTATCGAAGCACGCGGCTTGTCTTCAGCAGCTTCTGCTGCAAACGCTGCAATCGATCACATTCGTGACTGGGTTCTCGGTACTAATGGTAAATGGGTCACGATGGGCATTCCATCTAAGGGTGAGTACGGCATTCCTGCTGAAGTCATCTACGGCTATCCGGTAGTTTGCGAAAACGGTGAATACAAAATGATTGAAGGCTTGGAAATCGATGAGTTTTCGCGTGAACGTATGAATCACACTCTGAACGAATTGCTTGAAGAACAAGCAGGCGTTAAGCATCTCCTCTCATAAGGATCAATACACATGAAGCAAAACCTTCTCGTCGTTAGCTTGGCTTTAACTGGTCTCCTGGGATCAGCATCAGCGATTGCTAGCGAAGAAGTATCCACTTGGACTTGTAGCGAAAGCAAACAATTCAAAACTTCAGGCACAACAGAAACTGTGCGCCTGACCTGGGAATCCAAAACCTTTGACTTGAAGCGCGAAAACTCTCTTCCAGGAAGCTTGCGTTACAAGAACACCACTACTGGGCATGATCTTGTGGTGCTAGGTAACAAGGCAATGCTTTTTAATATTAAGTCTGGAACTCGCCTGGCTGATTTCTGCCAAACAGCTGAAATGAAAACTGGCAAGCTCCCACACTTGTTTGCTAACTCAGAGCCATTTACACAGAACTAAGAGTAAGCGCTTCACAATAAAAAAGCCGAGACATTCTCGGCTTTTTTATTGGCATCTTTCAGTTTTGAAGATGAAATAAATTCGGCTAATGAAATAAGGGTTGTTGAGTTGGCGCATCATCTGGCAGTTCCGCATGCACAGCATCTCCGGAACGATCAGGAAATAGCGGCGCTCCACAATCATCGCAAAGCTCTGGATCAAATAGCATTGCATGACGGAAGACATCGTCGACACCAGCGTCACGAACTGCGTCTGCAATCCGCTTCATAGGGCTTTCATCATCAGACAAATCATTGAGGGCGTCATTAGCAACACTTTCTCGATCGTATAAAGGCCAAATCACACCATAAACAACATCGGAGGATCCTTTTAAGCTAAAAGAGATTCGATACTCATCCGCTTGGTCTTCACCGAACGCCCCTACTACGCAAGACAATCCAGAGGGCAAGACTCCAAGAGTGCTCTCTAGAAAATTCACAGCGGCACGGATGCTTAATGGGCGCACTTGTTTATCTGCCAAACGGCAGTTGGTGAAGTAGGCTTCTGGTAGCAAGAGTTCAAACTCGCAACCCGGCAAGAGCGAGGCAACCGACTCTTGCATAGTGTTTTGCCAACCAATTAGACTGACCCCCCGCTCTTGTCGCGCCGGTGATTCTGCTTGCCAGCGAAATAATGGTGTGCCAGAGGGCGCAGCAACCGCGGCAATAATAAAGCGTGGGTCAGCCAATACTGCAATCGTCTCTGACATCTCACGAAGCTCCAACTTAATCTCACTAGCAGTGATAGCCGCTGTAGCTAAGGCTTCAGTAAGTAGGCGTGTTTGGCAATGGGAATGCGGCATTTGATCAATACTGTAGAGCCAGGGAACAATGGCTAAGCGTGTATCTGTGGAAGCAATTGCGCTATGCAGTGCAGCTGCGGTTGACTCAATGACATTGGCTGGAAGAGCCCCCGAGGGAATTTGATAACGGGTATGCGCAACGATTGGTAACGCCAATAACAATACATCCCAATTCTGACCCTCATGTTCCATCATGAGTGATTCAGCCAGCGTCTCCGCTGAATCAGCCAGCACTTCGAAAGCTACAGTGTTAATTCGGAATGTTTGATCTAAAGCAGCATCAATCACATTTTGATTTTGACTTTTTAATAAACGCATTAAGCGAATATTTAAACGCTCTTCCCAAAAACGATCTTCAATCTGACTGCCAGAGGCCGCCAAAGAGATGGCATCCGCCACAAGGCGCTCAACATCTGGTGACGCTCGTTGCGAGGATTTGGTGCGATGAATAGCCATAGAGCGCTCTCCTACTTTCTTTCGGGACGTCTAAACAAGGGTTTTTCTGGCCTGGATTCAGATGCAACATATTTGTAGCCATCTAAATTAAAGCCCTTCAACTCTGCGGGATCAGTGATCCGGTTCTCAACCACATACCGAGCCATTAAGCCCCTAGCCCGCTTGGCATAAAAGGAAATAATTTTGTACTTACCGTCTTTAGCATCCTGAAAGACAGGAGAAATAACTGGGCAACCCAAGTTCTTTGCTTGTAATACTTTGAAATACTCCTCGGAGGCCAAATTGAGGAGTGTCGGCCTCTTTTGAGTCTCCAAAATATGCTTTAAGGAATCAGTCACACGCTCACCCCAAAAAGCATACAAATCCTTACCTCGGATGTTCTTGAAGGAGGTACCCATTTCTAGGCGGTAGGGCTGCATCAGATCGAGGGGGCGTAACGCACCATATAAACCTGACAAGATCCGAATGTGATCCTGGGCAAAATCAATCCCCTTGGCATTCAGCGTCTTGACATCAAATCCATCGTACACATCGCCATTAAAGGCATAAATAGCCGGCTTACTATTTTCCTCGCTAAATTTCTTAGACCAATCACGATAACGCCCTACATTTAGTGCGGCTAGCTGATCCGACAAGCCCATCAGGTTGGCGACCTCCTGCGGCGATAGCTTCTTCA
This sequence comes from Burkholderiaceae bacterium, assembly GCA_947448625.1. Taxonomy (GTDB): domain Bacteria; phylum Pseudomonadota; class Gammaproteobacteria; order Burkholderiales; family Burkholderiaceae; genus Polynucleobacter. Next base: position 73,766 of record CANFOT010000002.1, on the reverse strand, counting down.
ACTCGGTGATCAACTTGGCGGATTCCGCGACAAACTCCGGCAAGGTGGGGGCCTTAACCTTGGCAGGGGTTTTGTAATCTAAAGATTTAGCAGGTGAAAGGACGATCAACATGGCACAATTTGAGTATGAATTTCTACCATTCTAGCGACTACACACCTTATCTGCCCTAAACCGCCCGCATGGACCAAAGCCCCCTTCTGACACCAGCATTTTCTAGCCGCCTGCCGGAGGTGGGAACCACAGTGTTTACGGTGATGTCTGCCCTTGCAGCAAAGCACCAAGCCATCAACCTAGGCCAAGGCTTTCCGGACTTTCCTTGCGATCAACAATTAATATCTGAAGTCAACACAGCAATGCTGGCGGATCACAATCAATATCCCCCGATGACCGGGATCACTGAATTGCGTCACGGCGTTGCTCAGAAAATATCTGCTCTATATGGCCATGACTACAACGCCGAGACAGAAATCACCATCACCGCTGGTGGCACTCAAGGAATCATGACGGCAATCTTGTCGTGCGTCAGTCCAGGCGATGAAGTCGTCATCATTGAGCCCGCCTACGATAGCTACCGCCCATCAATTGATTTAGCTGGAGGCAAGACCATCGCTATATCGTTGATTGCCAATCGCGATGAAAATGCATGCGTACATTCTTATTCAATTCCTTGGGATAATTTAGCAAAAGCAATCAAACCCACAACCAGACTCATCGTCATCAACACGCCACATAATCCAACCGGCATGGTGTGGCAAATAGCCGACCTTGATCGCTTGGCAGATTTAGTCAGGAACACCAATGCACTCATCTTGAGTGATGAGGTCTATGAGCACATGGTGTATGACAGCTTTGCTCATCAGAGTATTGCAAGTCATCCTGAATTAGCGGCAAGAAGCTTCCTGATATCGAGCTTTGGCAAGACCTATCATGTCACAGGCTGGAAGGTGGGCTATGTAGCCGCACCTGTAGCAATGATGAATGAGTTTCGCAAGGTGCATCAGTTCAATGTATTTACAGTAAATACACCCATGCAATATGGTTTGGCAAGCTACCTAAAAAATCCAGTGCATTATTTAAGTCTGCCCTCTTTTTATCAAGCGAAACGGGATTTCTTCAGCCAGGGCTTGGCAAAGACTGGCTTCACATTATTACCGGCACCAGCAACCTATTTCCAGTGCGTTAATTACACTGCACTGAGTATTCCTCAAGCTAAGTTAAGTGAAGCCGATTTTTGCTCCTGGCTCACTACCGAGATTGGCGTAGCCGCAATTCCTGTTTCTGCTTTTTATGCGAAGCCAGTGGAATCAGGTGTCATCCGTTTTTGTTTTGCGAAAAAAGAAGCAACGCTTTCTGCAGCATTAGAGCGTTTACAAAACCTATAACAAAGGAATTCATCGTGGCTATAAGTAAACCCCATAAAGACATCATTGATGTTTACAGCTGGCCAACGCCAAATGGCCATAAGGTCCACATCATGCTCGAGGAGTGCGGCTATCGATTGGGCAAAGATTGGATTGCCCATCCAATTGATATTGGGGCCGGTGATCAGTTCAAGCCTGACTTCTTGGCAATCAGCCCAAATAACAAGATTCCAGCCATCACAGATCCTCATGGTCCAGATGGCAAACCTATCCACCTCTTTGAGTCTGGAGCGATCCTGCTATATCTGGCCGCTAAAACTGGGAAGTTTTTACCCAAATCCACTCGCGGAAAATACGAAGTGCTGCAATGGCTGATGTTTCAGATGGGCGGTTTAGGGCCTCTTTTAGGGCAAAACCACCACTTTCGGATCTACGCACCAGAGAAAATCGACTACGCAATCAATCGCTACACTAATGAAGCTAAGCGTTTATATGGCGTGATTGATCATCAACTGAAAGATAATCCTTATATTGCCGGGAGGGCTTATTCAATTGCTGATATCGCCATTTTTCCTTGGACGCGCAATTGGAAGAACCAAGGCATCGATATCAATGAATATCCACATTTCAAGCGCTGGTTTGAGATGATTGGTGAGCGTCCAGCTGTGAAACGGGGTGTGGAAGTATTAACTGCATTACGTAAGCCCCTGCATGACGACAAAGCAAGAGAGCAATTATTTGGTTCATCACAGTATCAAAAGAGGAAATAGCATGAAGATTCAATCGGTCGGTGTAATTGGTGCAGGCACGATGGGCAATGGTATTGCGCAAGTATGCGCAGTTGCTGGACTAGATGTGGTGATGGTCGACATCAGTGATGCTGCTGTTGAGCGTGGCTTGAGTCAAATTAGCAAGAGCTTAGATCGCCTTGTTAAAAAAGAAACCCTCACGACTGAAGGCAAAGATGCAGCATTAAAACGCATCAAAGGTAGTACGTCGTATGCCGACTTCAAAGGACTGCAATTAGTCATCGAGGCGGCTACTGAGAATCAAGCTATTAAAGAAAAGATATTGAGACAAGTAGACGAGATCGTCAGCAAAGAAACCCTCATTGCTACTAACACCTCTTCACTCTCCATTACCAAGCTTGCCGCCCTAGACTCCAATCCAAGCCGCTTTATTGGTATGCACTTCTTCAATCCACCCCCGATGATGGCTTTGGTTGAGGTGATTCGAGGCCTGCAAACTTCTGACGCAACACATGCCGCCATTATTGACATGGCTAAGCGTATCGGCAAAGAGCCCGTCACCGTCAAGAACTCCCCCGGTTTTGTTGTTAACCGCATTTTGTTACCAATGATCAACGAAGCCTTCTTTGTTCTATATGAAGGTCTTGCCAGCCCTGAAGATATTGATGCTGGCATGAAGTTGGGTTGCAATCAACCCATTGGCCCACTCGCATTAGCTGACTTAATTGGGCTGGATACTTGCCTAGCTGTCATGGAAGTCTATTTTGAGAACTTCAGCGATTCAAAGTATCGTCCTTGCCCACTACTGCGTGAGATGGTTGCTGCAGGCTACCTTGGTCGCAAGACTGGACGTGGCGTCTACACCTACGATCAATAATTTCCCTGATCACTACCCATTCATTCAAATAAAGAAGTTTTTGTGAACCCATTGCCACCTCTAGTCCGTAAATTAGCCTATGCAGGCCTAATTCCTTTTGTCGGTCTCGCCTTAATGGTGCAGCTGGCCCCTACTCCACTGAATTATTTAAGCGCAGAATCCTTAGCTGGATACGGGGCAATCATTACTGCATTTATGGGGGCATTGCATTGGGGGGCTAACCTACATACTTTAGGCAAAGCACCTCCGGGTGATCGCTGGGAAGATCGCAACGCATGGATCTGGGGTGTGATACCGGCCTTAGTTGCCTGGGTTGCGCTGCATATCTACATACCAGTAGGGTTGGTGATCCTGGCATCCGCATTAGTCATTCAGTGCAATATTGATAAAGAAACCTATCAATACTATTTTTCCAGTGAAGAGGCATGCAATGCGTTCATCGCCTTGCGCAATCGACTCACGCTAGTCTCTGCCGGATGTTTAATTTGGGCCGCGCTAGTCATTTTGTTTGTGCAGAACTAAATCAGCACACATGGGCAATCTATTTGATCAAGCACCTCCGCCACCCTTAGCGGAAGCCTTACGCCCAAAAACGATTGAAGAAGTCATTGGTCAAGCGCATCTTCTAGCCTCAGGCAAACCGCTCAATCTCGCTTTTGCTTCTGGCAAGCCGCACTCGATGATTCTCTGGGGTCCACCTGGGGTTGGTAAGACCACACTAGCCAGACTTTCAGCAAAAGCTTTTGATCGTGAGTTCATTGCGATATCCGCTGTTCTTGCTGGCGTGAAAGAGATTCGCGAAGCGATCGAGCAAGCACAGCAAAGCATGTCTCAATACGGCAGACAAACCATTCTGTTTGTTGATGAAATCCATCGCTTTAATAAAAGCCAACAAGATGCCTTATTGCCGCATGTTGAGTCTGGCTTATTTACTTTTATTGGGGCGACTACAGAAAACCCCTCGTTTGAGGTTAACTCAGCCCTCTTGTCGCGCGCGCAAGTCTATGTATTGAAATCATTAAGCGCTTTAGAGTTGAGGCAATTATTTGATCGAGCACGTGAATACGCAATGCCAGATGTTGAATTTGAATCAGCGGCAATCGATACCCTGATTTCTCATGCAGATGGCGATGCACGCCGATTGCTGAATCTAGTTGAACAAGTGCGTAATGCAGTCTCGACGCCTAATTCCCAGATTCAAAAAGTAGATCAGCAATTCATTGAGAATGCGTTAACGGTGCAAGCACGTCGCTTTGATAAAGGTGGCGATCATTTTTACGATCAAATTTCCGCACTCCATAAATCGGTGCGCGGCTCCAATCCAGATGCAGCCTTGTATTGGTTCTGCCGCATGTTAGATGGCGGTGCAGACCCCCGTTATCTTGCCCGTAGGATTATCCGGATGGCCTGGGAAGATATTGGTCTTGCCGATCCACGAGCAATGCAACTAGCCAATGATGCAGCTCAAACTTTTGAGCGCCTGGGCTCACCTGAAGGGGAATTAGCGCTTGGGCAAGCAGTTGTGTACTTAGCAATAGCCGCCAAAAGCAATGCGAGCTATAAGGCATACAACGCAGCAAGAGCCTATGTTGCAAATGATCAAAGCAAACCAGTTCCAAATCATTTGCGCAACGCCCCAACCAAACTCATGAAAGAGTTAGGTCATGGCAAAGAATATCGTTACGCCCATGATGAGCCGCACGCTTATGCTGCAGGAGAGTCCTACCTTCCCGAAGGAATGGCGGAGCCCCATTGGTATGAACCAGTGGACCGTGGTCTAGAAAGTCAGATTGCCGAGAAGATGGCCTTCTTACGCAAACTAGATGAAGATTCAAACAAGAAATGATTCAGGATAGGATCAGCGCCATGCCAATTCAGGGCAAACTCTATTACGACATCATTTCTCCCTTCTCTTATTTCTATATCAAGCAGCGCCATCGGCTTGAGAATTGCGTTGATATTCAACCCGTCCCCATCTTGCTTGGCGGCCTATTTCGGGCAACCGATAATCGCGGTCCCGGTGAAGTTGAAGCAAAGCGCCCTCACACGTATCAATACTGCGTCTGGCTCGCTGAAAAGTTGGGTCTACCGTTTCGCTTTCCTGAGCACCACCCTTTTCTTACCGTTGCGGCGCAACGTCTGCTAGTCCAGCAAAACGCCCAATGGGAAATGATTGGGCGGGCCTTCGAATATGTTTGGGTGGAAGGTAAGGATCCCAATTTATCTTGGCCAGAATTCTGCCAATACCTTGGCTTAGCTATGGACACGCCAAAGCCGGAGACGCCTGAGATAAAAGCAAAACTCATTAGCAATACAGAGTGCGCAAAAGCGGATGGCGCATTCGGCGTGCCGACTTTAGTTATCCAAGGCCATGCTTTTTGGGGTGTTGACACCATTGATTGGGCTTTAGATTATTTGGATCGACCCAATATGTTTGAAGAGGCGGCTTATCGGTATGCCGGCCAAGTGCCTTCCGGTCTTTGAGCAATACAATCACACTTACTCTTTTTTCTAGATTTTTAAGGATACTTAATATGCGCAAAATCATTGCCTCCCTATTCATGATCACCAGCCTAGTTGCTAGCGCTGCAAGTTTTGCAGGCCCTAAGGTGGAATTCAAAACCACGATGGGTAATTTTGTTGTTGAGTTGGATTCTGTAAAGGCCCCCAAAACCACTGCTAACTTTTTGAGCTATGTGAACAGCGGTTTTTATAACGGCACTATTTTTCACCGAGTAATTGATGGCTTCATGATTCAGGGCGGCGGCTTTACTTCAGATATGAATCAAAAACCAACCAATGCACCAGTAGTTTCAGAAGCTCAAAATGGGCTGAAGAACGATACATACACCATTGCTATGGCCCGCACTTCTGATCCTGATTCAGCAACAGCCCAGTTCTTTATTAATGTTAAAGACAATGAAGGCTTAAATTATCCTAATGCAATGGGCAATGGCTATACCGTGTTCGGCAAGGTTATTTCCGGAACTCAAACGATTGATGCCATTCGTAAAATCCCCACCATGATTGCATCAGCTCCCAAAATGGGTCGTATGTCAGACGTGCCAAGCAAGACCGTCACGATTGAATCCGCTACTGTTTTAAAGTAACTCAAACTAGATTATTTGAGATCAGTCATTAAAAAATGATATTGCTAGACGATGCCCAGAGTACTCAGGCAAAGCCTAGCAGTCGACTCTACGAACACGCGCTTCAATGCTGGACTGTCTATCCACAGTCAAGCCGCTCAAAGACTGTTGCCGCAATCGATCAATGCCTTCTTGACATCAAGAAAGCCCTTTCCCAAGGTGAATTTGTTGTCGCCGCCTTTGCTTATGAATATGGGCAGTATATTCATCACATTGATCTGCGCGTGGATAGTGAAAACAAAAGCCACCCCTTAGTTCAGGCCTGGTCTTTCAAATCCTATGAGAGCCTAAGCAAGGGGAATGTGGATCGCTTTATTAAGGACAGAATTTCGTCCTTGGATCCTGATTGTCAAATTGCTGGCGTAAGCAATCTGAGTTTCTCTATCAATGAGAAGCAGTTCACCTCTGATATCCAAACCATTCAAGAGTACATCCGCAATGGCGACACCTACCAGATCAATCATACCTTTCGAATTACGGGACAGAATTACGGCGACCCAATCGCTCTGTATGCTCGCTTAAGAGATCGTCAACCCGGCAGATTTGGTGCGTTTATTGCGGAAGACTCAAACTGTATTCTGTCCCAATCGCCTGAGTTATTTATCCAGAAGCAAGGCAATACTTTAAAAGCGATGCCTATGAAAGGGACAGCCAGCGCATTAAACGATTCGGCTGAACAGTTAGCAGCAGACAGTAAAAACCAAGCTGAAAATGTCATGATCGTTGATTTATTGCGCAACGATCTGGGTAAACTGGCTTTGCCAGGAACCGTCACCGTTCCCGAGCTGTTTGAAGTCAACAGGTACGGCGATGTACTGCAGATGACATCTACAGTACAGGCTGAAATACAGCCAGGAATTGAATTAAGAGATGTACTGAATGCTGTCTTTCCCTGCGGGTCCGTTACTGGTGCACCCAAGAAGCGCAGCATGGAAATCATCCATGAATTGGAGCCTCAAGATCGCGCTTACTATTGTGGGGCAATAGGCTGGATAGACCCCAATGGAGACTTTGCTTTTAGTGTTCCTATTCGCACCTTAGAAATTGACCGAGATATAGAAACGCATGCTTCAACCCTTACCCTAGGAATAGGTGCCGGCATTACGATTGATTCAGAGGCTGGGCAAGAATGGGAGGAGTGTCAAATCAAGGCGGCCTTCTTGAGCAAGCTACCCAGTGAGCTAGGTTTATTTGAAACCATCTTGGTCAGTCAAGGCCATACTCAACACCTACCACTTCACTTAGCGCGTTTAGCTAATTCTGCTCTAGCGCTTGGTATTCCCTACCCCTTGGTGGACATCATCAAGCTTATTGAGATGGGCTGCGCAAAGTGCCCTAGCGATACCGAACATCGATTGCGATTAGATCTAGATCACACAGGTAAACCGAGTTGCACAATTGCTCCCATTGGCCCGCTGCCAAAGTCAGTCAAGATATTTTGGGCAAGCGACATTCTCCCCGATCCCAGCAAAGCCACTCTTTACTCTGGCAATGTTTTATTGAGGCACAAAGTGAGCAGTCGGAATCTCTATGATCAAGCTTGGAAACTAGCAGAGGAGCTTGATGGCTTTGATGCTCTTTTCACCAATGAGCAGGGTTTCGTTACTGAAGGCGGCAGATCTAGTGTATTCATCAAATCCGGGGATCGCTGGCTTACACCACCCGTTTGCGCCGGCCTACTACCCGGTGTAATGCGATCAATAGTGCTGAATGATCCGCGATGGAATGCCCATGAGGCGAACCTGACTATTGACGATCTTCGCAATGCGAAAGAGATTATGCTTAGCAATGCCTTACGCGGTCTTATCCCCGCCCATTTTTAGAAAGTTCGGATGAAGTTTTGCTCCCACTGTGCAGCGCCTATTAGCATCAAAATTCCTGTGGATGATTCGCGGGAACGCCATGTGTGCGACTCTTGTGGAAGTATTCATTATTTCAATCCACGTAATGTGGTTGGTAGCATTCCAGTCTATCGCGATGAAATTTTATTGTGTCGACGCGCCATAGAGCCACGACATGGTTATTGGACCTTGCCGGCCGGATTTATGGAGCTTGGAGAAAGCACCTCTAGTGGTGCAGCTCGAGAGACACAAGAGGAAGCTGGAGCCATTGTTGAGATTGGCCCACTCTACTCTCTACTGAATGTGCCCCATGCAGAACAAGTTCATCTTTTTTATCTGGCCTCAATGAGTTCACCAGACTTTCATGCCGGAGAAGAAAGTTTAGAGGTTGCCTTGTTTAATGAGCAAGATATACCTTGGACTGAGATTGCCTTCCCGACGGTCAAGCAAACTCTAGAATGGTTTTTTGCTGATCGTGCTGCAGGCGTATTTGCTTCCGGCGGTGAATTTAGTGTTCGCAGTAGAGATATTTTGCCAACAGAAAAAATCTAGACATCACAAGCGCATGAGTAATATTAATTGGCTGGGATCTCAGGATGAATTTCCGAATCCCATTCATTTTCCGGATCCAGATCCGACTGTGCCCGGTTTGATTGCTGTGAGTGAGCGCATTTACCCCGGACAGTTAGCTCGAGCGTACCAAATGGGCATCTTTCCTTGGTACTCAGATAATCAGCCCGTTTTGTGGTGGTCCCCGAATCCTCGAATGGTACTAAAACCTAGCAAATTTAAATGCCATGACTCCTTAAAGAAAACGATTCGTCATTTTTTAGCAGACCCTCAAAAACAAATTCTGGTTGATCATGATTTTGGTGCAGTCGTTCGATCCTGCGCAACCGCCCGAAGAAGAGATCAAGATGGCACCTGGATCACCCATGAAATCATGGATGCCTATACCCAACTTCATGAGCAAGATCATGCCCATAGCATTGCAGTCAAAGAGAATGGGCGCCTGATTGGCGGCCTTTATTGCGTAGCATTTGGCGGGATGGTTTTTGGTGAATCGATGTTTAGTCATCAAACCGACGCCTCCAAAATTGCCCTGGCTGCTCTTACAGCTTGGTGCAAACAGCATCAGGTAGAAATGATTGATTGCCAGCAAGAGACTGCGCACCTTAACTCTCTGGGAGCTGCACCGATTTCTAGAAATGAATTTTTAACGCGCCTGCAAATTACCCTAAAGCAAACTAATATAGAGATACCTTGGAAATTTGATAAAGAGATTCTGCGTCACTGGCTATGACCCAACTAAACGAACTTCCTTTAACGGAACTCCAGTTTTACGCAACAGCGCCCTATCCCTGTAGCTATCTACCAGGGAAGATTGCACGCTCCCAAGTGGCGACGCCCTCCCATTTAATACATGCTGATTTATATGGCGAATTAGTTAATGCAGGATTTCGTCGTAGTGGTTTGTATACCTATAGACCGTATTGCGATGAATGCAATGCCTGTACCGCCACGCGCATTCCGGTGCAACACTTTTTACCCAACCGCAGTCAAAAGCGCTCCTGGAAAAAACATGCCGGGCTAGATATTCGTATTCTCAATCTAGGCTACCAAGAGGAACACTATCAGCTTTATCAACGCTACCAAAATGAGCGTCATTCTGGCGGCGAGATGGACCAGGATAGCCAAGATCAATACATGCAGTTTCTACTGCAAAGCCGAGTGAATTCCAGAATTATTGAATTTCGAGATGGTCCAAGCGATCCAAATCCGGGGTGCCTGCGCATGGTCAGCATGATTGATGTCTTGGATCAAGGTGTCTCTTCCGTTTACACCTTCTTTGATACCAGCAACCCCTCTGCAAGCTATGGCAGCTTCAGCATTCTGTGGCAAATTCAACAGGCTTTGGAGCTCGACCTCTCTTACCTCTATCTCGGTTATTACATTGAGAATAGTGAAAAAATGTCCTATAAGGCCAAGTTTCAACCCATTGAAGGCTTGATTGATGATCACTGGCAGCCCATCATTGGGCCATAATACAACCCATGATCGATAGCTACCCCCTTCTACGCCCCTGGCTTTTTTCTTTAGACCCAGAGCAAGCCCACAACCTTACTCTTAGCAATTTAGATCGCGCGCAGCGCTGGGGTGTATTGCGTTGCTTGATCGATCAACCCGCTCTCGATCCACGCACTCTGTGCGGCATTACCTTTCCAAATCCAGTTGGCCTTGCCGCCGGCTTGGATAAAGATGGCAAGCATATTGATGCGCTTGGTGGTTTGGGATTCGGCTTTTTAGAAATTGGCACCGTTACACCAAAACCACAACCTGGCAATCCCAAGCCCCGCATGTTTCGCTTACCGCAAGCTCAAGCAATTATTAATCGTATGGGCTTTAATAATGATGGTGTGGATGCCTGTGTTCAGCGCGTGCGAAATTCTGCCTATTGGCAGAACGGCGGTATCGTTGGTTTAAATATTGGCAAGAATGCCAGCACCCCTATCGAGAATGCTGCGAGTGATTACGTCACCGCAATGGAAGCAGTCTACGAAGTTGCCTCCTACATCACGGTCAACATCTCATCGCCTAATACACAAAATTTACGTGCCCTTCAGGGCGAAGACATGCTGCGCTCTTTGCTTGGCTCACTGCATTTAGCGCGGGAGGCACTGAGCGATCAGCATGGTGTTCGCAAACCGCTCTTTTTAAAGATTGCACCAGATTTAGATCAAAACGATATCAAGCTCATTGCCGATCTTTTGCTGGAGTTTAAGATTGATGCAATCATTGCCACCAATACAACTATTGCCTGCGATGCTGTTCAAGGGCTCGAGTTTGGACAAGAAGCTGGCGGTCTCTCTGGCTCCCCAGTGCGACTAGCTTCAACTAAAGTAGTGAAGAGTCTGAAGGAATATTTAGGCGATGCTATCCCCATTATTGGTGTTGGCGGCATCCTGTCCGGCAAAGACGCCCAAGAAAAAGTGTCTGCTGGCGCCAACCTAGTACAACTCTATAGCGGCTTAATTTATCGCGGCCCCAAACTGATTGCGGAGTGTGCTGCTGCACTGAAAAAGTAATTATTTAGTGCCTGTAGGACGCTTTTTTAGCCTTGTCTTGCAATTTCATATTGTGCAATTTCAGCAAAAATCGCTACAATTGACAGAATGACAACGAGCAAACCCGAAAAAATGCCAAAAGCACCTGGTGAGGCTGGCAAAACAGCCATTCAGGTAATTGAGCGCATGATGAGCCTGCTCGATGCCTTAGCCATTCACGAGGAGTCTAGCAGCCTTAAAAACCTTGCAGAAGAAACTGATTTACACCCCTCTACAGCACACCGCATCCTGAATGACTTGGTAGCCTGTCGCTTGGTGGAGCGTGGCGATGGCGGTACTTATCGACTCGGCCTGAAGTTGCTAGAGCTGGGCAATTTAGTAAAGGCGCGTTTATCTGTTCGTGAGGCAGCACAAGGTCCAATGAGGGCCTTGCATAAACTCACCGGTGAAACCATCAATTTATCCGTTCGCCAAGGTGATGAAATCGTCTACATTGACCGCGCCTATAGTGAGCGCTCAGGCATGCAGGTTGTTCGCGCCATTGGTGGCAGAGCACCACTCCACCTCACATCGGTTGGTAAATTATTTCTGGCAAGTGATGACCCAGGCCAAGTTCGAGCTTATGTGACGCGTACAGGCTTAGCTGGGCATACTAGAAATAGCATTACCGAACTAGGAAAGCTAGATTCGGAACTCAATCAAGTGCGTAAACTAGGTCATGCGCGTGACAATGAAGAGCTAGAGCTAGGCGTCAGTTGTGTGGCTGCTGAGATTTTTGATGACAGCGGCAAATTAGTAGCCGGCCTCTCATTGAGCTCCCCTACCGATCGCATTCAAGCAGACTGGTTAAAACTTTTGCGGGATACAGCGCTCCAGATATCCAAAGGAATGGGTTACAAACCCAAGATCAGCGAGTCTAATTCCTAAAACTGTTTAGATGTCGGAATGTAATTCCTACATTAAACGACGAATTGCATGGGGCTCACCCGATGGCATGCGCTCATACCAATCACGTACCCTCACCGCATCAGCAAAACGCGATTGCGTTCCAACTGAGTCCAGGAAAACCAATAACAATGGGGTGTTATTAACCCTTGCTTGCATAACTAAGCATTTACCTGCTGCATTAATAAAGCCGGTTTTTTGTAAACCGATATTCATGTCACCAGCGCGAACTAAGCGATTGGTATTCAAGAACTTCTGCGGGCGTTTAGCAATCACCATCGTCAGATCAGGCCAGGTAGAAAACTCACGAATCATTTTGTATTGGTAGGCAGCACTCAACATGCGCGTGAGATCTTCAGCAGATGCAACATTCTCACTCATTAAGCCGGTGGGATCTGCAAAATGAGAATGCGTCATCCCAATCTCCTTTGCCTTGCGATTCATGGCATCGACAAAAGCCGGAATACCGCCCGGGTAATTTCGACCAAGGGTATATGCAGCACGATTCTCAGAGGACATGAGGGCCAACAACAATGCCTCTTCCCGGGTCAGCACTGTGCCACCAGCAAGGCGTGAGGTTCGATAGATATGAACATCATCTGCATTAATGGCAATAGTCTCATCGAGCGGCAACTTGGAGTCGAGTACCACCATTGCAGTCATCAGCTTTGTGATGGAAGCGATCGGCAAACTCACCGCAGAATTTTTTTCAAAATAGACTTCTTTAGTATCTTGATTAACAACCATGGCAACACTAGACTTCAGATTCAACTCATCATGTTGACCACGCAAGCCAAGCGCTGTGGCAAATGAGGGTCGAGCCTCAACTACAGGCTCACTAGAACGTGTAACGGTTGTCCGAACTACCTTAGGCTTCTTGGAAGATTTTGCCGCTTTCTTAGGCTCTGTTTTTAGGGGTGTCTTATTCTGCTTTACTGGCTGCGAATCTTTATTGGCTGCACTTACCTGAAAAGAAGTGGCAGCGCCAAATGACACTAGACCAACAACTGCGATAAGCCAAATTCGATTCAAACACATCCCAAGATACCTTCCAAAACTTTTAACATACCGAATGATAAATAACTTTTGTCTCTAAGCTGAATTTATTACGAACTTATTCAGCAATCGTAGCGACAGCGATTTTTTGCCCGCGATTCACTAGAACCACCCCAGTCATGGTGAGCAATAAGCCTCCAGCCATCATCAATGTAAAGGGCTCATCAAACAAGAGCCATGCCATTACTGCAGTTGTTGGTGGAGTCAAATATAAGAGACTTGTTACCTTGGTTGCCGCTCCTTTACGAATCATCATAAAGAGCAGGCTGATTGAGCCAATCGACAGTGGGAAAATTGCCCAAAGCAAAGCTCCCACAACAGGGGCATTCCAAACCATAACCCCAGACTCAAAGTAATACATGCAGATGAAACAAAGCACTGTTGATACGCCAAACTGAATCGACGACCCAGCGCGAAGGTCAAATACAGGACAAAACTTCTTTTGATAGAGGGTGCCAAAAGTAATGGATAGCAAGGCGGCAAAAGCGAGAATATAACTAAACAAGGGGATATGAGCAAAACCAATTTTTTCTACAACCACTAGGGCTACACCAGCAAACCCAAAGCACAGCCCAATCCACTGCCGGCCAGTCACTTTTTCAGAAATCCAGGCGGCAAACCAGGCCGTTATGATGGGCTGCAAACCAACGATAATCGCAACCAAACCAGCAGTCATACCTAGGCGAACAGCAAACCAGACACCCAGTAGATAACCAAACTGCAGCAACACTCCTGCCACAGCAATGTGCTTGATTTGAGGCCAGCTTGGCCAGCTAATTTTCCAAACGAGACTGAGGCATGCCATGGCCACTAAAACCCCTGCAAACCGCCAAAGTAAGAAGGTGGCAGGTTCCACATATGGCATTGCTAAACGGGCAATAACGAAACCAGTACTCCAAATTAATACGAATAATGGTGCAATTAGGCTGTCAAGCTTCAATCTCATGGATAACTTATTGAAAATGTGGGGTTTTTTATTTAACTGTCAATTTTAGGCCTATTTGGATAGCATGAGCTCTACTCTAGGCACTTCTTTGTATATATTGCACTGCATCATAAATGCTACAAAAGGGTGCATAAATAAATTGACAATGCCAAAATAAAGCTCATAGTGAGCGATGAAATATAGTCCACCATAAAGGGATGCAAATGAACTTAACGCCAGAACAAATCGCGGCAGCACAAAAAGCCAATTTAGAGACTTTGAGTGGGCTAACTAATCAAGCGCTTCAGAGCATCGAGAAATTGGTTGAGTTAAATATGCATATTGCCAAGCAAAGTTTGGGGGAAAGCATGAGTAGCGCTAAGAAGGCTTTAGAAGTCAAAGATATTCAGCAGCTCCTCGCCCATCAAGCCGAGGCAGTCCAGCCCATGGCTGAAAAAATTATGGCTTATAGCCGACATCTTTATGAGTTGGCTCATGAGACTCAAGAAAGCTTCACCAAGTCTGCAGAGAAAGAATTCCAAGCTGGGCAAAAAAAAATTAATGCCTTGGTAGAGGATTGGACAAAAAATGCACCAGCGGGATCGGATGCTGCAGTAAATGCGATGAAACAAGCAATCGCTTCAGCTACTAACGTTTTTGAAACAAGTCAAAAGGCTGTCAAACATGCCGTTGAAGTAGCTCAAACCAATCTAAGCAATGCGACTAGCTCTGTTGAAAAGAGCATCAAAACAGCTGCCAAGCCAGCCAGCAAAACGAGCAAGAAAAATTAATGTCCATCAAGTTGCAACATGATTATTTTTGCGATACGCAGCAATAGAAAAGCCCCGAGAGATCGGGGCTTTTTCTTATCCAGAATATGAGAAAGATGCTTTTTAATGCGCCTTCTTTTTCACTGGAGGCAAATCAGTGCAGTGGCCATGAGCAGCCTCAGCAGCTAAACCAACGGATTCACCCAAGGTTGGATGCGGATGAATGGTTTTTCCGATATCAATAGCATCAGCACCCATCTCAATCGCAAGACACACTTCGCCAATTAAATCGCCAGCATGTGTACCAACGATTCCGCCACCAATAATACGTTTACTTGTAGCATCAAAAATAAGTTTAGTGAAACCCTCGTCACGCCCATTGGCAATTGCCCTACCGCTAGCAGCCCATGGGAATAGACCCTTCTCATAAGCAATTCCCTTGGCTTTACATTGCTCTTCTGTCAAGCCTGCCCAAGCTACTTCTGGATCAGTGTATGCAACAGATGGTATTTGCTTAGCATCAAAATAGGATTTTTCACCAGCAGCGACTTCAGCAGCAACATGACCTTCATGCACTGCTTTATGAGCAAGCATTGGTTGACCAACAATATCCCCGATAGCAAAGATATTATTCACGTTAGTACGCATTTGATTGTCGACGGGGATAAAGCCACGCTCGTCCACGATAACCCCCGCAGAAGATGCGTCAATCTTCTTGCCATTCGGCGTGCGCCCAACTGCAACCAACACGAGATCATAGGTTTGCGGCTCAGATGGAGCACTCTCACCTTCAAAACTCACCTGAATTCCGACATCCTTCACTTCCGCTTTAGAGGCACGAGTCTTGAGCATGATCTTTTCGAAACGGCCGGCATTAAATTTCTCCCAAACCTTTTCTAAATCTCGATCTGCACCCGCCATTAGACCATCCATCATTTCAGCGATATCAATCCGGGAACCTAAGGTGCTATAAACGGTAGCCATCTCCAAACCAATAATACCGCCACCAATTACCAACATCCGCTTTGGAATACTCTTAAGCAATAACGCGCCAGTACTATCCACAATACGTGGGTCCTCAGGCAGGAAGGGCAACTTAACTGGCTGACTTCCTGCGGCAATGATTGCTTTCTGAAAGCGGATGACTTCTTTTTTACCCGCTAGATCTTGAGCATCGCCCTGAGTCAGCTCGACTTCAACGTGATTCGCATCCAAGAAACGGCCTAATCCGCGCACTACGGTAACTTTGCGCGCTTTAGCCATACCAGCCAGCCCACCCGTTAACTTAGCAATCACTGAATCTTTATAGCCACGCAACTGGTCAATCTCAATTTTTGGGGCGCCATAACTGATGCCATGCTTAGACATCGTCTTTACTTCATCCATTACTGCAGTCGTATGCAGCAAAGCTTTGGAAGGAATACAACCCACGTTTAAGCAAACGCCGCCTAATGTTGAATAGCGCTCTACCAAAATGGTACTCATACCCAAATCAGCACTTCGGAATGCGGCGCTATAACCACCAGGGCCCGCGCCTAGCACGAGCACTTCACACTCATGATCAACCTTACCGCTATATTGACCGGCGATCGGTGCGCTGATAGCAGGAGCTGACATAGGAGCAGGTGTTGGAGTTGAGGATGCCACAGGTGCAGAAGCTTGAGGAGCGGCTGACACCCCAGCTTCGATTTCAGCAACAACACTGCCCTTGCTAACTTTGTCGCCAGCCTTGACGGAAATGCTCAGAACAGTTCCCGCTGAATCAGCAGGAACTTCCATCGTTGCCTTGTCAGATTCTAGGACAAGTAATGGTTGTTCTTTCTCAATGACATCACCCACTTTGATAAGCACTTCAATAACCGGCACATCGGAGTAGTCGCCAATATCTGGAACAAGAATAATTTGCTTAGCCATCTCTTTTCCTTATAGTGCTGCGCGACGGAAGTCGGACATCAGCTGAGCGATATAGACATTGAAACGCGTTGCCAAAGCACCATCAATCACGCGATGGTCTGCGCTTAATGACAATGGGCAAATTAAGCGCGGCACAAATTGCTTGCCATCCCAAACTGGCTTCATGGCAGCTTTGCTTACACCCAGAATTGCTACCTCAGGCGCATTGACGATAGGCGAGAAATACGTTCCACCAATACCGCCCAAGGAAGAAATGGTGAAGCTAGCGCCCTGCATTTGTTCTGGTTTTAATTTGCCATCACGCGCCAGTGCAGCCAACTCGGAAGTTTCGCGAGCAAGTTCAAAGATTCCTTTTTTATCGGCATCACGGATCACTGGCACCACTAAACCATTTGGCGTATCAGCGGCAAAAGCAATATTGAAATACTTTTTCAATACCAAATCATCACCGTCGATAGAGCTATTGAACTCGGGGAACTTTTTAAGGGCAGCCACAGCAGCCTTCATTAAGAAAGCCAACATCGTGATTTTGAGGCCCTGCTTTTCATTCTCCTTATTGGTGAGAACTCTAAATGCCTCAAGATCAGTAATATCCGCATCTTCGTGATAAGTCACAGCAGGAATCATGACCCAGTTACGACCAAGGTTTGCTGCGGTCAATTTCTTAATACGATTTAATGGCTGACGCTCTGTCTCGCCAAATTTAGCAAAATCAACCTTTGGCCACGGAATTAAATTCAGCCCACCTAAGCTTCCACCAGATGCACTCGCTCCACTACCCGCTCCGCCACTCATCGCAGCTTTTACAAATGCCTGAACGTCTTCTTGAGTAATTCTGCCTTTAGGGCCAGAACCCTTCACCTGATGAACTGCTACACCAAGTTCGCGAGCAAACTTGCGCACCGAAGGGCTAGCATGACTTGCCGTTGGATCGATCTCTACTGGAGTATTGCTGACAGGCGGTGGTGGTGGCGCACGCACAATCGGGGGCTCAATTTTTGGAGCTGGTGCCGCCGCAGGCTCCGCCTTCACAACCGCAGGAGCGGCAGTTTGAGTAGCAGCCGGAGCTGTTACACCACTCTCTTCAAGCACGAGCACAATAGCACCTTCAGAAATAGAGTCGCCCACCTTAACCTTGACCTCTTTCACCACACCAGTGTGGGAAGAAGGAACATCCATGGTGGCCTTGTCAGACTCCAAAACAACAATGGACTGCTCTTTTTCGACACGGTCACCAGCTTTTACTAATACCTCGATGACAGGCACATCTTTATAATCCCCAATGTCGGGGACTTTAATATCTATTAATTGGCTCATAGTATCCGTCTCTTATCAAACCATCATTGGGTTTGGTTTGGTGGTATCGATTTCATATTTCTTGATTGCCTCTACTAGCTTTTGACGATCCAGCTGACCAGCATCCACCAAAGAACGTAAGGCCGTTAACACAACCCAGCGGCGATCCACCTCAAAGAAATCGCGTAATTTTTCACGAGTATCAGAACGACCAAAACCATCAGTCCCCAACACCTCGAAACGACGCCCCATATGTTGAATCGCAGGACGAATTTGTTCTGCAAATAAACGTACGTAATCTGTTGCGGCAACGATAGGACCAGTTGTATCTTTTAGGCATTTTTCAACATGGGACGGCGTTGGTGCAGCCGTTGGATTTAACAAGTTGTTACGGTGCACCGCATTCCAATCACGACCCAACTCTGTAAAGCTTGGGCAACCCCATAGATCGGAAGCAATACCCCAGTCCTTGTGCAAGATTTCAGCAGCTTCGATGACTTCACGGAAAATCGTCCCGGAACCTAAAAGCTGTACTCGTAATTTAGCTTTGTCATCGCCAACCGACTTGAGTTTGTACATGCCTTTAATGATGTCTTTTTCTGCACCCTTTGGCATTGCTGGATGAGCGTAGTTCTCATTCATCAAGGTGATGTAGTAGTAGACATCTTCTTGTTCAGCCAGCATGCGACGCATACCATCCTGAATCACTACCGCAACTTCAAATGAGAATGAAGGGTCGTAGCTAATACAGTTTGGAATGGCAGCGCTCCATACTTGGCTATGGCCATCTTCGTGCTGAAGGCCTTCACCATTCAGGGTGGTTCTGCCGGCAGTGCCACCCAATAAGAAACCACGGCTACGCATATCACCAGCAGCCCAACAGAGGTCGCCAATACGCTGAAAACCAAACATGGAGTAGAAGATGTAGAAAGGCAACATCGGCACACCGTGGGTTGAGTACGAAGTTGCGGCAGCGATCCAATCGCACATACCACCAGCCTCATTAATGCCTTCTTGCAAAATCTGGCCGGTCTTATCCTCTTTATAGAACATCAATTGATCATGATCTTCTGGGGTGTAAAGCTGACCCAATTGATTCCAAATACCCAATTGGCGGAACATGCCTTCCATACCAAAGGTGCGGGACTCATCCGGAACAATCGGAACAACCCTCTTACCCAAAACCTTGTCGCGCACAATAGTATTAAGCATCCGCACAAAAGCCATTGTTGTTGAGATCTCACGGCCCTCAGTAGTTGCCTCTAACAATGGAGCAAAAACGTCAAGCGCAGGAACCGGTAAGCTCTCAGCCTTCATACGGCGCTGCGGCAAATAGCCACCCAATTCTTGGCGGCGAGCCTTCATGTAGTCGAGCTCTGGACTGCCCTCGGCAAATTTCACCAAAGGCATTTCATCTAGTTGCTCATCTTTAACCGGGATCTCAAAACGATCACGGAAACGACGTACATCATCAGCGTTCATTTTCTTAGCTTGGTGAGCAATATTCATTGCCTCACCGGACCCACCCATACCGTAGCCCTTAATGGTATGAGCCAAGATCACTGTAGGCTGATCCTTGTGATTTACGGCTGAATGGAAGGCTGCAAATACTTTATGAGGATCATGACCGCCACGATTGAGCTGCCAAATTTCTTCGTCACTCCAGTCGCTGACTAGTGCTTTTAACTCGGGAGTATTAAATACGATTTCGCGTACGTAAGCGCCGTTCTTAGCCTTCATGGTCTGGTACTGACCGTCAACGATTTCACCAAGACGCTGCATCAAGATGCCTTTTTTATCTCGCGCGAATAAAGCATCCCAATGACCGCCCCATACAACCTTAATTACATTCCAACCAGCACCGCGGAACTCACCTTCAAGCTCTTGGATGATCTTGCCATTACCGCGCACTGGACCATCTAGACGTTGCAAGTTACAGTTCACCACGAAGATGAGATTGTCCAATTTCTCACGACCAGCCATACCAATAGCGCCAAGTGATTCTGGCTCATCTGTTTCGCCATCACCTAGGAAGGCCCAAACTTTGCGTCCCTCGGCCTTAATGAATCCGCGGTCCTGCATGTAGCGCATAAATCGCGCCTGATAAATAGCCATAATGGGGCCAAGGCCCATAGACACCGTTGGGAACTGCCAAAAATCCGGCATCAACCATGGATGAGGATAGCTAGAGATGCCCTTGCCTCCAACCTCTTGACGGAAATTATTCAGCTGATCATCTGACAAACGGCCCAACATGTATGCGCGTGCATAAACACCGGGCGCAGAATGCCCCTGAACAAATATCAAATCGCCGCCGTGCTCGGGAGATGGAGCATGCCAAAAATGATTAAAGCCTACGTCATACAAAGTAGCTGCCGACTGAAAAGAGGAAATATGACCACCAACGTTTGTGTCCTTATTCGCGCGCAGGACCATGGCCATTGCGTTCCAACGTGTGTAGGATCGAATGCGGTGCTCAACATTTTGATCGCCCGGAAGGCGGGCTTGCTGGTCTACCGGAATAGTATTGATATAGGGGGTTTCTGCATGGAATGGTTGATTTACACCATTTACTCGCGCATGAGAAATTTGTTGATCAATAAGATAGGCCGCACGTTCTGGGCCCTCATTCCGAATGACGCCATCGAGAGCCTGTAACCACTCTTGGGTTTCACCTGGGTCTGCATCCTGCTTGCCTGCGCTACCCAATATTTGATCTGGAACTGCTGCCATAAACTGCCTCCATTAGTCACTTCGGTCTTATTTATTCACTCTATAGGCAATATTCTAGGAAGGTCTATGGGTGTAAACAAGCAATTTTCCACATAATGATAATATTTCTCACTATATGATATTTTGTTGCGATGCAAATATTTCGCAGGTAGAGCCAAAAGCCTGAAAAATGGATCGAATAAGGCAAAATAAGCGGATTACATGAAAAAATTTGCATTTTCAATTTGGCAATTAAAGCCAGTGAAGTGGCTCCGTCGGATACGGAGTTTTAAGCTTGTCTACACACCCTTAATAGCGATTGTGCTCTTTACAGTAGTAATGGGGGTGATTATGGGCACCCTACAACTTCAGGAAAAGAGCCAGCAAGAATCGGCATTATTCAGAGAACTTTCACTTGCAAAGCAACGCATCCAACTGCGCTTTGCCAACAATGCTGATGTACTTCAATCCATTGGGCGGGAATATGTCAGCGCCGGTGATTCTGCGAAGTTAAAAGATAACGCCATTATTCAGGCGGAAAATTTATTGCAGAGCAATCATGAAATTGCACAAATCATCTGGATCAATGAAGCCAATCAGCGCCAATGGAAACTTCCAGCGGACAACTTAAAAACAAATTGGTTCAATAAAACCAATAATGCAGGAATCCTCAATACCGAACTAAAAAAAACGTTTGAACTAAGTACCGCAACAAATAGACCTGCCTATAGCCAGTTCATTACCCTTGAAGTTCCCAATGACGACCTGCTATCCAAAGAAATTCGTAACGTATTTTGGCAAACGGTCCCTCAGATTTCCGGTAACGAAATCAAAGGGATGGTCGCCGTGCTGTATACGACCCAAGGTCTACTAGAAATGATTCCTGGGGAGCTTAAAAGCCAATATAGATTTACTTTGATTACTGATGATGAAAAGGTGCTCGCCATCTCATCAGACAAAAACACACCAAAGCGCGCTTTTAGCAATCAAACCAGTCTTGATATTGGAGTTCTTAGCCCAAACCTCAGCTTGCGAATAGATACCTATCCGCCAGCCACTAATTTAACTTTCAGAATGTTGATTGGCGTTGTGCTGGGCTTGAGCGCTTTTGTAATTTGGAGCCTGTGGTCAGTTCTCAAACAAATGCAGGTTAGGCAAGAGGCCGAAGCAAATCTTCGGGCGGAAACCAATTTTCGTAGTGCAATGGAAAACTCCACCCCAGTTGGAATTCGTGCGCACGACATGAATAAGACCATTACTTATGTCAATCCTGCATTTTGTGAGATGACCGGCTGGTCAGCTGAAGAACTCATCGGACTGAATCCACCTTTTGCTTTCTGGCCAGAAGGACAAAGAGAGGTTCTTGCCGAAAAAATGAATAAGGCCCTAAAACTAGCTTTGAGTCACGATAAAAAGATTGGTATTGAAGGTTCAATCCTCCACCGCAACGGATCCATTATTCAAACTCGCACATTCATTGCACCGCTGATTAATGAAAGAGGTACGCAAACTGGCTGGGTAACCTCATTGATTGATATTTCAGAACCCAAGAAAATTCGCGAAGAGTTGGCAGCATCTCAAGAACGTTTTATCACTGTTCTGGAAGGCCTAGATGCATCCGTGTCAGTAGTATCTAATGAAACTGGAGAATTGCTATTTACAAACCGTTTTTATCGTGAACGTTTTGGCGATACCGCTAAGGGTCATTTTGACCTCGCTGGTAGCGACGCCAAAGACAATGTAATACCGGCCTTTACTGAGAAGCCTGATGATCCGATGAATGATGGCATCCCATCATCGGCCGCATATCAGGAAACTGAATCACTTGAGATCCAACTATTAGATGGAGTTACAGGCACTTCAAAATGGTATGAGGTTCGCAGGCGATATGTTCCATGGGTAGATGGACATTTGGCTCAACTTTTGATTGCTACGGATATTACAATTCGGATTGAGGCTGATGACTTGGCTCGCCAACAAGAAGAGCGAATGCAATTTACTAGTCGCTTAACTACGATGGGAGAAATGGCTTCATCATTGGCTCACGAATTAAATCAACCTCTTGCGGCAATCTCAAATTACTGCATGGGTGTAGCAAAACGCCTGCAAGGTCATCTAGACCCAGCTCTGCAAAAAGACATTCTTCCCGCACTGGAAAAAGCATCTGATCAGGCGCACAGAGCTGGAACCATCATTCAGCGAATCAAGGGCTTTGTAAAGCGTAGTGAGCCTCAACGCAAATCCTGCGATATCAGCGAAATTATTAATGATGCAGTTGGGCTAGTGGAAATCGAAGCGCATCGCCATCGACTCAGCATCACCACCGACCTTGCTACCAACCTACCAATGATTGATCTTGACCCAGTTTTAATTCTGCAGGTTCTAGTGAATCTCTTAAAAAATTCTCTAGACAGCTTGAGAGAGGTCTACCCCCTATCTTCTCGCTGGTCAGCCCCTCCAGTACGAATTTCAGCCGATCTAGATACCAGCGCCTTCCCCGCCATGCTTCGGATCCAGGTAACCGATGCCGGCGCCGGAATCGCTGAATCTGTAATCCAGCGCATGTTTGAGCCCTTTTTTAGCACCAAAAGTGATGGCATGGGTATGGGGTTAAATATTTGTAGATCTGTAATTGAGTCCCATCAGGGTCGACTCTGGGCAAAAAATCAGATGGATGCAGAACATACAAAGCTATCCGGCTGCACCTTTACAATACTTCTACCCATAGAATCTCCGGGCTCTAAGGGCAATATTTAATTTATGCAATTTTTTAGATTTATCTACGAGAGCTAATATGAATATCAGTGCCACCACCAAACCCAATCAAGCTGAAGTTGTTTATGTTGTAGATGATGATGAAGCGGTACGTGACTCCCTCACTTGGTTACTAGAAAGCAATGGCTATGTTGTTCGGTGCCATGCGAGTGCCGAACGATTTCTACAATCCCTACAAAGCACTGATAAGTCAACTATCTCTTGCGCCATCCTGGATGTCAGAATGCCCGGTATGTCTGGCCTGGAATTGCAAGAGCGTTTAATTAGCGAAAATCTGCCAATGCCGGTCGCCTTCATCACCGGTCATGGCGACGTATCCATGGCAGTCTCCACAATGAAACGTGGTGCAGTCGATTTCATAGAAAAACCTTTTAAAGAAAATGACTTGTGTGGATTAGTGGACCGCATGCTTGCAAAAGCCCGGGTTGATTATTCTCAGGCAAGTCAGAGAAAAATTACTCAGAGTCTTTTGAGCAAATTGACTGGCCGAGAACGCCAAGTGCTTGAGCGGATAGTAGCCGGCCGCCTGAATAAGCAGATTGCAGATGATCTGGGTATTTCAATTAAAACCGTAGAAGCTCACCGCGCTAACATCATGGAAAAGCTCAACGTTAATACCGTTGCAGACCTTCTCCGCTTGGCGCTCTCAGATCCACAACCAAACTAATCTCCTATGCCCGCACAGTTACTCGATGGTGTCGCCCTTTCAAAAAAATTACGCGCTGAAATCGCTGCACGCGGAGCAATCGTTACCGCCAAGGGCATTAGACCAGGCTTGGCTGTGATTGTTGTCGGCGAAAATCCAGCAAGCCAGGTGTATGTCAGAAACAAAGTAAAAGCCTGCGAGGATGTGGGCTTTCATTCCGTACTGGAACGCTACTCCGAAGAGTTAGGAGAAGAGGAGCTGCTTGCTCGCATCGCAACACTGAATGCCGACCCAGCAATCCACGGCATCTTGGTTCAACTCCCTCTGCCTGAACACATTGCGACTGAACGCGTGCTCGAAGCAATCGCACCAGAAAAAGATGTAGATGGCTTTCACATCGCTAATGCTGGCGCCTTAATGGTAGGTCAACCGGAGTTTAAGCCCTGTACACCTTATGGTTGCATGAAGATTCTAGAAAGTATTGAATACCCAATACGTGGTGCACGTGCTGTGATTGTAGGGGCATCAAATATTGTTGGTAAGCCAATGGCAATGCTCTTGTTACAAGCAGGCGCTACAGTCACCATTTGCAACAGTAAAACTCGTGACCTGACACATCACACTAAGGATGCCGATATTTTGGTAGTTGCCACCGGTAAGCCCAAAATGATTACAGGTGACATGGTTAAGAATGGTGCCGTTGTAATTGATGTGGGTATCAATCGCATGCCGGACGGCAAGCTTTGTGGTGATGTAGATTTTGATGCCGCCCAATATGTTGCTGGCTGGATTACCCCCGTGCCAGGTGGAGTTGGTCCCATGACTATCACGATGCTGCTCATGAATACCCTAGAGGCAGCAGAAAAAGCCGCCAAACCTTCCAACTAGTTAATCTCTATTGACGCCTGATTGGCAAAATTTTTCATCGTCGATTAAGCTATGGGGATGACCACATCAACACCCCCAAAGCCATCTACTGATCTTCAAAAGAACCCACTAATCTCCTTCGGAAGAGGGATTTGCGCCTACTCCGAGGTCAAGCCTTCAGATATAGCGCCAGCAATTGATTTTCTACTTGAACAAGCTCAACATGCGGTAGATCATGCGGTTGACCCAGCAACCCCTGCAAGCTGGAATGACTTGGTGGAGCCCCTTGAGGATGCTACTGAATTCTTAAGCAGATCTTGGGGGGTGATATCGCATCTAAATAGCGTTGCAGACACTTCAGAACTTCGAGCAGCCTATGGAGAAGTAATGCCAAAGGTAACTGCATTCTTTTCTAGCTTAAGTCAAAATTTAGCCCTTCACCAAAAATTTAAAGAGCTGAGTCAAAACCCTCAATTTGATAAACTCAATACCGCCCAGAAGATGGTAATTGAAAATTCACTAAGAGATTTTCGTCTTGGTGGAGCCGAGCTTCCCGACCCACAAAAACCCCGCTTCGCAGAAATTCAAGATGAGCAGGCGTTGCTAGGCAAAGCATTTTCTGATCATGTGCTAGACGCAACAGATGGATTTATTCATGTGGTCGAAGACATTGCTGAGCTAGCTGGACTTCCGGATGATGCTATAGCCGCAGCTGCGGATCTTGCACTACAGAAAAAACTACAAGGATGGGCATTCTCACTACACTTCCCATCTTATTACCCAGTGATGCAGTACTGTGAGAATCAGTCATTCCGTCGCCTAATGTATGAGGCCTATGTCACAAGAGCCTCTGAGCTAGCACCCCAATATAGCAAAGGTAAGCTTGATTGGGACAATACTCATAACATGCTTGAACAGCTAAGACTGCGTGATGAAGAAGCTCGTATGCTGGGATTCAAGAACTATGCGGAACTAAGTTTGGCACCCAAAATGGCTGGCAGCGTTGACGAAGTAGATTCGTTTTTAACCAACTTCGCACAGAAAGCAAAACCCTTTGCACTTAAAGACTGGCTCGAACTTTCTGAGTTTGCCAAATCCGAACTCTCTATTGCGGATGGACTGGAGCCATGGGATATTGCTTTTGCCTCCGAAAGATTGAAGCAGGAACGCTACGCATTTTCTGAAAATGAGCTTAAACAGTACTTTCCACTACCCAAGGTACTGGAGGGATTATTTGATGTAATTCAAACGTTATTTGGCGTGCAAATTAAAGCAGCCGATCTTCCCACCTGGCATGGAGATGTACAGTCTTTTTCCGTCAATGGCAATTCCGGAGAGGTTCTTGCCTATTTCTATTTAGATCCCTACGCACGCCCTGGTAAACGGGGTGGCGCCTGGATGGATGATGCTCGTGGCCGTCGACAGTTACCCAATGGAGAAATCCAGATTCCAGTGGCATATTTAGTATGCAACTTTGCTGCTCCCGTGAAAGTGGATGGTGTATTACGCCAACCGACGATTACTCATGACGATGTCATTACCCTCTTTCATGAAAGTGGTCATGGTTTGCATCATTTATTGACGCAAGTCAGTGCCCTAGGCGTCTCCGGCATCAATGGTGTTGAGTGGGATGCTGTTGAGCTGCCAAGCCAGTTCATGGAAAATTTCTGTTGGGAATGGGAGGTTTTGGAGAGAATGACAGCACATGCCGAGACCGGAAAACCACTCCCACGTGAATTATTTGAAAAAATGCTAGCCGCTAAGAATTTCCAAAATGGCTATATGACACTGCGTCAGATTGTGATGTCATTGACAGACTGGCGTCTGCATGCCAGTTTTGAACCGAAGAAGGCGCAGGGCCAGGCAGTGCTCGATTTATCCAGGAGTATTGCCGATCAATTTAATGTCATTCCTCAGGCGGAGATCTCTCGGTGGATCAATACGTTTAGCCATATATTCGCCGGAGGTTATGCTGCAGGCTATTACAGCTACAAATGGGCAGAAGTACTTTCAGCAGATGTTTACTCTGCCTTTGAAGAGGCGGCAAAACTCACTGGCAGCGTACTTGATGAAAAAACGGGTACACGTTATCGCAAGGAGATACTCGAGGTGGGTGGTAGCCGCCCGGCCGCAGATTCCTTCAGAGCATTTAGAGGTCGCGATCCAAATATTGATGCCCTGCTCCGTCATGGGGGCCTCGCAACTCAATGAATCTGAGAGCTAGGCTTGAATTTCTGCGATGACGGGGGCATGGTCTGAGGGCTGCTCCCAGGTGCGAGGTTCTTTATCAATTAGACTCGCACTGCATTTTTCTTTGAGCGCATCACTTAGAAGAATGTGATCAATCCGCATTCCAGCATTTCTTCGAAAGCCCATCATCCGGTAATCCCACCAGCTAAATGATTTAGGCGCTTGCTCAAACATCCTGAAGGAGTCAGTTAAGCCCAGGTTCAATAGTTGCCGAAATGCTTCTCTCTCTGGCGGAGATACGAGATTCTGCCCAATCCACTTCGAAGGATCATGCACATCATCATCACTCGGTGCGATGTTGAAGTCCCCCAAGAGTGCCAAGCGAGCATTCTGAGTCAGCTCCTCTCTTAGCCAATCTTCCAGAGATTTAAGCCAACCCAATTTATAAACAAACTTATCGCTATCGGGAGATTGTCCATTAGGGAAATAAGCTGAAACAAGACGAATGGGTTGCATGCCCTTGAAGCAAACTGTGGCAGCCAAGATGCGCTGCTGCTCATCTGCGCTCCCCGGAATATTTCTAATCGGCTTTAGAAATGTAGTTTCCAGATCGGCAGCAATGGGGGCCAAGGCCGCTCTGCGGACAATAATGGCAACTCCGTTATAGGTTTTCTGCCCCGCAGCCAAACTAAGATACCCAGCCTCCTCGAGCTCTTGATGCGGATACTTATCATCCGTCATCTTGAGCTCCTGAAGACACAGAGCATCAATCGGCTTCTTTGCCTTTTCTTGATCCAACAACCACTTCAATACCTGGGGTAAACGAACCTTGAGTGAATTTACGTTCCAGGCTGCTATGCGAACCAACTCAGTCATCGATTCCTAACTCCTGTAGCTTCCGAGTAATCGTATTTCGGCCAATACCAAGGCGCTGCGCAGCCTCAACGCGCCTACCGCGCGTCACCTCAAGAGCAGCTTGTAAGACTGCTTTTTCAAATTTAGAGCATAGAGCATCGTATACACCTGCATCACCATCCTGAAGCATTTTGACTGCCAATCGACTTAGCCCACTCTCCCAATCAATCGCAGCAGCTCTGGCAGGAACTGGAAATGAAGGATTTTCACCTTGCAATAACACCGGATGCTCACTAGCCTCTGCAAGAATGTCAGCAGGTAAATCGCTACTACCAATCAGATTTGATGGGGTCATCACTGTGAGCCAATGACAAAGATTCTCTAACTGACGGACATTGCCAGGAAACGGCATAACGGCAATTTCTTTTAAAGCCTCATCCGAGAGTTTTTTAGCCTCAACACCTAAAGACTTTGCGCATGACAACATAAAATGACGAGCCAATACCGGAATATCTTCAGCTCGTTCACGCAAAGCAGGCATCCGCAAGCGTATGACATTTAAGCGATGTAGTAAATCCTCACGGAAAGCACCAGCAGCAACTCGAGCTTCAAGATTTTGGTGTGTCGATGCAATGATACGTACATTGGCTTTAATCGGATCTTGCCCTCCAACTCGATAAAAATGACCATCGGTTAGTGCCCGCAATAAGCGAGTTTGCAGCTCAAAGGGAATGTCACCAATCTCATCTAGAAATAAAGTGCCACCGTCAGCCTGCTCAAAGCGTCCACGCCGAAGGGTTAAAGCGCCAGGAAATGCCCCTCGCTCGTGACCAAACAACTCCGACTCCAATAAATCCTTAGGTACTGCTGCAGTGCTAAAGACAACAAAAGGACCTTTAGCACGCGGACTGTGCTTGTGCAAGGCTTGAGCTACTAACTCCTTGCCAGTGCCAGACTCACCAGTAATTAATACCGTTGAGTGGGATTGGGCAAGACGGCCAATCGCCCTAAAAACTTCCTGCATTGCTGGGGCTTGACCAATAATTTCAGTCGAATCTTGCCTCCAACCATTTATCTCTTTATTGCCAGATTGATTTCGCTCGCTCTGCTCCATTGCTCGACGAATTAACTCTACAGCCTTATCAATGTCAAATGGCTTCGTAAGGTACTCAAAAGCGCCCCCTTGAAAAGATGAGACCGCCGAATCCAAATCAGAATAAGCGGTCATAATGATCACGGGAAGCATGGGGTGAGTCTCTTTTACATTCTGCAAAAGATCCAAGCCATTGCCGCGCGGCATGCGAATATCAGAAATCAACACCTCCGGGCTATCCTTCTCCAGTGCATTGAGTACATCATTAGGATTGGAAAAACTCTTATGAGGAATGTTCTCACGAGTCAGTGCTTTTTCTAGCACCCAGCGAATCGATTGATCATCGTCCACGATCCAAACGGGTTTCATAATAGTTTCTCCTGCCTACGGTAAGGAATTTGAATATGGAAATCAGTCCGCCCAGGGCGACTGTCACAAGCGATAAAACCTTGATGCTGCTGCACAAAAGTTTGCGCCAGGGTAAGGCCAAGACCGCTGCCGCCATCTCTGCCTGAAACTAATGGAAAAAAAATTCGCTCACGAATATCTTCGGGAATTCCTGGGCCGTTATCAATCACGTGCAAATCCATCGCCATCTTGTAGCGTTGCTTAGAGATGGTGACTGACCTAGCCACCCTAGTCTTCAACTCAATTTGGGCAATGCCTTGTTGGATTTCTTCCGAAAGAGCTTGTGCGGCATTATGGGCAATATTCAAGACGGCCTGAATTAACTGTTCACGGTCACCCAATACTTCAGGAAGGCTGGTATCGTAGTTACGAATAATTCGTAGGCCCTTAGGAAACTCGGCCAAGACTAGGCTACGTACACGCTCCAAGGCCTCATGGACATTGAACGATTCCATCGCATGCGCTTTACGATGCGGTGCCAGTAGTCTATCTACCAGGTTCTGCAGTCGATCTGACTCCTTGATAATGACTTGTGTGTACTCACGCAAGCCTTTATCTGGTAGCTCAAACTCGAGCAATTGGGCTGCACCACGAATGCCGCCCAAAGGATTTTTAATTTCATGCGCTAAGTTACGCATTAACTGCTTATTCGCTTCCACCTGCTGTGTCACACGCTCATCACGCTCACTACGTAATTGCTGATCAATTGGAAACCACTCCATCATGATGAGGGATGGATCCTCAAGACTTGCCACCACTACGTGAGCAGGAATCGATTCCTGATGAATGCTGCCAGGCAAAGAATGCAACACCATTTCTTGACGCTGAGCAGATACGTGACCTGCTTTGACTTCCTCAATCATCCGCTTAATTGACTGGTTATCACCAAACAAGTTGTGCACAGACTGCCCCTCAAGTGATTTACGCGAAAGATCCAATGCAGACTCTGCAGCAGGATTCACATAAACCAATTGTTGGTTCTCAGCCTCAAATACCACGATGGCATTGGGCATCTGATCAAGCAATGTCGGAAAAAAAGGAGCAGCCGAAGCTGCCCCTTTGAACGAATTGCGCAACAGACCTGCGCTCAACATTTCTCCTTCGCTTACAGGGAGTAGTACATATCGAATTCGATCGGATGAGTAGTCATACGGAAACGTGTGACATCTTCCATCTTCAAGGCGATATATGCGTCGATCATAGAGTCAGTAAAGACACCGCCGCGAGTCAAGAACTCACGATCTTTGTTTAAAGCTTCTAATGCCTCTTCCAAGCTTGCACAAACGGTTGGGATCTTTGCATCTTCTTCTGGTGGCAAATCATACAAGTTCTTATCAGCAGCTTCACCTGGGTGAATCTTATTCTGAACACCATCTAAACCTGCCATCATCAATGCTGAGAAGCAGAGGTATGGGTTAGCCAATGGATCAGGGAAGCGAGTCTCAATACGGCGACCCTTAGGACTAGAAACGTGTGGAATACGAATAGAAGCAGAACGGTTACGTGCTGAGTAAGCCAACTTCACCGGAGCCTCGAAGCCTGGAACCAAACGCTTATATGAGTTTGTGCCTGGATTAGTAATCGCATTCAATGCCTTAGCATGCTTGATGATGCCGCCAATGTAAAACAATGCGAACTCTGACAAACCTGCGTAACCATTACCAGCAAATAAGTTCTCACCATTCTTCCAAATGGATTGGTGAACGTGCATACCAGAACCGTTATCACCAACAATAGGTTTAGGCATAAATGTTGCTGTCTTGCCGTATGCGTGAGCAACGTTTTGAACAACGTATTTCTGCCAGATAGTCCAGTCAGCACGCTCTACCAATGTACTGAACTTGGTACCCAATTCGTTTTGGCCTTGACCAGCAACTTCATGGTGATGCACTTCAACAGGAATACCCAATGATTCGAGAATCAAACACATTTCAGAGCGCATGTCATGAAATGTATCTACTGGAGCAACTGGGAAGTAGCCTCCCTTTTTACCTGGACGGTGACCGGTATTGCCGCCTTCGATTTCAGCAGCTGAAGACCATGGAGCCTCTTCAGAATCAACCTTAACGAAACAACCCTGCATGTCAGCACCCCAACGGACGCCATCAAAAATAAAGAATTCTGGCTCTGGACCAAAATAAGCTGTATCGCCTAAGCCGGTGCTTTTTAAATAAGATTCGGCGCGTTTAGCGATCGAGCGTGGGTCACGATCGTAACCTTTGCCATCTGAAGGCTCGATCACATCACATGTGATCACCAATGTTGGCTCTTCATAGAATGGATCGATATAACAAGCTGTTGGATCTGGCATCAACAACATGTCAGAAGCTTCAATACCCTTCCAACCAGCAATAGATGAACCGTCAAATGCATGACCGCTCTCAAACTTATCTTCGTCAAAATGGGAAATAGGTACTGTTGTGTGTTGCTCTTTACCCTTTGTATCTACAAAGCGGAAATCAACGAAAGTACATTCTTTCTCTTTTACCAACTTCATCACATCAGCGACGGTCTTCGTCATGCAAATCTCCTCTATTAACTAAATTCGGAATACAAACTTAAGGTGTACACCCTTGTTCATTCCAGGCATCAAATATGCCCTTGGGATGTATCTAATTTACTGAAGCAAACAAACGGGAACAGCCATTATTGCACTAATTAAGTGCTCAAATACCCCTCAAAACACTAAAAAATACTCAATTTGCACCAAATAAGTGCTTACTCAGATATTGAAATATCGTGAATGGCATAACCCAAAGCCTCAGTACCGGTGCGCAACACAATCCAAGCACTTTCCAGTAAGTTTGCATTGCCCTTAATGCCTAATTCAATATGGCGCTCTGCATAGACGCCCACTTTGCTGGAGTCACCAACAGAAGGCAAGCTAAACACCTTGACCCCTGGGAAAGTAGCCTCAATCCGCTCCATTAAGGGCGTTAGGGTTGACTCAACGCCCTTGGGAACAATAAAACTCTGCTCAGCCCAGTTTTCACGATGGAATAGGTCTTGATAGTAGGTATCAAGGCACCAGGCCATCATAGGGGATGCCATCACCGGAAAACCAGGTACAAAGTAGTGCTCTTGAATGCTAAATCCAGGTATCTGGTTATAGGGATTCGGGATGATGTCACTACCCAACGGGAACTCACCCATCTTGAAGCGATGTTGATTTTCCGGAGTCTTCAGATCCGCTTTGATCGGATCACCTTCGGCCATCGACTGAATACGCCCTGCTATCAGTTCTTGCGCTCTTGGATGCAACTCCGTCTTAGTGCCCAAAGCCAATGCAGCACATTGCCGCGTGTGGTCATCAGGGGTGGCGCCGATACCACCAGTACTAAAAACAACGTCCCCAATTTCAAAGCTGTCTTTTAGAGTGGCTGTAATTTGCTCGGGATCATCCGCCACATATTTAGCCCAAGACAGACTCAAACCACGCTCATTCAGGAGCTCTATCAATTTACTGAGGTGTTTATCTTGACGGCGACCAGACAAAATTTCATCGCCAATCACAATTAAACCAAAGCGACGCGCCTTCACATCAGGCACATCAACGCTGACCTGCTTCAATTCCTCAACCATGGTACGGGCGCTCCATATCAATTACACGTGCTTCAATATTTAAAGATTGATCTAATTCGTTCCTGCGAAGATCTTTTAAGGCTTCAAGCAAATAGTGTGTGAACCACAGCGCGGCAAACACAAAGATTAAGGAATAAATCCAAAGCGCAACAAAACTCACCACAGGGAATAAAACTAAAGCTAATGCAGAGCTAGCCCAAAAGAATGTAGGAACAGCCCCAAGCATGCCAGAAACAATACCCATGACGAATAGTGGCCAGCGGTGTTGATGCAACAGCAGATCTCGCTCTTGGGTAGTAGCATGCTGAGCCAGAACGTCATAAGACATTAATCGCATAGTTAGCCAACCCCATAGTAGCGGCGGCAAAACTGCAACTAAGGGTGGTATCCACCACACTGGCAAGGTCAACATCACTAACGCCAAACAAATCAAAGCAGACCAAATGGTGTAAAAGAAGCTTCCGAATAAGCCGCCACCCCTCCTCCTCTCAAGATCTTTGTAAGCATGCTGTCGAGCAATACTTTTAACAATTGAAGGCACTGTAGTGAAGGCAATGAAGACTAAGAGGCTAATAGAAATTAATGGTATCAGCAGCATCACAAAAAACAGTGGCGCAATCCATGCGCGGGCGTTTTCAAATCCCGCCCAGATCAAGCCATCCTGAATCCAACTAGTAAAGATTGAGGTGGTCAGAAAAATGCTGAGCATCTCCAATGCCGGCGCCCAGGTCAACCAAATTAAACAACCCCACAAAACCGAGACAATTAAAAATGGGCGCAGGCTCAACCAGAGCATCTTGGGATGCATCGTGCCAAACAAAGCCAAACCAAAAGACCTAAATATTTGTTGAATGCTATCCATAGATTTCCATTGCTACCAAATGAACTTCTGGTTTTATTTTGTCCCGGGGAAAATTTCACGTACTGAATGAATCAAACCCTGCCACTGCTGATGCAATACCTTGGGTGAAAAAGCTAGACCCCTAACTCCAGTAGGATGGACTTCGTTTGGGAATATCGCAGTATTGAATAACAAATCCCACCATGGAAACAAGACGCCAAAATTACACCCCCCCAAAACACCCGGCTTACCTTTAACCTCGTAGCCATACCCAACAGCATGATGCATTCGGTGATACATCGGGGACACTAATAAATACTTGAAAGAGCCAAGGTCAATCTTCAGATTAGCGTGTTGCCAACTTTGGATGAATTGACTGAAGACCACCAGCAAAATAAATTGACTAGGCGAAACGCCAAATAGTAGCGCGAAGAATGAAAACACCACAGCATGCAAGATGCTATCAAGAATGTGATTGCGATCATCAGACCAGGCAGTCATGACGGTTTGACTGTGATGCAAGGAATGCAGTTGCCACCACCAATTAAAGGTATGTGAAGCACGGTGATATACATACTCCACAAAGTCTAACAACACAAAATAGATGCAAAAACTGACTGCAGGGATAGAGGTCACTGATGGCCACCAAGACTCAACATTCAGCCTACCAAAACGAAAGTCATGCAGTACAGAGTCAATCTGAAAGAAAAATCCCGATAAGGCAAGAAAGATCAGTCCATGAAAAATACCCAGACGATGAAACAGGGTATAAAAAATATCTGCCTTAGAGGCTTTGGAAAATCGCTCCTGCTTCTCTGCTGGCACAAATCTCTCCCAAGTACGCAAAATGACGGCGATCAGCAAGATTTGAATACATCCAAAGAGAAACCAATCGATACCATCAAAAACATCCTCTGCCATCGACATGAGATCAAATTGATATAAAAGCGGTCCAGCCACATGAGCAAACAAGAACTCTTGAGTGCTAGCGTAGGCTGCGGCGATGGTGGCTATCAAAGGATTGGAATCCATATCCCCAATTGTGACTTATTTATCCTGTTTTGGCAGGGTTGCAAAACAAAAGCCGCGCCCCTTCAAATTGACAATTAATTGCTCTAAAACTGCTGGAGCCCAGGGATCCTTGCGCGACCAAATGCCTAAATGGGCCATCGTGACATCACCATCTTGAATTTGCTTGCTCGCTTTATCCAAAAGCACCTGATTGGGATGTGTCTGAGAATTCAGTTCATCGCCCAAGAATCCAGCTGGGTGCCAGCCAATATGTTGATACCCGCACTGGGCACCCATTCTGGTTGAACGCAAGGAGGTCTTGCCGCCAGGAGCACGCCAGATCTTTTGTAGGCTTGAACCGGTTAGCTCCGTAAAGCGGTCATCTACCCGACGAATTTCCCTGCAATAAGCTGCCTCGTTGTAGAGCGTAGCTACACCAGCCTTAGGGCCAAATTGCGGTTTTACAAAAATTTCACCACTTGGACCATCTTTTACAAAATAGACATGGTCATAGGTATGGCTACCAAAGTGATGACCTTCGCGCACGCGCTCTTGCCAATACGATTTCCAGGAATCATCTAAAGAAAAATCACCCCTACTGGTTTTTTCATTGGCTAGAAAAAAGGTAGCTTTGATCTGTTGACGCTTCAAAATATCAGCAACTGTTTGCGCCACAGACATATTACCGGTATCGAAAGTGAGATACACCGTTTTCTTGCAACTGATCTCTTGTGCAAATCCAAGCGACGACACAATTATTAAAACAATGAGTGCCGCAAGTCTTGCAAGTGATGTTGTCAATTGCATTCTCTGAATTATTCCCAGCCAGCTCGCGGTGTAAAGAAAACGCCATGCGGGGATTTACCAACAGGGATCACGGTAAGCAACTTCATAGTAGGAATATCAATCACCCCTGCCTTTTTGGAGAAGCGGAAAGTGACCCACATGGTCTTTCCATCCGGCGTAATTTCCATATCATCTGGACCTGCAGGTAACCCAGTAATATCACCAACCTTTTCCAAGGTCTGCATATTAATCAGGCTAATAGTTGACGCAATCCGATTGCTCACAAAGACATGTTTTTTATCGCCCAATGGACGGAAGTTATGAGCACCTTTGCCTGTAAAGATTCGCTTCACTTCTTTACGATTTTTCCAATCGATTACCTGAATATTATCTTCGCCAGTAATACCCACTAGCAGGTATTGATCGCCTGGCGTCATCCAGATGCCAGCAGGCACTTTACCTGTAGCCATCTTCCAAATGACAACCTGAGTATCCAAATCAATTGCAGCTAATTCATTGGAGTCTTGGAGGGTAATAAAGGCGGTTTTGCTATCTACCGTGAATGCAATATGACTTGGCGTCTTTCCCAGCTTAATAGATTTAGCCAACTTCAGATCTGCGCCTTGAGCATGATAGACATCCACCCTATCCAAACGATTGCCATTCGCAATAAACCACTTATGATTCGGTGAATAGCCAATTTGGTAGGGATCAATAATGTCAGGGATCTTGCCAGTCAACTCACCACTAATGGGGTTCATCAGGACAACATCATTGCCTGCTGCATTAGCAATGAGAAGCGTCTTTTGGTCTGGAGCCATCATCAAATGATGTGGCTCTTTACCAATCGGCAGAGTCTTCATGACTTTGCGACTTGGCATATCAATCAAGCTGACCGTCGCTTCACCCGAGTTCAGCACTACCGCTAACTTGGGCTCCATCTTAGGATCAGATGTTGTTGAAGTTTGCGCATGGGCAATATTCTGGAGCCCCGTAAGGGTAAATACAGTCAAAAGTGAAATAGCGCCAAATTTGGCTTTACTGAAATAAGTATGCATAACTGACATTGTAAGCAATTGATATCCCGCTTTGGACTGTTTGATCAGGATCTATTTGACCTAACGCAAGCTAGCAAGGACCTTTTCTAAGCGCTTTAAGGACATTGGAGTTGGGGTCTTTAACTCCTGGGCATACAGAGCCACTCTCAATTCCTCTAGCTGCCAACGAAAATCCGCCAAAGCCTGATCCTCGCTCATGGCATATGCCGAAGATCCGCGACTAGCCTGAACGAGTTTTTGCCAGGGCCGTGCAACAGACTCCCAGTCCTTTTGACACTGAGCATCACGGCTGGGATTAGCACGTAACTTATCGATTCGCATCGCAATAGCTTTGAGGTATCGAGGGAAATGAACCAGTTGACCGTATGGTGTATCCGAAACAAACCTAGTGGATATCAAACCCTGGATTTGATTCTGAATATCCGCGTAGGCAGTTGCAGAGGCAGCCTTTGCTTGCGCTAGCTTTTTGAGAAGATCCGCATGTGCTTGCAAGGCGGCTAATGCATGCTTTGCAATCTCCTGGGCAATCAGAGCCAAGCGAGGCTTACCAGCTTGCAGACGCTCTGAAAATTCATCTGCATTCACCGGCAACGGATCATTCATAAATGCCCGCTCCAAGGCAAGATTCAGAATTTGCTCAATCAAGCTATCTACCGAACCTACGTTAATAAACAATAAACCAAGCTCCCGAATTCCGGGGAGTTGTTTTTGTAATGCCTTGATCGTGTCTTTATTAGATAGGGCAAAAAGTCTGCGCAATCCCAACCAATGATGTTTTCTGGCTTCCAGCAAATCATCAAATACCTCAAGGTCACATGTCTCGGTACGGTCGACCAAGGCAGGATAGCCAAATAGAGTGCGATTGCCTTTTTGAATCTCCAGAGTTTCGGGTAACTCACCAAAGTCCCAACTGCGATAACCACCCTGCTCGACGTTTTTTACTAGAGAAGCATTCCCGCTTTGACTTGTCTTGGGGGCAGCATGTGAATTATTTGCCGGGGAATCAGCAGCAAGCTCTTCCTGTACTGCTTGCTGTGCAATCGCCTGAAATGCAGAACGGGCAGTTTCTCCATGCTCAGCGCGTAGTCGCGATAAATTCCGCTCCAACTCAAGTTGGCGCCCGTGCTCATCCACCAAACGGAAGTTCATCGTAGAATGTAGCGGCAAGGACTCTGGTCTGAAATCCGTACGCTTAATTTCCAAACCACGTTCTTTGCGAATGTCGGTAATCAGACTGTCTAAAAAGTCTCCTACTCCAAACTGCTTTTCAGCAAGCATGCGCTCCAAGAACGATTTTGCGTACTCAGGTAACGGAACGCAGTGACGACGTAATTTCTGAGGAAGTGATTTAAGCAGCAGCTGGATTTTTTCCTCGCACATACCTGGAACAAGCCATTCACAACGGCGGCCATCCACCTGGTTTAGCAGAGTCAAGGGGACAACGAGAGTCACTCCATCTTTAGGGTTGCCTGGCTCAAAGTGATAAGCAAGAGTGAGTTCGCTGCCGCCCACCATCATCTTTTTAGGATAGCGGTCTACTGTAATGCCCGCCGCTTCATGGCGCATTAGATCGGCTTTAGCTAAACGCAAGAGATGGTCGGCGGCCTCTTCATCTCCGCCTTCACCCCTGGATGATTTCTTTAGCCAGGCTTTCATTCCTTCCCTACTCAGAACCTCTTTCGGAATACGGGAGTCATAAAATGCAAACAAGAGATCGTCATCTACCAAGACATCAGGACGCCTGGAGCGATGCTCTAAAGCCTCGATCTCTTTAATCAACTTGCGGTTATGCCAGAAGAATTCGAAGCTTCCGGGATATTTTTTTCTTGCATCAGCCTCAGTCTCCCGCATCAGTGCCGGAGTGTCCATGCGTCCAAACATTTCCTCTTGCACTAAGGCCTGCTTGATAAATAACTCACGTGCCTCTTCTGGGTTGTGCGACTCATAGCGCACTCGACGACCGTGATAAATCGGTAGGCCATATAAAGTACCACGCTCAAAAGCCATCACCTCACCTTGGCGACTATCCCAAAAAGGATCGCTGAGAGATTTGATGAGACGGTGAGCTGCCACCTTCTCCACCCACTGAGGCTCAATCTTGGCAATCGTACGGGCATACATGCGATTGGTTTCTTGAAGTTCGCCAGCCAAAATCCAAGCGCCAGCTTTCTTGCCAATGGTTGAGCCCGGCCAAATAAATGGACGTATACCGCGGGCGCCAATATATCCACCCGTTTTGCTACCACGCTCCTGGGATTTCTCATCCTCCTCTTTCTTGGCTACATAACCCAATAAGCCAGTTAACAAAGAGAGGTGTACTTGTTCATAGGTGGCGGCCGATGGATTTTCTTTCCAGCCTTTTTCACCCAACATCGTATGGAGTTGACCATGGACATCGCGCCACTCTCGCAAACGCCTTGGAGATAAAAATTTACTTCGACAGAGGTTCTCTAATTGACGATTACTGTGCTTGTGCTGCAGAGCATCTTGATGCCAATCCCATAACTTAACGAAGCTCAGGAATTCTGAACGCTCATCTGCAAACTGCAGGTGCGCTTGATCAGCGGCAGCAGCTTGATCCATGGGCCGATCGCGAGGATCTTGTGTAGCTAATGCAGATGCGATGATGCTCACTTCACGTAATGCGTTTTGCTCTTTTGCAGCCAAGAGCATGCGTCCAATTCGAGGATCCAAAGGAAGATCGGCTAATTGCTTACCTGTAGGGGTAAGCTTGAAGCTGCTATTCATATCCTTGTCATGACCTGCAGCAGCTTCGTCATAAACAATGGCGCCTAGCTCATCAAGCAACTGCACGCCATCGGCAATCGCACGACCTAATGGCTTATCAATAAATGGGAATTCTTGAATTCTGGGTAAACGCAAAGAACTCATGCGTAGCAATACCGCCGCTAGCGAACTGCGCAGAATTTCTGGGTCGGTAAATTTAGGGCGACTCAAGTAGTCTTGTTCGCTATACAGACGAATACAAATACCATCCGATACACGACCGCAACGACCTGCCCTTTGATTAGCGGCAGCCTGAGAAATCGGCTCGATCTGTAGTTGCTCTACTTTATTGCGGTAGGAATAACGCTTCACGCGCGCAAGTCCACTGTCCACTACATAGCGGATATTCGGCACTGTTAATGAAGTCTCAGCAACGTTGGTCGTCAAAATGATGCGTCGGCCATTACCAGGATTAAATACGCGCTCTTGTTCTGGGACCGATTGCCGGGCAAATAGACTCAAAATTTCAGGATGAAAGCGTTGCTGGAGAGCATGGTCTTTTCTGAGCACTTCGGCACAGTCCCGAATCTCTCGCTCTCCAGGCAAGAACACCAAGACATCTCCGGCGCCTGAGGCACCCTCTCGCCAGACATTGGCGATGGCCTCAGCTACCGCATCCGGAATCTCCTTGGCCTCTTTGGATTCTTTTTTGCCATCTGGCTTGGCATCAGGTTCCAGCGGTTCGTAGCGCTGCTCTACCGGGAAAAGTCGTCCACTAACCTCAATCACTGGGGCAGATTTGCCGTTTAATGTGAAATGATCAGAAAAACGTTTGGCGTCAATAGTGGCCGAAGTAATGATCAGCTTGAGATCTGGTCGCTTAGGCAGCAGTTGGCGAAGATAGCCCAGTAGGAAATCAATATTCAGACTACGTTCATGGGCTTCGTCAATGATGAGCGTGTCATAGGCCCGTAACTGAGGGTCTCTCTGAGTCTCAGCCAACAGGATACCGTCAGTCATTAACTTGATGGAGGCGCCCTGACTGGTCTTATCGGCAAAACGCACTTGGTAACCGACATCTTGACCAATTGGAGTGCCCAGCTCCTGGGCTATACGCTTCGCTGTGGCTGTTGCAGCAATACGGCGAGGCTGCGTATGCCCAATCAGCCGGCCGCCGTTGATAGTGCCTCTGCCGAGATCCAAACAGATTTTGGGTAATTGGGTTGTTTTGCCCGAGCCAGTCTCACCACAGACAATCACGACCTGATGAGAGCTCAAGGCATCTTTGATGATTTGGCGCTGACCTGAAACCGGCAACTCCTCCGGAAAGCGAATTTCTAGCCGTCGAGGGGTGTTGGAAGCAGGCACAGTCGCAGGGCTTGCTTTGGGTTTTTGTTGGTTTATAGGCTCTTGCACCCTATAATTTTCTCACTATGCCAACAAATGCACCAAACCCCGGCTCAAACGCCGAAGAATCAAGCTCCAATTTTCCCTTTGTGGGATGGCTGCGTGATGTTGCGCCCTATATCCATAGCTTCCGCGAGAAGACCTTTGTTATTGCCTTTGCCGGCGAGCTGGCCCAGGAAATTGGCTTAGAGAACCTTATTGAAGATATCGCCATGTTGCATGCCATGGGTATGCGCATTGTTTTGGTTCACGGCATCCGACCTCAAATCGAAGAGCAGCTAATGCTCCGCAACATTAAGAGCCAGTTCGGCAAGAGTGCCATGCACAGCTACCGCATTACTGATGCCGCAGCTTTAGAGTGCGTCAAAGAAGCTGCTGGTGAATTACGTCTAGATATTGAAGCTGCATTTAGTCGCGGCTTACCCAATACGCCAATGGCGGGTTCACGCATTTCAGTGATCTCAGGTAATTTTATTACCGCCATGCCCGTAGGCGTAGTTGAGGGAATCGATTACATCCATACAGGCCTGGTACGTAAAGTTGACTCCACCTCAATCAAGCTCTCGCTCGATAGCAATAAAATTGTGTTGCTCTCACCTTTAGGCTTCTCGCCGACTGGTCAAGCATTTAATCTCGCCTTTGAAGATGTAGCCGCATCCACTGCAGCAGCTCTTAAAGCGGATAAGCTGATTTTCTTAAGCCCCTATGCTGGGTTAAAAGATGATGATGGTGATTTCATCACTGAACTTTCCATGCCGCAACTCCAGGAGTATGTAACTCAACATCCAGAACTCGATCAGGGCATGAAAAGCTTGCTCAATATCTCTGGCAGGGCTATACGTGCTGGCGTGAGTCGCGTTCATTTCTTACCCTGCAATCAAGATGGCGCTCTCCTAGAGGAGCTCTTCACCCATGATGGTATCGGCATGATGTTGGCATCATCTGATATTGAAAATTTGCGTGAAGCAAATCAGGATGATGTTGGTGGCATCCTACAGTTAACCAGCCCGCTCGAAGAAGAAGGCATTTTGGCCGCTCGTGGTCAGGACGTAATTGAGCGAGATATTCAGCGCTTCTCTGTCATTGAGCATGACCGTGTTCTCTTCGGTTGCGCAGCCCTCTTCCCCTTCCCGAACGGCGTAGGCGAACTAGCTTGCCTCGCAGTCGATCCCGATGTTCAGGGCTCAGGCGATGGAGAGCGTTTACTTAAGCGGGTTGAGATGAGAGCAAAACGCGAAGGCATTAAAAAGCTATTTGTTTTAACGACCAGAACAGAGCATTGGTTTTTGAAGCGTGGCTTTAAGCGCGCCTCTGTTGACGATCTTCCAGAGGAAAGAAAACAGATTTATAACTGGGATCGCAAATCCATGGTTCTCACCAAAGATCTATAAGTTTTTATAACTCCCTTTGGTTTACATTTTTTAGATTTAGTACATCGTATTTGAAAGGCATTACAAATGGCACGCATGGTTCAATGCATCAAACTGAACAAAGAGGCTGAAGGCATGGATTTCGCTCCATTGCCAGGAGAGCTTGGCAAGAAGATTTGGAATCAAGTCTCCAAAGAAGCTTGGGCTGCTTGGTTGAAACAGCAAACGATGCTTATTAATGAGAATCGCCTCAATATGGCTGACCCCCGTGCTCGCCAATACCTCCTCAAGCAAGTTGAAAAATACTTCTTTGAAGGTGGTGCAGACATGGCTCAGGGCTATGTGCCGCCAGCAGAATAATTATTTTTGAATATTCCTTGACGAGTCAAATTCATAGGCATAGGATTGAATCGTAGTCAGTCAGAACTTGTAATTGGCTACATTGGCGAAAGCCACTACTCGTAAGCATATCTATGTGCTTATAGGCATTGGGAACTAAATCTCTTCCTTTTGCCTGCGCCATGAATAATCATGGCAAACAAACCCGATGGATCAGCTTGCTGCCCCATCGGGTTTTTTATTTAAAAAGTAATTCTGCTCACACCAGATGCATTGCTTACCAACAAAATATCAGCCTTCTCTTTAGCGAAAAGGCCAACAGTAATTACGCCGGCAATTTGATTGATTTGCGCCTCAAGAGCGAGTGGATTGTCGATCTTTAACCCAGCAATATCCAAAATCCAACCGCCGTTGTCAGTCACAAAGGGTTGGCTTGGCGTCTGACCCAAATCGGAACGAGTCTCTT
The DNA here is from genome assembly GCA_947448625.1 of Burkholderiaceae bacterium. Classification (GTDB taxonomy): domain Bacteria; phylum Pseudomonadota; class Gammaproteobacteria; order Burkholderiales; family Burkholderiaceae; genus Polynucleobacter. The sequence goes on along the minus strand of CANFOT010000002.1, from coordinate 30,684 downwards.
TTGCCATTCTGAGTGTTACCGTGCCGCCCAACTTGGCTAGTTCTTGAGTAACAACCCCTTTAGATAAAGGAATAATCTCCACAGGCAAAGCAAAGTTACCCAGCAATGGGACCTGTTTAGAGGCATCGCAGATGCAGATAAACTGCTTAGCCATTGATGCAATAATCTTTTCGCGCGTTAAGGCTCCACCCCCACCCTTAATCATGTGACCGGCAGGATCGATTTCATCGGCACCGTCAACATAGGCTGGCAACTGGCCCACCTCATTGGGATCTAAGACCTTAAAGCCGTGCCTCAACAAGCGCTCAGTTGTCGCATTGGAGCTAGATACTGTTCCTGAGAAATGCGCCCTATGGGGTGCCAAGGCATCAATAAAGCAATTAGCTGTGGAGCCCGTGCCAATACCCAAGACCTGGCCTGCAGGGAGCTTTAAGACCTCGTCCCGTGCCGCTTCACCCACCAATTGCTTTAGTTGATCTTGATTCATGATCTTGCTCAATATCCTTGTCTGAACTGGAACAGCCTTATTTATGCATCTATCATATGATATTCAGTGTATTTTCCTGATTATTTAATCGAGAGCATTCAAAATCCTCATGACTTCCTCCGCTACCGCACTTAGCCAACTCAAACAACTCACAACCGTCGTGGCCGATACCGGCGACTTTGAGCGTATGCAGGAATACCAACCTCAGGATGCCACTACCAACCCATCCCTGATTCTTAAAGCTGCTCAGCAATCAAACTACCAAGCTTTAGTAAATCAGGTCAAATTAGCTCACCCAGGCATGAAACCAGTTGATTTGGTTGACTACATCCTGGTGGCCTTTGGCCTTGAGATTTTGAAGATTGTTCCTGGAAGGGTTTCGACCGAAGTAGATGCCCGCCTGTCTTTTGATACTCAGGCAACAATTCACAAAGCTAAGCACCTCATCGCATTGTATGAAGCTCACGGGATTGATCGCAAGCGCGTCTTGATTAAGTTGGCAGGCACATGGGAAGGTATTCAGGCGGCAAAGGCTTTGGAGACAGAAGGCATTCATTGCAATATCACACTACTCTTCTCCTTAGTGCAAGCTGCGGCCTGCGGAGCGGTCAACGCTACATTGATTTCACCATTTGTAGGCCGTATTACAGATTGGTACAAAGCAAAACTCGGTAGCAACTGGAGTGACATCAATCATGGCGGAGCAAATGATCCCGGCGTCACGTCCGTGAAGCGGATCTTTCACTATTACAAGCACTTTGGCATTGCGACTGAAATCATGGGCGCTAGTTTCCGCAATACCAGTCAAATTCTAGAGCTAGCCGGGTGTGATTTACTCACCATCAGCCCAGAGCTTTTAGGCGAGCTACAGAAAAGCACGGTGGTTGTGGAGAAAAAGCTCAATGCCAGCAATGCAGCAAGCGCACTTGCTAGTGAAAATATTTCCCCTCTCAAGCTGGATGAATCCAACTTTAGATTGCAATTAAATAATGATGCAATGGCTACCGAGAAATTGGCCGAAGGAATACGCAATTTCTGCATCGATACTGAAAAGCTAGAGACTTTATTAAGCAACTAAGTCTTCAGATCAGCCGCTAAGGAGTCAAGATGATTATTCATTGTCCGCATTGCAGTAAAGGTAATCGAGTTCCCGCTGAGAGACTTAATCAGACCCCTATCTGCGGAGCTTGTAAGCAAGGGCTCCTATCGCTACCCATCAATGCTACAGTCGCAAACTTTAGCGAGCTGGTAACTCAATCTGCGATGCCGGTGATGGTGGATTTTTGGGCGCCATGGTGTGGGCCATGCAAAATGTTTGGCCCAACCTTTCAGGCCAGTGCGATTGCCCATGCAAATAAAGTGCTTTTTGTAAAAGTAAATACCGAGGCAGAACAACTACTCGGGTCGCAGTGGAATATCCGCTCAATACCTACGCTGGCAGGATTTAAGAATGGCAAAGAAGTTCATCGCATTAGCGGTGCACTCTCTGCGGCACAGCTAGAGCAATTTGTGCAGCAATTACTTGCCTAACAGATTGCTTGATTACTTCTTTGTAGTATTGATACCCAAAATACTATAGGCCGGGCAATTTCCGATCATTCCGGTCAGCAATGGGATGATGCCAATCCAAGCCCAAGGACCAGTAATTCCAAAACCGGCAAGGCCCATTAGCGTAACGCCAACAGTCATTCGTAGAACGCGATCAGTATGTCCGATATTGCATTTCATAGAGGCCTCTTGAGTAAATGGTTGTGATGAGCGGCTTATTTGGACTCTTTGGCTAAACGTTGTCTCAGAGCCTCATACAAGCATACGCCACTTGCCACAGAAACATTCAAACTCTCAACAACACCCTTCATTGGGATGCGCACCAACTCATCGCAAGTCTCGCGGGTGAGGCGACGCATACCCTCACCTTCGGCGCCCATGACAATACCAATCGGACCAGTCAGATCCAGGTCGTAAATTGATTTTTCTGCTTCATCGTCAGTACCAATCAACCAAACTCCCGCTTCCTGCATCTCCTTCATGCTGCGAACCAGATTGGTAACGGTAATCACGGGCATCACCTCTGAGGCGCCGCTCGACACTTTACTCACAGTGGCGTTAATGGAAGCTGAGCGGTCTTTAGGAATGACAACGGCATCAACGCCAGCGCCATCAGCCACACGTAAGCATGCACCAAAATTATGGGGATCGGTCACACCATCCAATACCAAGAACATCACCTTGCTTTGATTGCTCTGTGCGTCCTCCACTACCTCGGTAATGGTACGAGCAATCGTCATCTTCTCAGCTAGAGCCACAACACCCTGGTGGCGATCATGACCGGCAAGCTTATGAAGGCGCTCAGAGTCAGCCGCATGCAACCTCTCTCCCAACAATTCTTCAGCCTGCTTGAGAAAGTCCCCCATACGACGGTCGCGTCGACTAGGGTCAAAATAAACCGACTTCAGACTTACTGCATCTACGCGTAAGCGCGCTTGGACTGCATGAAAACCAACTAATATTTGCTTCATCTTTACCTGTCTCGATTCTGTATTGCTATTTATTTGCGACGCGCTTTAGTGCTGCGAACCGGCGGTTTTGAACCAGCAGGTTTGCCCCCTGGCCTGGAAGGCTTTCCAGGCTTGCTGGACTTGGCAGCCTGACTGGCACCTCGCCCAGCATGGCTCTTGGACTGATTGGCACCAAGATTGCCCGCAGATTTAGCAGCATTCACATTAACACCAGAATGCTTCTGCGGCTCCTTGCTACCAGGGCGACCTTTTTTAGGGGCCGCTTTTTTATTTGGCCTACCGGTATCGGTCGCCAAAATAATCTGGCGGCGGTTGGTGGTTCCACCTGGCTCGAGGCCAACTGACTTTACCAAACTAAATTCAATTTTACGAGCATCGAGGTCTACGCGACTAACCAAGACATGAACGCGATCACCTAGGCGGTAACGAATACCGGTTCTCTCGCCGCGGAGCTCTTGACGGGCTTCGTCATACTGGAAATAATCGCCACCTAGTTCAGTAACATGAATCATCCCTTCAACAAAAAGATTTTCCAACTGAACAAATAATCCAAATGTAGCCACACCAGTGACAACGCCAGCGTACTCCTGCCCCAAATGATCACGCATGTAATAACACTTGAGCCATGCCTCTACATCGCGTGATGCTTCATCAGCGCGTCGCTCATTGGATGAACAATGAACGCCGAGTTGCCCCCAAATCGGCAAAGCGGCGTTGGCGCCTTTAGGCAATTTAGGTAAACGAGTACCTTTAGCAGTGGCTTCTTTCGCATCGCTATGAGACTTCTTAGCATTCACCGCATTTTCACGACCTTTACCCTTACGCGGCAACGTGAGGTTAAGCGGAACCATGGGTGGCAATACTGGTGTGTAAGGCTTCTTAGCGAGAATCGCTTTAATAACGCGATGGGTCAACAAATCAGGATAACGACGAATCGGGCTTGTGAAATGCGAGTAGGCGGGATACGCAAGACCAAAGTGGCCTTCGTTATCGGGTTGGTACATTGCCTGCTGCATAGAGCGCAAGACAACCGACTGCAGCATATTCGCGTCAGGACGCTCTTTTATCTCGCGCATGAGCTTGGCGTAATCTTTTGGCTTGGGCTTTTCGCCGCCGCCTAACGACAAACCAGAGGTGCGCAAGACTTGACGCAGGGTAACCAACTTCTCTTCGGATGGCTCTCCGTGAACGCGATACAAACTGAGATGCTTATTCTTATCAATGAAGTCAGCAGCACAAACGTTGGCAGTCAACATGCACTCCTCGATTAATCGATGTGCATCGTTACGCAAACGTGGCTCAATACGCAAAATCTTACCCAGCTCATTACTGATGATTTGGGTTTCAGTGGTTTCAAATTCGATAGCGCCGCGTTTTTGACGAGCATCCAGCAAAATTTTGTACAGAGAATAAAGATTGGTAAGTAAAGGTCTGAAATCAGCAAAACGGGTTGCTTCGGGACCTTTGCTGTTCGACAGGATTTCCCATACCGTATCATATGTAAAGCGTTGTGCAGAATGCATCACCGCCGGATAAAACTGGTACGCCAATACCACTCCGTTGTTATCTACAACTGAGTCACAGACCATGCATAGGCGATCAACGCCCGGGTTCAGAGAGCAAAGGCCATTAGAGATTTTCTCCGGCAACATTGGTATCACCCGCCTTGGGAAATACACCGAGGTTGCGCGCAGGAGACCTTCGTCATCCAAAGGCTGTCCCGGCTTTACATAATGGGATACATCAGCAATGGCTACTATCAGACGCCAAGCCTTGCTCTTGCCATACATGACGGGCTCACAATACACCGCATCATCGAAGTCACGAGCATCCGCGCCATCAATGGTGATCAATGGAACATCGCGTAAATCAACCCGACCTTCTAGGTCCGATTGTTGTACCGTATCCGGCAATGCATCAGCCTCTTTTTTGACTGCGGCTGAAAATTCATGGGGAACACCATATTTACGGACGGCAATTTCAATTTCCATGCCAGGGTCATCAATCTCACCCAACACCTCAACAACACGACCAACCGCCTGACGATAGCTGTCTGGATAGTCGATAATCTCAACGCTGACCACTTGACCTAATTTGGCATTGCCCTGACCCTTTGGTGGAATCAAAATATCGTGGCCAATACGCTTATCTTCTGGCGCAACAATTAAAACGCCATTCTCATTGAGGAGGCGTCCAATCACTACTTTATTGGCGTGCAAAACCACGTCGACGATCTGACCTTCTGGGCGACCACGGCGATCGGTTCCTAATACTCTGACATTGACTCTATCGCCGTGCATGACGCGGGACATCTCTCTTTCGGAGAGAAAAATATCTTCACCGCCATCATCCGGGATTACAAACCCAAATCCATCTCGGTGACCCTGAACTGTACCCAAGCGGTCAGCCTCTCGTGACACCAAGTTTTTTGCTTTACGCATTTAATTCCTTCGGCAATACATGCCTTATATATCGTGATTATTCTTGATTAGGCTACTGTATCAAACCACTCGGTCTGAAGGGAAAAAGCCAAAAATGGTTATAAAGTGGGCCACTAGGCGCATACCTTTATAATAATGGCATGCCCAGGTGGCGAAATTGGTAGACGCACCAGCTTCAGGTGCTGGCGATCGTAAGGTTGTGGGGGTTCGAGTCCCTTCCTGGGCACCAAATACACCTACAAGACCTATATGGGGACTAATATCCCTTTTTCAATAGGCGGTCAGATTCCCATGGTTCGATGCAAGATCTTGGGCTTCATCTCACCCCAAAGACTTTCAAAGTCCTCAACCCTGTCCTCGGACAACTGAATGGACTCAAAGAGGCCGCTAAAGAAAATAGTCTTTTTGGGCGCCAAAGTCTTTTCAAACTCACTGAGTGCAATCGGCTTGTCGTCAATATCCCGAGTTAATTGAGCCGAACACACGATCGCTTCCCCATCATCTTGGTCAATTACAGCAAACTCAATCCACTGCTGAGACTTCTCCAAAATTACCAATGTTCCTCGCGCATAGCAAACTGCCTCATGCTCTTGGACGATATAAGCTAAGAATTGATTTTCCTCATCGGCATCCATGCGCAGATCATCAATAAAGAACAGGTATTGATCCCCCACCCCATTCACCAAAGTAAAGATCTTGGGAATTGCCCCATGCCCTAGGACAAGGTTACGGTAATAGGATGAAATTTCAACTGCGAGGTTTTCAGCGAAGAGATGCATGAGAAATAAAGTAAAAGAAAGTGAGTGAGTTATTCAGTACGAGTTTTAATGGACTCGATAATTTTAAGAAAGGGATCGGACTTAACAGAGCTTTGGCCTTTAAAGGGCTGATCTGTAATTACCAAGAGGGAGATCAATGCACCCAAGGTTACTGGCAGAATTTTTAAACCCATGAAAAAAGAATCGGAGGGTAAGAACAAGGTATTGATGCCAAGCAAGGCCGCCATACAAATAACAATGACTACCCAAAATAAATTTGGCAAGCGCACAGATGAGCGCTCTATTCGCGACTCCCTACTTTCTGCAACCTCCTCACCTTTTTTAAGGATATCGGTATACATCGCCGTTTGACGATTTGTTTGTGGCTCAAGGGATAGAAGCTTACGTGAAATTCCCCGCCAAAGCATATGAGTTCTTTTACTACCCTGACCATTCTTCATTAAATCCCACTCATCATTGACGATTGAATTCATGTATTCAAACAACTCTTTACGCACGAGGGCGATTGCAGGATCGCCATATCGCACCAATAGGCGATCTAAATTATTAATTTGACCAGCCTCTCTCGACACCAAAGATTGAACTTCACGAAAGTTAGTTTGCGCTTGATTTAGCAAGAAGCCGATTAACAGGCCACTTAAGGTAATAATGGATCCAAATAAGCTCAAGCCTAATCGGGTGCTATCTTGAGTAGGCGCAAACAAAGGAATGGTTTGCAAAAGGCGAGGCATTAGATCAAGCAAAACCACAAAGAACAGCAGCAGAATAATTAATATCTGGACATTACTCCGCCTATAAATCCAATTAAAAAACATGTGATCCTTTGAATGGCGCGTTAGTTACCTAGGGTATTTTTTAAGAAAGTCATGGTGCGGTCCCAAGCTAACTCTGCAGCGGCTGGGTTATATTGCAACGGTGGCAATCCCCTGGAATCTGACTTTGGATTGGCAAATGCATGCTTAGCTTCATAACGCTGGAAATCGTACGTGACTCCAGCTACCTTAAATTTTTCTTCAAGCTGATTAACGCCAGCAATCGAGAAAAAATCATCGTGAAGAGCCCAGTGCGCCAAAATTGGTATTTTAATGGCCGGGGCATCAACATACTCTAGCGGAGGATATCCGTACCAAACTATCACGCTATCGCATTCTGGAACGAGCCCAGCTGATAAAACGGTAAGAGCTCCACCCATACAGAAACCAGTGACAGCAACTTTGTCGCTACCAGTTTTCTTAAGATACTGCACGGCTCCACGAATGTCTTGACTAGCAGCATCGCCAAAATTCAGATCATTCATGAGGTGTTCTGCTTCATTCGCCTCGAGGGCGAGCTTGCCACGATAGAGATCTGGAACCAAGGCGCGATACCCTGCTTTTGCCAAACGATTGGCGACATTTTTAGTCTCATCATCAAGACCCCACCACTCCTGAATCACCACCACGCCAGGGGCATTTTTGGGATTAGCAGGCTCAACTAAATAGGCCTCTACTGCAGCGCCGTCGGGCCTTTGAAATGTAATCATGACAATCTCTCTTTTAAAAATGAATGGTGCTTAACGAAGCTGTTTATCGGTATGAATATATCCCACCAACCAGAAAGTAAGCAAGCCACAAATCGCAGCCCCATAACCAACTAGGTTGTAGTGCTCCATCTTCCCATCAATACCAATAGTCACAACTACACCAGCAATAACGGAAGCCAGTCCAGACGCAAGCATTTGTATGGAACCAACCAGACTCATAAAGGTGCCGCGAATTTTGGCATCCACTACTTGACTCACGATTGCCATCGCCGGGATCATGCGCCCTGAAACAAGAACAAAAAATGTAGTGGAATTAATAAGTACTACCCAAAGCGGCACTGGCATGAGATTAGTTGTCACCAATAAAGGGATCAGGCTAATCACAGCTAGCACCCTAAATACTTTTACCTTGCCGTAACGATCGGCCATATGACCAATAAGGCGTGAACTCATCAGCGTAGCAATACCGCCGCAAAGATAAATTAAGGAAATATATGAATTCTCAATCCCCACATTCGATGTGAGGTAGAGAGCGATATAAGGGATGACAGAAAATCCAGTCATCATGATTAGCGCCATAAAAATAAACGCCCGCAGATGCTGATGGGCTACAAAAATATTCCAGATTTGACTGAGGCGACTTCCTTCATGGGAGTGGCCTAGATGACTGGTGATTTTGGGGATATTACGATAACCCAGATACAAAATAAGACTTGAAACCAAGGCAATAAAGATAAAAGGAGCGCGCCAGCCTAAAGATGGGATATTGTTTGCTAAAAACAGACTAAGCGGAACGCCTGCAACCGTCGACACCGAGAAAGCAGACATGACCGTACCCAAAGCTTTACCTCTTCGCTCGAATGGAATGGAGTCTGCAACAATGGTTTGAACCAGTGAACCTAAGATGCCACCAAATGCACCAGCAAAAGCCCGAGCAATAAAAAGAGAGTGGTAATCAGGAGCCAAACCGCAGACCAAGGTAGCGATAATGAAGCAGGCATACAGACTCAATAGAAGCACTCGCCTCTCAAAGCGATCTACAAAATAGGTTGCAAAGACCCCAGCAATTGCAGCGGCAAAAGTATAGGAAGACAGCAATAGACCGAATTCATGTGTATTGATGTTGAGCTCTCGAATAAATTCGGGGCCCAAAGGCATCATGATCATGAAGTCTAGGATATGGGTGAACTGAATTCCGGCTAAGGAGAATAAGAAAAAGCGTTCTTTCTGCTTTCCTCCTGGCATGCGATGCTCGGTCAAGGGTTTCTTTACATGAAATTAGAGATGTGCCATTATCAACCCACTAAGAAATCAATGTCTGCACCCCTCATGAATATCGTCACCGCCTTCACAGACTTTCCCTTTTTACCCTTGCTGAGAGATGCTGCCTTGGGAATTGTTTGTCTTATTTGTATTTTGGTTTTTCATGGCAGCGCCATTAACCACGTTTACATGCGTTTTGAGCGCCTCACTCGCCAGAATCTCGCGGCACATCAATACAACCGCGTCTTCTTTCATTTCTACGCCGCCTTTGTATTTCTAGCTATGTTCCACCTGACTGAAATTCTCCTTTGGGCGGTCTTCATCATTGGCCTAGGAATTATGCAAACCCCCATTGAAGCAATTCTCTTTGCGGGTAGCTGCTACACAACCGTAGGTTTTGAGTCTGATACATTGCTTGCTGGTTGGAAATCCTTTGCATTCTTTATCTCCTTCAGCGGCTTGTTTTCATTAGCATGGACCACATCCATCATGATTGGCATGACCACAGCCTATAAAAATGCCTGGGATCAAAAGTACCGACATACCAGCGCTTATTAGGCTTAATTAATTTATTTACTGCAATTGCGGACATTCGGGTGTATTGTAAGGGTTAACCCTTAAGGATCTCACCATGGCACATTCAAACTCAGCACAGCCTCACCCATCACTGGTTTTTAACCTCAAACCTTTATTTGCCATTAAAGACTTCTTCGCATTGTTGGCAACAGCATTTTCAGAAGCCAAAGCAATGGAGCAAAATTCCCATAAAAATGGCGGAAATTGGTAATTTATTGTTGATTTATCCCTGTTTTATGGGGGGGGGTGGCCAGCCTCAAGAAATAAGTTTATGAATTTTTGGAGGCTTTTTTCTTTCACAATGGGCTTTTAGCGCTTGATGTAATAGCCATAGACGCAACGTGAACCACCCCGGGATGGGTTATGCGTATCGTGAATAACTCCCTCAATTACCGCTGCCAGGTGTTTAGAAACCTTCACAATTAGCCTGCCAGATGGTAGTTCGTTGGCCAGCAGATGAACTTGGCAGCCGGCACCAATTTTCATTGTAGGAACCCACTCAAACCCATGACCCACTATGTAATGATGAAATACATTGCGATGATTACCGTTACGAGGTGAGGCACCTTTAGCATTCAGTCTTTTTGCCAACCGATCATTGCGTTGATTCGCATAGGCGGCATTAGCATCACGAAGATCCTCGTATACCTGAATATATGGCAAGTCAGCCGCAATCGCAATCGCGCGCACCACGCAGTCGCCGGCCCCACCTTTAAAACCTGCAGCCTCCCTGCCCCCATCATTGAAATAAAAGCCAAGCGCCTGACCGCGAGTGGTAGCAAGCTTGGCGAAGGGATTTAAAAAGCTAAACATGAATTGATTGCGGTGTTGACGGTGTCCAAGCCAAAGAAAAAATGGACTTGCCGATCGACAAGTCCATTCCATGTTGGAACTAAAGAACTGAAGTCTTAAGCATGCACCTTTTTAACTTCCAAACGCCATGCATGAAGCAAGGGCTCGGTATAGCCATTAGGCTGTTCTAAACCTTTGAAAATCAGATCGCTAGCTGCTTTATAAGCATAAGAGTCTTTGAAATTTGGCATCATTGGTTGGTAGAGGGCATCACCAGCATTTTGGCCGTCAACTACTTTAGCCATGCGCTGCAAAGTCTCATTTACCTGAACCTCAGTCACAATTCCATGCAATAACCAGTTAGCAATGTGCTGACTAGAAATACGCAAGGTTGCGCGGTCTTCCATCAAACCTACGTTATGAATATCTGGCACCTTAGAGCAACCAACACCTTGATCAATCCAGCGAACAACATACCCCAAAATACCTTGGCAATTGTTGTCCAATTCTTGTTGGATCTCTTCTTTAGACCAACCGGCATTTTCCACCACCGGAATTGTCAATAAATCATTAATCAAGGCTTCAGCTTCAGCGGCCGTATCTAACTGCTCCATCTCTTTTTGTAGCTGCGCCACATTGACCTGATGGTAGTGCAAGGCATGCAATGTTGCTGCTGTTGGTGATGGTACCCAAGCGGTATTTGCGCCCGCCTTAGGATGAACAATCTTTTGCTCAACCATGGCTTTCATCAAGTCTGGCATTGCCCACATTCCCTTACCAATTTGAGCGCGACCGCGTAAGCCACAATCTAAACCAGCAAGAACATTACGTCGCTCATAAGCAGCTAACCACTTACTGGTCTTCATATCACCTTTGCGCATCATTGGACCCGCATGCATTGACGTATGCATTTCATCGCCAGTACGATCGAGGAAGCCAGTGTTAATAAAGGCAACACGAGCACCAGCAGCTGCAATCGCCGCTTTGATATTGGCGCTCATACGACGCTCTTCATCCATGATGCCCAATTTCACGGTATCTGCAGGTAAGCCCAGTAATTTCTCAACGCGACCAAAGAGTTCACCGGCAAAGGCAACCTCTTCAGGGCTATGCATTTTTGGCTTCACGATATAGACAGAGCCTTTGCGTGTATTGCCAACGGCTTGAGTTGCTGGACGATTAATATCATACAAAGCGATCAATACAGTAACCACTGCATCCAAAATACCTTCATAAATTTCCTTACCATCGCCAGTGATGATCGCCGGGTTGGTCATTAAGTGACCTACGTTGCGTAGAAACAGCAAAGAACGGCCATGCAAAGTAACCACGCCATCCTTAGCATCAACAGCGCCAATGCCAGCCGTGTATTTGCGGTCTGGATTTAATGAGCGTGTGAAAGTTTTACCGCCCTTACTGACTTCTTCAACCAATGTGCCCTTGAGAATGCCTAACCAGTTTTCATATGCAAGCACTTTATCGTCACCATCTACTGCAGCAATGGAATCTTCCAAATCCAGGATAGTAGAAAGTGCCGCCTCAAGAACAACATCATTTACGCCAGCAGCATCGCTAGCGCCAATCGTTTTGGTCTTATCGATTTCGATGTCAATGTGGACGCCATTGTTGCGCAGGAGGATTGAAGAAGGCGTAGAAGTATCGCCTTGGTACCCAACAAACTGCTTCTCATCAGCAAGTCCAACTTTGCCGCCATCCTTCAGGCTGACAAGTAACTTACTATCACTTACCGTATAGGCAACAGCATCTGAATGCGAGCCTTTAGCCAGGGGTGCGGATTGATCCAAGAATTGACGGGCAAAGGCAACAACCTTAGCGCCACGAATCGGGTTATAGCCACCAACCTTAGTTGCGCCATCCTCTTCGGAGATAACGTCGGTACCGTACAGAGCATCATATAAAGAACCCCAACGCGCATTCGCTGCATTCAATGCATAACGCGCATTAAGAACCGGAACCACCAATTGAGGTCCTGCTTGGAGGGCTAATTCATCATCAACGTTCTTTGTGGTTCCCAGAACTTTGCCTGGAACTTCATCCAAATAACCAATTTCTTTGAGGTGCTTGCGATAAGCGGGCATATCTTTAATTGGGCCGGGATTTGCCTGATGCCATTTATCTAAATCTAATTGCAAACGATCACGTTTCGCCAGCAGCGCCTCATTTTTTGGGCTAAGGTCTTTGACGATTTCGTCAAAACCTTTCCAAAAATCTGCGCTCTTAATGCCTGTACCAGGCAAGACTTTATCTTCAATAAAGCGATATAAAGGTGTAGCTACTTGAAGACTATTACATTGTGTGCGTGCAGTCATTTATAAACCCCAAAACAAATGTGTAAATTAAATATACAAAAGTTAAATAAAAAGCCTCATTAACCCTTGAATGGATGTTGCAGAAGAATTGTTTCATCACGTTCAGGCCCTGTTGAGACCATAGCGATTGGCTTTCCTGCAACTTCTTCGATACGACGCAGGAACTTCTGTGCCTCTATCGGGAGTTTGTCCCATTCACGAATACCAAAAGTAGTTCCCTTCCAGCCTGGGAAATCCTCATAAATCGGTTCGCAGCGCGCAACAGCTTCAGCACCGCGCGGCAATACGTCTAATTTTTGACCGTCAAGGGTGTAGCCAACGCAAAGACGGATGTTCTCAAAGCCATCTAATACATCAAGCTTAGTAATGCACAGGCCTGATAAACCATTAATCTGAATCGAGCGCTTGAGTGCAGCAGCATCCAACCAGCCAGTACGGCGTGGACGACCGGTAACAGAACCAAACTCTTTTCCGACTTCTGCTAACCGGATACCAACTGGATCCTGCTTGGATGGATTATCAAAATCATATAGCTCGCTTGGGAATGGGCCTGCACCTACACGGGTGCAATAGGCTTTAGTAATGCCCAAAATATATTGCAGTGAATCTGGGCCAACGCCAGATCCTGCTGCAGCATTGCCAGCTACGCAATTGCTTGAAGTTACATAAGGATACGTGCCGTGATCGATATCGAGCAAAGTACCTTGAGCACCTTCGAATAGCAAATTTTGACCGGCTTGTTCTGCAGCGTACAGTGCGCTGGAGACATCTACTACCATAGGCTTAATGCGTTCCGCATAAGACATGGCCTCTTCTAAAGTCTTCTGGAAATCAACTGGTTCAGCTCCATAGTAGTTTGTTAGCATGAAGTTGTGATACTCCAAGTTCTCACGCAATTGCGCTGCAAACTTTTCTGGATAGAACAAATCCTGCACGCGCAAAGCGCGACGCGCCACCTTATCCTCATATGCTGGTCCAATGCCACGGCCAGTTGTGCCGATCTTGGCATTGCCACGTTTTTTCTCACGGGCATGATCAATTGCTACGTGATACGGCAGGATCAGTGTTGTTGCTTCAGAAATCTTAAGGCGTGACTGAACATCTAATCCAGCCGCCTCCAGCTCACCAATTTCCTTAAAGAGCGCCTCCGGAGACAGAACTACGCCATTGCCGATATAGCAAACCACATTCTTATGCATGATTCCGGATGGGATTAAACGCAAAATGGTTTTCTTATCGCCAATGATCAAGGTGTGACCAGCATTATGTCCGCCCTGAAAACGTACGACTGCTTGAGCATGGTCAGTTAACCAATCAACTACTTTACCCTTGCCCTCGTCACCCCACTGGGTGCCAATGACAACGACGTTACGACCATGAGCTTGTTGCTTTGAAGACATAATAAAATCCAAAAGGTAATTACAGAATGAGTTTGTTATTAAATACGGTATTAATTTCTTGCTTGATTCTTAGATAGTTTGCAGTTATTTCTTTTTCACTTCCCACGAGCTACCCTGCTTTACCAGCTCGCGATCACAAAGATATTCCGCAGTTTCAATCGCATCGCCTGCCATCGCCTGAATAACTACCTCACCGACATTGCGTAACTCAGCGATCTTGCTCGCCAAGCCTGCATCCACAATCCAAGGTGCTACGATGGCTGGCCTTCTTTTCGCTACAGGCGCAAGATTGGCCAGGGTCAATAAGTCCATCGAAAAGCCAGTAGCGGGACGAGAACGTCCAAATGCTTGGCCGACATGATCATATCTACCGCCACGAGCAATTGGCTGTGGCAGCTTATCAACATAGGCCGCAAACATCACACCGCTGTGATATTGATACCCACGCAAATCGGCCAGATCAATGCTGAGCTCTATATCACTAGAAAGTGCGGCAGTTGCTGCGGCTAATTTTTCTAAATGCGCCAAGGCCTCGTCAATCAATTGATGTTTTGGCAAAGATTGTTTAGCGCTGGCCAATACTTGAGCGCAGGGACCATTCAATTCAGTAAGGGCCATTAAGGCCTGTGCAGATTTAACTGGTAAAGATTTAGCCCAGATCGCCAAACGTGGTCGATCCTTACTTTGCAGCAAGCCATAAAGGATCTCAATATCGCCCTTATCTAGGGCTTGCCCATCGAGGATCCCCGCAAGCACACCGGCGTGCGAAAGGTCTAGGTAAACCTTGCTCAGACCAGCAACACTCAATGTCTGCAATAGCAAAGATACCGCCTCGAAATCCGCCTCCCAACTTGCACAGCCGTAAATTTCAGCGCCAAGCTGCAACTCTTCGCGAGCGGAGCTACCTACTGGAGTACGAGCGTGAGCAACAGATCCAGCATAGCAAAGACGCGTGACGCCCTCACGGTTGAGTAAATGAGCATCAATACGAGCAACTTGTGGCGTCATATCAGCACGTAGACCTAATGTACGGCCAGATAATTGATCGACTAGCTTGAATGTTTGTAAATTGAGGTCAGAACCAGTGCCAGTCAACAAAGAATCCAAGAACTCTAAAATCGGTGGGGCAACCAACTCATAACCATAGGATTGATATAAATCTAGAATGGCACGACGCAGAGTCTCGACCTTGCGAGCCTCGGCCGGCAAAACATCAGCAATATCTTCAGGAAGTAACCAACGATTCATAGCTCGAAATATTCACTTTCAATTTTTTTTGTGCAAGAACTTAAAGAACTCGCCATTAGGCTCAACCACCATGACATCCTTCTTATCTTTAAAGGAGCTGCGGTAAGCCTCGAGACTTTGGTAGAACTGAGCGAACTGTGGATCACGTCCGAATGCTTCAGCATAGAGTGCGGTAGCCTTTGCGTCGCCCGAACCTTTAATCTTTTGCGCATCACGATAAGCTTCAGCCAAAATCGTGTCACGTTGGCGCTCTGCGTTTGCGCGGATCTTATCTGATTCAGCAGCCCCCGTTGAGCGCAACTCATTGGCAACGCGTTTACGCTCTGCTTCCATGCGGCGATAGACAGAGTCACTAATCTCAGCGAGCAAATCAACACGCTTGAGTCGAACATCAACAATTTCGACTCCGATATCAGCGGCATCGTCAGCCACCTTCTTGCGTATACCCTGCATCACCTCTTCGCGTTGATCAGAAATCAATTCACGAACCGTGCGCTTAGTGAACTCCTCATTCAAAGCAGAGCGAACTAATTGAGTTAGGCGATCTTGTGCCAGGCGCTCATCGCCCTTAAAGCTAATGAAGAATTTGCGAGGATCAACAATCCGCCATTTCACATAAGAATCTACCAAGAGATTTTTCTTCTCGGCAGTAATAAAGCGCTCTGCTTCTGGATTATCAATTGTTAAGATGCGACGATCAAAGAAACGTACGCTCTCAAAAGGCGCAGGGTATTTAACTTGTAAGCCAGGCTGCTCAATCACACGCACAATTTGCCCGAACGAAAACACCACAGCAAAGTTGCGTTGATCCACAACAAACACACTGGATGCTAGAACGTAGACAAGCGCAATTAATCCAGCAATACCCGCTAGGAGGCGATTAGCATTCATTATCTTGCCTCCCGATCACGACTTCGCAAACCATCCCGCTTATCGGCGGTGTTTGCAGCACCTGAATTCGGAGAGGTAGCACTAGGGACACTTGGGGTTGGCGCTGCAGGGTTGCCTGTTGCGCCACCAACCGTTACCGAACCAGTTGGCGTAGTGACTGGAGTTTGCCCGGTTGCTACTTGCGTACTTTCCGCACTTACTTGGGCAACCAACTTATCTAAGGGTAGATATAAGAGGCTATTGTTTTTAGTGGTATCAACCAAGACCTTGGTGACATTGTTGTACATTTCGCGCATGCTATCGATGTACATACGGTCACGCGTAACGCCGGGCGCTTTTGCATACTCAACGAATACTTGTTTAAAGCGAGCAGCATCGCCCTCAGCCGTTGCCACTACACGTGCTTTATAGCCTTCAGCTTCTTGAATCAAGCGCGCTGCAGTACCCTTGGCACGTGGAATAATGTCGTTGGCGTAAGCTTGGCCCTCACTCTTTAAGCGCTCTTGGTCTTGCCCTGCTTTCACAGCATCATCAAATGCTGCTTGAACTTGTTCAGGAGGCTGAACATTTTGAACGGTCACGCTAGTGACATAGATGCCGGTCTTGTAGCTATCAAGAATTTTCTGAATAGAATTCGCCAAATCAACGCCAATCTTTTCACGCCCTTCATACAACACAGTATCCATCTTGCTACGAGCAACGATTTCACGAACTGAAGTTTCAGCCGCTTGAATAACCGCAGTATCGGGGTCACGATTATTAAATAAATAATCAGTAGGGTCTTTCAGTCGGTACTGAACTGCGAAGCGAACATCGATGATGTTTTCATCTTCGGTAAGCATCGAAGAGTCTTTTTGATTGGTTGCCTTAATTAGTATTGGACGACCAACTTCTACAGATCGCACGCCAGATAAATTTACAGTCTCTTGAGACTGAATAGGCCAAGGCATGCGCCAGTTAATGCCGGGCTTAGCGGTGTAGTCATATTTTCCGAATGTAGAAATCACCCCAGCCTGGCCTTCTTGAATAATAAAGAAGCCACTGAAAATCCAAATCAACACTACGCCACCAGCAACCAATAGCACCGTAGCTTTAGAACCAAAAGGGTTGGTGAAATTAAAATTAGGCCCACTCACACCGCTACCGCCGTTATTACCACCACCATTACTGCGCTGAGATGGCGGAGGAATATCGGAGCTATTCGGCTTGTTGGCAGGCCTGCTTGATGCTGGGTCCGGCTTTTTCTTACCGCCAAAAATACCACTCAGGCGATCATTAAAATCGCGCCATAGCTCATCCAGATCGGGCGGTCCATCCGACTTAGCAGGCTGATTGCTTGGCCTTGTGCCATCAGATGGAACCTCAACGGGCTTCTCAGCTCCCGAATTACTGGATTCCGTTTGCGGAGATTGTTCATCACCCTGCCCGCTTTTGGCATCTTTGCATCCACTGCCTGGGTGGCTATTGCCCCAGCCTGGATCATTAACCGAAAATAACTCGAGAAATTTACGCATCGTTTGGTGAATATTTTCTGTTGGGGATCGGATTAAATTCGGAAGTCTCTGGTCGTTCGGGTAAGGGAGCTAAAAACTCGTCTGGGTCCATTTGGACTTTTGCACGATTCTGCTCGACCCTTATTCTATCAGTCATTTGAGAGCATTCGGCCAAGGCTGAACGCAATAAATCAAGGCCTAGGCCAGTCTTGGCGGAGAGGAAAACCTGATTCGGAACCCCCTCGGAATCTCGAACGACGACCGCCCCCTCTGTAAAGGTCTGTGGCATTTGGTCAATCTTATTCATGACCTCGATGCGGGGGATGTCATCAGCCCCAATTTCACGCAAAACAGCCTCTACTTCAGCCTTTTGCTCCCTTGCAACTGGGCTACAGGCGTCAATTACGTGCAAAATCAAGTCTGCATGGATGGTTTCATCCAAAGTAGCCCTGAAAGCCTCTACCAACTGGTGTGGCAATTCACGGATAAAGCCCACGGTATCAGAGACCACAATAGAACCTACCCCATCCAAATGGACCTTACGGGAGGTTGTATCTAGGGTCGCAAATAACTGATCTGCCGCATATGCCCCTGCCTTTGTAAGGGAATTAAATAGCGTAGATTTACCTGCGTTGGTATAGCCCACCAAGGATACCGAAAAGACATCCTTACGATTACGGGCCCTTCTTTGGGTTCTTTGCTGGCGTTGTAGCTTTTCTAACTCACTTTCCAGGCGCTTAGCCTTAGTGGCTAACATCCGTCGATCAAGCTCCATCTGAGTCTCACCAGGGCCACCGCGTACACCAATACCGCCGCGTTGACGCTCCAAGTGACTCCAAGCGCGAACCAATCTAGACATGCGATAGCGTACTTGAGCTAACTCAACTTGAGTTTTACCAATATGACTTTGCGCTCTCTGACTAAAGATATCCAAAATAAGACCGGTACGGTCCATGACATGAAACCCAATATGGCGCTCTAAATTGCGTTGCTGCGTGGGTGATAGCGGATGGTTGAAGATGACTAATTCAGCACCCTGTTCTTCCATCGCTTTTTTGACTTCATTCGCTTTGCCCGAGCCAATAAATAAAGCTGGATCAGTTTTTCCCTTGCGAGCAATAACACTAGCTATCGGTATAGAGCCGGCACTCTCGGCTAGAAGGCTGAGCTCTGCCATGCTGTCCGCAAAATCCTCGCGGCCTGTATCGACACCAACCAGAACGGCACGCGCCGCATCTACACCCGTTTTATACAGAGCCAGCTTCTTCCGTACGGAACTCCACTGCACGAGCAGGAACGATCGTGGAAATGGCGTGTTTATAAACCATCTGGGTCACGGTATTGCGCAAAAGAACAACGTATTGATCAAAAGACTCAATATTGCCTTGTAACTTAATGCCGTTGACAAGGTAGATGGAGACGGGAACATGCTCTTTGCGCAAGGCATTGAGAAAAGGATCCTGTAGTAATTGGATTTTGCTGTTATTCATACTGCTCCTTATTCGTTTTTATGAGTTACTTCTATTTTGGGAGTCTTGCTTTTTTATTTAATACTCTGCTGCTAACTACTAAGGTCTACCTCCAACATAAGGGGGCTATTACTAAAAAATCAAGCCCCCAACTAAAACACATCTAAAACTGTATCGCTGTTTTTACTTTTTTACTTTTTTTTGCCTTTTTTACCCTTATCCGCATCAACATACGGGTTTTTGGCAGTATTCATTTGGATACGTAATGGAGTCCCGCGCAACTTAAAGACATCTCTGAAGCGACCCTCTAAATAACGTTTATAACTATCGGTTACGCCACTCAAAGATGTTCCATGGATCACCACAATTGGGGGATTCATACCGCCCTGGTGCGCATAGCGCAGTTTCGGTCGACCCATACCAACACGTTTAGGCTGCTGATGCTCGATGGCCTCTTGCAAAATCCGGGTAAGTTTTGGCGTTGGCAATTTTGCCATGGCTGCAGCATAGGCTAGATCAACATCTTTAAATAACTCTTTGAGGCCAGTACCTTTTTTAGCGGAAATCGGATGCACATTTGCAAAATCTAAGAAGCGTAGTTTTTGAGCAATCTCTAAACGCGCACGCTCTTTAACGTAGGCATCCAAACCATCCCACTTATTGACAGCCACCACTAATGCACGCCCAGCTTCCACAATAAATCCAGCGATATGCGCATCCTGCTCTGAAATATCTTGCTGCGCATCCAACATCAAGATCACCACATTGCAATCAGCAATTGCTTGCAAAGTTTTAACGACTGAGAACTTCTCAATCGCTTCGAATACTTTTCCACGGCGCCGCAGACCGGCCGTATCTACTAGGATGTATGGCTTTCCATTGCGTTCGAACGGTACTTCAATTGCATCACGCGTTGTACCCGGCATGTCAAATGCAATGACGCGCTCTTCTCCGATCAACTTATTGATCAAGGTAGATTTACCAACGTTAGGACGACCTACCACTGCAATCTTCATTGGACGATTTGGATCGTTTTCTTGTTCTTCTGGCTCTGGCTCTGGAACACCCAAAGAATCTAAGGCGTCATCAATCAAGCCACGCACACCATCACCATGCGCAGATGAGATTGGGAAAGGTTCACCTAAACCCAGTTCATGGAAGTCTGCTGTGACTACACCCGCCTGCATACCTTCTGTTTTATTAACAGCCAGGATGACC
This sequence comes from Burkholderiaceae bacterium, assembly GCA_947448625.1. Taxonomy (GTDB): domain Bacteria; phylum Pseudomonadota; class Gammaproteobacteria; order Burkholderiales; family Burkholderiaceae; genus Polynucleobacter. Next base: position 10,256 of record CANFOT010000002.1, on the reverse strand, counting down.
GGTCTACCAGTCTTACGTAAAAAATCTGCGATCACGCGGTCTTGTGGCGCCATACCCAAACGACCATCGACCAAGAAAATAATAATGTCGGATTCAGCAACAGCTTGCTTGGTTTGCTTGGCCATCTCAGCAACAATGCCGGTCTTAGCCACTGGTTCAAAACCACCGGTATCTACACAGATAAAAGCACGCTCGCCAATACGGCCTTTACCGTAGTGACGATCTCGAGTGAGGCCAGAGAAGTCGGCTACCAATGCATCGCGTGAGCGCGTTAAGCGATTAAAGAGTGTCGATTTACCAACGTTAGGACGACCGACAATAGTTATTACTGGATTCATTTTGGACTGTACGCCGCTAGTTTTCCACCTTGAGATTGAACCAAGATGAGGCCATTCACCGCAATCGGTGCGGCTGTGATTGGACTACTGTCATGGCGAATGCGTGCCAGCATTTCACCATTCGCTTGTGAAAGTGCATGCACATAACCTTCTGCATCACCAACGAGTAATACCCTGCCAATTGCTATTGGCTCACCCACATCCCGGAATGTCAGTTGCGTGTTTTCCCAGACCTGTGAGCCATCCTTAACAGCAAATGCAGTTACATGGGATTTTTCATTGGATGAGAAAACTAAGTCAGAGCCCTGTGCCGTGCCGGTGTAGCTTGAATAATCTTTAAACCAGAGTAAATTGCCTGTGCGCGCTTGACCACAACCTACGCGACCTTGATAAGATACCGCGCAAATAATTTCGCCTTCCATGCTCGGCTTTGCAGTCACATCATTTAGGCGCTCAATTTCAGAAAATCCTTTTGGAAATGAAACTGGGGTTTCCCAAACTAGACCGCCATTTGCAATCGCGATCATTCCAAAGCGACCACCAGCAAATCCAGTCACAATCACCTCGTTGCCAATAGCAAGCATGCCGTAGCCTACACGCAAAGATAAGGCAGATTGTTGACGCTGGTAAGTCCACTTACGCACACCCGTTTGCGCATCAAAACCAACAAAGCGATTATCTAGCGCGCGGATGATGACAACACCACCAGCAACAACCGGCTCCGATAAGACTTCGCTGCCAACACTCACGTTCCAAATAGGCTTTCCAGCATCATCATAAGCATAGACAGTTCCTTTGGTAGTTACCACGGCAGTAGTCCGCCCATCAGATCCTGGGCCAATCGAAAGCCGATCCGGAACCGATACCTCCCACATCTTTTGACCGGTACTCAAATTAATCTTTACGAGATTACCGCGATGCGAGGCTGCATAGACAGCATCACCCGCTACCGCAGGATGAAAATTAAACGGCTCAGAAGAACCTATGGTGGTTGACCATACAGGAGTCAAATCAAATTGATTGCTAACTGGGACAAGCTCAGCAGGTTTGCGAACACGTGAGTTTCCAGAGCAAGCTGTCAAGGCTAATACTACAGAGCCTAGCACTAAGGCTGTGCTTACTAGCTTTACTACACGTTTGCAATCCATCATCACTGAGCCACCCCTCCGACAGCATCTAATTTAACCTTTAAGAGGCGACGCGCCTCTTCTGGAAATTCTTTTGCCTCATTTAGCCTTGCCCAGGCAGCCTCATAGCTCTTGCGCGCATCGGCAGTATTCTTTTGAGACAAATACCAATCCCCACGACGCTCTAACCATAAGGCCTCAAATCCAGCTACCGGCTTTTCCTTCAGAATGGCATCAGCTTCCGAAAAATCCTTTTCAGAGCCTTGCTCAATTAACTGCGCTGCCAATCGCAATTTTGCTAAAGCTAGGTAACCCTGGTCGGAAGAGTTCTTGGCGGCCCAGCGCAAATAATCCATAGCCTTTGATGAGTCACCGGCATCAGAAGCAATCTTCGCCGCAACCAAGCTAGACATTGCTGCGTATGGAGTTCCAGAGAACTGCTTTTGCAAATCATCAGCAGCACGTAAGGTCTGGTCTTTATCACCTTTATTGATGGCAGTAACCATTGTCTCGTATAGCTGAGATGCGGCGGCAGCTTGACTATTGCGCCACCACTGGTATCCACTATAGGCCGCATAGGCAAATAAAGCAGCAGTCGCTACACCAGTAATCATGTTGCGGTACTTTTGCCAAAATGCTTTAAGTTGATCTAATTGTTCTTGTTCTTCTAGGTCTAAAGGCATGTCAATCCAGGCTAATAAATACAGTATTAATAATTAATGTCTCAATTCTATTCGGTGGCGCCAACTATGGCATCAATTACCGCTTCTACAACGCTGTCTAGTGCTACAGCCTTCTGTTTACCGCTACCTCGCAAATCCTTAAGTTGAGCCTCATTCTTGACCAATTCATCTGGTCCGATAATGACAGCATAAGCTGCTCCACTCGCATCCGCCTTCTTCATTTGGGACTTAAAGCTGCTAGCCTGGCCATCTGGAGGGCAGAATAGGATGGCATCAATACCCGCATTACGCAAGCGCTCAGCAATGATCATGGCCGCCGTCAAGGTCTCGCCGCCCTGATGAATGACAAAAGCGTCGCATTGAGCCTGCGGCTCCGGCAAAGAGCCAGAAACCTTCATCAACTCTAAGACGCGCTCCATTCCCATTGCCCAGCCGCATGCCGGAGCAGCTTTGCCACCCATACGTTCAATTAGGGGGTCATAACGACCGCCGCCTGCAATCGTGCCCTGGGCACCCAGCTCCTCGGTAATCCACTCAAAAACAGTCAGATTGTAATAATCCAAACCGCGGACCAAACGGGGGTTGATTTTGCAGGGAATGTTATTTGCCTTAAGCAATTCCTGGACTGCCTCAAAATGTTTGAGCGACTCTTCGCCCAAGAAATCTAGCAATTTTGGTGCGCCTTCAATTAAATCCTGCATCGCGGCATTTTTAGAATCCAAGATGCGCAATGGATTGCTCAATAAACGGCGCTGTGAATCTTCATCCAACTGTTCTTTGTTTTTCTCAAAGTAAATAACCAAGGCTGCCCGATGCTCTGCACGCTCATGGGCTTGCCCTAAAGAGTTAATTTCTAAGCGCACCCCTTTGAGCCCAAGCTCATCCCATAATCGTTGACCCATGAGAATAATTTCTGCATCGATATCTGGGCCTGCAAAGCCCATAGCTTCGATACCAAATTGATGGAACTGGCGATAACGCCCACGCTGCGGACGCTCATGGCGGAACATTGGTCCGGTATACCAAAGACGCTTTGGTCCTTCGTACAGTAGATTATTTTCAATTACGGAGCGCACCACAGCAGCGGTACCTTCTGGACGCAGTGTCAGCTGCTCGCCATTGAGACGATCTTCAAAAGAATACATTTCCTTTTCAACAATATCGGTCACCTCACCAATACCCCGCTGGAATACTGCAGTCGACTCCACAATCGGAGTACGCAAGAACTCATATCCATAAGCTCGAGTGAGATCACGTAAGACATGCTCTAGATGAGTCCACTGCGCAGCATCGGCTGGCAAGAGATCATTCATGCCGCGAACACCATTAATTTTTTGGATCTTTTGGGCTTTTGGTGAATTGATCGGGTCTGTCATGATGTGCAATTATTCTGTAATTTTTTATTATTCTTGTTTTATATTTTGGCTTTGATTTGTTCTTACTTAGGGGCGTAGTGCTGATTAACGTACTCGTCGACGATGCCCTGAAATTCTTGAGCAATATTTTCGCCGCGCAAAGTCTTTACTTTGACACCATCTACAAATACAGGTGCTGCAGGAGTCTCACCGGTTCCAGGCAAGGAGATGCCAATATTGGCATGCTTACTTTCACCCGGGCCGTTCACGATGCAACCCATTACGGCCACATTCATCGCTTCAACACCAGGATGGGACTTCTTCCATACGGGCATTTGTTGACGTAGGTATGACTGAATATTGGCAGCCAATTCCTGGAAAGTCGTACTTGTCGTTCTGCCACAACCAGGGCAAGCGATCACCATGGGCGTGAAATTTCGCAATCCCATGGTTTGCAAAATTTCTTGTGCAACGATAATTTCGTTCTCGCGTGGCGCGCCTGGATCAGGTGTTAAAGAAACCCGAATAGTGTCGCCAATACCCTCTTGCAATAGGATGCCCATGGCTGCCGTTGAAGACACGATACCTTTGCTACCCATGCCCGCTTCAGTCAAACCCAAATGCAATGGATAGTCAGAACGACGAGAAAGGTCCCGATAAACCGCTACTAAGTCCTGTACATTACTTACCTTGCAAGAGAGCAAAATTTGATTGGGATTCATACCAAATTCCACTGCTTTTTCGGCAGACTGCAATGCAGACTGAATCAATGCCTCAATCATCACCTCTTGCGCAGTCTTAGGAACTGGCAAAGCTGCATTGCTATCCATAATGCTGGCAAGCAAGTCTTGATCTAGGCTACCCCAGTTCACACCAATTCGGATGGGCTTGTCATATCTACAAGCAGCTTCAATCATTTGCGCAAATTGCGGATCGCGTTTAGCGCCCTTGCCCACATTGCCGGGATTAATGCGGTATTTAGATAAGGCCTTGGCGCACTCTGGAAAGTCATTCAATAATGTGTGGCCGTTATAGTGAAAGTCACCAATTAACGGAACCAAGACGTCCATCTTGTCTAACTGCTCACGAATATAGGGCACGGCTTGAGCAGCAGCTGGAGTATCAACTGTAATTCGAACCATCTCTGAGCCAGCACGAGCCAATTCTTTCACCTGGATCGCAGTAGCGACTGCATCAGCAGTATCGGTATTCGTCATAGATTGGACGCGCACTGGTGCATCGCCACCAATCGTAATGATGTTGGTTTTCCAAGCAACGGTTGCTTGACGCGTTAGCCTCTTAGGCAAAGGACCTAAAGGTAACTCGGGAAGATTGCTAGATAAATTACTCATTGGACTTGTTTTACTAGATCAGTCGTCTAATCTTTTAAGCCATTGCACTGGGTGCTCGGCTTGGTATTCTTGATCTTCCTCATCATCAAGACTTTTGGCATCATCATCTTGATCAAGATTAATCTGCTTGTCATGAACGGCACGCTCGCGAACTCGAGTACGGTCAATCACATCCCCCGCTAATTGGCCGCAGGCTGCCGCAATATCATCACCACGAGTTTTTCGTACTGTAGCCACCATACCGGCATCTAACAAAATGCTGGCAAAGGCATGAACGCGTTGCGCTGTTGAGCGCTTTAATCCAGATTCTGGGAATGGATTAAATGGAATCAGATTAATCTTGCACTTAATGTTCGCCAGTAGGCGCACCAACTCTTTTGCCTGAATGTCAGAATCATTCACACCATCGAGCATGCAATATTCAAAAGTTAAAAAATCCCTTGGTGCAAAAGGTAAATATCTTTCGCATGCCGCAAGCAATTCCCTTAAGGGATATTTTTGATTTAATGGAACCAGTTGATCGCGTAGCTTGTCATTAGGTGCATGCAATGACACTGCCAATGCCACCGGGCAATCTTGTGCCAAACGATCAATCATCGGCACTACGCCAGAAGTGGATACGGTGACGCGTCGACGCGATAAACCGTAAGCTCTGTCATCTAGCATTAAGCGCAAAGCAGTCACGACGTTGTCATAGTTTAGCAATGGCTCGCCCATGCCCATTAAGACTACATTCGAGATCACGCGACCCGTGTGCTGCCAACCCGGGGTTGGATATTGCTCGATACGACGAACTGCATTCGGATCATTGCGGAGTAGATGCTCTGCAAACCAAAGTTGGCCAATGATTTCACCAGCTGTAAGATTGCGCGAGAAGCCTTGATGCCCTGTCGAGCAAAAACGGCAATTCACTGCACAACCAGCCTGAGATGAAATGCACAATGTGCCACGATCATCTTCGGGAATAAATACAGACTCCACAGCATTACCAGCACCAACATCTAACAACCACTTGCGGGTGCCGTCAGCTGCATGCTCATCTTTAATAACTGGGAGAGATAGGACCTCGGCTTTATCAAGCAGCGTTGCTCTAAAGCTTTTTGCTAGGTCGCTCATGTCGTTGATGTCGGATACACCACGCTGGTGTATCCACTGCATGAGTTGCTTCGCCCTAAAGGGCTTTTCATTCAACCCCGCGACATACGCTGCCATTTGGTCAGCGTCAAAATCTAAGAGATTTACGCGCGAGGAGGTCAATGCGCCTACTTATATATTAAATAGGTTATTCGTTAGCAATCGTGAATTAACGATTGAAAACATTCATGCCGGCGAAGAAGAATGCAACTTCGACAGCCGCAGTTTCAGGAGCATCAGATCCATGAACGGCGTTTGCATCGATGCTGTCAGCAAAGTCAGCGCGGATTGTGCCAGCGTCAGCCTTCTTAGGGTCGGTAGCGCCCATCAAGTCGCGGTTCTTGGCAATTGCGCCTTCGCCTTCCAGCACCTGAATCATTACAGGACCAGAAATCATGAAGCTCACCAAGTCTTTGAAGAAAGGGCGTGCAGCGTGAACAGCGTAGAACTGCTCTGCTTCAGCTTGTGACAAATGCGCCATTCTGGACGCAACAATCTTCAAACCAGCAGACTCAAAACGGTCATAGATCTTGCCGATAACGTTTTTTGCTACAGCATCAGGTTTGATAATAGAAAGGGTGCGTTCAATAGCCATGTAAAACTCCAATAGTAATTTCAAAGATTTAGCTGAATTGGCGCTGAATTAGGCTCAGAGTGAACTTCTTCACCACCTCCTACAGCGCGCCAAGATTTCAGCGACCCCCGAATTATACATCGGCTGACCGTATTTACCCTGATCTGGGTGTAGCTAAGCTATTGAATTTACAGGGCATAACCCTTCAACTTGTAGTCTTTTTCATGGGGGGCTTGAAATTACCCTGTTTTGTCTATACTTACTGACAACAGCCCCTTGTGGGCTCGTGTAACAACTATAAAGAAGGAGTCAATATGAGTGATCTAAACTCTTACGGCTTTGGGCAAACTAGCTCGATTAGCACCCCTCAGGTACGCAACCGCGTACTCCGCAACACTTACGCCCTTTTGGCGCTGTCAATGGTTCCTACCGTTATTGGCGCATGGCTTGGCGTTGCATTTGGCTTGAATCTAATGGCCGGCAGCCCTTTCATGGGTTTCATCGTCTTCATGGCGGTTGCCTTTGGCTTCTTCTGGGCGATTGAGAAAAATAAAGACACTGGCGCTGGAGTTCTGCTACTTCTGGGTTTCACCTTCTTCATGGGCATCATGATGTCTGGTTTGGTGGGCTACACCCTCAACAGCTACAGCAATGGCGCTACATTAATCATGCTCGCTTTTGGAGGCACAGGCGCAATTTTTGCCGTGATGGCAACCATTGCTACCGTGAGTAAAAGTGATTTCTCGGGCATGGGTAAATGGTTAATGGTCGGCGTACTACTCTTGATCGTTGCTTCATTAGCTAACATCTGGTTACAGCTGCCAGCTTTGATGCTGACTGTGATGGTTTTGGCAATCGCCATCTTCTCAGCCTTCATCTTGGTTGATGTGCAACGCATCATCAACGGTGGCGAAACCAACTATATCATGGCTACTTTAGCCATCTATTTAGATGTGTATAACGTCTTCACCAACTTGCTGGCACTCCTGGGTATTGTGGGTGGCAATAGAGACTAACTATTGCTTCAAGCTTCAATAGAAAAGGCACCTTCGGGTGCCTTTTTCTTTAGATTGAGTTGCGCATTTGCTTGAATGATTACAGCCTAGGGAAGTGTTGTGCGCTCAAAGACTGCTATCGACTCCACATGGGATGTGTGGGGGAACATATTGACGATACCCGCACTTTTCAGAGTGTAACCAGCCTGATGGCAGAGAATCTCCGTATCTCTAGCTAAGGTCTTTGGATTGCAGGAGACATACACAATGCGTTGCGGCGGCAAGTCACTACCCCGCTCATGCAATAAAGCTAATGCTTGGCAGATCTCCATAGCGCCTTCACGTGGAGGATCCATTAACCAGCGCTCAGCCTTACCCCATGAGGTAATTGTTTCTGTTGTCACTTCAAACAAATTGCTCTGCATGAAGCTAACTTTATCTGCAAGCTGATTGTGTTCCGCATTGGCTTTGGCCCTAGTGGTCAGACTTTCTAAGCCCTCAATACCCAAGACCTTGCTCGCTCTTCTTGCGAGTGGCAATGTAAAGTTACCAATGCCGCAGAACAAGTCGAGCACGCGATCACTTGCCTGAACCTCCAGGAGGCGAATCGCCCTACTTACCAAGGCGCGATTCATCATGTGATTCACTTGGGTGAAATCCGCCGGCTTAAACGGCATCTCGATTTCAAACTCGGGTAAGCGGTAGCAAAGCTTGCCTGTTAATGGATAGAACGGCGCAACAGTTTCAATGCCTTTAGGCTGCAACCAAACCCAGACTTGATGGGTATCTGCAAAGTCTCTGAGTAACTGTTCATCAGCGGGCGTTAAAGGCAGGAGGTTTCTGAAAACCAATGCAGTGACTGGCTTTGCTTTTTTTGGATCATCTGAATTAGGATCCTCGGGTTCACCCACAGCAATCTCAATCTGCGGCATGCGATCGACAATAGATAAACCCATTACCAATTTACGCATTGCCGGTAACAAATTAGAAACATGCTTAGGCAGAATCTCACACGCAGTCATGTCGGCAACATAACCACTCTTGCCCTCATGAAATCCGATAAGTACTGTGCCTTTTTTGATGGAGCGATTGACAGCACTTAAGCGAGCGCGATGACGATACTCCCAGGCAGGACCACCCATCGGACGCAAAATCTCTCCTGGAGCTACTTTTGCTATGTGCTTTAAGTCATCCTCTAGCACGCGTTGCTTCATTGCTACCTGAGCCCGAATATCTAAGTGCTGCATTGTGCAACCACCACATACTCCAAAGGCTTTGCATTTGGGTTCCGCCCTGAATACGGCAGGCTTGAGGATGTCGAGAACTTTGGCTTTACTGAAGCGAGCCTTATCACGCGTAATGACATAGGTAACTAATTCAGTTGGTAGCGCGCCTTGAATAAAAATGACCTTCCCGCTCTGACCTTGCGCAGCTTCTTCATCGTTTGGCGATAAGCGCGCAATGCCCTGCGCATCCAGATCAAGAGAATCAACTCGCACCGGTTCAGTGACCACGATGTGGACTGGCTTTTCTCCCCTACGCATCCGGAGCAAAGCCTAGAAGATATTCTTGCCACTGTTCACCATGAGGCTCTTTGGATTCTTTTTCCAAATAAGATTTTACGAAAGTGATTTCCTCTTTGTACTCTTCCAATGAGAATCCGCCACGCATCAACTGAAAGCGGCAGTACATTAAATAAGTATTGACCACATCGGTTTCGCAATAGCGACGAATCTCATCAATCTTGCCATCTTGATATGCGGGCCAGACTTGACTGCCATCCATACCCATCTTGCCAGGAAAGCCGCAAAGCTTTGCCAGCCCATCTAAGGGTGCATTAGCGCGACCATTAAATTTAGCCAAGAGATCCATCATATCTAAATGACGCATATGGTAACGACTAATGTAATTGTTCCACTTAAATTCACGACTATCGTTTTCTTGGCTCTCACCCATCTCCCAGTAGCGCGGAGCTTGCACATGATTTGCCAATGCCCGGTAATGCAGAACCGGTAGATCAAAACCACTGCCATTCCAAGATACTAGCTGAGGGGTATATTTTTCAACTAGCTCAAAGAAGGTTTGAATCAGCACCTTCTCCTCATCTTGCGAAGTGCCTAAGGTACCAACCTTAATTTGAGGGGAGCCCTCCTTGGTTGTTCTGCGAATGACGCATGAGATAGCACAAATACGTTGCAGATATAACGGAAGAAAATCACTGCCCGTTTTCTCGGTGCGCTCTGCCATTGCTATAGCCGCAACTTCGCTATCTGATAAGGCATCTGAATAGTCATTGAGGCGACGTAGCCCCGCTACATCTGGAATAGTTTCAATGTCAAAGACGAGAACCGTTGCCATACTTAAATCACTAGCAATTTATTGAAAGCAATTACTGCAAGTATGGCGTTGGATTTACCGGCTTGCCATTCACGCGTAATTCGAAGTGGAGTTTTACTGAATTTGAATCGGTGTCTCCCATCTCAGCAATCTTTTGCCCCTTCTTGACCGTATCTCCCTCTTTTACGAGCAGAGTGCGGTTATGGGCATAGGCCGTGAGATAGGTATTGTCATGTTTGATGATGACCAGATTGCCGTAGCCACGCAGACTATTGCCTGCGTAAACCACTTTACCGTCAGAGGCTGCAGTTACGGATTCACCTAACTTGCCAGCAATATCAATGCCTTTGGTTTTCTCACT
>CANFOT010000001.1 GCA_947448625.1 Burkholderiaceae bacterium | reverse complement strand
TTTGCAAATTCGGCAAAAAGCGACGCTTCGTTTTATTGTTTGCATGGGATACATTGTTGCCAACCATCGGCTTCTTCCCAGTGACTTGGCAAACTTTTGCCATGACATAACTCCATTAATTGCGAAAAAAGAAGATTGTATCAGTCTCTGCCTACTTTGATCCACCCTTAATTTGCTTTAGTTTTGGGGATTGGGCTTGTTGGGGGTGAATTATGGTCAAAATTGACCTATAAGTTAGTGGTTACTTCCAATATTAGTCATTTTTCATAAGCCCTGCATCTGAAAATGAGAAAAATCCACTATCGCTAACAATACAGTGATCTAAAAGCGGAATATCGACCAACTGCAGGGCTTTAGAAAGCGTTTTAGTTAATTCTTGATCGGCAATGCTGGGTAGTGGGTTTCCGCTAGGGTGGTTATGGGCCACGATAAGTGCGCTAGCGTTTCTGGAGAGGGCTTCCTTGAGGATTTCTCGGGGATAGACGGCTGTATGGGTCAGGGAGCCTCTAAAGAGCTCCTGGCACTCGATTAGGTGCAGGCGGGAGTCAAGGTATAGGCAAAGGAATACCTCATGGGGAAGGCGCCCAAATCGTGCCTGTAAGAACTCCCTAACGTAACTTGGCGATGAAAAAACAGAGTCCTGGGATAGGGTTTCTTCAAGACTGCGCTTTACCAGTTCGTAGGCGGCCTGGATTTGCGACCACTTTGAAATACCCATGCCGTGAATCTGGGTTAACTCCTCAGAGGTGCAGGACAGTAGGCGTGGCAAATTGCCGAAATGGTGAAGAAGATCTTCAGCCAGTGCCACGGCAGTTTTACCTTTGACGCCAACACGTAGAAAGATTGCGAGTAATTCGGCATCGCTCAGGGCCGAAGCCCCGAGCGCGCGCAGTTTCTCGCGAGGCTGCTCCATTTTTGGCCAATTCGTAATGGGTGAGTGCACGCTGGGGTCGGGCCTAGATACAATTACCTTATGACTAAGCTTACGGTTTTGCCCAACTCCTTCTTGACCCTCAACTATCGGCTGACTTTGCCTAGCGGGGATGATTACATCAATACTTTTATCGATCGCCCTGCGACGGTGCTGATGGGTTCTGGACAATTTGCGCCTTGTTTCGAAAAGGTGTTAATCGGATTGGGTGTGGGTGAAAAGCAAAGTGCCTTACTGCCACCGGAAGAAAGTTTTGGCGAGCGTAAGGAGGAATTAATTCAGTGGGTTTCTTTGGGTGCACTCAAAGAAGGGCGCGATGACGATGTGGAATTTAATCCAGGCGATGTGATTGAATTTAATGCGCCGGGTGGCGCTCAATATGCCGGTGTATTGCAATCGATTAATGATGAAGGCGCTTGGTTTGATTTTAATCACCCGCTTGCTGGCAGAGCGGTCACCTTTGAAGCTGAAATCGTTGCGATTCTGTAACTGATGACTAAGCAAGCCGCCGAGCAAACAAGCGCAGAAATTTTGATGGCGCAGCCCCGTGGATTTTGTGCGGGCGTAGATCGCGCAATCAACATAGTCAATGAAGCGCTGAGCCGTTTTGGCGCACCGATTTATGTGCGTCATGAGATTGTGCATAACGCTTATGTCGTAAATGGCCTGCGTGAAAAAGGCGCCGTCTTTGTAGATGAGCTGCATGAGGTTCCTAAAGGCGGTATTGTGGTGTTCAGTGCCCATGGTGTTTCTCAGGAGGTTCGCCAGGATGCTGAGGCGCGTGGCTTGCAGGTGTATGACGCCACTTGCCCGCTGGTGACGAAGGTTCATCTTGAGGTGATTAAGATGTGCAGGGAAGGCTTCACTGTCTTGATGATTGGTCATGCAGGACATCCAGAGGTAGAAGGCACGATGGGGCAGGTAAAAGAAGGTGTTTATCTGATTGAAAAAGTAGTGGATGTTGCAAGCCTGCCTTTTGATGAGAATCAAAAAATTGCTTTTGTTACGCAAACTACACTCTCCGTAGATGAGACTAAAGAAATCGTTGAGGCCTTGACTCAAAAATTTCCGAATATCGTTCAGCCCCGCAAGCAAGATATTTGTTATGCCACTCAAAATCGCCAAGATGCCGTGAAATTTATGGCACCCCAGGTTGAGGTAGTGATTGTGGTGGGAAGCAAGGCAAGCTCGAACTCGAATCGCTTGCGTGAATTGGCTGAAAAACTTGGCGTACCGGCTTACATGGTCGATGCACCAGAGCAGCTTCAGGCTGAATGGTTTGCAGGCAAGAAAAGAGTAGGCTTGACTGCTGGTGCGTCAGCTCCTGAAAGCTTGGCTCTCTCGATTGTGAGTAAGATTCAAGAATTTGGCCCCCGCAGCATTCGCAATTTAGAGGGCGTAGTTGAAGACATCACTTTTTCACTACCCAAGAATTTGCTTGCTTAAAACAGGCTGGTTTGTTTGCTGTAATAAAAAAATAAAGGGGCTCAAAGCCCCTTTATTACATCCATTTTTATCGTTTTTAAACCACTTGCTTCAGCAAGTCCCTCAAGATGCTACACATCTGATGGATTTCATCATCGGTAACGTTGAGCGCTGGCATAAAGCGGAGAAGGTTAGGGCGCGGTGAATTAATCAGCAAGCCTTCTGGATTGCGATCGCGGGCTAGCTCAACCAATTTCCCGCCAATCTCGCTACTTAACATCAGGGCGCGTAATAGGCCTTCACCACGCTCACCATGCAGATTAAATTCTGCGGAGATGGAGAGCAGCTCTTTGCTGAGAAGTTCGCCCTTTGCGCGGACTGATTCCAAGAATCCTGGCGCTAATAGTTGCTCGATAACGCTAATGCCTACTGCCGTCATGAGTGGGTTGCCGTTATAGGTGCCACCCTGATCTCCAGGTACAAAGCAAGCAACCGCATCGGTTGCCATCAGTGCTGCCAAAGGAACGCCACCACCAATACCTTTACCTAAAGTCATGATGTCTGGTTTGATGCCGTAGTGCTGATAAGCGAAGAGGGTGCCGGTACGACCGCAGCCTGCTTGGACTTCGTCCACGATCAACAGGATATTGTTTTCTTGAGTGAACTGGCGCAGGCTCTGTATAAATTCTTTTGTGACGGGAATCACGCCGCCTTCGCCTTGAACAGGCTCAAGCATTACCGCAACCGTTTTATCGCTTACTAATTTTTTGACAGAATCCAAGTCATTCAAATCAGCCTTTGGAAAACCGGGAACTTGTGGGGCAAACATCGTGTCCCAGCCGGGTTTGCCAGAAGCACTCATGGTGGCTAAGGTGCGACCATGGAAACTGTGATCAAAAGTAATGATTTCAAAGGCGCCAGACTTATTGAGTTGACCCCATTTACGTGCCAGCTTGATGGCGCCTTCATTTGCTTCAGCGCCGCTATTGGCAAAAAACACTTTGTTAAAGCAACTGTTTTCGGTTAGCAGATTCGATAAGCGAATCATCGGCTCGTTATAGAACGCGGGGCTCGGATTAATGAGCTTCTTGGCCTGGGCATTGAGCGCCTCAATCATGCCTGGGTTGCTGTGGCCTAGGCAATTTACTGCCCAGCCTTGCAAGAAGTCCAAGTAACGCTTGCCATTGTTATCAGTAAGCCATGAGCCTTTGCCTTCAACCATCACTACTTCTGGTCGTGGGGTGATAAACATCACTGAGTGAGCATCTACGGATTGGGCTAGCTTGTTCATATCATGTACAGAGTGAGATCAAATGGGGTTTCTATTATCGCGCTTAGTGAGTTAGTTGGTGGTCCGATCAGCTTGTTGCAAGATCTGCCTCACTGGTAAAGGAGTCTGCAAAGAACTCTTCCTCAGGTAGCTTGCACTGAGATGAAAAGTCTTGGCGAGCTGCATTGACCATGACAGGGGCGCCACAGGCATAGACCTGGTAGCGGCTCATATCGGGATGGTCAGCAATTACCGCCTGATGTACAAAGCCATCCCTCCCGGCCCATTGGTCCTCTGGCAAGGCATTCGAAATGACTGGGATGTACTTAAAGCCAGGAATTTCTTTTGCCCATGACTGGCCGAGAGTGTCGAGGTAGAGGTCACTCGGGCGCCTGCCACCCCAATACAGATGAATAGGGCGCTGGATCTTTTTGTGCTGCATTTGCTCAATGATGGATTTGATGGGTGCAAAACCGGTACCTGCAGCGACAAAGATGATTGGTTTCTGGGAATCTTCCCGTAAAAAGAAGCTGCCTAATGGGCCCTCAAAACGTAGGATATCTTTTTCTTTCAGCGCGGGATCTTTTGCACCAAAAACAAAGTCAGTAAAAAGTCCGCCGGGTAAATGGCGAATGTGCAGCTCGAGAGGGCCTTCTTGATCGGGTGGATTAGCAATCGAGTAGGCGCGGCGCTGGCCATCCTTCAAAAGAAATTCTAAATACTGCCCCGCTAAAAACTGGAATCGCTCGGCAGCGGGAAGTTGAAGCTTCAGGATTGCCACATCTGCACTCGGTTTTGAAATCGCGTTGACACGACATGGGACTTTACGTATCGCGATGTCTCCAGCACCCTGAACTTCACGCGCCTCAATCAGCAGGTCGGATTTGGGGTGGGCGCAGCAAAACAATATTCCGCCGGATACTTCATCTGCTGGGCTGAGAGCGGTGGCGCTATGCTGACCGTGCTCTACTTGACCTTCTAGGATCTTGCCTTTGCAGGAACCACAGGCACCGTTTTTACAGCCATATGGGAGGGTAATGCCCTGCTGCAATGCGGCTTCCAAAAGGGTTTCATCCTTTTGAACGGTAAATTGTTTGCCGCTCGCTTTGAGCGTGACTTGGTAAGACACTCTCATTCCTTTCAATAAATCGTTACGATATGAGTTATGCAATCTTTTGGTAAAACTCGAATCCTGATCATCGGCTGCGGTGACATTGGCTTACGCGTTGCCAAGCAACTTTCTCGCAGCCATCGGGTTTATGCCTTAACTTCCCAGAAGACGCGTTTTCAGGAGTTGAGAGCGGTTGGCGCGATTCCGATTTTGGGGGATCTGGATAAGCCCGATAGCTTGTGGCGTTTAAGTGGATTAGCGCAAACAGTGATTCACTTGGCACCACCCCAAAATGCAGGTCATCGTGATTGCCGAACTCGCAACCTCCTTCGAATTTTAGCCCAAGGCTCCGATACTGTTGGGCGCTTAATTTATGTGAGCACTACCGGCGTTTATGGGGATCATGCGGGCGGTAAAGTGAGTGAAGTAACCCCCGTAAACCCCCAAAGCGAGCGTGCCAAGAGGCGAGTGGACGCAGAAGGGGTTCTACGTTTATGGGCGCCCGCTCGCCGTGTTGCCCTTACTATCCTGCGTGTACCTGGAATCTATGCTGTGGACCGATTGCCCGTCGACCGTATTCGGGCTGGTACGCCCGCTCTAATTCCAGCTGAGGATGCGTATTCAAACCATATACAGAGCGATGATTTGGCAAGGTTGGTTTGTGCCGCGGTGTATCACGGCAGGCCACAGCGCGTCATTAATGCGTGTGACGGTGGAGAAACCAAGATGGGTGATTACTTTGATGAGGTGGCTGACGCATTTGATTTAGAGCGACCACCAAGATTGCCAGCTAAGCAACTGGAGAAAATCGTATCCCCGATGCTCTGGTCTTTTATGCGGGAGTCCCGACGTGTCACAAATACACGACTGTCGGAATTGAAAACCCCACTACGCTACCCCAGCGTGGCAGAGTTTCTGAAAACTATTTCCAAGAATCCTTGAGGCCAACAGTACGGTTAAATACTGGCTGACCTGGTTTGGAGTCGCCTTGGTCTGCCACAAAGTAGCCGTGGCGTTCAAACTGGAAGCGATCTTCTGCTTTGGCGTCTTTCATGCAGGGCTCTAAGTAGGCAGTAATTGTTTGCTTGGAATTCGGATTAATGGCATTCAAGAAATTCTTATCGCCACTATCGGGATGCGGATCATTAAACAGGTGATCATAGAGGCGCACTTGTGCAGGTATGGCTTCTGCCGCGCTTACCCAGTGAATATTTCCCTTAACCTTGTAATTATTTGATCCGGGAGTACCGCTCTTACTGTCGGGGAAGTAAGTTGCATTGACTTGAATCACATTACCGGCAGCATCAACTTCAAAGCCAGTGCATTCGATCACAAAGCCGTGGCGCAAGCGCACACGTCCACCTGCTTGGTCACCAATTGGTGGGTAGAGTCTGAAGAACCCCTTAATGGGCTCTTTCATGAAGTCATCTTCCTCAATCCACAATTCACGTGTGAAATGAAATTCACGATTACCCCAGTCAGGGTGTTGTGGATGGCGCGGCGCAGAGCAAGGCTCACTTCCTGATGCATCAAAGTTTTCAATCACGAGCTTGAGCGGCTGAAGCACTGCTGTTGCCCGCGGAGCCTTAGCTTCTAGGTCGTCCCGTAAAGCTTGATCGAGGGTGCTCATATCAATCCAGCTATCTGCTTTAGAAACACCAATGCGTTCGCAGAAGAGGCGAATGCTTTCAGGCGTGTAACCTCTGCGACGTATGCCTACTATGGTTGGCATACGGGGATCATCCCAGCCGTCAACATGCTTTTCTTCCACTAGCTGTAGAAGCTTGCGCTTACTGGTGATGGTGTAGGTTAAATTGAGGCGAGCGAACTCATATTGATGTGGCACGGGATTTTTGAAGATTCCCAGTTCCGCTAATGAGGCAACAATCCAATCGTAGAGTGGTCGATTATTTTCAAACTCGAGAGTGCAAATAGAGTGCGAAACATTTTCCAGTGCGTCCGAAATACAGTGTGTGAAATCATATAAGGGATAGATACACCACTTGCTACCAGTGCGGTGGTGATCCGTATGGCGAATGCGATAGACCACGGGATCGCGCATCACAATGTTTGGATGCGCCATATCGATCTTCAGGCGCAGAACATGCTCGCCATCTTTGTATTTTCCGTCGCGCATCTCGCGGAAGAGTGCAAGATTTTCATCAGCAGTGCGATCGCGATAAGGGCTATTTTTTCCAACTTGACCGAAGTTGCCACGGTTAGCGTGGATGTCATCTGCACTTTGACTATCAACATACGCTTTGCCATTCTGAATCAGAATTTCTGCAAACTCATAGAGCTGATCAAAGTAATCACTTGCGTGATAAAGGTGTGCTCCCCAATCAAAACCTAACCATTTGACTGCATCCAAAATACTGTCGGCATACTCAACATCTTCCTTGACGGGATTGGTATCGTCCAGGCGCATATTGCAACGTGCGCCACCAACTTGATTGCTGTAATCCGCTGCTAAGCCAAAATTAAGACAGATGCTTTTGGCGTGACCGATATGGAGGTAGCCATTTGGTTCAGGTGGAAAGCGCGTAATGATTGAGGGGATGGCTTGGCCATCTCGGCTGCTGCGGTTCTGGTAAGCGCCACTCGCCAGGTCATGATCGATGATCTGGCGTAAAAAGTTGGATGGCTCAACAATAGTGCTGGCAGGTAATTTAGATGGTTTGCTATCTTGGGACATGGGCTCATTGTAGAGAAAACCCCGCCCACAAAGAAAAAAGCCCGCAAACTGCTGCGGGCTCATTTCTGGGAAGCATTCGAGAATTAATCTTCTACGAAAGCCTCTTCACGGGTTTTCTTAACCGCAGGCAAGGCCACGATCACAACCAGGAGGGCTGCTGCGATGAGCAGACCTAAAGATAGTGGGCGTGTTACAAAGGTCGTGAAATCACCGCGAGACAACAATAAGGCGCGACGGAAGTTCTCTTCCATCATTGGTCCAAGCACGAAACCGAGGAGCAATGGAGGAGGTTCGCAACCGAGTTTGAAGAATAGGTAGCCAATAATTCCGAAGGCTGCAGTGATATACACGTCAAATACAGTGTTATTCACGGTATACACGCCGATACAGCAGAACACCAAAATGGCAGGGTACATGAAGCGATAAGGAATCTTGAGGAGCTTCACCCAAATACCGATGAGTGGCAAGTTCAAGAGAATTAACATCACGTTACCAATCCACATGGATGCGATCAGACCCCAGAACAATGCTGGGTTGCTGGTCATTACCTGTGGGCCAGGCTGAATATTGTGGATGGTCATTGCGCCAACCATCAAAGCCATCACGGCATTTGGTGGAATTCCCAAAGTTAGCAAGGGAATGAATGAGGTTTGGGCAGCTGCATTATTTGCTGACTCTGGTCCTGCAACTCCTTCAATCGCACCTTTACCGAACTCATGACTGAATTTGGAAGACTTCTTTTCTACTGAGTAGGCGCCGAAGGCTGCCAAAGCAGCACCGCCGCCAGGCAAGATACCTAAAATGGAACCAATGGTTGTGCCACGCAAGATGGATGGAATCATCCGCTTGATGTCCTGCTTCGTTGGGATCATGGTGGTCATCTTATTCAAGAAGCCTTCATCCTCACCTTTTTTCTCAAGGTTGCCCATAATTTCAGCGAAACCGAATACACCCATTGCAACAGCTACGAAGCCAATGCCGTCACTTAATTCTGGGATATCAAAAGCATAGCGTGACACGCCAGAGTTCACGTCGGTACCAATCAAGCCCATCAAGAGGCCAAGGATGATCATGCCGATCGCCTTGATTAAAGAGCCTGACGCCAAGACAACCGCGCCAATTAAGCCTAAAACCATTAAGGAGAAGTATTCAGCAGGTCCAAATTTAAACGCCAACTGAGATAGTGGGGCAGCAAATGCAGCCAAAACCAGTGTTGCTACGCAACCAGCAAAGAAAGAGCCCATGCCGGCGGTAAAGAGGGCTACGCCCGCTCGACCATTTCTGGCCATTTGGTAGCCATCGATCGCCGTCACCACCGAGGAGGTTTCTCCTGGGATATTGAGCAAAATTGCAGTTGTAGAGCCGCCGTACTGTGAGCCGTAGTAGATACCGGCCAACATAATCAATGCGGCAATCGGAGGTAATGCATAGGTAGCTGGTAACAGCATCGCAATAGTCGCGATAGGGCCTAAGCCTGGCAAAACGCCAATCAAGGTACCTAATACACAGCCAATGAGGCAGTAAAGAAGATTTTGAAGAGTAAAGGCGGTATCGAAACCAAGGGCTAAATTAGCAAATAAGTCCATTTTTAGTATCCCGGTCTGTTATTGAAGAAAGAAAGGTAGCAATGGGAACTGAAGTTTCAGTCCCAAAACGAATACTGAATAAGTGAATGCAACAAGGAAGGTCGCATTGATTAATGTGCCCTTCCAGTGGAATTCATGGCTCGCACTAGCTGACATGAATACCAGCACAAATACAGCCACCACAAAGCCCATGGTTGGCAGAAGGATTCCGTAAAGCACTACGGATCCAGTAATTAGGGCAATGACCCGCCAATTGAATTTAGGAATACTCTCGATGGCAGCGGTAGCGCGAAGGGATTTCACTAAAACCAATAGACCTAGTAGGGTCATCAGAATGCCTAGGAAGAATGGGAAATAGCCTGGCCCCATTTTTGCGGCTGTACCCATTGGGTATTGGGTTGCTACTACGGTGAAAAATAGGCCGATAACCATATACATGACTCCGGCACCAAAATCCCGTTGATTTCTAATTTTCAATTTGAGCTCCTTTTATCGACTTTCAAGCCGATCTATTTATTGATGTTACGGGATTGTAAGGCAGGATTGCGAAGGTGTGCCTAGGGTTTGCCCCTGACTTGTGCCAATGCGATAATTATTCCCATGAAAGTCACCCAAATTCGCCAGGCGTACCTGGACTACTTCGCCCAAAAAGGCCACCAAATTGTTCCCTCCAGCCCGGTAGTGCCTGGGGATGACCCAACCCTGCTGTTCACCAACGCGGGGATGAACCAATTTAAGGATGTTTTTTTAGGTTTTGATAAGCGCCCTTATAACCGTGCAACAACTGCCCAAAAATGCATCCGCGCCGGCGGCAAGCACAATGATTTGGATAACGTCGGCTATACGGCTCGTCACCACACCTTCTTTGAAATGCTGGGCAACTTCTCTTTTGGGGACTACTTTAAAAAGGATGCGATTCAGTTTGCTTGGGGTTTATTAACGGACGTCTTCAAGTTGCCCGAAGAAAAGCTGATCGTTACCGTGTACGCAGAGGACGACGAGGCCTATGAGATTTGGAATAAACAAATCGGCGTACCAGCGGAGCGGATTATTCGGATTGGCGATAACAAGGGTGCTCGTTACGCTTCAGATAACTTCTGGATGATGGGTGATACGGGGCCGTGCGGCCCTTGTACTGAAATCTTCTATGACCATGGTCCCCACATCGCTGGCGGCCCTCCTGGAAGTCCTGATGAAGATGGTGATCGATACATTGAGATCTGGAATAACGTGTTTATGCAATTTAATCGCGATGAAGCCGGCAATATGCATCCATTGCCTAAGCCAAGCGTAGATACCGGTATGGGTCTTGAGCGTATTGCAGCGGTATTGCAGCACGTGCACTCTAATTATGAGATCGACCTGTTTGTCAATTTACTTAAGGCAGCTAAAGAGGCTGTCGATGCTGCTGGTGGCGAAAATTGCGACCCAAGCAGTCCCTCGCTCAAAGTGATTGCGGATCACATCCGTGCGTGTAGCTTTATCGTAGTTGATGGTGTCATTCCGGGCAATGCTGGTCGTGGTTACGTTTTACGTCGTATTACTCGCCGAGCGATCCGTCACGGATATAAATTGGGCGCGCGCAAGCCGTTTTTCTACCAGCTAGTGCCTGCATTGGTAAAGGAGATGGGTCTCGCTTATCCAGAGCTACAAGCGGCTAAAGATAAGGTGAGTGAGGTCATCAAGCAGGAGGAGGAGCGCTTTTTCCAAACCATTGCCAATGGCATGGAGATCTTGGAGAGTGCGCTTGCTGGTGGCGCGAAGACGGTTGATGGTGAAACAGCTTTCCGTTTGCACGATACCTTTGGTTTTCCACTGGATTTAACTGCCGACGTTTGTCGTGAGCGTGACGTGACTGTGGATGCCGATGGTTTTGAGTTGGCGATGCAAAAGCAACGTGATCAAGCGAGGGCGGCCGGTAAGTTCAAAGTGGCCCAAGGCCTTGAATATTCAGGTACACCAACACAGTTTCATGGCTACGACACTTTAAGACATGATGGCGCTAAAGTAACTGCGCTATATGTTGATGGTTCCGCTGTGCAGTCAGTCAAAGCCGGCGATGCGGCTGTAATCGTTTTGGACAATACCCCTTTTTATGCTGAGTCTGGTGGACAGGTTGGCGATAAGGGTGAGTTGCGTAACGAGTCCGCGCGCTTTGCGGTTGAAGACACATTTAAGATTCAGGCGGATGTCTTTGGTCATCAGGGTGAGGTGCAAGAAGGTGAGCTCAAGGTAGGCGATGCAATCAACGCCTTGGTAGATATCGAGCAAAGAACCGAAACGATGCGCAACCATAGCGCGACTCACATCTTGCATAAAGCACTGCGTGAAGTGCTGGGTGATCATGTGCAGCAAAAGGGCTCTTTGGTTGATGCCAGCAAAACCCGCTTTGACTTTACGCACAACGCCCCCATTACCGCCGCTGAAATTCGTCGGGTAGAAGATATTGTCAATGCAGAGATCTTGGCTAATACCGCGACCTCTGGAAAAGTCATGTCATTGGATGACGCACAAAAAACTGGCGCCATGATGCTCTTTGGTGAAAAGTATGGCGATGAAGTGCGCGTATTGGAAATCGGTAGTTCTAAAGAGTTATGTGGTGGAACCCATGTGGGGCGTACTGGTGATATTGGTAGCTTGAAGATCGTTTCTGAAAGCGGTGTTGCAGCTGGCATCCGTCGTGTTGAGGCGGTTACCGGTAGAAATGCCTTGAACTTCCTGCAAGACTTGGAAGATAAGATCAATGAAGCAGCTGTGATTCTCAAAACCCATCCTGGCGATTTGGTGAATCGTGTTGCTCAATTACAGGAAAGTTTGCGCAATGCTGAGCGCGAGTTAGATAAGGTCAATTCAAAGCTTGCTGCAAGCCAAGGTGATGAGTTGGCAACTCAGGCTATTGATGTGAACGGCTTGAAGGTATTGGCAGCGCGTATGGATGGTGCTGATGCCCAAGTCTTGCGAGAGACTATGGATGCCTTGAAGGCGAAGTTGAAAACGGCGGCAATTGTCTTGGCTTCAGTTCAGGGCGATAAAGTAAGTTTGATTGCTGGCGTTACTGCAGACTCGATTGCTAAAGTGAAGGCGGGCGACTTAGTGAACTTCGTTGCTCAGCAAGTTGGCGGTAAAGGCGGTGGCAAGCCAGAGATGGCAATGGCTGGCGGTACCGATCCAAGCAAGCTGGGCGCCGCTTTAGCTGGCGTAAAAGATTGGGTGGCTTCTAAATGAGTGATGACATCAAATTTAATCTCGAGGTGGATGCCATTGGCATGAATTGCCCACTTCCAATTTTGCGTACCAAGAAAGCTCTTGCCACCATGCAGTCTGGTGAAGTTTTAAAGGTGAAAGCTACTGATGCTGGCGCTGCTCACGACTTCCCTGCCTTTGCTAAGCAGACTGGCAATGAACTACTTTTTAGTAGTACCGAAGGCGATGTATTGGTTTTCTTCCTTAAGAGAAGATAAGGCTCACTCAGAATTAGACGCTTTACGCATCAAAGAAAAGGCAGAAATTACTTTCTGCCTTTTTGCTTTTTAGCCCTTAGAGCTTGATATGCGCTCTGATTAGAGCAGTGAGCGGCCCTTGAGGTAGGCTGCAAACTCCGTGCTGACCTCTGGATGGCGCAAAGCAAATTCCACAGAAGCCTTGAGATAGCCCAGCTTGCTACCGCAGTCATACCGCACACCATCGTATTCATAGGCAAACACCGGCTCCTCCTTAAGTAAGGAGGCAATCGCATCGGTTAGCTGAATTTCACCACCAGCGCCTGGCTTGAGATTACGAATATGTTTAAAGATATCTGATGAAAGAACGTAGCGGCCTACAACCGCTAGGTTGGATGGGGCATCCTGGGGTTGTGGTTTCTCCACAATCCCATTTAAACGGTAAATGCCTTTGGATACCTCCGTGCCATCCACAATGCCGTAAGAGCTACTTTTGGCGGGATCAATTTTTTCAACCGCTAAGACAGAGCCATTTTGCTCATCAAAGACCTTGAGCATCTGCTTGAGTACTGGCGGTTTCCCATCAAGCAAGTCATCTGCAAGGATGATGGCGAAGGGCTCATCGCGCACGAGTTTTTCTGCGCACAAGACGGCGTGGCCTAGGCCTAGTGCTTCTGGTTGACGAACATACACACAATCAACATGGCTTGGCTTTACGCTACGTACGATCTCTAGCAGTGCTTGTTTATTTTTTGCTTCGAGTTCAGCCTCTAATTCATAGGCCTTGTCAAAGTGGTCTTCAATGGCCCGCTTACTACGACCAGTTACGAAGATCATTTCAGTAATGCCAGCAGCAATCGCCTCTTCGACCGCATACTGAATCAGCGGTTTATCGACGACATTGAGCATCTCTTTTGGGCTAGCCTTAGTGGCTGGCAAGAATCGCGTTCCTAAACCTGCAACTGGGAAGACGGCCTTAGTAACGGCTTTAGTGCTTAATGGCATAGAAATTCCAATCGCTGTATTGAGTTAGCTACTACTTATTTCAGTCGCTCTAATTGTGCAACAAGCTTCTCATGGTTTTGCTCAAAGCCAGCGAGACGCTGCTTTTCTTGTGCAACCACCTCTTCTGGGGCGCGAGCCACAAAGCTTTCATTGCCAAGTTTGCTACGTGCTTTAGTGATTTCATTGGCCAAACGTTCAATTTCCTTGCTTAGACGAATTCGTTCGGCCGCTACATCTACTTCAATTTTGAGTAGGAGCTTGAAGTTACCCACAAGCGCCATTGGGGCTCCAGGAGCATCCTTTTCTAGGCCGGACTCATCATCGTAGATTTTGACTTCAGATAGCTTGGCCAATGCAGTTAAGTAAGGGCTAGCCTTTTTGAGAAAATCTTGCGACCCGCTAATCCAGAGGGGCACTTTAAGAGCTGGAGAGACTTGCATCTCGCCACGAAGATTTCGACAGGCATCAACGATCAATTTAATCTGGGCTACCCATGCTTCACTTTGCTCATCAATCTTATCGAGTTGGGCAACGGGGTATGGTTGCAGAGCAATAGTTTGTTTATCCTGCTTGGCCAACTCTTTACCAACCTTAGGTCCAACGGTTTGCCAGAGGGTTTCAGTAATAAATGGAATGAGTGGGTGAGCCATGCGCAAGATAGTCTCTAGAACGCGCAGAAGGGTTCGGCGCGTCGCGCGTTGCTGTGCTGGGGTTCCAGTTTGCAATTGAACTTTGGCTAGCTCTAAATACCAATCGCAATACTCATCCCAGACAAACTGATAAATGCTGGTAGCAATATTGTCAAAGCGATAGTTCTGGAAGCCTTTAGCGACATCGGACTCCGTTCTTTGTAATAAAGAAACAATCCAGCGATCTGCCGCTGAAAAATCAAGATAACCTTCGGGACCACATTGGTTATCGCAAGGGGCAAATCCATTGTCTTCGTCATTGCCAGGGCAGTTCATTAGAACAAAGCGGGTGGCATTCCAGAGCTTGTTACAGAAGTTGCGATAGCCCTCGCAGCGTTTCTGGTCAAAGTTAATATTGCGACCAAGTGATGCGAGCGAGGCGAAGGTGAAGCGCAGGGCATCGGTACCAAATGCAGGAATACCTTCCGGAAATTCTTTCTTGGTTTTCTTGCCGATGCTTTCAGCCTGTTTGGGGTTCATCAAGCCGGTAGTCCGCTTAGCGACCAAGTCTTCAGTTTTGATACCGTCAATCAAATCGATTGGATCCAAAGTGTTGCCTTTGGACTTGCTCATTTTTTGACCTTCGGCATCGCGCACTAAGCCATGCACATACACGGTATGGAATGGCACCTTACCGGTGAAGTGGCAGGTCATCATGACCATTCTGGCTACCCAGAAGAAGATGATGTCAAAACCAGTCACCAAAACAGATGAGGGTAGGAAATGGTTTAGAGCAGGCGTTTCCTCAGGCCAGCCTAAAGAGCTAAATGGTACAAGGGCAGAGCTAAACCAAGTGTCTAAAACATCGGGGTCGCGATTGAGTTGACCGGTATAGCCGGCAGCAGCAGCCTTGGTTTTGACCTCTTCTTCAGAGCGAGCTACAAAAATCTGACCATCATCCCCATACCAAGCAGGGATTTGATGGCCCCACCAGAGTTGGCGTGAGATACACCAGTCTTGAATGTTTTCCAACCACTGGGTGTAGGTGCTAATCCAATTCTCAGGAACAAGTTTGATATCGCCTTTAGTGACCGCATCCAATGCAGCGCCAGCGATAGATGAGCCTGGTTGATATTGATTGTCAGGACTCGGTTTAGAGACCGCAACAAACCATTGATCGGTGAGCATCGGCTCAATGATGGTTTGAGTGCGATCACCACGAGGCACCATCAATTTATGAGGTTGAACTTTATCCAGGAGCCCTGCTGCCTCAAGATCGGCAACAATGTGTTTGCGTGCCGAAAAGCGCTCAAGACCTTGATAGGCGGCAGGCGCATTCTCATTAATCTTGGCATCCAAGGTAAGGATATTAATGAGCGGTAATTGGTGACGCTGTCCAACGGCATAGTCGTTAAAGTCATGTGCAGGCGTCACTTTAACTACACCGGTGCCAAAAGCTAAATCAACATAGTCATCTGCAATGATTGGAATTTCGCGACTACATAGCGGCAGTTGTACTGACTTGCCAATCAGATGTTTATAGCGCTCATCCTCTGGGTTAACCATGACGGCAACGTCACCCAGCAAGGTCTCTGGGCGTGTAGTCGCAACGGTTAGATGTCCGGAGCCATCCGCTAATGGATAGCGGATATGCCACATAGAGCCATCTTCCTCCTCGCTCACTACCTCTAAATCGGAAACGGCAGTACCGAGTACTGGATCCCAATTGACTAAACGTTTGCCGCGGTAAATCAGACCTTGTTCATGCAGGCGCACAAATACTTCCACAACCGCCTTGGACATCTTGTTGTCCATTGTGAAATATTCTTTACCCCAGTCAATTGAAGCGCCTAGGCGACGAATCTGGCGGGTGATGGTGTTGCCGGAGGTTTCTTTCCACTCCCATACTTTTTCCAGAAATTTCTCCCGGCCTAGATCATGGCGAGATACTTTTTGCGCATCGAGTTGACGCTCAACGACGATTTGAGTGGCAATGCCAGCGTGATCGGTGCCTGGCACCCACAAGGTATTTTTGCCAGACATGCGGGCATGGCGCACCAAACCATCCATGATGGTTTGATTAAAAGCGTGGCCCATATGCAGCGTGCCAGTCACATTTGGTGGAGGTAGCTGTATTGAGAAATCTCCCTTACCCTCATCTAGGGTGGCGTCGGCAATGCCTCGGCGCTCCCATTCCGGGCCCCAATAAGCTTCAATTGGGGCGGGTTCGTAGGATTTGGCTAATTCATCTACTGAACTGGCCAGTTGAGAATTAGGAGAGTTGGGTGAATTAGGGGTATTCGAAGCATTTGGCATAAGAGGCAAATTATAATTGGCGCGATGTACTCAGACTTGCTCGCAAACCTTAATCCAGAACAACGCGAGGCAGTGACCCTCCCGCCCGTTAATTCAAATGGCCAGGCCCAGTCAGCCCTGATTTTGGCTGGCGCTGGAAGCGGAAAGACCCGCGTCCTCACGACCCGTATAGCTTGGTTGATCCAAACGGGTCAGGTTTCGCCTATTGGCGTCCTAGCGGTGACCTTCACCAATAAGGCTGCCAAAGAGATGATGCTGCGTTTAAGCGCCATGTTGCCTATTAATACCCGGGGCATGTGGATTGGCACTTTCCACGGTCTTTGCAACCGTTTATTGCGTGCGCATCATAAAGAGTCGGGTTTGCCGTCTACTTTTCAGATTTTGGACACCCAAGATCAGTTATCCGCTATTAAGCGCCTTTTAAAGGGTTTAAAGGTCGATGATGAGAAATATCCCCCTAAGCAGCTGCAATACTTTATTGCGCACGCCAAAGAGCGTGGTCAACGCGCTCGCGAGCTATCTGTTGGGGATGATTTCCAGGCCAAGATGGCTCAGTTGTATGAGGCATATGACGAGCAGTGCCAGCGCGAAGGTGTGGTTGACTTTGCTGAACTCCTATTGCGTAGCTATGAATTGCTGAAGCACAATGAAGCGATTCGCACGCACTACCAAGAACGCTTCCGCCATATCTTGATTGATGAGTTTCAAGATACCAATGCTTTGCAATATGCCTGGCTCAAGTTGCTTTCTGGCCATGATGCTAGCCGTGCCAATGTCAGTAGCGCTGGAAGTAGTGCGGTCTTTGCAGTGGGCGATGATGATCAAAGTATTTACGCTTTCCGTGGCGCAGATGTTGAGAATATGCGTCTTTACGAAAAGCAATATCACCCGATGATGGTCAAGCTCGAGCAAAACTACCGCTCACACGGCCATATCTTGGATACCGCTAATTATCTGATTTCAAACAATACAGATCGTCTTGGTAAAAACCTGCGGACCGATGCAGGCCATGGCGAGCCAGTCCGTATTTATGATGCGCCAAGCGATCATGCTGAAGCCGCATGGCTTGTGGATGAAATTAAAGCATTGGTAAATAGCGGCATTAAGCGTACGGAGATTGCCTTGCTCTATAGAAGTAATGCGCAGTCACGCATCATTGAGCATGCCTTATTTTCTGCGGCTATTCCGTATCGTGTTTACGGTGGCTTGCGCTTCTTCGAACGCGCTGAAATTAAGCATGCTTTAGCTTACTTACGTCTTTTAGAAAACCCGAACGACGACACCTCATTTTCACGGGTGGTAAATTTCCCAACGCGCGGTATTGGTGCGAGATCTATTGAGGCTGTTCAGGATGCAGCCCGAGCGCAGAATAGTTCTTTGTATTTGGCGGCATCGACTTTAGATGGCAAGGCAGGGGCAGCATTAGGCGGCTTTGTACGCCTGGTGGATCACATGCGTGAAGCTACTCGCCACAATACTTTGCCTGAAACTGTTGAATTTGTAATTCAGCATAGTGGCTTAATTCAGCACTACCTCTCAGAGCGTGAAGGTCAAGACCGGGTAGAAAACTTACAAGAATTAATTAATGCTGCAACCGCATTTATTGCGGAAGAGGGTTATGGCCAAGATGCCACTGCTGCCACGCTACCAGGAGAGAATGCGCCTGGTGTGGTGGAGGTGTCACCCTTGGCAGCTTTCTTATCTCATGCCTCATTAGAGGCTGGCGATAATCAGGCTCAAGCAGGTCAAGATGCTGTGCAACTCATGACGGTGCACTCTGCTAAAGGTCTTGAGTTCACCTCCGTATTTATTACCGGCCTAGAAGAAGGCTTGTTCCCACATGAGAACAGCGTCAATGAGCAAAACGGTCTAGAAGAAGAACGACGCTTGATGTATGTGGCGATTACCCGTGCCAAGGAGCGTCTCTATTTATCTCATACTCAGTCACGGATGCTGCACGGCCAAGTGCGCTACAACATGCCTTCACGCTTCTTGGAGGAGTTGCCGTCGGATTCCTTGAAGTGGCTTACTCCAAAAGTGAAAGATGCTCGTTGGAGTGGTGCGACCGGTAATCGTTCGGGATCTACTTGGCAAGATGGCTACACACGTCAGCGTGAGTTTGGTTCTAATGATTTCTTTGACTCTGGCAATGAGCGTGAGCGACCTGCCAAGCAGCTTGGACGTGTTGGTTCTGCATCTACGGCAGTAACCAGAATGGCATCTCCGCCACGAGGTAATTACCCCTTCACAATTGGACAGAATGTTTTCCATACCAAATTTGGTGAGGGGCGCGTGACAGGTTTAGAAGGTAATGATGCGGATGCACGGGCTCAAGTGAACTTCAAGCGCCATGGCGTTAAGTGGTTGCAGCTCAGCATTGCTAAGCTTGCAGCGATAGATTAGCTAACTCGGTAACTAAGCAATCAGCGTTGCTGATTCTTTTTCGGCGAAGCAGGCTTTCCAGGTAGCAAAGAATGAGCAATGCATCACAGTAAGCCCCGCCATTGAGATAGGTGCGATGATGAATGACGCAGCTTGACCTAAATCTAGCGCATCAAAGATGGAGCCGATCGACAAAGGGATGGCAATCAAGATTGCACTCCAAATTGCGAGATATAAAAAGAATGCGCTACGATTTGTCCAGCAGGCAACAACACTTGAAAAGAGTGCTTGCGCTACTGACATATCAGCCCAAGCAACTAGTACGGGTGAGAACCACATCAACATCGCCACTGGCACATAGAGCAGGCCACCAAACAAGAGAATCAGATAAATCTGGCGGACGGCTTCAGGGGTGATGGGCTTGTCATTCGTCATGAGCGGGATTAGTAATTCAAAATCTACCAACATGCTTAAGATAAAGCTCAGGGCTAGAATAAGTGCGGCATATACGAGACCTAACTGCAGAATGCGTTTACGAATCAAGGGGGTGGATTGCAGGGCAATCACATACACTGATGGACGGATACGCTCTTTTTGAATTGCTTGTCGACAGGCGGTCATAAAGCCCACTGATAAGGTGGGCGTCAGCAATAAAACAGCAAAAACACCGATCACTGGTACGAGTACCGCTAGTTGTGCAACAAACACATACATGAATACCAGCATCAGAAAGCCCAAAGGATTTTGCTTGAATAACCAAATGCCTTGGCGTATCCAGGCATAGCCTTCTTTCGGAGCGACGGAATTGAGTTTCATTTTGCTTTGCGGCTTAAGAGGATATTTTCAAAATGACGGGGGTCATGTGGTGTGAGCATTTGAGCGTCGCGCGGCAAGTAGAAGTCCCACAAGCGTGAGATCCAAAAGCGCAGGGCTGCAGCGCGCACCATCAGGGGCCAGCTTGCCTGTTCTTCCCTTGTCAGTGGGCGAACAGACTGGTATGCATCCATCAGCGCTGTAAAGCGGGCTGGATCCAAATCTTGTGTATTTGCAGCAAGGCACCAATCATTTGCGGTGACTGCCAAATCAAATAGCCACTTATCAGTGCCTGCAAAATAAAAATCGAAGAAACCGCCTAGCTGATCTTGAGAGGTATCACTTGCGCCCTGAGGATCGAATAGTGCGTTATCCCTAAACAGATCACAGTGGCTTGCGCCTTGGGGTAATGCGGCATAGGCTTCTGATGCAAAGAACTGCTCCTGAGTTGCAAGCTCGCTGGTCAGTAATTCTTGTTGCGCATTGCTTAAATGTGACAACACTTGCGGAACTGTTTTTTGCCACCAAGAAAGGCTGCGAAGATTTTCTTGGGTGTGTTTAAAGTCTGCGCTGGCTAAATGCATCTTTGCCAAGTTTTCACCAACCAATGCGCAATGTTTTACTTCGGGTGCCATCCTAGAAAGGCCTGGAAGCTTACTGACAATCGCTGCTGGCTTACCTTTGAGGGAGAACAGGATCTCTTTACTATTATTCTCCAGGGGCTTTGGTACTGGAATGCCTTTGTTGGCCAGGTGACGCATTAACTCGAGATAATAAGGGAGCTGCTCTGCTGATAGCCTTTCAAAAATAGTCAGCACATATTCTTGCTTCTTGCCATCCTTCTCGGTATCGAGAAAGAAATTCGAGTTCTCGATACCGCCATGAATTCCACGAATATCTACGGCTCTCCCAATATCAAAATGGGATGCTATCCAATCGGAGATATCACTTAGCTCAATGGGTGTGAAGACGGCCATGACTAGAAATCAACGATGCAAATGATGGAGTAAATTAAATTAGCAATCAGAAGGGGAGGCGGATACTTGGTACGCTGATGAGATCGGTGTCCTTAGGTACGCCCGGCATTACCGTGGCAGGTGGAGCCATTTCATAGCTGGTGTAGCGTGTTTTCACATCCACCTGCGTTGGTGAATTGGCATCTTTGTATTCGGTAACCTCGGTGCCAGTCGCCTCTTTGTGCTGAAAGCTTGGTTTGCGACCTTCGGGGGCATTTGTCACGTCAGATGCGCTCACTGAGGGTGCTAAAGGTAGGCTATTAATTCTCTGTAGTTCGGATGGGCTCAAGGCTTGTGAATTGTTCTGAGCATGTGCTGAACTTAGCCCAAAAGAGGCAAAAGCCACTAAAAAGCTTGCAAGAACAAGGGTTTGGCTCAATGAAGAGTGGAGTAAGTTAGTTAGAGCGTGCATCATTTTTCACCTTTTTAGGCCTCATTTCAGCTGGATTTGAACTTGATCTGAAGGCAGTTAGCAACTAGATTGTACGATTGCGGTATGACTAAACATAGACTCTTGTTGGTAGACGGTTCTAGCTACCTCTATCGCGCCTTTCACGCCATGCCAGACCTCAGGAATGGGGCGGGTGACCCAACGGGGGCAATCTATGGGATGGTAAATATGATGCGCCGGGCTCGCTCGGAACTCAAGGCGGACCATATCGCTTGTGTTTTTGATGCCAAAGGGAAGACATTTCGGGATGAAATGTACCCCGAATACAAGGCACATCGGTCTCCTATGCCTGAGGACTTAGTTAAACAGATTGAGCCAATACATGCCATGGTGAAGGCTTTAGGCTGGCCAGTATTAATGGTTTCAGGGGTTGAGGCCGATGACGTGATAGCTACCCTAGCTTGCCAGGCAACCCTAGCTGGCTGGGAAACGATTATCTCGACTGGCGATAAAGATTTGGCTCAACTGGTGAATTCATCGGTCACCCTGATTAATACGATGACCGATGAAAAGCTGGATATCGATGGGGTGATTGCAAAATTTGGCGTACCTCCAGAGCGGATTGTGGATTACCTTTCAATCATTGGCGATGCGGTCGATAACGTACCTGGCGTTCCTAAGGCGGGCCCTAAAACTGCCAATAAATGGTTGGCTGAGTTTGGTGACTTAGACAACTTGATGGCGAACGCTGATCAGGTTAAAGGTGTTGTGGGTGAGAATCTGCGCAACAGTTTGCAATGGCTGCCACAGGCGCGCCAACTGATTACAGTTAAAACTGATTGTGATTTATCGCCGCATCTACCAGGCTTGGATGATTTACATGCAAAGCCAGAAGATGCGCCACTCTTACGTGAGTTATTTGAGCGTTACGCATTCAAAACTTGGTTACGAGATGTCGAGAAGCAACTTGGTGGATCGACTGCAGAAGTCGGCGGTGGTTTTGATTTAGCTGGAAGCCCAATCAAAAATGCTTCTGAGCAAAACGCAAAATCTGCGACCAAGAAGTTTGGTCCCACTGCGACTGAAGCAACAACAGCTTTGTCGCAAGAAACAACCGATCTACAAAGTGCGATCGGCAAGCGCTATGAATGTGTTGTTGATGAGGTGGTATTAGATCGCTGGATAAAAAAGATTGAAACTTCAGAGCTCGCTGCCGTTGATACCGAAACAACCAGCTTAGACGCGCTCGCCGCAGAGCTTGTAGGTATCTCACTTTGCGTTACGCCTGGGGAGGCTTGCTACATTCCGGTGGCACATCGCAACGCAGAAGACCAACTTAGTCGTGATCTGGTCTTAGCAAAACTAAAGTCTTGGCTCGAGAGTCCTACGCAATTTAAGGTGGGTCAAAACTTAAAATACGATAGCCATATTTTTGCGAACTATGGCATCACTTTGCGGGGTGTTCAGTTCGACACTATGCTCGAATCTTATGTGCTTGAATCGCATATGCCGCATAACATGGATAGCCTGGCTGAGCGACATCTCGGCATGAAGACTATCCGGTATGAGGAGGTTTGCGGTAAAGGGGTGCATCAAATTGGTTTTGATCAAGTGGATCTAAAGATCGCCACAGATTACGCTGCTGAAGATGCTGACATTACTTTGCGTTTGCATTTAGCACTGTGGCCACAAATCCAAGTGAGCCCCGGTCTGCTCTATGTTTATGACCACATTGAGATGCCAGCAATGCGCGTCCTGGGAATCATGGAGCGCAATGGAATTCGGATTGATTCGGCGCTGTTGTCCCAACAAGGTCAAGAAGTTGGCAAACGTCTTCTTGCTTTGGAGGGTGAGATTCATAAGTTAGCGGGCCAGCCGTTCAATATCCAGTCCCCAAAACAGATTGCAGAAATTTTATTTGGGCAGCTAGAGCTTCCAGTTATCAAGAAGACGCCATCGGGAGCGCCATCAACGGATGAAGAGGTCTTGCAGAAGTTGGCAGAAGACTATCCTTTGCCGGCACGTATCTTGGATTACCGTAGCTTGGCTAAGCTGATGTCGACCTATATTGAGAAGCTTCCCCGTATGGCCGATCCTAAAACGGGGCGTGTACATACAAGCTTTTCTCAAGCAACCGCGGTGACTGGACGTTTGGCATCAAGCGATCCAAATTTGCAAAATATTCCCGTTCGCACAGAAGAGGGTCGCCGTATTCGTGAGGCATTTATCCCGGCTGAAGGTTGCAAGTTGCTATCTGCGGACTATTCGCAAATTGAGTTGCGCATCATGGCTCACATTGCTGAAGATGAGAATCTGCTTGCTGCGTTTGCTGCGGGTAAAGATGTACACCAAGCTACGGCTGCTGAGATTTTTGGTGTACCGCTAGAAACTGTCACCTCAGAGCAGCGCCGTTATGCCAAGGTGATTAACTTTGGCTTGATCTATGGCATGAGTGCGTTTGGTTTGGCCGGTAACTTGGGAATTGAGCGCTCAGCAGCTCAAAACTACATCGCCAAGTATTTTGATCGCTATCCGGGCGTAGCTCAATATATGGAGCGCACTCGTTTGGAAGCCAGGGAGAATGGTTATGTTGAGACGGTATTTGGTAGGCGCCTATGGTTGCCCGAAATTAAGGGCTCAAATGGTCCGCGACGCCAAGGTGCAGAGCGGGCTGCGATTAATGCGCCAATGCAGGGAACGGCTGCTGATTTGATTAAATTGGCCATGGTTGCAGTGGAGAATTGGCTGGAGAAAGAACAGCTCAAGACCCGCATGTTGCTTCAAGTGCATGATGAATTGGTGTTTGACGTGCCTCTAGATGAGTTGGAGCTCTTGCAGGCAAAATTGCCGGACTTGATGTGTAAGGTTGCCGAGTTAAAGGTTCCGTTGGTAGTTGGGATTGGGATTGGCGATAATTGGGAAGAAGCGCACTAAATAAAGGGGGGCTAAAAGATGGCTGCTAAGAAAGATCATGATTCAAAAATGGTGTCTAGCGATAGAAGGGGTTTTATAAAAGCCTCTGCGATTACCGCAACAACTATGGGCATTGGATTTGTGGCCGCCTCTGAGCCTGTGCTGGCTGCAGCAATTGAAACCGATTTTGCTGGCATTAAAGCGGGCGAGCAAATGATTCCAGTCGGAAGTTTTCAGTTGCCTGCCTATGTTTCTCGTCCAGAGAAGGCTAAAGGTAATTTGCCAATCGTGATCGTCGTCAGTGAAATCTTTGGTGTTCATGAGTACATTGCGGACGTTACTAGACGTTTTGCCAAATTAGGTTACCTAGCAATTGCTCCAGAATTCTTTGCCCGAGTGGGGGATCCAAATACGTATGGCACGATTGCTGAGATTCAAAAAAATATCGTGGCTCCAACGCCTGATGTACAAGTTCTTAATGATCTGCAAGCAGCCTTAGTTTGGGCCGGTAAGAATGGTGGTGACTTGAAAAAAGTAGGCGTCACTGGATTCTGTTGGGGTGGTCGCATTACTTGGCTTTCAGCCACGCTGCCGCAGGTTAAGGCTGGGGTCGCTTGGTATGGTCGCGTTATTGGCGAGAAAACAGAGGGTAATCCACGTCATCCAGTTGATCTTGCCGCCGATTTGAAGGCGCCAGTACTAGGCTTGTATGGGGGTGCTGACACTGGTATTTCCTTGGAAAGTCTGGATCAAATGCGTGAAGCGCTTGCCAAAGCAGCTCCAAAAAATCCAGCTGCTAAAGCCTGTCGTTTCGAGATTTATCCAGATGCCCCACATGCATTTCATGCGGACTATCGCGCAAGCTATCGCGAGGGCCCAGCTAAAGATGGTTGGGAAAAGTGCGTGGCTTGGTTTAAACAAAACGGGGTCGCATAATTTATATGTCAGTTCTGCAAAGCATCTTGTTGGTGACTGCGCTAGCGGGTACGGCCAGTGTTTTAGTCGCCGCAAGTTTTTCTTTGTCTTTGCTCTCGAAGATGGTCGATGGCATGGTCAGCGTGTCTGTCGGCATCTTGTTGGCTACAGCCTTGCTGCATTCATTGCCTGAGGCATTTACCATGGCAGGCGCAAGCCCTCAATTGCTATTTGCAACTTTACTCGCGGGTCTTTTGGGTTTCTTCTTGCTAGAGAAGATTGCTTTACTGCGTCACAGTCATCACCATGAAGGGGATGGTCATGGCCATCACCATGGTCATGATGCCGAAGTGGCGGGTCGCAGTGGCTGGATGATTTTAGTTGGTGATGGTTTGCACAATTTTGTTGACGGCGTTTTGATTGCTGCTGCGTTTATGGCGGATTACCAAGTAGGCATCTTTACTGCCATTGCCATCATTGCACACGAGATTCCGCAAGAGATTGGCGATTTCATTGTGCTACTCAATGCAGGGTTCACGCGCACTCGTGCATTAATGTACAACTTGATTTGTGGATTATCCGCCGTAGTTGGTGGTGTATTGGCTTACTTCTTTTTGGAGAAAGCCCATGCAGCAATGCCTTACTTGCTGGTCATTGCTTCAAGTAGTTTTATTTATATTGCGGTGAGTGATCTCATCCCGCAAATGCATCGACGCCCACATTGGGCGGAGTCTTTGCGTCAAACGATTTTGATTGCCTGTGGCGTTGGTTTTGTAATCTTGCTCTCGCTACTGCATTAAAGTGCCACCGGCCGGCTCGGGTCAGAGCACCATTCGCTCCAGCTACCTGCATATAGTCGTGAGCCTTTAAGTCCAGCGATTTCCATTGCTAGTAAGTTATGACAGGCTGTCACCCCGGAGCCGCACTGATGAATGACTTCGGAGGCCTTGCTTGAGCCTAGGAGCGCATGAAAGTCTTGATAAAGTTGTTCAGGGTGCTTAAATGATTTGCCTGACAGATTTTCTCTAAAGAAATAATTAATTGCTCCAGGAATATGTCCGCCGACAGGATCCAGAGTTTCGTTTTGACCATGGAAGCGATCGTTTGCTCGAGCGTCAATCACAATACTTTTTTTGCTCTGAAGATTTTCGATAACATCGCCTGCTGACACTAGGCCAACATAGGGCATCGCTGCTACAGCTAGCTTTGTTGGCTCTACTTGACGTGGCAGGGTACCGATCGGACCATTCCAGGCGTCTAGGCCACCATCTAAAACTTGTACATTGGCATGACCAGTAGATTTAAGCATCCACCATAAGCGACTGGCGTATACGGAGCCTTGGTTGTCATAGGCAATCACTAAAGTTTTGGAGTCAATGCCTAAGCGAGTTTTGGTTTGTGCCCAAACCTCAGGGGTGGGTAGGGGGTGACGGCCATTGCTTCCTGTTTTTGGGCCGGATAAATCCTGATCTAGATCCACATAAAGGGCCCCAGGAATATGACCCTCTAGGTAAGACTTTCTTCCAGCCAGTGGGTCAACTAAATCAAATCGGCAATCACAGATTAAAACATTCTCACCACTGTTAATGATTTCTTCTAACTGATTTGCAGTGATGAGAGGTGTCATGAAGGCTTCCTGTTGAGGGCGAGATGGCTGTTCCTGAATTATGCGCCTTGATAGTTCATGGCACGACGGTACCATTCATGAAAATGCTGCATGCCGTCTTCCATAGGGCTTTGGTAAGGGCCTACTTCATTGTGGCCGCGGGCCAGCAGGGCAGCGCGGCCAGCATCCATACGCTCTGCAATTTCATCATCCTCGATGCAGGTTTCCATATAGGCTGCACGTTCTGCTTCTACAAACTCGCGCTCAAACAAGGCAATTTCTTCTGGGTAATAAAACTCCACCACATTACGCGTTTTATTGGGGCCCAAAGGGTGAAGGGTGGAAACGCATAAAACACCTGGGTACCACTCGACCATGACATTGGGGTAGTAGGTCAACCAGATTGCGCCATGGCGAGGTGTCTTGCCTTCATGATGGCGCAGAACTGCCTCATGCCACTTTTGATAGACGGGTGACCCCGGCTTTTCTAAATTCTTATGAATGCCAACTGTTTGTACGCTGTGCCAGTCACCAAATTCCCAACGCAAATCTTCGCAAGAAACAAACTTACCCAGCCCTGGATGAAATGGGACAACATGGTAATCCTCAAGGTAGACCTCGATGAATGTTTTCCAGTTGTAATTGCATTCGTGTACTTCAACGTGATCGAGAACATATCCATCAAATCGGAGATCTTCTGAAACACCGAGTTTGGCTAAATCAGCGCGAACATCGCGGGGACCTTCAAATAAGAGTCCCTGCCAGTTTTGCAAGGGAGATTTGCCTAGATTGAGGCAGGGCTTATCTTCAAAGTGGGGTGCGCCCATTAATTCGCCATTTAAATCATAGGTCCAGCGATGCAGGGGGCACACAATATTGTCGGTTTTTCCGGAGCCATTGAGCATGAGTGCTTGGCGATGACGGCAGACATTGGAAAGGAGCTCAACGCCCTGGGCATTACGAACCAGCAGGCGACCCTCATTTTCTGAGGTCAAGGTTTGATAAGAGCCAATCTCAGACACCATGAGTTCGTGACCAACATAGCCTGGGCCCTGCTTAAAAAGCAGTTCAATTTCACGCTGATAGAGATCAACGTCAAAATAAGCCGAAACCGGCAGTTGTAAATTGGACGGCGCAAGCTGCTGCGCGGTAGCCAGATTAGTCATTCTCCCCACCCCCGAAAACGTCAGCCGAAGCTAAGCGGAATAACCAATCCAACCATCGACGGATCGATATTGGAAAGGAAGGAGGGGATTATACCCATCTGACCCCCGTCTCGCTTTAATATGTAGGGCTACATCTGCAAGAAATTTGAAGGAAATAAGCCAATGCCAGCGAAGAAATCTGAGGGTCAGAAACCCGGTCTTGAGGTTCAAATCGACCCTAACTTACGTTATGAGCTGGCTGTCAAGGAGCTTGAAAAGCTGATTTCTGACATGGAGTCAGGCAAATTTTCGTTAGAAGAGACGCTTTTGGCATACCAACGTGGCGCAGCCCTCTTAAAGCATTGCCAGGGCATGCTTGCCCAAGTTGAGCAGCAAGTTCGGGTATTTGAAGCGTAAGTTGCGCTGAGACCTTAATTTAATGAATAACGCAATGTCATTTGATTCTTGGGTTCGGGCTCATGGGCAGCGAACTGAATTGGCTTTGGAGAATTTGCTCGTTGCCGCCAACGCGAATCCTGTTCGTTTGCATGAGGCTATGCGATATGCCGCGCAAGGCGGTGGTAAGCGTATTCGCCCTTTGTTGGTTTATGCCTCCGGTGAGTTGGCCAATCATTCCAGTGATGAAAAAAACGTTGCTTTAGATTCCGCTGCAGTGGCGATTGAATGTATTCATGCTTATTCACTCGTGCATGATGATTTGCCTTGTATGGATGACGATGATTTGCGTCGCGGGCGGCCTACGGTGCATAAGGCGTATGACGAAGCGACTGCCTTGTTGGTGGGTGATGCATTGCAAACACGCGCCTTTGAGGTTTTAGCAAGCGCACAGTGTGAGGCAAATATTCGCCTGGAAATGATCGGCGCATTGGCTGGTGCATCGGGTTCGCGCGGTATGGCTGGCGGACAAGCAATCGATCTTGAGAGTGTTGGTAAGAAATTAGATCTTGCCGGCTTAAAGCAAATGCATGCGATGAAAACGGGGGCTTTACTTTTTTGTTCTGTCCAGTTGGGCGGAATAGCTGCTAGGCTTAATCCAACCCAAATGGAGCATCTCAAAAGTTATTCCGAAGCCTTGGGCTTAGCCTTTCAAATTGTGGATGATGTTTTGGATGCCACTGCAGATAGTCAAACCTTAGGCAAAACTGCTGGAAAAGATGCTGCCAATGACAAGCCAACCTATGTCACCTTGATGGGTTTAGACTATGCCAATAAAGCAGCAAAAGATTTGCAAGAAACGGCGATTGCTAGCCTGGAGAGTTTTGGCCCCAAAGCCCAAGCCCTAAAAGATTTGGCTCTATTGGTGGTCAATAGGGGCAAATAAGATTACTGAAGATTTGATGACTTTAAATTCCATTCATTCCCCCGCGGACTTAAAAAAACTTCCTCGCGAGCAGCTTCCAGCGCTGGCTGATGAGCTGCGCCAGTTTGTATTGGAGTCCGTTTCTAGAACCGGCGGGCATCTTTCTTCCAACTTGGGAACGGTTGAATTATCGATTGCTTTGCACTATGTCTTCGATACGCCGCAAGATCGTGTTGTGTGGGATGTGGGTCACCAAAGCTACCCACATAAGATTCTGACTGGTCGTCGTGAACGTATGAATACCTTGCGCCAATTAAATGGCCTGTCTGGCTTTCCACGTCGCGCTGAAAGTGAATACGATGCCTTTGGTACCGGCCACTCCTCTACGAGTATTTCTGCGGCAATGGGCATGGCGCGTGCCTTTCAGACCAAAGGAGAAAAACAAGTGGCCGTTGCAGTGATTGGTGACAGCGCCATGACGGGTGGCATGGCATTTGAGGCCATGAATAATGCGGGTGTGTATGACGACCTACCTTTGGTTGTCATTCTGAATGACAACGATATGTCGATCTCGCCAGCCGTTGGTGCACTCAATCGCCATCTTGCTAGACTGTTGAGTGGCAATATTTACTCTGCAACGAAGAAGGGCATTGATAGTGTTTTATCAATTGCGCCCCCTTTGCGTGAATTCGCCAAGCGCTTAGAGGATCACGCTAAAGGCATGGTCTCTCCATCAACCATTTTTCAAGAGTTTGGTTTCAACTACTTTGGTCCAATCGATGGACATGATTTAGATGCCTTAATTCCGATGTTGCAAAACGTACGTCGCTTAGCGCTTGAGGGTCGTGGCCCGCAGTTTTTGCATGTTGTGACACGTAAAGGTCAGGGCTATGAGTTAGCTGAAGCCGACCCAGTCCTTTATCACGGTCCAAGCAAATTCAACCCAGATGAAGGTGTGAAAAAATCCATCAGCCCTTCTCAAAAAACCTTTACGCAAGTATTTGGTGAATGGTTATGCGATATGGCACACGCCGATCCATTGTTGATTGGCATCACGCCGGCAATGCGTGAGGGTTCTGGCCTGGTTGAGTTTGAAAAGAATTTTCCTAAGCGCTATTACGACGTTGGTATTGCTGAGCAGCATGCAGTGACTTTTGCTGCCGGTATGGCGTGTGAGGGTATGAAGCCAGTTGTGGCGATTTACTCTACCTTCTTGCAGCGCGCTTACGATCAGCTGATTCATGATGTGGCAATTCAGGATTTGCCTGTGCTATTTGCTTTAGACCGTGCTGGCTTGGTTGGTGCCGATGGTGCAACGCATGCAGGCGCATATGACATTCCATTCTTGCGTTGTATTCCGAATATGCTGGTCTTGACGCCTGCTGATGAGGCAGAGTGCCGGGATTTATTAACAACAGCATTTCATCAACCGCATCCAAGTGCGGTGCGCTACCCCCGTGGTGCTGGTGTTGGAACTATTCCCTCAAAAGAATTGCGTACCGTACCATTGGGCAAAGGCGAATTGCGTCGCACATCCAGCGCGCCCGCTGGCCAGCGTATAGCAATTTTGGCTTTTGGCACCTTGCTCTACCCAGCACTCGAAGTGGCTGAGCAAATCGATGCTTCGGTTGCTAATATGCGCTTTGTAAAACCATTGGATCTTGAATTGCTAAAAACCTTAGCTCAAGACCATGATTATTTTGTGACGATTGAAGATGGCGCCATTCAGGGTGGTGCGGGTAGCGCATGCCTGGAAGCGCTTTCTGCCATGGGGGTTAATAAACCCCTACTGCAATTGGGTCTTCCAGATGAATTTATCGAGCATGGCGACTATAAGCTCTTGATGAGTCAATGTGGCCTCGACGTTGAGGGGATTGCAAAGGCTATTTCCCTTCGTTTCTCTGCAAGCATTCAGGCTAAAACTGCATTAAATACCGTGGCTGCAGGCAAATAAGTCATTTTTGCCTGAAAATAGAATCATGAACGACATCAACACCACCTTTCTCAAGCCGCAAACCATGCCGGATATTCAGTCCTCACATGATGAGCGTGCCCTGCCAATTGAGCAGGTGGGAATCCGGGGTTTGCGTCATCCACTGACCATTCGCACTAAGGCCGGGGTAATGCCGGCCGTTGGTAATTTTCAAATGGATGTAGCTTTGCCTGCGCACGTAAAGGGCACGCATATGTCCCGCTTCATTGCGCTGTTGCAAAGTCACAGTGAGCCTATTGATAGTGCTTCTGTTGTGGCGATGGCGCGTGAGATGTTGCCACTGCTCAATGCAACTGAAGGCCGCATTCAATTTACCTATACACATTTCGTGAAAAAAGCTGCGCCAGTATCCGGTGTTGAAAGCTTGATGGATTACGAAGTGACCTGGATGGTTCACGCTAAGCAAAATGCTAACGGTTCAGTTGATGTTGCATTGACACTCCGCGCGTTGGTTCCGGTCATGAGTTTGTGCCCTTGTTCGAAAGAGATTTCTGAGTACGGTGCACACAATCAACGCTCACACGTGACCATGTCAGTTGACCTCGATTCAAGCACCAAGATGACCGTAGAGGATTTAGTGACAGCTGCTGAGAGCCAAGCCTCTAGCGAGTTGTGGGGCTTGCTCAAACGGCCTGATGAGAAGTGGGTTACTGAGCGCGCTTATGACAATCCGAAGTTTGTGGAAGACTTGGTGCGCGATGTGGCTGGCCAGCTTAAAGGCGATGACCGCATCTTGTCTTTAGTGGTTGAGGCTGAGAACTTTGAGTCCATTCACAATCACAGTGCTTACGCCAAAATTAGCCTCACCAAGTAAAACAAAGTCTATTGGTGTTTAAGCGAGATTATTGCTCGCCAAATCCCAGCGGGGTTTGATATCAAATGCGCCTGAAGTGCTTGAGCCATTATTTTCTGCCAACATACGTAGTGCTCCAGCAAAGGCAATCATCACGCCGTTATCGGTACATAGGTCTACTGGTGGATAGTGCACTTCGAATCGATTCTTCTTGGCACTGCTATTTAACGCTGCGCGCAACTGCAAGTTTGCACCTACGCCACCAGCTAGCACTAAATGTTTGCAAGCAGTTTGCTTGAGCGCTTTTTCTGATTTGCTGACCAATACGCCTACCAGGGAATCTACAAAGCCACGTGCAAGATCTGCATGAAACCTGGCAATCTCATTAGAGTCTGAAATGCCTAGTGCCCCAAACTTTTTAACCTGGTTTAGTACTGCTGTTTTCAGTCCGGAAAAAGAAAAATCTAAGTCTCCTGAATGCAGCATTGGTTTGGGTAAATCAAACCGTCCAGATTGGCCATGTTCTGCTAATTTGGAGATGGCGGCTCCGCCTGGATAGTCCAAGCCCAGTAATTTGGCTGTTTTATCAAAGGCTTCGCCAGCCGCATCGTCCAAGGTTTCGCCTAAGAGTTGGTATTTACCAACCTCGCTCACCAGCATGAGCTGGGTATGTCCGCCCGAGACCAGGAGGGCGATAAAGGGAAATTCCGGTACAGAAGTTCCCAAAAGTGGCGAAAGCAGGTGTCCTTCAAGGTGATGGACCCCGATGGACGGTAAATTGAGTCCTTGGGCAAGGGATTTGGCGAAAGCACTCCCCACAAGCAAGGCTCCAGCCAATCCAGGGCCCTGGGTATAGGCTACGGCATCAATATCCTGTAATTGGAGCTTGGCCTCAAGTAAGGCTTCGTCCAGGAGGGGTAAAACCCGCCGAATATGGTCTCTAGAGGCCAATTCAGGGACCACTCCCCCGTAATCACGGTGCATGGCTATCTGAGAGTGCAGAGCCTGCCCTAGGATGCCCTGGTGGGCTGGGGCGTGGTTTTCCCAGGGGGAGGTGTTGTATACAGCCACCCCGGTCTCATCACAAGAAGTTTCTATTCCTAAAACAATCATTTTTTTACTTGGTCGTGCTAGAATCGCGTTTCAGTTAATTTTTCGATATTTTTCGAGCATATACGAGTTAAACAAGTATGACTACAGTCCGCCTACGTGAGAACGAACCTTTTGAAGTGGCATTGCGCCGTTTCAAGCGCACCATTGAAAAGAATGGCCTTTTGACAGACTTGCGTGCCCGCGAGTTCTACGAGAAGCCAACGGCTGAACGTAAGCGTAAGAAGGCTGCTGCTGCTAAACGCCATTACAAGCGTATCCGCAGCCAGATGTTGCCTAAAAAGCTTTACTAATCGAATTTAAAAGCTCTCCTCACCGAGAGGCTTTGAAACCCGCTGACGGTGAAACGCAGCGGGTTTTTGCTTTTGAAACACCAGCAATTTATTAGATACTGAATACCGGGAAAAATGCCATGAGTCTGAAAGATCAAATCACTGAAGATATGAAAAACGCGATGCGTGCAAAAGAAGTGGCGCGCTTGGGAACGATCCGTCTTTTGCTGGCAGCCATTAAACAGCGTGAAGTCGATGAACGCATTGTCATGGATGATGCCAGCGTGATCGCTACAGTTGAAAAAATGATCAAGCAGCGCAAAGACTCAATCTCGCAATTCGAAAAAGCCAGTCGTGATGACTTGGTAGCGATCGAAGCTGCTGAGATGATCATCTTGCAAGAGTATTTGCCGGCACAGTTATCTGATGCTGAAGTGGAGGCTGCAGTAGCTGCGGCGGTGACATCGACTGGAGCGGCCGGCCCGCAAGATATGGGCAAGGTAATTGGCGTGCTTAAAGGTCAATTAGCTGGCAAGGCTGACATGGGTAAGGTTTCTGGTTTGGTAAAAGCTGCTTTAGCAAAATAAGAAGCTAAATAACTCAGCCTCATCCACCGCTGATGGCTCTCATACCCCAATCCTTCATTGCTGATTTATTAAATCGGGTCGACATCGTTGACGTGGTTGGGCAGCACGTTAAGTTAAAAAAAGCGGGCGCGAACTATCAAGGTTTATGCCCCTTTCATTCCGAGAAGTCCCCATCATTTTCGGTATCACCTACCAAGCAGTTTTATCACTGCTTTGGTTGCGGGGCACACGGCTCTGCTATTAGCTTTCTGATGGAATATTCCGGTCTTGGTTATGTTGATGCCATTGAAGACTTGGCGCGTTCTGCAGGTTTAGATGTGCCGCGTGAAGAGCGCACTGCTAATGATGTCGCTCGCCAACAGCAGACGATGGCATTGAGCGAAGTCATGAGTGCAGCTGCAGATTGGTATCGCCAGCAAC
The DNA here is from genome assembly GCA_947448625.1 of Burkholderiaceae bacterium. Classification (GTDB taxonomy): domain Bacteria; phylum Pseudomonadota; class Gammaproteobacteria; order Burkholderiales; family Burkholderiaceae; genus Polynucleobacter. The sequence continues at coordinate 147,983 of CANFOT010000001.1, read as the reverse complement.
TAAAAGCAGCTCCTCGGGCTGTGGAATACCTCAAGGGACGTGGCTTAACGGGTGAGATTGCGAAACGCTATGCTTTGGGCTACGCGCCGGATGGTTGGCAAGGTCTTGAGGCGGTCTTTGGTAGCTATGCTAATGATGAGGTTGCCAAGACTTTGTTAGAGGGTGGCCTGCTGATTCAGAGTGAGTCAAGCGCCGAGAATCAAGCCGTTAACCAAACAACCCGTCGCTATGATCGTTTCCGTGATCGCATCATGTTTCCGATTCGCAATCCCAAGGGTCAAACTATTGGCTTTGGAGGCCGCATCTTGGATCAAGGTGAGCCCAAGTATTTAAATTCTCCAGAGACGCCATTATTTTCCAAGGGTAATACGCTCTACGGATTATTCGAAGCAAGACAGGCCATTCGTTCTCAAGAGTATGTGCTTGTCTGCGAAGGCTACATGGATGTTGTGGCACTTGCGCAACTGGGATTCCCAAATGCAGTAGCCACATTAGGTACTGCCTGTACTGCGAATCACGTGCGCATGTTATTGAGACAGACTGATCGAATTGTATTTTCATTTGATGGTGATTCCGCAGGCCAGCGTGCTGCGCAGCGGGCATTGGAAGCTTGTTTGCCCCTGATGTCCGATGACAAAGAGATTCGCTTCTTATTTCTACCAACAGAGCACGACCCCGATAGCTATGTACGTGCTTATGGCGCACCCGCTTTTGAAAAAGTCATTAAAGAGGCTATGTCGATCTCTAGCTTTTTCTTCAAGATCGCCAGCCAAGATCATGAGCTTACGACCCCCGAAGGTAGAGCGCAAACTCACCATGCAGCAAAACCTTTATTGCTATCCATGCCACCAATCGCTTTGCGTACGCAAATTTTGCGCGAGCTGGCCATTCGAACAAATTCAACACCTGCAGAATTAGAAGCTTTTTGTGGGCTAACAGTTGTTCCTGCTCCAGTGCCACAAGGCTCCTATGCAGCTACAAGTCAACGTAGCCCAAACTTTGTCCAAGCGAATACTGGTAATAGGGTGCAAGGTGCGCCTTGGCAAGCCTCTAAAGGTTCGGCAAAAAGAGTGGCGACACAAAATATTCCACCTCCTCAGGCGCCTACAGACTTAGCCGAGCAGATGTTACGAGTGTTGATCCAGTTTCCGCATCTGGGAAAGGCTTTGGATGCCAACAAGAGGGCGCTGGCCTTACAGGCTTCTGAGTTGCGTTCTATAAAAGCAGCGGAGTTGATGAAAGACTTATTGGCTCAGTGTGATTTGGTTGAATTGATTCCTGGTGAGAATGGAAAGCCGCCCGCTGTTGGTGCCGGCGCTTTTGCTTTATTCCAGGAACAATTGTCTCGAAGTGAGCTTGCTCCTCTCTATGAAGTGCTGAGAAAGCGCGTAATGGGCTCTGATTTAGAGATCGAGGGAGCAATTGCGGATCTAGAGGGTGCCTTTAAAAAGTTGGAACTAACCCATCTCAAGACAGAAATGACGGAGATTGCCCAAAAAATCGCTGGCAGCACTGCTACAGAGCAAGATCGTGCGCGCTACAGGGAGTTGGGCGAAAGATTGAAGTTCTCCTAAGAATTTACAGATTTATCACTAGAAAAATCCGAAATTTACCCCATATTTTGAGTATTGGCCGGGGTAAAAAAGTCACATTCGACTATAATCCTCTATTCCCAGAAAAAAACCGATTTAATTCAGCCACTTGCGCTTTATTTTGAAGAAATTTGGGGCAAGTGGACAAGGTGGCTGTGCTTAATCAGTCAAGAACAATCATCAGTAACGTGAATAAGTGCTAATAAATGCCTAATATCAAGAAAAAACCAGCAGCCAAATCAGCTAAGCCAGTAGCAAAAGCAAAAACGCCAGCAAAGCCTGTCGCAAAAGCTAAAACTCCTGCCAAGCCAGTAAAGGCTCCGGCTAAAGCAGCTAAGCCAGCAGCAAAAGCAAAAACGCCAGCAAAGCCTGTCGCAAAAGCTAAAACTCCTGCCAAGCCAGTAAAGGCTCCGGCTAAAGCAGCTAAGCCAGTAGCAAAAGCAAAAATGCCAGCAAAGCCTGTCGCAAAAGCTAAAGCTCCTGCCAAGCCAGTAAAGGCCCCGGCTAAAGCTGCTAAGCCAGTAGCAAAAGCTCCTGCTAAGGGGCCTGCTAAGGCAGTGAAGCCGGCAGTAAAGTCGGTAAGTAAGCCTGCGGCTAAGACTATCGCTAAGCTAGAGGCTAAAGTAGAGATTCCTAAAAAAGTTAAAGTTGTTGCCCCACCTAAAGCTGAGGCTGTAAAGCCCACTAAAGACTCTAAGGAAGCCAAGGGTAAAAAAGCGCTTGAAGTTGTGAATGAAGTTGCAGCGACCGAAGAAGTTAAGAAGGGTCGCAAGCCAAAAGCTGATGCTCCTGCAGAAGGCGCTGAGCCAGTTCTGACTGATCGTCAAAAGGCACGTGAGCGCAAGGCAAAAGAAAAGGCGCTCTTAAAAGAATTCGCAGCCCAACAGTTGGGATCTGAAGAGCAGCAGGAATTACGTCGTACCCGTTTGAAGACTTTGATCAAGATGGGTAAGTCCAAGGGTTACTTAACTCACGGCGAAATGAATGACGTGATGTCAGACGAATTGTCTGATGCTGACGCATTGGAAACGCTGATTAGTCTCTTAAACGACATCAACATTACTGTTTATGAGCAGGCCCCAGATGCTGAAACGCTATTACTCAATGAAAATGCCTCAGCAGCAACTACCGAAGAAGAGGCTGAGGAAGAGGCTGAAGCAGCTCTTTCCACAGTGGATTCAGAGTTCGGGCGTACAACCGATCCAGTGCGTATGTACATGCGCGAGATGGGTACCGTTGACCTCTTAACTCGTGAGGGCGAGATTGTCATTGCGAAGAAGATTGAAGCCGGCCTCAAGGATATGGTTATGGCTTTGGCGGCTTGCCCTGTAACTATTGGCGAGATCCTCGCTAACGTTGACAAGATTGCAAGCGGCGAGATGGAGATTGATCAATTCGTAGATGGACTGGTTGATCCTAATGCTGAAGATATTAAGCTTGGACCAGAAGAGCCAGAAGTTGACCCAGATGCTGAAGAGGGCGATGAAGAAGGTGGTGAAGATGAAGGCGGTAGCGGCGGCGGTGGTGGCGCAGCTACAGCCAATGCTAAGCAGCTGGAGGAGTTAAAGCAGATCTCTTTAGAGAAATTCGCGATTGTTCGTGCGCAAGCTGACAAGATGCGTCGTGCTTTTGATAAAGAGGGCTACAACTGCCCAGCCTATATCAAGGCGCAAGAAGCTATTCGTGGTGAGCTTCTTGGTTTCCGTTTGACAGCAAAGAGCGTTGAGAAGTTGTGTGACACCATGCGTTCACAGGTAGATCAGGTTTGGAAACTTGAGCGCGGAATTGTGAGCTTGTTGGTAGATAAGGTTGGCGTCAATCGTGGTGAAGTATTAAAAGACTTCCCGAAGATGTCTATGAACCTAGAGTGGGTCACTAAACTGCTTAAAGAAAACAAGCCATATACAGCGCTATTGCAACGTAACGTTCCGGCGATTCAGGAGCTGCAGCAAAAGTTGATTGATATTCAGACGCGTGTTGTATTGCCACTTCCAGAATTAAAAGAAGTGAACAAGCAAATGATCGCGGGCGAGAAGCGTGCGCGTGAAGCAAAGCGTGAGATGACGGTTGCCAACTTACGTTTGGTAATCTCCATTGCTAAGAAATACACTAACCGCGGTTTGCAGTTCTTGGATTTGATTCAAGAGGGCAATATCGGTTTGATGAAGGCGGTAGATAAGTTTGAATACCGTCGTGGCTATAAGTTCTCTACTTATGCAACTTGGTGGATTCGTCAGGCGATTACTCGTTCGATTGCAGACCAGGCGCGTACGATCCGTATCCCAGTTCATATGATTGAGACGATCAATAAGATGAACCGTATTAGCCGTCAAATCTTGCAAGAAACTGGTCATGAACCAGATGCGGCAACCTTAGCTCTGAAGATGGAAATTCCTGAGGACAAGATTCGCAAGATCATGAAGATTGCTAAAGAACCAATCTCCATGGAAACACCAATTGGTGATGATGCGGACTCCAATTTGGGTGACTTCATTGAGGATAGCAACACGCTGGCTCCGGCTGAAGCGGCCTTGCACGACTCGATGCGCGATGTTGTCAAAGACGTTCTTGATTCATTAACACCACGCGAAGCAAAAGTATTGCGTATGCGATTTGGTGTTGAGATGAGTACGGACCACACTCTCGAAGAGGTTGGTAAGCAGTTTGACGTTACCCGTGAGCGTATTCGTCAGATCGAAGCTAAGGCCCTAAGAAAAATGCGTCACCCAAGCCGTAGCGACAAACTCAAGACTTTCCTCGAGGAAGATTGATCCAAAGACTAACGGGCCTATAGCTCAGTTGGTTAGAGCAGAGGACTCATAATCCTTTGGTCCCAGGTTCAAGTCCTGGTGGGCCCACCAGCAACAGAGCCACTAACGTGAATAGCGTTAGTGGCTTTTTTTTTGGAGTCAATTATTGGGCTATTGCACCATATATCCATGATTCTTGGATTGGCGGCGGCTATCGACCGCTTATCAATGCTATGCTTTTGATATTCAATTTGACCTGTTCTAAGGAGCTTCAGTGAAACAAACAATGATTCGAAAAATAGTGGCTACTTCAGTTTCAGCTACTCTAGCATTTGCGCCGCTGATAAGTCATGCATGTACTGCTGTCAATATAGTGGCAAAAGATGGCTCGGTTATTGCGGGAAGAACCATGGAATGGGCTTTTGATATGAAGTGGCAGTTAAACGCAAATCCTAAGGGCACCCCAATTTCCCTTAGTGCTCCAGCGTCACTGAAGTTGCCCGCAACAAGTCTATCGAGCAAATATGCTTTTGTTGCAATTGCGCCCGGAGTTTTGGCGGGCCCTCCTGCGTATTTGGAGGGTCAAAATGAAGCGGGCCTTGGTATTAGCGGAAATTTTTTACCTGGCTTTACTGAATATCAAACTGTTACTCCGCAAGATAAGAACTATGTTTCTATTTTGAACTTAGGAGGCTTTATTTTAGGAATGTTTAGTTCGGTTAAGGAGTTAAGAAGCGAACTTCCTAAATATAAAGTGTGGTTTGACCCGAGCGAAGTCAAAGGATTGCCAACTCCACCTTGGTTGCACCTGGTGTTAACAGATCGCACCGGTGACAGTATTGTTGTTGAGTTTGTTAAGGGTCAAATGATGATTCACAACAATGCTGCTGGAGTGCTGACTAATGCACCAACCTATGACTGGCATCTTAATAATGTGCGCAACTATCTATCACTCACTTCTACTGCAACTGCATCTGTAACCGTAGGCAACACAAACGTTACTGAACTGGGGCAGGGCGGCGGCTTACTGGGTTTGCCAGCAGACTACACTCCACCATCTCGATTTGTCAGGGCAACTTATCTAAAGCAGTTTGCCTATCAGCCAAGTAATGGTGCCGACGCCATGCAAGCAGCAGACCACATCTTGAATAACGTCGATATTCCTATTGGGGTTGCTCGGTCAACAGATGGTAAACAGGTTTTTTCTGATTACACGCAATGGGTCAATCTCAAAGACTTAAAAAATAATCGTATGAAAATTGCAAGCTATGCAAATCGCACGAACTTTATTGAAATCAATCTGAATGAAGTATTTAAGTCCGGGAAATTAAAGACCTGGCAGGTTGATCAGCTGCCTTACCCGCGAAATGATCTAACATCCGAATTATTGAGATAGCTTTTTGTTAAAGCCACCTTTGGGGTGCTAGCCACACCGCAAAAATAGTTACCCAGAAGAGACCTTGCAATTTTCCTCTCCTACAGCTGGGCTCAACTCCCGGTGTGCCCACCAGAAATGAAAATACCAACCTTCGGGTTGGTATTTTTTTGTGCTGTCTTAGGTGAGTTTTTTCGACCTATCAACATTGCTTATAAAAAAGGAGATATTCTGGTTATTACTCGCAAGATCCCGTCATCAGCAATCCACCACTAAAGAAGCCAAAAGGCTTTTTCTTTCCCTTTACGAATTCTTCGATGCTTAGGTAATCAACAAAGGCCCCATTCTTTCCGGCAGATTTTTGTATCCATAGAACCTTAAAAGAATTTTGATCGCTTCCACGAGCAATTAGCTGAGGAGTATTCAGGGCATCGAATATATCCCCAGCTACTGCACCCGTCTTTTTATTGACAGAAAATTTTTCTCCAATTCTTGGGCTATTGCGAAGCAAATCTAATGCACCACTATTTTTAATGTGTGCGTCACTGCTAACTTGGCATATGTAGTAACCAGGAGAACCATGGGACTCTATGGGAGCTACTGTTGCAATAGTAAAAAGTGCGGTTAGGAGATATTTCATATGAGATCAGAAATCTTTATGCTTTTTAATTATTTACTGGGGTATTTGATATTACTCATTCCACCATCATATTGGCTTTGGGCGTATTAATCTCTTTATACGTGTAGGTGGTTTCATGGGTAAAGTAAGCTACTCAAGACCATAGCTCTCAGCATTAGGCGCTTAACTATGCACTGGCATAGAATGAACTTATGGCAAATCAAAGCATCGATACAGCATCGGAGATTAAGAGTCTAGCTTTAATGGACTTGATGTCCCTATATTCAAACTTGAATTCATCGCCACAGGGCTTGTCTTCGAGACAATGGCACCTCAGCTATCAAAGGTACGGAAAAAATACTCTTGCTATGGAAAAGCAAGAATTGCTCATTATTCGATTTTTGCGTTTATTTTTCTCGCCTCTCTCGGTGTTGTTGATTGCTTTATCCCTAGCTTCATACTTCACTGGAGAGTCAAAAGGAGCTGTATTAATCGCCCTAATGGTATTTTTATCGGCCACGCTAACCTTTATCCAGGAATACAAGTCCAACAATGCAGCTCAGAAACTAAGGGCGCTTGTCAGTACTAAGGTGATGGTTTGCAGAGAGGGCATTGAGATCGAGGTAGATCTTGATCAAATTGTGCCGGGAGATGTTGTCAGGCTAACGGTAGGGGATCTTATTCCGGCAGACGTCAGAATTGTGAGCAGTAAGGATTTATTTATAAATCAGGCATCACTCACGGGTGAGTCATTGCCAACGGAGAAATCACATCTATGTTTGGATAAAAATGCACCATCTTCATTTGATTGGAGTAATTTAGCCTACATGGGGAGTCACGTTGTGTCAGGGATGGGCGATGCCCTAGTATTAAAAACAGGTGACTCTAGTTTTTTTGGGCAGATAGCCAGAGAGACCACAGCGCAAGTCAAACAATCCAGTTTTGACCATGGGATCACTCAGTTCACATGGCTGATGATTCGAATCATGATGTTCATGATTCCAGCGGTATTCTTGATTAATGGCTTAATAAAAGGCAGCTGGCTTGAGGCGGCATTATTTGCTATTGCGGTAGGCGTTGGCTTAGCGCCAGAAATGTTGCCGATGCTGGTGACGGTCAATCTAGCAAAGGGAGCAATCTCTTTATCAAAAAAGAAGGTAATTGTTAAACGCTTAAATGCGGTGCAAAACCTGGGTGCAATGAATATCTTATGCACTGATAAAACAGGGACACTCACGCAAAATGAAATTATTCTTGAAAAACATATTGATGTTCAAGGGAATGATAGTGCCCAGGTTCTCAATTACGCCTACTTAAATAGTCATTATCAGACTGGTCTCAAAAATTTAATGGATGTAGCAATTCTTAAGCATATCGATGTTCATGAAAAGCTACATGACGATAATTTTTACCAAAAGATAGATGAAATACCCTTTGATTTTCAAAGACGTCGACTCTCAGTGGTGCTGAGAAAAAATAATCAACATGATCTATTGATTTGTAAGGGGGCGGTAGAGGAAATATTGGATTGCTGTCAGTCTGCGCAAGTGGGTAATGAGTTAATTCCGTTAACTTCAGGGCACCGTACAGAGCTTGAGGAGGTTGTTGCAGCGCTCAATAATGACGGCTTTAGGGTGATTGCTATTGCTATGCGTCAGAATCCAATAGAAGAAAAGGCCTATCGCCCTGAGGATGAAGCTGATTTGGTGTTGATGGGATATATCGCTTTCCTAGATCCCCCAAAAGAATCTGCTAAGCAGGCAATCGCATCTTTGCAGCGCTGTGGGGTTGAGGTCAAAATTTTGACTGGTGATAATGAGCTCATCACTCGCAAAATTTGCCATGAGGTAGGCTTATCTGTCAATCAAGTCATGCTGGGATCGGAAATTGAAGGGTTGAGTGATGAATGCCTAGCTGGTAAAGCGGCCTCTACTCAAATATTTGCCAAAATGACGCCTCAGCAAAAAGCAAGAGTCATTAAGGTCTTGCAGATGCAGGGAAATGTAGTTGGTTATATGGGTGACGGCATTAATGATGGCCCTGGCCTCAAGGCTGCAGATGTCAGTATTTCGGTTGACTCTGCGGTTGATATTGCCAAGGAGTCGGCCGATATTATTTTGCTGGAAAAGAGCCTCATGATTCTTTATGAGGGCGCCATCGAGGGTAGGCGAGTGTTTGGCAACATCATGAAGTACATCAAAATGTCGGCCAGCTCGAACTTTGGCAATATGTTTAGCATGCTTGGAGCAAGTGCCTTGCTACCATTTTTGCCTATGGCGCCAGTACAAATCCTTCTCAACAATATGCTTTATGACTTATCCCAAACGGCTGTGCCGACCGATTCAGTTGATGCGGAATACCTGCAGAGTCCAAGAGAGTGGAATGTTAAAGGCTTGGCACGTTATATATTTTGTATTGGACCGATCAGTTCGATTTTTGACTATCTTACCTTTGGTTTATTGTGGTTTGTCCTTCATGCGAATAGCGTGGAGATGTCAGCTTTATTCCAGACCGGTTGGTTTGTAGAGTCTCTGCTTTCACAAACCTTGGTTGTCTATATTATCCGCACAGGCAAAATTCCTTTTAAAGATAGCAAGCCAAGTTTGCCGCTAGTAGTAACTACTTTACTAATATGTGCCACTGCGATTGCTCTTCCCTATACCTTGATTGGGCAACAGTTTGAGATGACCACTTTACCGAGAGACTATTGGCTTGCAATTGCTTTTTTATTGCCTTGCTATCTATTACTAACCCAAATCATCAAAATGTGGTTTGTAAGGAAATGGGGAGTTCTTTAACTTTTCTGGATTAAATCGAAAGATACGGTGAAGGCGGAGAAATAGACCCTCATCTGAAAAGGTGGGGGCTTTGTCTTTTGAATGTGCCTTAAGTAACGCTTAGAATACGGGTATGAGTTCTAATGATCTTAAGTATGCTGAAGGGATAAATCCTCAGCGATCCACCTCTTTGACTGAGGATGTGAAAAAAGAGCGAGAAGAAATTCTGGCTAATGGCGAATGCTGCGTTAAGCAAGGCGCCATTATTCCAAGGAGAGCTGCGCTTAGTAAACGAGAACTCATGGAAGAGTTGTCTCGTCAAAGATTTCCTTGGGAAGAGTAGGTCCACTTTAGAGTCGCTACCAGAAGTGATTGCAAGAGGATCGGATGAAGCCCGTAAATGAGCTGAGTACTTTATCGCTCAAAAAGAATCATTTTTTATTTTCAAATAACCATACTAAGGAAAAATATGAATACATTTGATGCAATTCGTGAACGCAGAGCCGTTAAGAATTTCGACCCTAATCATCAGCTGACTCAGCAAGAGACGGATCAGCTTTTAGAGCTCGCTATGCAAGCTCCATCCTCTTTTAATATTCAACACTGGCGTTTGGTTAATGTGACAGATAAGGCTTTAAGGGCGAAATTACGCGAAGCTGCAAATAATCAAGCTCAAGTGACTGAGGCGTCCTTGCTATTTGTAGTCACGGTTGATATTAAGGCGTGGGAAAAGGATCCAGCGAGATATTGGGTTAATGCACCTAAAGAAGCGCAAGATATTTTGGTGCCCTGGATTAACCCCTTCTACTCTGGAAAAGAGCAGTTACAAAGAGATGAAGCAATGCGTTCTGCTGGAATCATGCTGCAAACGATGATGCTCTCTGCCAAAGCGATGGGTTATGACTCCTGCCCAATGGTCGGATTTGATTTTGACAAAGTTGCGGAGCTGATTCATTTGCCAAAGGACTATGCCATTGCTGCCATGTTGGTTATTGGCAAGGGAATTAAACCAGCTTGGCCTAAGCCTGGATTTATCCCCAAGTCTGAAATGATGATTGAAAACCATTTCTAATTACGGCGCTATATCAATTAATTTAGGGTCATCTGCTGGGGGGCGAAGGATAGTCTGAGTTCTTGATCAGACTCAAGCCCTAGTAGACTCATCAGCAATCAAAATACCAACTGTCGGGTTGGTATTTTTTTTGGGGCCACTTCCAGCTATTGAAGCGCGAAAGTCACCTAATAAGATCCATTTGCCCTCATCAGGGATTGGTGTTTAATATGGGTTCATAGAACCCACCTCACACATCATGATAAAAGTTACTCGCTTTTCAGTTTTCACTCTCAGTGCGGCCCTGAGCATTCTTTCCCCTGTCGCGTATGCCAACCCTCCGATGCAGCCTTTTTATTCCGCTGTAGCAAATATGGCTCCTGAAGGTAAATTGGGGCAAGTGATTAAAAAAGAAAAGATCGAGACTTCTGTGAAGGGTGCACAAGCATGGAGGATTGCTTACATCTCATCTGATGTGGCTGGGCGCAAAACGATTTCCACGGGGGCAATTATTTCTCCTGTCGGGTCTGCCCCCAAAGAGGGTAGACCTATTTTGGCCTGGGCTCATGGCACCACGGGTTCAGCTCAAAATTGTGGCCCCTCACAAATCATTGATCCGACGGCCCCTTTGAATGAATATTTTTTAATTGATGGGAACTCGTGGACGGATTACGGCATTCCAAATGTCGAACAATTTATTAAAGAAGGTTATGTGATTGTTGCTACCGACTATCAAGGTCTAGGCGGCGGTGGAAGGCATCAATATGCTGTAGCAGCGACAAATGGCAGAGATGTCATTAATTCTGCAAGAGCAGCTAGCTCCATGAAAGAAGTGGGTGCTGGCAAAAAGACCATTATTTATGGTTGGTCACAAGGCGGTGGTGCAGCTATTGCGGCGGCAAGCTTACCAGACTATCAGGCCCAACAAGGCACTGCTGCAGATGGCCTGCAATATCTTGGATTTGTTGCATTGGCACCAGATGATCAAGCAGCCATGCTCCGAAATCCACCGACCGATGAGGCGGATGCAAATAAGCTCATAAATGAATTTACCCAGGCTAATGTTCCAAATGTATTTTTATTTGCTCACTATGTGATGGGTCTTTGGGGTACTCAGGCTGCATATCCCAATCTGAAGTTAACCGATATTCTGACCGATCAAGGCGCAAAGTTTGTCGATCAATTGGCAAACAATAAGTGTGTCCACGTCATGGCGGACTCTTTTAACTATGCTTATGGCGACCAATATAAATCTCTATTGAAGCCCCGGGCTGGCAACTCCTTGGCTTGGATAAAGGCATTTGTTGATGGCAGCGTGAAGCCCGTAAAGCCTGTGGCACCAGTTGTGATTTACTGGGGCACAAAAGATACTGCAGTTCCTCCAGTCGAGCATGAGCTCTATCAAAAGCAGATGTGCGCTATGGGGGCAAATGTAGGGAGAATTCAGCTGCCTGGTGAGCAAACACACTTTACGACGCCTGGTATTTCAGCGCCCATGTATCTTGCTTGGGTTAAAGATCGAGTTGCTGGAAAACCATTGGCAAATGGGTGTCCAGCAAACTAGTCTGAAGTCAGTCTTAAAGATAGCGATTATCAAGATATATCAAAAGCCACCCTGGGGTGGTTTTTGAGGTCTGCACTGGCTAAGGGGTAAGGGGCAAATGCTGCTAGGGTTTGGATGTTTGATTATTTAAACTCAACTTTGTAATGAGTCTGGCAATCAGCTGAACGGCTAATTGTGTGACGATAGCGCTCATAACTGAAAATAGACAGGCCGCCCAAATAGATGTTTTCGGTAGCAAGAGTGTCAGGGTTAAAAAGAACGCCGCAAACGAATAGAGGCCCTTAACCATCCCACGGTAAACCTGTGTGACCTGAGCGGGCCCTAAAGTGTGGTGTGTAAATACTGCAAGTACCAGTCCAATCACTGGAAAAACAGCCAGGATGCCGCTCCAAACTTCACCTAAGGCTGCGGCTAAAGTGGTAACCGAGAAAGTTAATAAGGCGCCAACCAACATGCGCCAAGGAAGATCGTGTAATTTAGTCTTGGGTGGAGGGTTCGGTTTTATATGAGGCAGTAGAAATGGCGTCATTACTAAAGAGCCAATCGCTATGGACAATGCAAGACCCAGATTTGGCGATGCCATAGCTAAAGTGAGTGCCAAAATAAACCAGGCTAATAGGGCGGACAATAAAGCCAATGGCCAACTGAAGCGAATGCATGCCCAAGAGTAGGTTAGCCCAAAAATAAGCAAGCAGGCTGTAGCCGAGATTGCCGATACGGCAGTTAGTGCGGCAAATGCAGAGCCTTGTTCAAGTGCAATAAAAATAATGATGGGCCCCGCTACCACTGGAAAAGCTCCAAGTAGGCCAGCGATACCAGCTCCCCACTTGCGACCCGCCAATGTAATTAAGCCGATAAACAGCGGGACTATAGTGATTTTCAGAATAAGCAGCACCAATCGATTATAGGTAAATCCCTCTAAATTTTGTGCTTCCTTAGTTACACAGGGTTCAGATGGCTTTACTCTTTTGGTGTAACTCTCTTTAACCTCAAGTGCGAACGTTGAAAGGGGGCCTGCTTCTATGGGCTTTAATCGGCATTAGTTTTTTTGAGATGTTTTAATTCTTGCTACAGCTCTGCAGTGCTCTAAAAATCCCTGGTTCCATCTGGACATCACTTTGTACTTATTTTGAATAATGTATAAGTTTCTGGTGAGTGGTGGCAATGTTGTTGTGAGTTCCACCAGCTTTCCTAGTTCAATCAGATCGGCTACCACTGCACGTGATAGGCACGCTATGCCCAAGCCCTCTGCGGCGCTGTGTTTAATGGCTTCAGAGTTACTAAATTCACCGGCCGAATCCAGCGTATCAAGATGATTTTTTAGGAGTTGCTCAACAGCCTCACGAGTGCCGGATCGGGATTCCCTTAAAAGCCATTCAGCCTTGGATAGATCTTTGTTGGTAATTTTGGATTTGAGATTTTTGAGTGCCAAGGGGTGACGCTTCGAGCTCACTATGATGAGCTCATCTTCGAGCCACTTTTCAACCATGAGATCACTTTCGTGGCACGGTCCTTCAATTAAACCAAAATCCACTTCAAAATTGGCAACAGCTACAGATATATTGGACGTATTGGCAATTTCTATTTTTGGCAGGATGGCGGCTTCCTGAGAGTACTGGCTAAGAAGTGAGGGGAGCAAGTAATTGCCGATGGTTGTACTCGCGCCGATATGAAGAGTGGATTTTTGATGTTGTCCATTGAGGTTGAATTGATCTTGGATTGAATGACCAATATCCATGGCTTGCATTGCCTGCGGCAATATTTGGCGACCGTTCTCGTTGAGAACTAATTTTTTTCCAATTCGATCGAATAGCTCAACGTTGAGAAGTGACTCCAACTCAATGAGAGATGCGCTAGTCGCAGACTGGGACAGCGATACAAACTCAGCTGCAGCCTTAGTGCTACCTGATTTGCAGATCGCAATGAATATTTGTAGTTGCCTTAAGGAGATTTTCATAATTAACCTTATTAAGTGGTTGATTATAGATAAATAAGTTGTTTTCTAGGTAAAAAATCTACCTACACTAGCTTCTATTAAATCCCTCTAAAGAATGTGCCTTTTGTAGATGACTTCCCACCCTCGGTTTCAATTCCTTGTTGGACTCATGATGTGCTTCTGCATGAGCTTGCTTGCCATGGTGCTAACGGACCGATTTAGTTGGCTTGCTAATAATGGCCTGAGCTTGCTAACGGTGGCCATACTGTTAGGAATTGCCCTGGGCAATTTGCCGTTTTTTACTTCAATGATTCACAAGCATTTGGCTGGTATTCAGTTCACAAAGCAGCGAATTCTTCGGGCAGGAATTGTCTTGTATGGCCTTAGGCTAACCTTTCAGGATATCGGTGACGTAGGTATTTTGGGGGCCGCAATTGATGTAGTGGTTTTTCTCTCGACCTTTGCCTTGGCTGTTTATCTTGGCGTTAAATATTTCAAATTGGATCGGGACATTGCCATACTGATTGGGGCTGGCAGTGCTATTTGTGGAGCGGCTGCAATTCTGGCAACGGAGCCCGTTGTAAAGGCTCAAAATGAAAAGGTGACGGTGGCAATATCTACGGTGGTGATTTTTGGAACCATTTCAATTTTTGCTTATCCAGCCATATTCCATTTGGCTCAAAATTATTTTATCAATATCAATTTCCCCGTGCAGTTTGGGGTGTACATAGGCTCCACCGTGCATGAGGTTGCGCAAGTTCTGGCTGCAGCAAAATCTGTCAGTGGAAATGTGGCAGACACTGCTGTCATAACAAAAATGATGAGGGTGATGATGTTGGGCCCATTTTTAGTCGCTCTCTCGATCTATTTTTTTGTTATGGATCGACGGCAAGTCAGAGATCAATGTTCCCAGAGCGTGACCCATCGTTTTGGTTTTGATGTGGCAAGATCAGGCATTCCTTGGTTTGCTTTCTTATTTTTACTAGTAATTGCTTTGAATTCATTGGAATTTTTTCCAAGGCAGGCCACTCAATCCCTGATAGCGCTGGATAACTTTTTACTTGCTGCAGCTATGGCAGCGCTTGGATTGACAACCCAGTTTTCCGCCATTAAGCGAGCTGGTTTAAAGCCATTATTTTTGGCTTCCATACTATTTGCCTGGCTAGTGGTGGGGGGTGGCGTTATTAATATTATTGCGACAGTATTGTGGAGTCTGTAATGCACGCATTAAAAGTGGTAAAACCTTTATTAATTCAGGGGGATATAGATGTCTAAAATAAAAATTCAAAAATTGGCAGATGCATTGGGTGCTGAAATTTCTGGCGTAGATGTTTCCAAGCCAATTTCCAAGGATCATCTTGCGCAAATACTAGATGCTTGGAAAGAGCATTTAGTGTTGAGATTTCGGGGGCAAGAACTGACAGACCCCCAGTTGCTTGAGCTTAGTCGTAACTTCGGGGAGATTGATCCTCCTGGACCAAACTCGTATGGGAAGCCCTTCCTTGCAGACTTTCCAGACATTAATGTGATCTCCAATATTAAGGTGGGTGAGCAGCCAGTAGGCGGGTTGGGAGATGGGGAGGCCGTTTGGCATGCTGATATGACTTATATTGACACTCCGCCTAAAGCCTCTTTTTTGCATGCGCTGGAAATACCTGCAACCGGAGGCAATACTGAATGGGGCAATATGTATGTGGCTTACGAGGCCTTACCGACTCATTTAAAGCAGGAGATTAAAGGCCTGAAAGCGATCCATGACGCCACTTACAACAGTGCCGGCATGATTCGCAAAGGAATGAAGGATGTAACCGATCCAAGAGAAGCGCCTGGCGCACACCATCCCCTGGTATCTAAGCATCCTGAATCTGGTCTACCCTGTTTATTCCTAGGTAGGCGCCGTAATAGCTATATTCTAGGATTGGATTTAGATGCTAGCAATCAATTACTAGATGAGTTGTGGGCGCATATTGATAATCCAGAGTTTACGTTTACACAAGTTTGGCAGTTACATGATTTGATTCTTTGGGATAACCGTTGCACATTGCATCGCCGCGATAGCTTTGATCCGCAGTCTAGGCGTCTAATGCATCGCACTCAAATCAAAGGCAGCCCCGTCATTCCATACGAATAAGATAATATGAAATCAATCATTACTAAAGTTGAGGTTTTTGGTGTAGCTATGCCCCTGGTTGGCGGTGGCTTTAAAAACGCTTACGTAACCAAAACTGTACAAAAGAGCGCTGTTATTCGCATTACCGATAATGATGGGTGCATTGGCTTGGGCAATATAGATCCTTCCCCGGGTTACTCTGCCGAGTCTATTGAGGATTCTCTCAAGATGCTTAAGGAGGTACTGGCTCCATCGATGATTGGGTTGGACGCTTTCAATATTCATGAGTTACTGATTTCCATGAATAAAAGAGTCGATCATTTTTATGATGCTAAGGCAGCCATTGAGATGGCCTGTACAGATCTCATTTGCAGAAAGTTGGATATACCGGTCTATACCTATCTTGGCGGCCAAGTGGTTGATTCATTGTTATTCAATGCCTGGATTGGAATTTTGCCGCCGGATGAGGCTGCCGCCGAGGCAAAAAAATGGTTTGATAAGGGATTTAAATCAGCCAAGGTTAAGGTTGGTGGAAATATTCATGCGGATAGAGATCGTATTGCTGCAATCAGGCATGCGGTGGGCCCAAGCATGAAATTACGAGCAGATGCAAATGCTGGGTATCAGGTGGATGAAGCGATTGCTCTAGGAAAATTATTGGAGCCATTTGATTTGCAGCTGCTTGAGCAACCTGTCCATGCTGACGACTTAGCTGGTATGGCCAAGGTACGCCAGGCTGTTGGTATTCCAATCATGGCCGATGAATCTATTATTGATCACGAGAGTTTGATTGCCGTCATCAAAGCGGATGCCGCGGATATTGTGAAGCTAAAAGTGATGAAACAGGGTGGTTTTTTAAATGCTCGTCGGATGTTAGAAACGGCGAGTGCAGCAGGTCTAAAGGTAGTCATTGGACATGGATTTGGTCTGGGTGTGAATACAGTGGCAGAGATTATGTTTGCCTGTACTAGTGCCGATGTCTTGCCTGGACTAGAGTGCGTTGGGCCATTAAAAACAGTTGATGACATCGTTACTCAGAAGCTGGATATTTCCAGTGGAGCGCTGGTATTGCCTCGCGGCCCCGGTCTTGGTGTTACCTTGGATGACGAAAAAATGCAGAAATATACATTTTTCTAAATGCGCCAAACTGACTATATAAATCCAAAGGCAATGTGATGCACCTCAAAAATTTACTAGGTATTTTTTTTCTATCTTTTGTAGGTCTATCTAGTGCGCAGACTAGCAAAACCACTACGATCATTGTTCCCTTTGCCGCTGGGGGAACTGTGGATATAGTCGCTAGACAGCTTGCGCCAGATTTAGGAAGGTATTTAGGTGACTCAGTTCTTGTTGACAACAGAGGTGGTGCGGGCGGCACGATCGCAACAGCAAAACTCGCAAGCTCGAATGCGGATGGAAAAACGATCATGTTTCATCACATGGGATTCGTATTTAATCCTGCTTTGTACGAAAAACTTCCATTTGATACGCGCAAGGACATTGTTCCTGTTGCAGATATTGGTGTAACCCCAAACGTTCTCGTTGTCACCAACTCTCTTCCCACAAAAAACATTGCTGAGTTTTTGGCATATGTCAAAAAGAATCCCGGCAAAATCAATTATGGTTCGGGTGGTATTGGCAGCGCAGGGCATCTTGCAATGGAGATGTTTGAAGAATCTGCAAACTTCAGAGCGACTCATGTTCCATATAAGGGATCTGGCCCAGCAATCACTGATTTAATCAGTGGTCAAATTCAGGCGATGTTTATGACTATTGCCGCCATTAAGCCCTACATCGATTCTGGGCAGGTCAGGGCGCTGGCTACATCTGGTTTGACGAGAACGCCTTCCTTGCCGGCAATCCCCACTTTAAATGAGAGCGGTTTGAAAGGTTTTAGTTTTGAGCCCTGGTATGGAGTATTCGCACCCGCAAAGACCCCGCATAAAACACTGGAGCAGATCAATTTAGCTGTCAACGAGGCCCTCAAAAATCCTGATAATCAAGCAAAACTTGCTGGTCAGGGCTTGGAGGTAAAGCCGATGACTATGCCTCAATTTGCCGCCATGGTTGATGCTGATTTGGTGAAGTGGGACAAGGTAATAAGACGCCTAAATATCAAGGCGGAGTAATTGCCAGACTCAATAACTAGGAACAGGAATGACCATTCAATTTGTTGATGCAAAAACTTTAAAGCAGTGGCTTCATGATCGGTCTGAGATTGCTTTATTTGATGTTCGTGAACACGGGCAATACGGTGAGTCACATCTTTTCTTGGCAACCTCCGTGCCCTATAGCCGCCTAGAGTTTGAGGCGGCTAGATTGGCCCCTCGAAAGTCTGTGCGTATGGTGGTCTATGACGAGAATGGCTCTGGGGTGTCAATGCAAGCGGCTCAAGCCCTTCTTAAACAGGGATATCACAATATTTTTATTCTGAGCGGTGGCGCCCAGGGCTGGAAGCATGCCGGCTTTAATTTATTTGCTGGAGTGAATCTGCCATCAAAAACTTTCGGAGAGTTGGTTGAGCATCAGTGCCATACACCTCGAGTGAGTGCCGATGATTTAATGAAGATGATGAGTGAGAAGGATGATTTCATTGTGCTGGATGGTAGGCCACAGAGCGAGTTTAAGAAGATGAGTATTCCCGGGGCTCAATGCTGTCCAAATGGGGAGTTGGCTTATCGAATTAAGAGTCACGTTAATAATCCAGACACCAAGATTATCATCAACTGCGCTGGCAGAACGCGTAGCATTATCGGAGCGCAAACTCTCATTAATTTGGGAATAAAGAATCCAGTCTACGCATTAGAAAATGGTACCCAGGGTTGGTACCTGAATGATTATGTATTGGAGCATGGAAAAGTTTCGCAATATGCTGAACCCAAGCTTGATGATGAGATGCTTCTAGCCTCTAAGGCTTTGGCGGATAAGTTTCAGATTCCCCTTATTTCTGATGAGCAATTCTTCTCTTGGAAAAAAGATGAAGATCGGTCGCTATATCTCTGTGATGTAAGAACTGCAGAGGAGTTTGCGGTTAACGGACTGCCTGGGGCGCAAAATACACCAGGCGGGCAAATGATTCAGGCTACCGATCAATTTGTCGGGGTTCGCAATGCTCGAATTGTGCTGTATGACTCTGATGGAGTCCGCGCAGTGACGGTTGCAAGCTGGTTAAAGCAGATGGGGCATGATGTTACGGTTTTGCGAGATGGTATTCAGAGCAAGGTCAGCTTACCAAACCCTCAAATTGACCACAGTCTTGGTTTAGAGACTCTTACTGCCGCAGAGCTGCATACAGCGAACGAAAATAATTCCGCTATTTTGTTAGATATTCGTGGGAGCATGCAATATCGTAAGTCTCATTTGCCAGGCTCGCTTTGGGCAATTCGCCCCCGCCTGCTAGAGATGATTCAGGGTACCCAAAAGCCGATTGTGATTATTTCGGATGATCCTGCGCTAACCTACGGTGCGCTATTAGAGCTTCATGGATGTAATTTAACGGCCAAGGTCTATGAATTACAGGGGCCTCAGTTTCCAAAAGAGTTTGAAGTCATCTCTTCTGATGCGCTACCACCAGATGCAGACTGCATTGATTTTTTATTCTTTGTGCATGATCGACATGATGGCAACAAGGATGCAGCGCGCCGCTACCTTGAGTGGGAGACTGGCCTCATCGCTCAATTGGATGAAGATGAGATCAATTTGTACTCAATTCAAGAAGGCTGGAAATGAAATTCATTGCCTGCATATCTTTCTTCATCATATTTATTTTGGGTGGCCAAGCGATAGCTCAAGTAAATGATGCATACCCTTCTAAGCCAGTGAAAATTATTGTTCCTGTATCTGCAGGTGGTAGTACGGATCGACTGGCAAGGTTGGTGGCCGAAAAATTAGCGCTAACTTGGAGGCAGCCTGTCATCGTTGAGAATGTAACGGGCGCCGGCGGATCGATTGGCGCGGCACAGGCTGCCAAATCAAAACCAGATGGCTATACTCTATTGCTTCACAGTGATGCGGTGGTATTAAACCTTGCTTTACTTTCAAAGCCCGCCTATTCTTTGTCGGACCTTACTGGGGTTGTTAAGGTTGCTGCTAATCCGCAAATTTTAGTGGTGCGCCCTGGATTGGGGGTCAATACACTCAAAGAGTATGCTGAGCTGATTAAGAGTAAGCCCGGCATGATTTCTGTTGGGCTTCCCACTAATGGTGGTATTGGGCACATTTCCCATGAAATGCTGAGTAAGGCATTGAATCTGAATGTGAACTACATCCCCTATCCAGGTGGTGGCCCTGCGGCACTTGCTGTAATGGGTGACCATGTGGATGCCACCATGATTACAACTGCAGCCGTAACCGAATTTATCAAAGCCAAGAAACTGGTTCCTGTTGCAGTTACAACTTCATATCGCTCATCCGCATTGCCAGATGTGCCAACTATCTCGGAATCGGGGGTCCCTGGATTTAATGTTGAGAGTTGGCAGGGTATTCTGGCGCCAGCGTCCACTCCTAAAGAGATTATTAAAAAAATTAATCGCGATACCCTTCAGATTTTAGAAAGCCCGGATTTTAGAAAGCAGATTGAAGCTATGGGCTATGGAGTCTCTTCGGGTAGTGCTGATCAATTTAGTGCCTCACTGAATGATGAGCTCAAGCGTTATACCCAGGTAATTAAGGGCGCTAAAATAAGCTTGAAGTAAGAATTCATTGCTTTCTGTTTCAGAATTTTGCTCAGGCATAACCCTACTTAAGCATCCAATTTAGATTGATGAATTTTTACTTTTCTAATTTAAGCTCATTCATCTGTTGGATAGCATTGCTGTTATTGAGCGGCTTACTTTCTGTCTTTTTAAATCTAGGACATTTTCCTGCTGCTGTTTTGTTGGGATGTATGTTTGCCGCCATTTTGATGTCTACTCGAGGTGCGGTATTGGTCATTCCAAAGCGGTATTTTGCTTTAGCTCAAGGCGTAGTAGGGTGTTTAATGGCTCGTAGTTTGCAGCCGGAGGTATTAAATAGCGTGGGACATAATTGGCCCATTTTTGTAGGCGTCTCCTTGGCCGTATTTTCGGCTAGCGTTTTATTGGGTTGGCTATTCATGCGTCGCGGCATTTTTCCTGGCAGCACCGCTGTATGGGGGTTGGCTCCTGGAGCAGCGGCAGCCATGGTGGTGATGGCGGAGTCCTACGGAGCTGATGTTCGCTTGGTAGCATTTATGCAGTATCTACGTGTTGCCTTAGTGACTGTGATTGCTGCAGTCATTGCCCACTTCTGCACATCAACAGGTGTTTTGCAGCCATCAGTTTCGCCCCAGTGGTTTGCGGGTAGCGCCATCAATCTAGCAATGACGATGGCATTGGCCATAGGTGTCTCGACAGCTGCCTATAGATTTGCCATTCCAGGAGGCGCAATGATTCTGCCTTTAATCATGGCTGCAGCATTTCAGTATTACGGCTGGCTCGTCATTGATCTACCGATTTTGCTCTTAACAGCTGCTTATGCAGTCATTGGGTGGAGCATTGGATTGCGCTTTAATGGCGAGATACTGAGGCACGCATGGCGCTCTCTACCCCAGGTTCTGATGGCAATTGGCACCCTAATAATATTGAGTGGGCTCATTGCTGTTGGTTTATGGCGTTTAGCAGATTATGATTTATTTACTGCTTATTTAGCATCTAGCCCAGGTGGGGCAGATTCGGTTGCCGTGATTGCTGCAACCACTACAGTAGATGCTGGTTTTGTAATGTCTATGCAGCTATCTAGATTCTTATTTGTTTTAATCTTCGGCCCCATTGTTTCAAAATTTGTGGCTACAAAAATGCGATGAACATGCACTCATGAGTATTTCAGATTCAACTTTTGGCGCGCTCATCAATTTTAATTTTTACTTTTAGCCTTCACGTCCTTAATTGTTTTATCCCAGCGCTCTGCTTCAGAGTGAATGTAGTCGGCGGTTTGCTTTATGCTTCCCCCAAAAGGAAGTAAATCATTTTGCTCAAACTTCTCGAGTACATCTGGATAAGTCAAAGCGCGATTGATAGCTTGATTCATTTTTTCTTTGATATCCATTGGAGTTTTAGCGGGTGCAAAAATTCCAGTCCACAAATCATCCCTTAAGCTTGGATAGCCAAGTTCAACTACTGTCGGAACATTTGGGAGGCTAGCCAAACGCTTCTCGCTTGAGACTGCCAGCACCTTAACTTTTCCTTGCTTTGCAAATGGAGTCACCCCCGTCATTGCTCCGCATGTGATTGGGGTCTCTCCCGCCACAGTTGCTAATAGAGCGGGTCCAGAACCTTTGTAGGGAATATGCGTTACATCAGCCTTCCAAATTAAATGAAATAAATTTTCACAGGTAATGCTTGGTGGTGTTCCACTGCCTGCGGTGGCGTACGAAAGATTTTCTTTTGCCGCCAACTGCTGCAATTCCGACAAAGTGTTGGCATTGACTTTTTCGCCCACAAAAATTCCCATTGGGAGCGTGCTTGCCATTGATACTGCTGCAAAGTCTTTTTCAGGGTTGTAGCCGGCAGATCCACTCCAGGCTGGATTTACCAATAGCGCTGGTGACGTTACTAAAAATGTATACCCATCTGGAGCAGCACTAGCAACTGCTTGAACGCCAATGCTAGCGCCAGCACCAGCTCGATTCTCAACGAAAACAGGCTGCTTAAGAATTTCCGTTAGCTTTTGCGCTAAGACTCGAGCAGTAACGTCTGTAGACCCGCCGGGTGCGAAGGGAACGATAAAACGTATCGGCTTATTCGGATATGTTCCCGATTGAGCAAAGACCGATGATGTGATTGGAGAAAACCCTAAGAGCAAAACTAATAAAGATAAGATCTTGCGATACATGCCTGCCTCCCACTCAATATTTTTTGATGGTAATTGATTTTAGGCATAGAATGAAAAAAATTGCTAGACATGTACTGGCGTATAAAAAGATTCAGGAGACAATTTGTTTGCGACCTTTAGTGAGGCTGCCCACGAGCAGTCTCTAACTGGATTCTCGTCGGCCGATCCATTGGCATCCTCGATTGAAGAAGCTCGTGCGAAGCAAGATCTTTATTTTCAAAGTTTGAATCAGAACTTGCCAGAAGTAAGTTCTGAGAAAGATCTTGAGATTAGCGGGCCCTGTGGCAACATTCCCATTCGACTGGTCTACCCAAAAGTATCGGGCCCACTTCCATGCATTATCTTTATCAGAGGAGCGGGATTTTGGGCAGGCTCACTTGACTCACATGCAAGAACTATTCGCAGTCTCTCGTTGCTCAGTGACTGCGTGGTGTGTGCTATCGACTATCGCCGTACACCAGAATTTCAATATCCAACCCAAAGAGATGAGGTCCTGCAACTTATCTCTTGGTTAAGACAAAATGCAAGCCAGTTTGGCATTAGTCGAAAGTTCGCATTGTTTGGGGAGTCTGCGGGGGCAACCATTGCACTTTCTTGCGCGCTTTCGTTGAGGGACAGGGGCGATCAAGATATCTCTGGTTTGGCTTTGTTTTATACCAACGCTGGTGGCCCAAACCCTGCTGCAAGAGCATATTCTCAATGGGTTTGGAAGCAATATCTTGGTCACGATGGCTTATCAACAAACTCAAATGCAGTTCCGATCTTAGATGACTTGCATGGCCTTCCTCCTGTCTGGCTTGGGGTTGGCGAGGATGATCCGTTAATGAAGGATACCGTTGAGGTGAATAGAAAAATTATTGCTTCTGGCGGAGAGTCGACTCTGATTACTTATCCAAAGCTTCCGCATGCCTTTGTGATGTATAGCGGAACGTTAAAGCCTGCCTATGAAGCACTTAAAGCGGCGGCGCTTGCATGTAAAGATTTTTTGAATCACTCTAATTAAACCCCCTTCAATACAAATATTTTATTAATGGAGATCTGATGAAACGCTGGACACCCACCCAAGAAGAAATGAAGTCTCGTATTGCGCGTTTTAAAGAAGTGGCTTCGGTTAAAAAGCTGCATCTAGAAGAAAAAGGTATTCCCCCCGATGTGCTAGAGATGATTATGGCCAAGACTACGCGTAACGTCATGTCGCCAGGCGCTCTTCCGGGTCAGCTTTCACCAAAGCCGGCTGTTGAAGGCGGTGATGCTGGAGTTTTCCGTCTTGGCATTGCTACTTGCCCCCCTAATCAAGGTCCAGGTCTGCATGTTCATTACAACACCCATGAAACCTTTATGGCCCTGACTGGTAAATGGGAAGTTCAGTGGGGCGATCATGGTGAGGAATCTGTAATGCTGGATCACCTTGATTTAATTGCAGTACCTCCACGAGTAACTAGAAGATTTATCAATCGCTCCAATGAGGATGCGCACCTGATGGTCATTATTCAAGGTCAACGAGATGAGTTCGATGATGTTGATAGAGTCCCTGAAACTGCCGAAGCCATCGCAAAGAAATATGGTCAAGGTATGGTCGATAAATTAGAGAATCTTGGTTGGAAATTCACCATTGGAAAAGAGCTCTGAAATGAGCACAAATGACCGCGCAGATATAAAACGTAGATTAGTAATTAAAGGTATAGGTGCAGCTTTAACTGGAGTGGCGGCCGGATATCCGGTCATTTCGGGTGCCCAGTCATCCTACCCAAATAAGCCTATTCGAATTGTTATCCCATTTGCTGCAGGCGGAACCTTGGATGTTGCTGTTCGTCCTCTGAGTCAGCAAATGTCAAATATTTTGGGTCAGAACGTATATCTAGATAATCGCGCGGGTGCAAATGGGGTGATTGCAGCGGAATATGTAGCGAATGCGCCTGCGGATGGTTACACCCTAATTGCAACCTCAGCCTCTTTTGTATTAAACCCAAGTATTTATAAAAATCTCAAATATGATGTGCTCCAGGATTTCACTCCGATCTCTGCATTGATGCAAGGTATTGGTTTTGTAGTTATTGTTAACAGCTCAGTGCCTGTTAACTCGCTACAAGAACTTATCGCTCTAGGTAAAAAAAGCGGCAATACTATGACCTATAGCTCTCCCGGTATTGGGAACACTATTCATATTGCGAGTGAGTTATTTAACCAAAAGGCTGGCACAGATTTTTTACACGTTCCCTACAAGGGTAGTGCCCCATCCTTAAATGCCATTCTCTCTGGGGAGACTCAAATCGGGATCATGCCGCCGGGCATTGTGATGCAATTCATTCGTACTGGACAGTTAAAAGCTTTGGCATTTACAGGGAAAAAGCGATTATCTGATTTGCCGGATGTGCCAACTATGTCAGAGGCTGGGGTTAATGACTTTGTGTTTGAGGGGACATGGATGGGGCTACTTGGACCCAAGGGCCTTTCTCCCGCAATCGTGAATCGTTTGTATCAAGCTGTAACTAAGTCAATCCAGCAGCCTGCATTGAAACAAGCCTGGGCTAGTGGCGTATCTGGATATGTCGCCGATGGTAGCAGTCCGGTTGAATTTGCAAGGCAGCTTAAAGATGATGTTCGCCGTTACAGTGAAATCATGAAAAAAATTAATATTCAACCTAGCTAATGATTAATCCACAAGGAAGAGAAATGTCGAACAAGATGACTGGAGCAAAGTACTTTGCAAAACTGTTGGAAGCGTATGGTGTTACTCATATTTTCTTTATGGACGCAATTTTGCGCCGTGCCTTGGCGGAGGTAGAGGATACAAAAATTGTGCGCGTACTTGGTCACTCAGAAAAAGGAGTTGGCTATATGGCTGATGGCTACGCAAGGATTTCGGGTCGACCTGGAATTTGTATGGCGCAATCTGTTGGCGCTGCTAATTTAGCTGCCTCTATGCAAGACCCATATCTCGGTCATTCACCAGTGATTGCCTTAACAGGTAGGCATGTTGCAGCCATGCAATATCGTAACTCTTATCAAGAAGTTGAGCATGGCCCACTATTTACACCAGTTACCAAGTTTCATGCGCAAATGGAAGTTGTTGAGCAAATGCCTCACTTGATCCGACAGGCGTTCCGCGAAGCGACTACTGCCACTCCGAGACCGGTTCATCTTGATGTCGCCGGGTTTACAGGTGATGCACTAACACCCTTAGAGCTTGATGCAGATCTTTCGGTTGATGATTGCCATACCGTATTTCCTGCGTTTAGGCCTGCGCCTGATGCGGGCGCAATTGAGCGTGCAGTAAAAGTAATTCAAGCCAGCAAAAGACCCATCATCATTGCCGATAGAGGCGTGATTATTTCAGGCGCAAGGGATGCACTAAAGGCCCTTGGAGAAAAAATTCAAGCGCCAATTGCTGCAACGCTAGATGCTAAGTCATCAATCTTAGAAACCGATCCTCTATTTAGGGGAATGGTGGGGTTATATGGTCGCAGCTGTACCAATCATATGGTTGATGAGGCGGATTTAATTATTTATGCAGGCAGCAATACTAGTGATCACACTACAGCCAATTGGAAGCTGCCAAAACTCGGCACTCCAATTATTCAAATTGACTTGGATCCTGTTGAGATTGGTAGAAATTATCCAGGTACGATTGGGATTCAGAGTGATGTGCGATTAGGTTTAGAAGCGCTAAGCAGTAAAGCTGCATCCGCAAAACGTGATGAATGGCTTAAGTACACTCAATCCCTGGTTGATCAGTGGAAGGTTGAGATGCAAAAAGAGCTTACTCGATCTGAAGTTCCAATGCATCCACAAAGGCTTTGTCATGAGCTAACCAAAGTACTTCCAAGCGATGCAATTTTAGTGGCTGATACTGGATATTCAGCCCTTTGGACTGGAAATCTAGTGGATATGCTTCACCCAGGCCAAACCTATATGCGTGCTGCAGGTTCACTGGGGTGGTCTTTCCCGGCCTCGATTGGAGCTAAAGCAGCTGCTCCAAATAGGACTGTAGTTTGCTTTACGGGTGATGGTGGCTTCTCATACCACTTGCCCGAACTTGAAACGGCTAAGCGCATGGGCTTAAATGTGATTGTGATTGTGAATAACAATGAATGTCTATCGCAGGGTGTGAAGAACCTCAATATTGCTTACGGCAACAGGCCTGAGGGGCGTAAAGCTGAGTGCTATGTTTATGAAAAAACAGATTTTGCAAAGATTGCACAGGCATTTAACTGCTTCGGGACTACTGTTGAAGATCCTAAGGATTTCAGGGCTGCATTTGATGCAGCAGTAGCAAGTAATTTACCTGCTGTGATTGACGTTAAAACCGAGTTTGCTTATCAAGCTCAGATGGCATGGGTACCCGCATAATGACTACATCTCCAAAACGTTTCGCACCAATCCCACTCGAAGAGATGTCTCAAGAGCAGAAATCTACTGCGGAAGAATTAATTAATGGCCCGCGAGGAGGAATTCGGGGGCCATTTAATGCACTCTTACGAAATCCAAGGCTAGCTGACCGTGTTCGTCAACTTGGAGACAGTATTCGGTTTGAAAGCTCTCTACCTGCCGCTCTTAGAGAGTTCACGATTTTAATTACGGCGCGATTTTGGTCGGCTAGATATGAGTGGCATGCACATAGCAAGCTTGCTGTTGAGTTGGGAATCAGGCAAGAGGTTGTCGATGCGATTGGCGTAGGTGAAGTGCCTAAAGACCTAAGCGAAGATCAGAATCTCATCTATCAGTTCTGCTCAGAAATTCTGAACGATAAAGATATTAGCGATAAAACTTATGCTGCAGCTGTAGAAAGATTTGGCGAGCTTACAGTGCTCGATATTTTAGCTACGACTGGATATTTTGGATTTGTCTCCGTCATATTGAACGCTATTCGCCAACCCGTTCCCGAAGGCGGAATCCAAATGCCATCACTGAAATCATGAGCTTTATAGAGATTGAGCAGGGCTCGAAATTATTCTACTTAGAAGATGATGGTACTAATCCGTGGGAAGAGCCTGAAACCATCATTTTTGTCCATGGCTTTACCGAAGGTACTGAGGCATGGCGTTGCTTCATTCCTCATTTTTCTAGAAACTTTCGTGCAGTTCGATTTGATCAAAGGGGCTTTGGCCGCTCGGGACCAGTTGATAAGTCTTTCCTTTACTCTACTGAGCTCTTGGTCAATGATTTATTTCAACTCATTCAAACAGTATCGCCAAACAAACCTGTGCATTTAGTCGGAGGAAAAAGCGGTAATATTTGTGCTGTAGCAACAGCTCTAAAGCATCCTCATCGTGTGAAGACCGTCTCTATGGTTAGCCCTGCAATCAAAGCTCCAGAATCTGCAGGGTGGCTGGACCATATTGATCAGAATGGAGTGGCGAGCTGGGCCAGGTGGACGATGGGGGCAAGACTTGGCAGCAAGATGCCAAGGGAGGGAGTTGAGTGGTGGATCGATCTCATGGGGCAAACTGCTAGTAGTACAACTCATGCCTACCTGAAATGGGTCTCAGGCATTAACTTGGAATCAAGCTTGCATGCCTTGCAGCAACCCGTATTGATAGTGGGTAATGAATCAAAGCGTCGAGGGCGCGCTCAGTTTGAGCAATATGCCAAGGCAATACCAAACTCTGAGCTCGTCATGATTGATGTCGATGGCTATCATACGGGCGCCGTTGCGCCCGATCAATCTAGTCAAGCAATCCTTTGCTTTCTGGAAAAGCATCCTATTTAAAAGCGAATGAAATGAAGTGCAACTATCGAAATTTTTTTTGCCATTGTTTTATTAGCTTTGGCTTACTATTTATGTTGCATGCAAATGCGGCATTTCCTGAGCATCCGATTCGCCTGGTCGTTCCTTCGGGTGCGGGTGGCGTCACCGACAGCTTGGCACGCTTACTAGCTATAGAGCTGACTCAAAATTTAGGTCAGCAAGTCTTTGTGGAAAATCGACCAGGTGCCAGCGGTATTGCTGGCACCCAATTTGTTGCTAATTCTGCTCCTGATGGTTACACACTCTTAATGGTGTTTCCTTCTCACGTTTCAAATCCATCTCTGTTTAGTAAGCTTCCTTACGACACAATTAAGGCTTTTGTACCTATTTCTATGGTGAGCAATGTCTCAATGGTTTTTGTTGTCCCAAAAGACTCTCCCGCCAATAACATCAAGGAATTTATCATCTATGCAAAATCCAATCCCGGGAAATTAAATTTTGCAACAGTGGGTAGTGGTAGTTTGGGGCACCTTGGGGCCGAGCTCTTTAATTCAATGGCAGGTACTTCTATTACCCATATTCCTTACAAAGGGAGCCCTCAGGCAATGACAGCATTAATCAGTGGCGAGGCCAATATGTATTTAGTTGCATCTGCTAGTAGTGCGCTGCCACTCATTAATGCCAAACAAATTAAAGCCCTAGGCGTTAGTACAAAAGAGAGGTTACCGATTTTGCCCAATACCCCACCCATCTCTGAAAGCATTAAGGGGTATGACGTACAGGGCTGGAATGGGATTATGGCGCCAGCTGGAACATCGCCAGAGATTATTGATAAGCTAAATAAGGCAATTATTAAATCCGTTGCCTCTGAAGAATTTACAAAAAAATTACGTCAAGAGGGTGCCACTGGATTTACTAGTACACCAGCAGAATTTCAAAATCTGATTATGAGAGATATTGCGAAATGGGCGAAGGTCATTAAGAATGCGAATCTACAACTAGATTAATTTGCTCAAAATAAGTTGTAATTTTCAGTCCAGGGGCTGATTCATTGGAGGTCCAGACAAAATTTATTTATTGCTTAGCTATTCCCTCAGCCCAACCTCATTTTGATAGAGGCTTAGTGCGGTGTTGACATAGCGGTTACGGTATTCAACTACCTCATCTCCATAAGTGTAGGCATAGCGACTAATTTTGAGAACGGGATCCGTCTTTTTCAGGTTGAGCTCCTTCATAACAAATTCAGGGGCGTTAATTGCTTCTATCTCCTCATGAATTCTGACAATCGTCATCATGAACTGCGATTGATATAGAGAGTAGATGGAGCCTTCTCTATTTTCAAAACCTTTTTTAGTGAGTTTTGCGAATTTCTTTTGTGGTAACCAGATGCGGTCATACATGGTGGGCTTGCTATTAATGAGTCGAAGGTTATCAATCAAAATGAGTGGGTCGCCTTCCTTTACCTCAAGCGCTTTCGCCAAATCATCATTTGCCAACACTTTTTCAAATGAAAGTAGTGCTGGCTTAATGTCCATCTCGCCACTCTCGCGGCTCAGGAAGTTAAAAAAAGTTCCGAATTGATTGTGTTGCTCATGAGTTGCTACAGTAGTTCCGATACGGGCGCGCCTAATAAGAACCTTTTCCGATACCAGATCTTCCACAGCCTTTCTGACTGTGCCAATGCTCACGGCAAATAATTTTGCCAATTCAGGCTCTGTCGGGATCCTGGATCCAGGTAGCCATTCCCCATTTCTCAGCTTAGTCAGCATGTGGCCTCTTACTGAGTTGTAGAGGGGTTGGTCTATGGCGCTACGCTTATTCATGCAAAACAATCCTTCTAGTTTGTTTCATTTTACTAGAACTGAGATGGGTTGTTGACATTCATATTAATCATATATATGATTAATATGAATGTGCTGAATTAACC
The DNA here is from genome assembly GCA_947448625.1 of Burkholderiaceae bacterium. Classification (GTDB taxonomy): domain Bacteria; phylum Pseudomonadota; class Gammaproteobacteria; order Burkholderiales; family Burkholderiaceae; genus Polynucleobacter. The sequence continues at coordinate 117,744 of CANFOT010000001.1, read as the reverse complement.
AAACCTCTAAAGGAAAAAGTCATGTCAAATTTAATTAAACATATAGCAATGCGCGTTTTAAGTATTGATGAATCAAGAAAGTTTCACGAAACAGTATTTGGATACAAGCATGTCAATACCGTCCTACGTAAAGGTAAGAATGGCGATCACATTTCTTGCCATATGACCGACGGGTATATGGATCTAACGCTCATTCATTATGAAACTGCTAACGCTGATGAATCTGATTTTGCTGGTCCAGCACCATGCATTCACCATATTGGAATGGAAGTGGAAGATTTGGATGCATTCATCAAGGAAATTAAAGCCAATGGCGGTGAGATTTTGACAGAGCCAGGTCATTTGCCTGTGAAGTTCCGTTCACCAGGCGGCCCAGTTGCAGAAGTGGTGCCAATGGAGCGTTGGGAAGCAAAAACATTAAGCGCTGGAGTCCATGGAAAAGTGCTAGCCTAATCCATTCATCATCCGACTGGAGTTCAAGATGACACTTATTTCAAAAGCTCGCCGATCCCTATTGCAGCTGGGGGTTGGGGGTGTTGGGCTGGTAATGATAGGGCGTAATGGACCTCAGGCAAAAGAGGCGTGGCCGACAGGAAAGCCGGTAAGAATTATTATTCCCGCGCAGCCTGGTGGTGGCTTGGATCTGATTGCCCGAACAATGGCTGATAAGTTGTCTCAGGCGCTGGGAACCCCCTTTATTGCGGAAAATATTGGCGGTGGTGGCGGAACTATTGCAAGCCTAACAACGGCGCGCGCAGCCCCTGATGGTCAGACATTTATGATCGTCAATATTAGTACGCATGGCACTAACCCGGCTATTCGCAATCTTCCATATGACACGATGAAAGATTTCACGCACGTTGGTATGGTGGGGGGCTCGCCGAATGTCTTGGTAGTAGGCTCAGAGCTCAGCAAGGTAAATTCCATGGAGGCCTTGCTGGCTGAATTGAAAAAGCGCAATAAGCCTGCAACTTATGGCTCAGCTGGACCGGGAACCTCCTCTCACCTATTGGTAGAGCAATTAAGTGTGGCCACAGGCATTCCCTTTTTGCATGTGCCCTATCGGGGTATCGGTCCTGCGATGGTTGATGTCATGGCAGGCAGGACCGATATGGCTTTCCCAGGGCTGATTGCAGCACTTCAGTTCATTAAAGGTAAGCGTCTCAAGGCTTTGGCAGTGAGTTCTCAAGCACGTATGCCTCAAATTCCTACGGTGCCAACCTTTACAGAAATTGGCATGCCAGAATTTTCTAGTTTGCAGTGGTATGGTATTTCTGGTCCTGCAGGGATACCCGCGGAAATTGTCAATACTCTAAATGCTCAAATGAATCGCGTTCTCAGGGACCCACAGGTCGTTGCTAAATTTGAGTCTGAAACGTTAACGGTAATGCCGATGACGCCGCAACAATTTACCGCATTCATTGATAAGGACGCCACTAAATGGAGAAAATTAGTCAAGGACCGAGGCATAGAAGTGGATGGAGCATAGTTCACTCTGTGCGGTATTGTTTTCTGAGGGCGGAGTTTTATAAGGCCGCCTTAATTACCTTGATGATGTGTGCGATAAGCAATGTATATGCTCAAGCTTATCCTGATAGACCTATTAAGTTAATTGTGGGCTATGCGCCAGGCGGTGGAACGGATTTGGTCGCCAGATTAGTAGGGCCTTATCTTGGACGCGCTCTGGGGCAATCCATCGTGATTGAAAATAAGCCTGGAGCAGGCGGGTCTGCTGCGGCATCCTATGTTTCTAAGTCCAAGCCTGATGGATACACATTATTAATTTCAAGCGCTAGTAGCGTCTCAATTTATCCCGCTTTAAATGCTAAGGCCGATTATCGTCAGAATCAATTTGCGCCCGTATCTCAGATCACTATTGCTCCATTAGTGTTGGTGGTTAACAAGGATTTGGGTGTCCGTTCTGTTTCTGACTTGATTAAACTTGCAAAAGCATCTCCTGGAAAACTCAATTATTCGAGTTCAGGAATTGGTTCTGGACCTCATTTTGCTGGCGTGCTTTTTAATGAAGTTGCTAATGTACAAATGACTCATGTGCCATTTAAGAGTGGTTCCCCCGCAGTGATTTCCGTTGTTGGCGGAGAGTCGCAATTGACTTTTGCTACAACGCCGACCGTAATGCAGTTGATACGATCAGGGCAGCTTACAGGGCTGGCTGTAACCAGTAAAGATGCATCTCCTTTGGTGGAAGGTCTTCCTGGAATGAAAGCTGCGGGTTTAGTCGGTTATGAAATATTTCAATGGAATGCCATATTTGCTCCAGCGGGCACCCCGCCTGAGGTGCTCAATAAGTTATACGCAGGAATAAAGGCGGCTATGAGTAATCCAGCCGTGAAGCAGTCTCTAGAGACTGAGGGAACCGAGGTTTTTGTATCAAGCTCCCCAGAAGCATTTGGTAATTTTCTAAAAAGTGATACCAAGTTTTGGGAGAGGTTGATTGCTTCTGGTGGTATTAAAGCGTTTGAGTAATTGTCTGCTGTAGGATTTTTAATCGCAAGGAAAGATGTCGTATGCAAGCATTTAGTGGAATTAGGGTTCTGGATATAACGCGAGTTTTGGCTGGACCTTATGCCTCTTATCAGTTGGCGCTTTTAGGAGCCGAGGTGATTAAGATAGAGCCAGTTAAAAAAGGTGAATCTACCCGCTGGCGCTCTGAGGGTGATGCAAAGTTAGGCGATATTGGAATGTCTCCGTCATTTTTAACGCAAGGCGCCAATAAAAAATCACTAACATTGAACTTGGATACTAAAGAGGGTCAGGAAATCTTCTTAAAATTGGCGGCTACAGCCGATGTGATTGTTGAAAACTTACGCACGGGTTCTATGGCTGCTAGAAATATTGGTTACGAGCAAGTATGCAAAGTGAAGCCAGATATTATTTATTGCTCAATGACTGGCTATGGTCAAACTGGTCCTAAATCACGCTATCCCGCCTACGATAGTGTCATTCAGGCTGCCGCTGGTTTTATGAGTATCACGGGCACTCCAGATAGTGGTCCATTAAAGTCTGGCCCACCTGTTGTAGATTACGCAATGGGGATGTCTGGTGCTTACGCTATTTCAGCGGCTTTATTTCAGAGGTCTCGTGACAGCACTGGCCAGCATATTGATATTTCAATGCAGGATAGTTGTATGGCCTTGATGTCTAGCATTCTGACTGCGTATATGAACACCGGAAATCCTCCTGGCTTACGAGGGAATGAGGCGCCGAGTCGTTCGCCCGCTTCAACCACTTTTAAAACCGCAGATGGATTGCTTGCAATCGCGATTAATGAGCAGCACCAATTTATCAATTTGTTGAAGGCGATTGGTTTGGCTGAAATGCTTTTAGATGAGCGCTTCAAGGACGCAGCAAGCAGAAGAAACCATACTCAAATTTTGCGTGATGCGATTCAAGAGGCCTTATTACGAGATTCTGCTAGTCATTGGGAGCCGATCATTAATGAGGCTGGAGTGCCTGCTGCAAAGGTGCTTAGTATTCCTGAGGTGATGAAAACAGAGCAAGTGGTGAGCCGAGAATTTTTTGGTAAATTCTCTCGGGAGGAATGTGGCTTAGATCGGGATATTCAACTGCCTAAGGCGGCATTTCAATTTCGTACAAATGGACCGGCTTTGCGAACACCTCCACCACGAATTGGTGCTGATGCCCAAGATATATTAGAAAATCTAGGTTATTTGTCTGATGATATTGAGGGATTTAGAAAATCTGGAGTTATTTAACAAGAGTTATTAAATAAACGGAGTATTGGAATGAAATTCAAATTGTTATTTAAGTGCATGATATGTCTTTGCTTCATGCTGACTATGCTGGGAAACCAAGCTCTAGCTGCAGAAGTGAAAGTCATGATTTCGGCAGGTTTTTACGGGGTATATGAACAGCTCGCCCCAGCATTTGAGCGAAGCTCGGGCTATAAGTTAATTACGACCCGAGGACCTTCCGTCGGAGATTCTCCAGAGGCAATTCCTACTCGCCTGATGCAAGGGCAGCAGGCAGATGTGGTTATTTTGGATGGTGAGTCTGCTGAAAGCTTAGGAAAGCGTGGATTGGTCAGGTCTGATTCAATTACTACTTTGGCACTTTCGCAAATCGGCGCGGCAGTAAAACTGAATGCGCCTAAGCCGGACATCAGTACTGTAGATGCCTTTAGACAAACTCTACTATCCGCTAAGTCTATTGCTTACTCAGATAGCGGTAGTGGTACGTATATTGCCAATACGATGTTTAATAAGTTAGGCATCTTGGATCAAGTGCGTGGCAAAAGCATTAAGGTCCGTGGCCCTCCCTCTGGTGAGGCTGTGGCTGCTGTAGTTGCGCGTGGTGAGGCTGAAATTGGGTTTCAACAGGTTAGTGAAATCATTCACACTCCAGGCATTACTTATTTAGGCCCTATCCCTAAAGAATTGCAGCCCGGATTTAGTTTTTCTGGTGCCATTACAAGCAATGCTACCCAAACTCAAGGAGCGGCTGCATTAATTCGTTTTTTAAGTGATCCAAGCGTGAGCGAGGTAGTAGTGAAGACAGGCTTAATCCCTGTGACGCGTACAAAATAGCGCCATCAGATGTGCATATGAAAGCAACCCTCATCAGAAATGGTGAGGGTTTTGTCTTTTGAGCGCCCGTGTAATTTGCTTGTTATGCTTTGTCATGTTTTTAAATTAGCCAAAATGCACTAAATGAATATCAACTCTGATTACAGCAAAAGAGTCGTGATTAACCACCATGACTTGCCTTGGATTTCTAGCCCTATGCCAGGTGTTGAGAGGCGAATGCTCGATCGCATGGGTGATGAGGTGGCAAAAGCAAGCTCTATCGTTCGTTATCAAGCTGGATCTCAATTCCAAGCCCATCTGCATGAATTGGGCGAGGAAATCTTGGTTTTGAATGGCGTGTTTAGTGACGAGATGGGGGATTATCCAGCTGGCACTTACATCATGAACCCACCAGGATCTTCTCATGCGCCATATAGCAAAACTGGCTGCACTCTTTTTGTGAAGCTGCGACACCTAGGTTTAGATCAGGTGGAGCGAGAGGTGGTCAATACCAAAACAACCCCTTGGTATCAGGGCATGGTGCCAGGCTTGAATGTTATGCCACTCATGCGGCAAGGCAGTGGATCTACTTTAGTTCGGTGGGCACCTCAAACGTATTTCAATCCGCACAAGCATTACGGCGGTGAAGAAATATTTGTAGTTGATGGCGTGTTTGAAGATGAACATGGGCGCTATCCTGCGGGCTCCTGGATTAGAAGCCCGCATATGAGCTTGCATCAGCCTTTTAGTAAAGAGGGGTGCACTATCTTTGTTAAGACCGGTCATCTGCTGGGTTAATACCGGGACCCCATTGAGTCCAATTACTACGAAGCCATCAATTTTTTACGGTATTGGTGGCTTTTTCGCCTTTGAGCCCGGCCTGAATGGCTTAGCTGGTCGCCCTGGTTAAATAGAGGCATATTGTGGGTAATAATGCGATATCGCGGAGTGCTTTAGCAGCATTGGTCGAGAGCCCTTCATCAACTAGGAGAACTTTTAGTGAAAAATTGGTTTATAGCCCTGGCTATTTTGATTACATCAAATGCTGTATTGGCTGCTTACCCTGATAAATCCATACGCTTGGTTGTGCCATTTGCCACTGGTGGAACCTCCGAAATTGTTGCGAGATCCGTTGCAAGTAGTCTGAGCACTAGTCTGGGTCAATCAGTCTATGTTGATAACAAGCCGGGGGGTGCTGGCAATATTGCTATGGAAGAGGTTAAGCGTGCCAATCCGGATGGCTACACTTTAATGCTGGGTCACGTAGGAACTCTGGCGGTTAATCCAGCCTTGTTTGGCAAGAAATTACCCTATGATCCAAATAAAGATTTTGCGCCCGTGACCTTGGTGGCAAAAGTTCCCAATGTCATTGCAGTGAGCGAAAAAAGTCCATATAAGACTTTAGCTGACTTGGTAGCTGATGCCAAAAAAAATCCTGGAAAAATTAATTATGGTTCGGCAGGAAATGGTAGCGCTGGTCATTTGGCTATGGAGTACTTTTCCTCTGAAGCGGGCATAGATCTAGTGCATGTTCCTTACAAAGGCTCAGGACCAATGTTGACGGATTTAATTGGTGGGCAGATCCAGGCAACATTTAATGGTCTACCATCGCTGATGGGGCAGATCAAGGGCGGCACATTGCGCCCACTCGCCGTTGGGTCTGCTGAGAGATCAAAGGTATTGCCTAATGTACCCACATTGTCTGAGTCAGGTTACAAGGGATTTGAGACATCCCAGTGGTACGGAATCATTGTGCCCGCCGGAACTCCTCAGCCCATTATTGATAGGCTGCAGAAGGATATTGCCAAAGCTCTGAAGTCTAAAGAAGACTCCAAAAAGATGCTGGAAGATGGGGCTGTATTAGTTGGTGATACGTCAGCTCAATTTGGTGCATTTATTAAATTAGAGCAAAATCGATGGGCAAGGGTTGTTGAAAAAGCAAAAATTACAGTTGATTAATAAAACTTTTTGGAGAGTGGTTTACAAATGACCGTCATGAAAAAAAATACCCTGAATATTTTCTTATGCATAGCACTGGGTTTATTGGGTCATTCTGCATCTGCGCAGGAATTTCCACCTAAAAAAACTATCACTTTAGTAGTTGGATTTGCGGCGGGTGGCGCTGCTGATACGGCGGCTAGAATTATTTCCAAGAAGCTAGGTGAGAACATTGGCGCAAATGTAGTTGTTGATAATCGTGGTGGTGCAGGTGGAAATATTGCGCATCAATTTGCTGCTAACGGGCCAACAGATGGCAGTACGATCTTATTTGGCTCGGTTGGCCCGCTTACCATTGCGCCACATATGATGAAGTTATCTTATGACCCCTTCAAAGACCTTTCGCCAATCACGATGGGCGTCAATTTCCCAAATATTCTTGTGGTTAATTCTGGTACTGGTATTAAGACATTTGCAGAGTACATTGCATACGCCAAGAAAAATCCTAAAAAATTAGAATATGCCTCAACAGGACCCGGCTCTGCCTCGCATCTGGCTGGAGAGTTATTGGATGAGATGGCTGGCATTGATACTGTGCATATACCCTATAAGGGTGGCGCTCCAGCAATGCAGGATTTGCTCGGCGAACGGGTGGCCGCTTATTTTTCAACCTATAGTACGGCACAGGCCTATATTGATAATGGCAAGTTGATTCCTTTGGCTGTCACCGGCCCGCAGCGACTCAAATCGCTCCCTAAGGTCCCGACTATTGCTGAATCAGGTTACCCTGGTTTTAATGCAACCAATTGGTATGCTTTTGTTGCTTCATCAAAAGTGCCTGAGGGCATTCTGGATCGCTGGAATGTGGAGATCGTCAAGGTCTTGAAATCCCCCGATGTAGTGAAGCAACTAAATGAGCATGGCCTTACACCAATGCCTGGTTCACGCGATGAGCTTGCGAAATATATGACCAAGGAATCTACAACATGGGGCCGCATTATCCGAGAGCGAAAAATTACAGGTGAATAAGCCCCCACTTAATTTACTCTCATCAATATCGGTTTAATAAGACTTTTATGAATAAGAAAATTCTTTTAGCAATTTTTTCAAGTGCTGCGTTCTTAGTATTCGCAAGTTCAGCGTATGCAGATGCTGAGCCCACTCCCATTCCAGCTGTGTCTGATGTGTGGCGCTTTGAGCTAACACCTTACCTCTGGGCTACTGGTATTAAAGGCACTGTGGGCCTGGATAGCGGGCTTGCTAAATCAGCAGATTTCACCACAAGCAACGTGTTGGGGGCTCTGAAGTCGGGTGGTATGATTTCTGCCGAGGCGCATAAGGGTAACTGGGGTGTGATGGGCGATGTGATTTCTGCTACTTTGCAGAAAGCTGGCGGGGTTCCAGTTTCTGGTGGAAGCGTAACACTTGCTGATAAAGTCACCCTTCAGCAGACGGTGTTAACTGGCGTCGCTACCTATACTATTGCCAATAATAAAGATGCTTATGTCGATGGATTGCTTGGCGTAAGAGCAATCGCTGCCACAGCAACATTGAATGTCTCTGGTGTGGGCACTGCCTCGAAAGCTGCTTCTACTATAGACCCCATTATTGGTGCTAAAGGACGCTATCGGATTGCCGACTCTACTTGGTATGTACCTTTTTACGGGGATTTCGGTGGCGGTGGCGGTACCACCAACTTAACTTGGCAGGCAATGGCTGGTGTAGGTAAAACATTTGGTAGTTTGATTGATGCCTCCTTAACTTATCGCGCGCTCTACTACGATATGAAGGATGGTGGCGTGCTGCAAAAAACTACTATGCTAGGGCCACAAATGGCTGTGACCTTCAAGTTCTAAACCCCATCAAAATGATGAGTGCTGCTATTTAGCAGATTTTTTTTGCTCCCACTTCAGATGCTCTAATTAATTTGGGTGAGGAACTCGTGATGAGTTTTTAGGGATTACTTTGGAGTAATCTATTTCAATAGTGCCAAATCTTACTTACTGAGGGATTCATAGTGAAACAACAATTGATTAAACAAGTAGTGGCCGCTTCGGTTTCGGCTGCTTTAGCGTTGGCACCACTGGCTAGCGATGCTTGCACCTCCATGGTTTTGGCTGGCACTGATGGTGGTCGTGTCTATGGCAGAACTATGGAATTTGGTATTCCACTGAAATCAGCTATCTTGAAAACTCCACGTGGTTATGCTTTTCAAGGGATTGGGATCGATGGTGTATCTGGCTCCGGTAAAAGTTGGAGTACCAAGTATGCAACTGTTGGTGCAAATGCATTTGGATTGCCCATCTATGTGGACGGAATGAATGAGGCTGGACTTGCTGGGGGATTATTAAACGCTCCCAATACGGCTCAATATCAAAGTCCCAATCAAGTACAGTCAGCCAATAGCATTGCATCACAACAACTATTGTTATATGTCCTAACCAATTTTGCGACAGTTGATGAGGTAAGCGATGCGTTGCCAAAAATGTTTGTGAACAGTTCTCCCATGAAAGAGTGGGGTGGTGTTGCTAAATCGAGAATGACTTTGCATGATGCTCAAGGGAAAAGTTTGGTCGTTGAATACTTGGGTGGTAAGCTGGTAATGACTAACAACGTCATAGGCACAATGACCAATGACCCAGCTTTTTCATGGCACCTTCAAAATATTGGCAACTATGTAAATTTGTCCGGGACTGATAAGGCGCCGTTGATCGTTCAGGGTCAAAAGTTTCCAGCGGCTAGTTCTGGAAACGGCATGCATGGTTTGCCCGGAAGCTTTTTAAGTCCTGATCGTTTTGTTCGGGTGTCTCAGTTTGTTCTTAATGCACCAAGCGGCACCACTGATACTCAGGAGCGTAGAGCTTGGCATGTTATGAATAACTTTGATATTCCGTATGGAGCAATTCATTTGGATAGCTCAAGTGGTTATGGTGGTGGCGTCAATTCCTATGAATTTACCGAGTGGGTTGTTGTTGCCAACTTAAAAACCAAGGACTACAGCATTCGTTCATTTGAAAACCCAGGAATTCTGAAGATCAATTTTTCAGATTGGGATCTAACTGGAAAATCGCTTCAGTCAACGCCACTGCTTAAGTAATCAAGTTGGTCAGTTTTTGGTATTTGATGGGGGTCCGCTTCGACGGATCTTCTTGCATGGCATCATAGCTAGGCGCTTGAATGCGAAGCCGCATTGGTTTACCCAGTTTCTCGGTGCCTCTCGAAGTGAGCTCTAACAGGGGGCTTCCTTGCTTGCGGTGAAAATGGGTAATTTAATGAAAAGTAATTTATTTAAGGATCGTCATGGAACCATTGGCTAAATTAAAAGTCATTGAAATGGGGCAATTGATTGCCGGCCCATTTGCCGCTAAGACGCTCGCGGATTTTGGTGCTGATGTTATTAAGATTGAGCCCCCTAAAGTGGGAGATGCTTTACGTAAATGGCGCCTACTTAAGGATGGTACTTCAGTCTGGTGGCAAGTTCAGTCACGCAACAAGCGCTCCCTCTCGCTGGATTTAAGACAGGCTGAGGCCCAAGAAATTGTTCGAACCTTAATTAAAGAAGCGGACATTCTGATTGAAAATTTTAGACCCGGTACTTTAGAGGGGTGGGGGCTCGATCCAGAGAAATTACTAGAGCTTAACCCCGGCCTGATTATTTTGAGAATTAGTGGCTATGGTCAAACTGGACCGTATCGTGATAAACCAGGCTTTGGTGTGGTTGCTGAGGCAATGGGTGGCTTGCGGCATTTAACCGCTGAGCCTGGTAGGGTGCCTGTGCGAGTTGGTGTCAGTATTGGGGATACTTTGGCTTCGCTTCATGGGGTGATTGGAATTTTATTGTCACTACAAGAGCGTAACCAGAGCGGCAAAGGTCAGGTGATTGACATTGCTTTGTATGAGGCCGTCTTTAATTGTATGGAAAGCTTGCTACCCGAGTACAGCGCCTTCGGCGAAGTCAGGGAAGCTGGTGGTAGTGCTTTGCCAGGTATTGCTCCAAGCAATGCCTATCTTTGTGCTGATGGTGGTTATGTATTGGTTGCTGGTAATGGCGATAGCATCTTCAAGCGTTTGATGAATATGGTTGGGCGAACAGATTTAGCCAATGATCCTGCCCTTGAGAATAATGATGGCCGAGTTGCGCGCGTTGCAGAGTTAGATCAAGTCATTGGTGAGTGGGCTAAAACAATGACAACGGATCAGGCCTTGCAGTTGTTAGATTCCGCGGCGGTACCTGCGGGAAAAATTTATACCGTAGCTGACATTGCCAATGATCCGCATTACAAGGCTCGTGGCAATATTGAGCGCATCCAAATGCATGATGGGACCACATTGGATGTGCCAGGCGTACTTCCCAAGCTCTCTCGCACACCCGGCTCCATTAAGACTTTGGCCCCAGATATTGGGGAGAATACAGATGAAATTCTGCACAGTATTGGTTTAACAGATGCGCAGATTAGCTCTTTAAAAGAGCGCGGCATTGCCTTTACTAAATAATGATTCATTTATCGAGTAATTAATCCAATGACTAGAATTTATTTCAATGATGTTGTGACAAGGGACGGATTTCAAATTGAGCCCAACTTCATTCCTACGGATGACAAAGTTAAGTTGGTAGATGGTCTCAGTCAATGTGGCTTTGCTAAGATTGAGGTTACTTCATTTACGTCTCCAAAAGCTATTCCGATGCTACGCGATGCCGAAGAGGTGATGGGTAGAATTCAACGGGTTCCAGGTGTTGAATATACGGTGCTGGTACCTAATTTGCGCGGTGCTGAGCGTGCTTTTGAATCGCGAGCTGATGAGTTTAATTTGGTGATGTCTACATCAGAAACGCATAACCTCGCGAATCTGCGTATGACTCGAGAGAAGAGTTTTTCGGGATTGGCAGAGGTCATTCAGTACGTGAATGGTAGAACGCCCATCAACGTTTCTCTATCCACTTCTTTTGGATGCCCTATGGAGGGTGATGTGCCGCAGAGCGTAGTGGAAGGCTTTGTGCAGCGTTTTGCAGATTTAGGTGTGCGTGGGCTAACTATTTGCGATACAACTGGCATGGCTCACCCTGCGCAGGTTGCAAAAATGGCGCACGATCTACAGCATCAATTTGGCCATTTGCAATTGACATTCCATTTTCATAATACGCGTGGTATGGGTTTGGCGAATGTGCTTGCAGCAGTGCAGTCGGGCATTACTCGTTTTGATGGTTCGCTTGGCGGATTGGGAGGATGCCCATACGCACCGGGCGCTAGCGGCAATATCTCTAGCGAGGATGCTATTCATATGCTCGATGCCATGGGGTTTGATACCGGCATGGATATTCCTCGATTATTGGCTTTGGCTCGGGAGCTGCCTTTGATTGTTGGTCACCCCGTACCTGGGCAAGTTGCAAAAGCTGGTAGGACATGTGATTTACATCCAGCACCAACTAGCTAGAGATTGAGTAAATACATCGATTTTTATACCCGAGTTCTGGCTGAGCTCTATTAAGTGAGTCAAGAGCAATTTCTGAAGAGGCTTGCTGTCGACGGATTTCCGGAGCCTATTCTTATTACACGCGAGCCAGGAGGCTTCCTGGATCATCATGCACACCCCTTTGAAGTAAAGGCATTGGTAGTTGGCGGACAAATAGACTTACTGGTAGAAGGCATCAGGACTAAATACCTTGCTGGTGATGTCTTTCATTTGCCGCGCAATCAAGTTCACGCTGAGTGGTATGGAAATCAAGGCGTTCAATATCTTGCAAGTAGAAAATATTTTCCATAACCAGAGATATTCAAGACAGCTTTTTCTTGTACTAGGCCCTTAGTCGAGATGCAATCTTTCTAGTGACTTTAGGAGGATGAGAGTCTATGTGATGGCGTTGTCGCTCCTCCTGCATTGCTAAATCTTCTACAGTGAAGCGATCGAACCTGCGAAGATAATCTGCCCAAGTTTCGAAGACAAAGTTTTCTATAAATTTCCCAATGTGCTCTGCATCCTCAAATAGGCTCCATGACAAGGCGCCCTGTCTCAGCCTAGATTTGCGGGTACGGCCCATGATTTTTCGGAATTCTTCGAGATGATCTTTATGAATATGGTATTCAATGGATATGACAACTGGACCAGCATGCAGATCAATGTCTTTAGTGACATGAGGCCTTTCTAATGGGCATACTGGGGTCAAATCTTCTGCCGCATGTTTATCAATGCGATATTTCCGAATCAGAAACAGAGAAAGTAAGCCAAAAATAGAGCTCGCTAAAATGCTGCTCGTAACATCTAGTTCGCTCGCCAATTTTCCCCATAGGGCGGCGCCTAATGCGCTGCCAGCCATGAGGCTCATCTGGTAAATAGACATGCCTCTTGCCCTAACCCAACTAGGCAGCGTGAGTTGTGCTGAAGTGGTTAATGAGTTTGCAACCGCAATCCAGGCCATTCCACAAATCATCATCAGTGGAGACGCAATCCATACATTGGGGGAGAGGACGACCCCCGCACAGGTAATGCAGAGAATAACTACTCCGTAATTGACGAGATTGCTTGATTTCAGACGCTTTCTAATTCGCGGCAACTGCGTGCCGGCAATGATTGCGCCAAGCCCGAGACAGGAGAGCAGTAGGGTGAAGGTATTTGCACCACCACCAAAATGGTCTTTTGCAATCACTGGTAATAGTGCAATAACCCCAGTGGATTGTAGGAAAAACAAAAATCCTCGTACGATAATGATGCGCATCCGATTGGATTGCCATACATGCTGTACTCCCACTCGCATCGCACCTAAAAAACGCTCACCAGGTAGTGCTGGGACGTAATTTTGATACTGCCAACGCATGACAATGGTAGTAGTAATTAACGATAGCACCATGTTGAGTGCAAAAACGTATTGGCTGCCTGCGATTGCAATAATGAATCCAGCTACTAAAGGCCCAACAATTCTTGAGGTATTCATGGCGATGGCGTTGAGCGCCAAGGCGGGTTGAAGAGAATCTTTGGGAACTAAATCTGGCACAACGGCCGCAAATATAGGCCAGCGCATGGCCAGACCGATTCCGTTGGTAAATGTCAGGAGTAGAAGGCTGTAGGGGCCTAGCGTACCGATTGCCAGAAAGAGCATGAGTACAGTGGCATTGATGGCCAACCAGATTTGTGTGAATACAAAGTAATGTTTTCTATTGACGATATCTGCCATGGCCCCGCTGGGCACCCCTAGGAGGAGTACGGGCAGGCTTGAGGCCGTTTGGACCAAAGCAATGAGCGTGGTTGAGGTGGTCAGCGAGGTCATAGTCCATGCCGCCGCCACATCATTCATCCACATGCAGATGTTGGCTATTAGCCAAGTTAGCCATAGCGCACGAAAGGCATCAAAGCGAAGTGGCGACAACCACCCATCTTGACCTATAAAGCGCGTTAGATATGCTTTCATGACCTCATTATTATTTAAAAGTGCCGCCCAATAGTTCGGTTAGCTTTTTGGCGCTGTCTCGGACCATCTTCTTTTGCTTATCAAGCAAGCGATAGGCGGGCATCGTCAACGTAATCACACCGAGTAAACCTTGGTTATTAAATACTGGGGCTGAAATTCCAGCCATTTCCTTCACTCTATCACCGGAGATTGCTAAGAGCATCTCTTCGCGGATTTTTGAGAATATTTTTCCATTTGCACCCTCAAAAGCCAGCAAGACTTTACCGCCGGCACCTTTATCCAATGGCAGCAGATCGCCAGTTTTAATGTGGTCGCGTAATGCTTGATTTGAATCCACTCTAAATAAACATAGTCGCTTATCACCCTGTCGCACATGGAACGCCGCGCTCTCTTGAGTGGATTCCATTAGCGTTTTTAATATGGGCATTGCAATGTTTTCTAGGGATGCATTTTCCTGATACGCGCTATGGAGTACGGCTATAGATCGACCAAGAATGTATTTCCCATCCATCTTTTTGATGACTAGGCCTGCATTCTCTAAAGATGCCAGCATTCTTAATGCGGTACTTTTATAGAGTCCAGTATCTGTAGCGATTTGAGCAAGCGTGAGCTCTGGCTTGAGGGGCGTAAAGAGACAAAGAACCCCTAGGGCTTTATCAACAGATGCAACGCCATCAATTGAGAGGGAGATCTTCTCTTTATCTGCGTTGTTGGATCTTCTAGGCATGCTCTATTGAATGAAATATGGTTAAATATATAGAACTGTATTCCATAGGATAGAACGATATGCATGCGGCGTCAACTGCAGTATTAATAAGTGAGGTTGGACCTCGGGATGGTTTGCAATCCATCAAAACCATTATGCTAACGGCCAACAAGAAGCTTTGGGTAGATGCTTTATTTGACTCTGGTATCCGAGAAATTGAAGTGGCTTCATTTGTGCCTGCAAAGATGTTGCCTCAAATGGCTGATGCCTCTGAAATTGCGCGATATGCAAAAACTTTAAATGGATTAACTGTCTTAGCGCTGGTGCCGAATTTAAAAGGTGCTGAACATGCGATTTTGGCCGGTGTCGACAAGATCACTATTCCAGTTTCTGCTAGCGCTGCCCATTCATTGGCCAATGTTCGTAAGACGCGAGAAGAAATGGTTGAGGAGCTTAAGCGAATCGTGGAATTTAGAAATGCTCATGCACCATCTATCAGGATAGAGGTTGGCATTGCTACCGCTTTTGGTTGCACGCTTCAGGGCTTGGTGCCCGAGGATGATGTGATTTGGCTTGCGGATCAGGTGGTGCGGGCTGGTGTAGATGAGGCAGGACTATCCGACACGACTGGATATGCCAATCCGGCTCAAATTAAAAAATTATTTAGACGCTTACGTCATGCGATTGGAGATAAGGCGGGCGCTGCTCACCTGCACAATACGCGTGGGCTTGGGTTAGCAAACTGCCTGGCGGCTTATGAAGAGGGGGTTACCTCCTTTGACTCATCCATGGGAGGTTTGGGTGGTTGTCCATATGCACCAGGCGCCTCCGGGAATGTGGTTACCGAGGATTTAGTCTTTATGTTTGAGGCGATGGGGATTGAGACGGGAGTTGATCTCGAAAAATTATTCAAAGCTAGGGAGGCGCTCCGTGCCGGCCTACCTCATGAGGTAATTTATGGAATGACTCCTGAGGCTGGTCTGCCAAAGGGATTTGATGTGAGTAAAAGGGATAAGCGTTAATGGAGAATAGTAAGCCGCTTCCGTATGCCGGAATTCGCGTTGTTGAATTTACTCATATGGTGATGGGCCCAACGTGTGGAATGATCCTCGCAGACCTTGGCGCTGAGGTGATTAAGGTTGAGCCAATTGATGGCGATAAAACTCGAAAATTATTAGGATCGGGCGCGGGTTTTTTTCCGATGTTTAATCGAAATAAAAAAAGTGTTTCAGTCGACATGAAAACCCCAGAGGGGATCGAGATTGTTAGGAAGTTGGTTGCTTCTGCTGATGTTGTCAGTGAAAACTTTAAGCCGGGAACGATGGCAAAAATGGGTCTTGACTATGAGACCTTGCATCAATTGCACCCGAAATTAATTTACGTGTCACATAAAGGTTTTTTGCCGGGGCCCTACGATCATCGAACAGCTTTGGACGAGGTTGTGCAAATGATGGGTGGCTTGGCCTATATGACTGGTCCCGAAGATCGGCCTCTGCGCGCCGGCTCTTCGGTAAATGACATTATGGGTGGAATCTTTGGTGCCATTGGTGTGATGGCTGCTTTAAGGCAGCGTGACTTGACGGGCGAAGGGCAAGAAATTCAAAGCTCTTTGTTTGAAAACAATATTTTTCTAGTCGGTCAACACATGATGCAGTATGCGGTTACTGGTAAAGCAGCTAAGCCAATGCCCAGTCGAATTTCTGCTTGGGCAATATATGATGTATTTGAAGTGGCTGATGGTGAGAAAATTTTCTTGGCAGTCGTGTCTGATACTCAATGGAAAATCTTCTGCGAGGCTTTTGGGTTTGACGATTTTTTTCAAGATGCCAAGCTCGCTAGCAATAACTTGCGCGTAGAGGCTAGGCCAAGTTTAATTCCCGAGATTAAAAAAAGGCTCGCTGGATTTTCAGCAGCTAAGATCAGTTCAATATTTGAATCTCATGGACTTCCATTCGCCCCAATTACCAGACCTGAAGAGCTATTTAATGACCCTCATTTACTGGCAACTGGTGGACTTGCTCCGATTCATGTAACTGATGGACCCAATGCAGGTGCAGAAACTGCGGTGCCTTTATTGCCGCTCATGATGGGTGGCAAGAGGCTCGGGGTGCGGCATGAGCCACCTAAGTCAGGTGAACATTCTTCTGAAATTCTCCGCGCACTTGGGTTTAGTGATGCGGAGATTTCGAAATGGATCGCTGAAGGGGTTGTTCGTTCTTAAGTCACTCGCTCGATGACCATTGCAATTCCTTGGCCAACTCCTATGCACATGGTGCATAGGGCGAAACGCTTCTTCTGCTCCTCTAGCTCGACTACTGCACTAGTAATGAGGCGGGCACCACTCATGCCTAGCGGATGGCCAAGTGCAATGGCACCTCCATTTGGATTGACGCGTATATCGTCATCAGGTACGCCCAATTCACGAAGTACCGCCAGACCTTGAGATGCGAATGCTTCGTTTAGCTCAATGACGTCTATCTGATCAATAGTCATGCCAAGACGTTTGAGTAATTTTTGGGATGCGGGAGCGGGGCCAATTCCCATAATACGTGGCGGCACGCCAGCAGTAGCCATGCCGACAATCTTGGCGCGGGGTTTTAGTTGATATTTCTTAACAGCCTCCTCGCTAGCCAATAGCAGTGCACAAGCCCCGTCATTTACTCCAGAAGCATTGCCCGCTGTCACGGTGCCATCGGGCCGAACAATCGGCTTTAGTTTTGCGAGTACATCAATCGTCGTTGCACGAGGATGCTCATCTTGAGTCACAGCAATTGGATCCCCTTTTTTCTGTGGGATAAATACCGGGGTGATTTCTTTTGCAAGGCGACCATTCGCTTGGGCAGCAGCAGCTTTATTTTGACTATCTAGAGCCATGCGATCTTGGTCCTCGCGACTAATCTTGAAGTCATCGGCTACATTTTCTGCTGTCTCTGGCATGGAATCAACGCCATACATTTTTTTCATGAGTGGGTTAATAAAACGCCATCCAATCGTTGTATCTTGAACGGAGTTATTACGTGAGAATGCGGATTCTGCCTTAGGCATGACAAAGGGTGCGCGACTCATACTTTCGACACCACCTGCAATCATGAGATTAGCCTCTCCTGCTGCAATTGCGCGAGCTGCAGTACCAACCGCATCCATTCCTGAGCCACAAAGACGATTGATGGTGGCGCCTGGTACTTGTGGTGGAAGCCCTGCTAGCAAAGCGCTCATGCGCGCTACATTGCGATTATCTTCACCTGCTTGGTTAGCACATCCATAAATAATGTCATCCACTTGATCCCATTGCACTTGAGGATTACGCTCCATCAATGCTTTGATTGGAACAGCTCCTAGATCGTCTGCGCGTACGCTTGATAAGGATCCGCCATATCGGCCGATTGGGGTTCTGATGGCATCGCAGATGTATACGGTAGCAATATTTTTATTGTTCATAAGCTTAGGTGGTTTTTAAATTATTTTTGAATGCAGACTCAATCATATCTTTTAACTCAATTAGGTGAGGTGCATAGTCATTAATGACTTTACTCAAATTACTATTTGCCGGTGCACTGAAATTCAATGAGGCTTTTTGCCCATTTAGCAAAGTTAAGGGGGTAGAGATGGCAAAAATCTCCGGTAGCCAGCTAGCGATACAGTATCCGTTTATAGCAATGCTCCCTATTGCGGTTTGAATGTCACTTTCAATTTGAGTCCAATTTTTCAATTTTTGACTTTTGAGGTCCGCCATCAATTTTTTTCTCAAATCTGGGCTGAGGGTCGCAATCCAGGCCATGCCCAGGGACGTACGTTCAATGGGTACACGTTGACCTGCAACGACAGTGCGTAAGGCAATATTCTTGGTGTACCGTACTGACTCCAGATAAACCATCTCCATCCGGTCTGCGATCGCCAATCCCACATTGAGCTTATATTTTTCAGACGCCTTTTTCATCAAAGGTTCAGCCAACTTCAGTTCGCGCAACCCCATCTTATAAGCGTGACCCAAGCTGAGGACTGTCGGTGCCAGTCGGTAGGCTGAATATTGTTCGCTGTGCTCCAGAAACCCCGATAAAACAAGCGTCTGGGTGAGGCGGCTTACGGTTGAGGGTGGTAGCTTGGTTCGTTCTGAGATTTCGCCGTTACCCAGAAGATCAACCCCTGGCTTGAAGCAGCGCAGGATTTCTAAACCCCGTATGAGGGATCTATTTATTTTTGGGGTGGGCGTTTTTAATTCCATCTAGTGGAATTAAACCATAAATTACTTCATAAGTTCAGTCATACTCATCCTCAAATAATTTCAATAAAAAGTCTTGGGAGATCTATATGGTTTATCAATTTAGGGTAACTGCCCAAAATTTCATTTGTGCCCTGACCTCACTGCTTTTGTGTGCTTTAGCTATCGAGCCTGCTTTAGCGCAGTACCCTGATCACCCCATTAAAGTGATTGTGCCTTTTGCTCCAGGCGGGGGAACTGATTTGGTAGCAAGAACTCTGGGTGTGGCAATGGCCGAAGATTTACGGCAAGCCATTGTGATTGATAACAAGCCTGGCGGTAGCACCATTATCGGAACTGATGCCTTGGCAAAAAGTCCGGCTGATGGCTATACCTTGGTTGTTGCTACATTGGCCCATGCTGTAAATCCTAGCTTAAAAGCAAAACTTCCATACTCACAAGACAAAGACTTTGCGCCTGTTATTTTGGTTGGCGTTTCTCCCAATGTAGTGGTAGTTTCAGCGGATAGCCCCTATAAGACCTTTGTAGATTTTCTTGCTGCTGCAAAAGCAAATCCCGGAAAGTTGTCGTATGCCTCTCAAGGTGGAGGCACCTCAGCCCATCTTGCTGGAGAATTATTTAATTCCATGGCGGGCACCAAGTTGACTCATATTCCTTATAAGGGGGCTGGGCCAGCGCTTACTGACGTCATTGGCGGTCAAGTTGATGTTATGTTTGCAACCGCATCGGCCGTAGGTAGTCTGGTGGATGCTGGAAAATTACGTGCGCTTGCAGTCACCACACCAACCCGTTCTCCTACGGCACAACTTTCAAAGCTTCCCACTGTTGCGGAGAGTGGTGTGCCTGGATATTCAGCTGGAAGCTGGTATGGATATTTTGCTCCAGCGGGCACCCCTACGGACGTGATTAACAAGTTAAATGCGTCGATAAAAAAATCTGCTCAATCTAGCGCCTTTAAGAGCCGCGTAGAAGGTGAGGGCTTAGTAATTAAGACTGGAACGCCGGAAGAGTTTGGAAAGTTTGTTAAGGCGGAAGAGTTGCGGTGGCGTGCCGTTATTAAAAATGCAAATATTGCCCCCGAATAAATCCAATAAAAATTTGTACAAGGAATTGAAATGAATTTTGAATTAATTGAATTAAGCGTCAATGATGGCATCGCAACCTTATGTCTGAACCGCCCAGAAAAACGGAATGCAATGAGTGACGCTATGCGTAGCGAATTTATTGAGGCCCTGGAAATGGTTGCCGCTGATAAATCTATTCGTGCATTAGTGTTAACTGGTAACGGCAAGGGCTTTTGCGCTGGCGGCGATATTTCGGGGATGGAAAAAAGAATGCAGGCCCCTACAGGAGAAATTGCTTTTAATGGTTGGCATCGTCAGCAGCGTGTACACCATGCTGTTTCGTTATTGCATACGATGCCAAAGCCAACGATTGCAGCGGTAAATGGCCCAGCATCTGGCTTAGGAGCTGATACTGCCTTGGCATGTGATTTCATTATGGCCGCCGAGGGTGCAAGCTTTACTTGGTCTTATATTAATCGCGGCATTATCCCTGATGGTGGCGGTATGTACTTTTTGCCTAGACGTGTAGGTCTAGTGAAGGCGAAGGAGCTCATCTTCTCAGGAAGAAAAGTGGATCTTGATGAGGCCTTGCAGATTGGTATTGTTGATAAGCTAGCTCAGGCAGAGTCGCTACTTGCGGATGCTCAGGCTTGGGCAGCCGAGCTAAGCAAAGGCTCTTCTACCGCGCTAGCCCTGGGCAAAACCATTCTGAACCAAACTTTTGAAACTACTGCTGCGCAAGTATTTGCGCAAGGCAGTCAAGCTCAGGGAATTTGCTACACGAGTACTGAGCATCGCGAGTCTGTGCTGGCATTTTTAGAAAAAGCCGCCGCTGCTAAAAAGAAATAATCTACGTTGAAGAAATAGGATAAGTATGAGTAATGCAATTCAAAAGCTAATGGAGCCACACAGTATTGCTGTAATTGGCGCTTCAACAGACCCAAAAAAGACAGCTGGTAGGCCTATTGCTTATTTGCAAAAACATCACTTCAAGGGAAAAATTTACCCGGTCAATCCTAGGGTTGAAGAAATCGCTGGTTTAAAGTGTTATCCCGATATCAATTCATTGCCAGAAACACCTGACGTAGCGATCATCATGGTTGGAACTGATAAGGCCTTAAGTGCGGTGAAGGAGCTAGCCGCTATGGGCACTCCAGCAGCAATCGTTCTAACGAGTGGCTTTGCTGAGCATGGTCCTGAAGGCTTAAAAAAACAAGAGGAGCTTATTGCGGCTGCAGGCGCAATGCGTATTCTCGGACCCAATACTATTGGTATGGTCAATATTACCGATGACATTCCTTTATCTCCAAGCAGCGCTTTAGAGATGGATGAATTTCCGAAGGGCTCCGTGAGTGTTATTTCACAAAGCGGTGGCATATTAGGCTCCTTACTATCGCGAGCAACTGCTTGTGGCTTGGGATTGTCTAAGTTGGTATCAACCAGCAATGAGGCAGATCTTGGGCTCGCCGATTTTGTGGATTATTTGACTGATGACCCCAGCACTAAGGTCATTGTTCTCTACATCGAGAGTATTCGTCACCCGGAAAAATTCCGCGCAGCAGCTTTAAGGGCAAAAAAAGCAGGTAAACCGATTGTTGTCTACAAGGTTGGTAAATCGGAAGCGGGTATAAAGGCTGCGGTTTCTCATACCGGCGCCTTAGCTGGCGCTGACAAAATGTATGATGCCCTTTTTAAGCAGGTAGGCATTATTCGTGCCAACAAGTTCTCCGACTTTTTAGATATTCCTGCCGCCCTATCCTCTGGAAGAGTCTTAAAAGGCAAGCGTGTTGCTATCTTGACTTCCACTGGCGGTGCTGGCACATTGGTTGCCGATAGTTTGGGTGAGTGGGGCTTTGATACTCCCGTGCCGGATGAGATCACGGCGGCACGTTTGCGTGCCTTGCAGCCCGGGGATCAGGCTGTTCTTGATCGCAATCCAATTGATGTCACACTCGCAGGATTGCAGCCTGATCTATTGCGTGGCGCCATCGCCGCACTTCTCGATAGCCCAACTTATGACGCTTTAATCTTGATCTTGGGATCCTCTAGTTTATCTATGCCGGATTTGATGGCAGGTGCCGTTCGTGATTGTATGCAAACCAGCGATAAGCCTGTGATTGCTTATGTGAGTCCTCATGCGCCAATTGCGGGGGCATTAATGACCAAGCTTGGTGTGCCGGCGTTTTCTCAACCAGAAAGCTGTAGTGTTGCCCTATCAAGCATGCTCCATGCTAGCCAACTAAAAAATGAAAAAATTGCCGAGGGAAGCTTAGTGAAGTCCCCAGCTAATTTGGATGTTGCTAACCTACATGGATCTTTAAATGAATATCAGGCAAAAAATCTATTTTCTGCATTTGGTATTCCAGGCGTTAAAGAGTTTGTAGTAAACGTCGCAAATCCTGATTTTGGTGCTGCTAAAGCGTTGGGTGATAAGGTGGTGCTGAAAATCTTGTCGAATCAAATTACTCATAAAACTGAGGTGGGCGGTGTTGCCTTGAATGTCCCCTCTGCCGAACTCTTAAACAGAATGCAGGCGATGGCTATAGACGTAAAGTCAAAAGCAGGCGCTAACGTCGATGAATTCCTGGTGCAGGAAATGGTTTCTGGTGGAGTGGAGATGATGGTGGGAATGCACCGTGACCCATTGGGAACCGCTGTATTAGTTGGAATGGGTGGTGTTACAGCTGAGATTTTCAAGGACACTCAGATGCGTTTGATTACTCCTGGCAAGGCTTTTAGCGAGGAAGAGGTACTCGAGATGCTTCAGACATTAAAGACTTGGCCGTTGCTCGATGGATATCGTGGTCGGCCGAAGTGTGATGTGCCTAGCCTTATAAAAGCGATCGTGCAATTTTCAGAGTTGGTCGCCTGTCTCGATAATCGTCTCATTGAGTGCGAGATCAACCCTGTATTTGTATTTTCAGAGGGCAAAGGCGTTAAGGCTGCCGATGGTATCGCAGTGTTAAGTTAACTCACACTTGTGTCCACGCTACCAATGCAGCCCATGAAAATACATCAGATTCCCTATCAAGACGGACAGGTAGTTTGGCGTGAGTTTGGCTTGCCGAGGAAGAATGCATTGCCCATAATTTTGTTACATGGCGGGCATGGTAGCTGGGAGCACTGGCTTAAAAATGTTGAATTCTTGTCTGAGCACTTTCAGGTCTTTGTTCCAGATATGCCAGGTTTTGGTGACTCAAGCTTTTTTGGCGGCGATCTTCAGTCTGGGATGCTCGACCCATTGCGCTCATCACTTAATGAATTAGTGGGTTCTGATACGGTAATTCATATTGCTGGATTTTCGTTCGGCGGATTTGTTACGGCGCACTTAGTAAATCAACGTAGCGGCATCAATAAAATTGCGCTTTTGGGTAGTGCCGGTCATGGTGGCCCTAGGCGTCCTCGGGGCGAGCTCTTGGCCTGGAAAGAATTGTATGAAAGTCAAAATTGGGCCGGCCTAAAAGAAGTCATGCGAGAGAATCTCTATCAACAAATGATTGGTGAATATGACAGGATTGACTCTTTAGCCATTCGAGTGCATCAAGATGCTTGCATAAGAACGCGCTTTAGAAGTAGACCTATCGCAAGGCCCGGGGGATTGGCCGAGCAATTAGCAGCCTATTCCGGTCAAACTTTGCTTGTCTGGGGTGAGCACGATGTGACCTGTACTCCCGAGCATTTAATAGAAAAGCTTGTCGATGGACATCCCAATAGATCAACAGTAGTTGTTCAGGATGCGGGCCATTGGGTTCAATATGAAAAGGTGGAGCAAGTGAATCAATTGCTCGTAGAGTGGTTTAAATAAATTAAATAAAAATGAGCAAAATTAAAATTCACCATGATGTTGATGTGATGGTTATTACAGTAGATAACCCGCCAATCAATGCAGGATCTACCGAAGTTCGACAAGGTCTATTGGATGCTATTAGCACCTTAGAGATGGATCATCAATTAACAGCAGCCGTCATTATTGGTGCTGGAACCACGTTTATTGCTGGCTCGGATATTAAAGAATTTTCTCAGCCATTAGCAGACCCTCACTTGCCTGTGGTCATTGCTGCGATTGAGAATTGTTCAAAACCCGTGGTGTGCGCCTTGCATGGCGCTGCTTTAGGCGGAGGTTTTGAATTGGCTTTAGGGTGCGATGCCCGTATTGCATTGGAAGGAACCGTGCTTGGTTTGCCTGAGGTCACTCTCGGTATTATTCCGGGCGCTGGTGGAACGCAACGCCTACCAAGGTTGATTGGTGTTGAAAAATCAATTGAATTAATTTGTGCTGGAGCGCGGATTAAGTCCGACCTTGCCTTAAAGTTGGGAATTGTGAGTCAGGTAGTAAAAACGGATTTGCTGGCCAATGCACTTGTTCTCGCTAGGTCCATGATTGGTACAAAGAATCGTATTCGCGATATTGCAACACCTCCATCACTGCCTGAGAGTATTTCAAGTGCTTCACAAAAAGCAATGAAAGCTGGCAAGAATCGACCGCAAGTTCAAAAAGCAATTGAAATGATCTGCAATTCTCTGGTGCTACCAATTGATGAAGCCTTATCTATAGAGCGTGGTGTATTTCAGGACTTAAGAACATCATCAGAAGCTAGAGCTTTAAGGCACCATTTTTTTGCTGAACGTAAACTATTTAAGACCTTGGGTGCGAGCGGCACCCAAGCTCAGACTCTTAAGCAAATTGCTGTGATTGGTGCTGGCACGATGGGGTCCGGCATTGCAATGGCTTGCTTGAATGCGGCTTATGAGGTGGTTCTGCTAGATCAAAATGAGACTGCATTGAGTAATGGGGTAAAGCGGGTCGAGCAATTTTATGAATCACGTCTTCAAGGTGGCAAGCTAAATCAAGTGCAGGTGAGTGAATTACTACAACGCTTTACATATTCGTCTAGCTGGGAGTCGATCGCCTCTGCTGATTTAATTATTGAGGCGGTATTTGAGGATATTGAGGTGAAGCATGAGGTATTCGCGAAAATTGATACGCATGCCAAAGATGGTGCACTTTTAGCATCCAACACCTCATATTTGGATATTGATGCAATTGCTGAAAATACTAAAAATCCATCAAGAGTATTTGGTTTGCATTTTTTTAGTCCCGCACAGGTGATGAAATTAATTGAGATTGTTCGATGCAGAAAAACATCCGCTCTTGCCATGGCTACGGGATTAAGTTTTGCTAAGCGTTTGGGAAAGATGCCGATTATCAGCGCGAATTCTTTTGGTTTTATTGGCAACCGAATTTATGCAGCTTATCGTCGTCAATGTGAATTTATGTTGGAAGAAGGCGCTTATCCTGAACAGATAGACAAGGCACTTGAGGACTACGGTTTTGCAATGGGCCCTTTTACTGTTGCCGATTTATCGGGTCTGGATATTGCCTGGGGTATGCGTAAGAGTCAGGCTGCTAGCAGAAATCCTATGCATCGGTATGTGAGTATTCCTGATTCTTTATGCTTGGCAGGTCGACTTGGCAGAAAGACTGGGGCTGGCTATTACTTATACCCTGAGGGCTCTAAAGATAAATTGATTGACCCAAAGGTGCATGAGCTTATTGATGCCGCAAGCCGAGAGAAGGGTATAGCGAGGCGTAGTTTTACTGCGGATGAAATTGTTAAACGCGTTATCTTAACGATGATCAATGAAGTGGCCCAACTGTTATCCGAGAATGTGGCTGCAGAACCAAGCGATTGTGATATTGCCTTAGTGAATGGTTATGGTTTCCCGCGTTGGCAGGGAGGCCCCACATTTATTGCAAGTGAAATGGATCAAGGGCAATTGGATCGAGACTTGCAGGAGTTAGCTGCAGTCAGTGGTCCAGGGTTTGTAGTTGCTAATACGGACGTATTATTTGAAAGATCAAAAGGCTAACAAATCATGAAGATAGTAATTCCAGACGATTACCAGGATTGTGTTCGGCGCCTGAATTGTTTTAATAAGTTGCAGCATCATGATGTTGTGATTTTTAATGACACCGTTAGTGATTTAGATGCGAAAGTAGAGCGTTTTAAGGATGCCGAGGCGATTGTTTTAACGCGTGAAAGAACGGTAATCGACCGCAGCTTAATTGAGCGCCTTCCAAATTTAAGGTTGATTTCTCAAACAGGGAAAATTGCACCGCACGTTGATCTGGATGCCTGCAAGGAGAGGGGAATAGTGGTGATGGATGGGCGTGGATCTGGCGGTGCCACGGCTGAAATGGCCCTCTTGCTGATCCTCGCCTCTCTTAGAAATATTGTCCCAGAAGTAAATCGCCTCCAGTCTGGCAAGTGGCAGGGTACTTTGGGCCGACAGCTCTCTGGAAAGGTTCTTGGCGTATACGGTTTTGGCAGAATTGGTCAGCAGGTGTGCCATATAGGCAAAGCATTTGGGGCGCACATTTTGGTGTGGGGTCGAGACTCCAGTCTTGCCAGGGCAAAAGAGTTGGGGTTTGATGTCGCCACTTCCAAAGAGAATTTCTTCTCAGCAAGCGACATCATTTCTTTGCAGCTTAGATTGAATGCTGAAACAACAGGAGTTGTTACCGCAGCTGATTTGGCTTTAATGAAGTCAGACGCTATATTGGTCAATACCAGTAGAGCGGAATTGATTGAGCGGGGCGCGCTGTATACAGGCCTCAAACTGGGTCATCCTGGTTATGCTGCAATTGATGTTTACGAAAGTGAGCCGATCTTAAATGCTGCAGACCCACTGTTGCAGCTACCAAATTGCCTCTGTACTCCGCATTTAGGTTTTGTGGAGAAAGATAACTACGAGGCCTATTTCGGAATCGCCTTTGACAACATTAACTCTTTTGTTGATGGGACTATGCAGAATCGCGTCGTTTAATTTTCTATTGGGATAAAAAATGAATTTCGAATTAACTAGTGAGCAACAAGCGTTCGCAGATGCGGTCGGTAAATTTGCCGCCAAGGAATTGGCTCCTGGCGCACTTGAGCGGGCTCATAGCCCCCACTACCCATGGGAGATCGCAGCAAAACTCAGTGAGCAGGGCTTGCTTGGAATAGCGTTGCCAGAAAAAGATGGTGGCCAAGGCGGCACCCTCATGGATGCTGTGATTGCAATTCAGGAAGTTGCACTTCATTGCCCCAAGTCTGCGGACGTAGTTCAGGCGGGAAACTTTGGGGCAATTAGGACATTTGCTGAATACGCTAGTGAAGGGCAAAAAGAGAAATATCTACCGGACTTGCTTGCTGGTAAAAAGATTTTAGGTTTAGGAATGAGTGAGCCAGGTGCGGGTTCTGCTGTGACAGAGCTCCAAACTTCCGCCAAAAAAGTAGATGGTGGTTACTTGATTAATGGCTCCAAGGTGTTCTCAACACATAGTCCAGAGGCGGGGGTATTTTTAATTTATCTGCGGTTTGGACCTGGGCTTGAGGGCATTGGATCTGTTTTGGTCGAGCGTGGTGCAGATGGCCTGACGATTGGCCAACCCAATAGTTTTATGAGTGGCGAAGAATGGTCACAGCTATATTTTGAGGATTGTTTTATTTCTGATGATTCAGTGTTGCTTGGGCCTGGTGGATTTAAGAAACAGATTAGCGGATTTAATATTGAGCGAATTGGTAACTCTTCTCGCGCATTAGCCTTGGGAAGATATTCGTTCAATAAGGCTAAAGAATATGCCTCAGTTCGCAAGCAATTTGGTAAGGACATTTGCGAGTTCCAGGGAATTCAATGGAAGTTTGCTGAAATGGCAGTGAAGTTAGATGCCGCCCAATTATTGTTATATCGCGCAGCTGTGAATGCGGAGGTGGGGTTGCCTTCGGCATACGAAACTACCGTTGCTAAGCTGATGTGTAATAACGCGGGGTTTGAAGTTGCCAATGAATCTTTGCAGGTGATGGGCGCCACTGGCTATAGTCAGGAAACCCTGGTTGAGTATTGTGTAAGGCGGACGCGCGGTTGGATGATTGCAGGTGGCTCGATTGAGATCCTCAAAAATAGAATCGCGGAAGAGGTCTTTGAGAGGCGCTTTAATCAGCGCGCATAGGTTTTTGATTTAATGACGAATATAAATATAAACGGAGATAGGTTGTTTAAATGAAACTCACTAAAAATATTGCATTATCGATTGCTGCTGTATTGGGCTTGCATTCGGCTGTCTTTGCCCAGTCTGCAGCCGACTATCCCAATAAACCCATTAGGATAGTTGTGTCATTTACGGCTGGGGGCACTACGGACATCCTGGCACGTGAAGTAGGCAACCAGATGAGCATTCGTTGGAAGGTGCCCGTCATCATTGAAAACAAGCCAGGCGCTGCAGGCAACTTAGGTACTGAGATTGTTGGGCGCGCTGCACCTGACGGCTATACCTTGCTTGCTAGTTCAATTGGGCCAATTTCGATCAACCCAACCTTATTTGGAAACTTACCCGTTAACCCTCAGAAGGCTTTACAACCAGTAGCGCTTTTGGGTGATGTGCCGAACATTTTGGTTGTTCCTGCCTCCAGCGGCATCAAAAATTGGAAGGAGTTTGCTGCTTATTTAAAAGCAAATTCAGGTGCGATTAATTACGGCTCAACTGGAATTGGTACTACCGCACACTTAATTAGCTATCTGTTTGCTCAAAAAGTCAGTGTGGATGCCTTGCATATTCCTTATAAGGGAGCTGAGGCTACGCGCGATCTAGTTGCTGGACGTTTGCAATTTATGTTTGCTACCGCACCTTCGGTAGTGCCTTTGATTAAAGCTGGCCAATTAAACGCAATTGCTGTTTCTTCTAAAAAGAGGATTAGCGCTATGCCTGAGTTGCCCACTCTTAATGAGTTGGGTGTTGACATAGCAACCGGTGCTTGGTTTGGTTTCTTTGCTCCAGCGGGGACCAATCCAGCGATTGTTAAGAAGTTAAATGAAACAACTCTGAGTATTTTGGAAGAACCTGCAATCAAGCAGAAATTGCTTGGCTTGGGCGCCGACCCTGTGCCAATGAATGTTCAGGAATTTACTAAATTTATTCGCAATGACTTTGCTTTGTGGGCGCCGATTGTCAAGGCATCCGGCGCGAAACCAGAGTAAATCATGACCTTACTACAAGAATTCGGGCGGTTTATCGAGGACTGTCAATCTAAGTCATTTTCGGACACAACAATGCATCATGCACGTCGAGCTTTGCTCGATTGGCATGGTGCCTTGATCGCTGGTTCTAATACGGATGCGGCAAAGCGATTGCTGCAGGCTTATACCGAAGAACTGGGTGTTGGAAAGTGCTCTGTTGCTGGAACCTCCCAAAAGGCATTTACTCGCGCCGCAGCTTTTATGAATGGCACTATCTCGCATATTTCAGAGTTTGATGATATTTTTCGTGATGGTGCATATCATCCGGCATGCCCAACAATCTCAGCGGCATATGCTTTAGCAGAATCCCGTGATGATTCAGTTGAGCATTTATTGGCTGCGCTTATCGTGGGGTATGAAGTTTCAACGCGTATCAGTAAGGTCATCCAGCCTAGTCATTACGAGTTCTTTCATACGACTGGAACGGTAGGTGTATTTGGAGCGGCGGCAGCTTGTTCATACATCCTCGGTTTAAATGCCACCCAGGCTTGTGACGCTATGTCTACTGCTGGCACCTTTGCCAGTGGATTGCAGCAGGCTTTTCGTTCCGATTCAATGACAAAACCGATGCATCCTGGGCATGCTGCTGAGGTAGGGCTTAATGCTGCGCTAGTCGCGCAGGCAGGTATGACTGGTACTCCAGATTTATTAGAAGGCGACGCTGGCTTTGGTGCTGCGCTATGCAAGAGTCCTCGCTGGAATGAGGTATTAGAAAACCTGGGCGAGAGCTGGAATATCGAGCAAATCACCTTTAAAAATCATGGGTGCTGCGGACACAATTTCCCTGCGATTGATGCGGTATCGCACTTATTAAACGACTATCCAATTAGCTTGGAGAATATTGCCCAGATTCGCGTTGGTGGATACAAGGCTACCAATGAAGTTTGTAGGTATGTTCATCCCAAAACTCCTTTTGAAGCTAAATTTAGTCTGACTTATACCATTTCTGCGAGGATTGTTTTGGGGCGCGTGCGAGAGAAGGCGTTTTTGCCGGATGCTTTGGCAAATCCAGATATTTATGCTCTTGAGGATAAGGTGATGTTGTCCATAGATCAAGAGTGTGCCGATAAATTCCCAGTACATCGTTCGGCCAAGGTTGCGATTGAAATGAAAGATGGTTTGGTGTATTCGCACCATCAACATACTCGACATGGCGATCCTGATGAGCCTTTAACAGATCAAGAATTACTGGACAAATTTATTGAGCTCACCGAGCCGAGAATTGGCCTGTCTAGCGCCCACTCACTGTCTGGTGCCTTGCTCAATTCATCCCCGGCCTTGATTTCTAGTTTGTCAAAGATATGGGCTAGGGTGTGATCATCACCTGATTAAAAACATACAATCACTAGTGGTGGAATCTATAGTCGTAAGCGAATTGAACTAAATGGGAGAAAAGTATGGACCAAGGTAGATTGCAGTTACCTTCTTTGAAAGGCAAGGTAAGCCCTGAGGAATGGAGTGCTCGGGTTGACTTGGCGGCTTGTTATCGCTTAATCGCTCATTATGGCATGTCGGATATGATGGCCAATCACGTCACCATTCGTGTGCCGGGTGAGGAAGATGCCTTTCTAACAAATCCTTACGGCATGATGTATGAAGAGATGTCAGCATCCTGTTTGGTAAAAATTAGTCATGATGGTGAGGTTTTGTTTAAACCTGATTTTGGTGATCTGAACTATGGTTTTAATAAGCCTGGTTATATTCTTCATAGTGCAGTTCATAAGGCTCGACCCGAAGTGAGCTGCGTAATTCATACGCATACTCCCGCAGGCATGGCGATTTCCTCCTTAGAGTGTGGCTTGTTACCCATTAATCAAACTGCTATGCGATTTCTGAAAATTAGCTATCACGACTACATGGGAGTCGTTCTAGATATGGCCGAACAGGAGGTATTAGTTAGGGATTTGGGTACTTCTGAGGCGATGATCCTACGCAATCATGGATTGTTGACTCTTGGTAGGACTGTCGGAGAGGCATTTAATTGGATGCATAGATTAGAGACATCCTGCCGTGCCCAGCTTGCTGCTATGGCATGCAATACCCCTTTGCAAAAGGTGCCACAAAAAGTATTGGAAGAAACCTACCTAAACTATCAACCTCAAACACGTCGTCCATACGGTCTGATGGAGTGGCCTGCACTATTGAGAATGCTTGATCGTATGGATCCCAGCTTTAGAGATTAATTCGTTTTTATATGTCAGCACTCAAAAAGAAGGTGCTAGTAAGAGGTTAGCTAACTGACCCAATAAATAGCAGGAGACAGAAATAATGCATAAATTAATATTCGGAGTTGCGATAGCATGTTTTACGATATTAGGGGTTGCTCAAACATTTCCCAGTAAGCCGATTACATTGGTTGTTCCATTTGCTCCTGGCGGAAATATTGATGTGATTGCTAGATCCATTGCTCCTTCGCTGTCAAAGTCGACGGGGCAATCTGTAGTCGTGGAGAATAAGCCAGGTGCTGGCGGTGCAATTGGTTCGGCTTACGTTGCTCGTTCTGCACCGGATGGCCATACTTTATTGGTGGCCACTACAAATACCATATCGGTTTTGCCTTATATGCTCAAAACGCCCCCGTATAAACCTGATGGCTTTGAGCCCATCAGCCTAGCCGCTGTCTCACCGCTGGTAGTGGTTGTGCGCAAAGATGATAAGCGTTTTCCTGATGCAAAATCATTGATGAATGCTGCAAAAAATTCACCATCCTCAGTTTCAGTTGGGCATGCTGGGCAGGGTACTTCGAACCATATTGCAATATTGCGCTTAGAAGATGCCGTGAAGGTCAATTTCAATGTGATTCCCTACAAAGGGTCGGCACCAGCACTCACGGATTTGATGGGTGGTCAGATAGATTTTGTTGTAGATCAAATAACGAGCTCTAAGCCATTTATTGATTCTGGGAGCCTCCGGATTCTTGCAGTCTTGACTAGAGATAGGGATCCGGGTTTGCCAGACGCACCCTCGCTGCGAGAGGCTATTGGAGTAGATTTGGATGCAAGTACAACGGCTGGAATTTTGGCGCCCCCAGGAACTCCGCAAATTACGGTCAAAGCATTGAATGCCGCCTTTAAAAAAGCTATCGACGATAGTGGGGTTCGTGGCCGACTGAGAGTTGTTGGTAGCAGCGCTCGTTCTTCAAGCCCTCAAGAATGGACCGCGATGCTCAATCAGGAATCAATCAACTCACAGGCCCTGTTTCAGGCTGGAAAAATTAAGGCTGAATAACTGTTATGACTCGAGCCTGTCTACCCCCCATCACCGACTATACGAAGGTGAATTTTTTAGTTCCCAAGGGCGCTTGCGATAGCCATGTCCATGTCTTTGGACCATTTTCAAAGTACCCATTGGCTGAGGATCGAAGTTATACACCCCAAGAATTTTTGGCTGATCGATTTATTGAGCATTTGGATAAGATTGGGTTTTCTAGAGGGGTAGTTGTAACTGCTAGTGTTTGCGGAACAAATAATGGATCATTGTTGGATGCCCTTAGTCAGTATCCTGATCGATTAAGAGGTGTAGTCGTCCCAGACATCAATGTGAGTGATCAAGAGTTGGATCGTTGGCATGACTTGGGTGTTCGTGGCGCTCGCTTCAATTTATTACGTATTGATGGTCAGGCAATGTATCGCAATGGCGTTGGGCTTGAGGTATTGGAGAAGTTGGCTCCCAAGTTTGCGGAAAGGGGCTGGCATGCTCAGATTTGGGCGCATGCGCCAGATCTGCCCGAGCTAGCGCCAAAGTTATTAAAGTTGGGGATACCCTTGGTTGTGGATCACATGGGCCGTATGAATACGAGTCGTGGTTTAAATAATCCCGGATTCCAGTTTTTATGTAAATTACTTGCAGAAGGCGTTGGATGGGTAAAGATCTCTGGGGCCGATCGAATAGGTGATGTATCTAATTCCTACGACGATGTTGATCCATTTGCAAATGCGCTTTTGCAAGCCAACCCAGATAATGTTGTTTGGGGGACGGATTGGCCGCATATCAATTATTTTGATCCAGCGTTAATTCCTGATGATGGGCGCTTAGTGAATTTGCTGTCACGATGGATTGGTGATTCCAATACGATGGAGCGGGTGCTTGTCACTAATCCTATGCGTTTGTATGATTTTCCTAAGGTCTAAATACTAATGCGAATTCTACTTAGTAAAGCTGCAATGCCCGATATCAAAGCTAGATTTTCTGTATCCAGCGGTTTGCATGAGTTTATTTGTAGTGAAGATGTCAGGCCTGGTGTTCAGTTTGATGCGGCCTTAATCTCGCGGGATGTCACTGCGCTATCCACTAAGCGGATAACCATGCCCTCCACGCAGGAGTTTTATGACTTGCTCTTAGGGTCAAAAGATTTACGTTGGGTTCAAATTCATTCTGCTGGTGCTGACCGCCAGATCTATCTTGACTTAATGAATCGTGGGGTAATGATTTCAGGTTCGTCTGGAGTGAATGCTCAGGTAGTGATGCAAACCGCTATTGCAGGCACCTTGATGTTGGCTCGTCATTTCCCTAGAATGCTTGAGGCTCAGCGACAAAAACGCTGGGACTCATTGATTAATTATCCCCTTCCAATAGATTTGGTCGGCCAAACTGCGGTCATTGTGGGCAGGGGGCCGATAGGCAATAGTATTGCTCAAGTATTAACTGTAATGGGTGTGCGATGTATCCAGATTCGCTTTAGCAAAGAGTTGGGAGATGGACAACTTCAAGATGTTGAAAGTCGGCATATTTCTGAATTGGGTTCTGTACTTGGCGTGGCTAATTGGCTGTTTTTGGCTTGCCCACTGAGCCCAGAAACTAAGCAATTAATTGATGCTCATGCAATTAGTCAGCTGCCTCAATCAGCCTGTATTGTGAATATTGCGCGCGGAGAAATTATTTGTGAGGACGCCTTGATAGAGGGCTTACGCAGTAAAAAATTAGGCGGCGCTTATTTGGATGTATTTGCCTCTGAACCGCTTGATGAAAATTCGCCGCTCTGGGATTTAGAAAATGTGATTATTACCCCGCATTCGGCGGGACATACCTCGGGTAATGAGTCTAGAGTAGTCGACTTGTTTCTTGAAAACCTCGCTCGACTTGATCGAGGTGAAGCGTTAAAAAATGCCATTAAAGCGCCAGTCTAATCGATCCGCTAGCGCTCAAGTCTAGCTAGAACTCGTGTCCGCCCTGATTGCACATGGCGTTCGGCCAAGGTTTTGGCGCGACGTGTTTCACCCTTGGTAATGGCCTCAAAAATCGCTCGGTGCTCTTCGTTGGAGCGTCGCATATTGCTGGGTGAATTGAAAAATCCCCTCCTAAATACATGCATCTCTTTAACGAGATCATCATAAGTTTGATGTAGACGCTGATTTCCGGAGAGATGCAGAATTAAGGTATGAAAGTGAAGATTAATTTCATAATAAGCGCTGCCATCACCAGCCTCGCAAGCCCCATTCATTTTCTTTAAAAAATCCTCTAACTTGGCTTGACCCTCTTCGTCAATATGCTCGCATGCCTGCTCAGCCGCATAACCAAAGAGCAGGGTGCGTAACTCATAATTTTCCAGCATGTCTCGAACCGATGCTTGGCGAACAAATACTCCTCGATTGGGAACTGCAGTGACCAATCCAAGTCCAGTGAGAATACGTATTGCCTCTCGGATGGGGCCACGACTAGTGCCCATGCGAGTCGCAAGACTGACTTCATTTAGGCGATCTCCAGGGGCAATTTCTCCGCTGTAAATGAGTCGCTTTAACTCCTCAGCAATCGCTGGTGAAAGGCCTTTATCGTGATTTTCTTTATTAAATTCCATGACTTAGCAATATTTACCATATGCATTGAGGATGAACTTATGGTAACACCTCGCCTACCGTTAGGGTGCGAATTTTAGTTTAAAAGTGTTGACACTTTATTGAAGATAGAAGACACTTATTTTTCAATTCTTTAAATAAATAGATAACCTATGCCGCATATTCCCGCTTCCGCTGCCTTATCCCGTTTTCGCGTTATTGATTTAACTCAGGTGCGCGCAGGCCCAACTGCATGTCGTCAGTTGGCAGATTGGGGTGCTGATGTAGTGCAAGTGCAAATGCCGGAGCATATGCGTGGTGATGACACCCTCGGCGGACAGGATGGATCAGATTATCAATACACCCATCGCAATAAACGCTCCATTACATTAAATTTGAAGGAGCCGGAAGGCATTGCGATCTTGAAGCGACTGATTGGAACTGCAGACGTTGTGGTTGAGAATTTCAGACCTGATGTCAAATTTAGACTGGGAATTGATTACGAAACCTTAAGTAAGCAATACCCAAAATTGGTTTACGCCAGTATTTCTGGATTTGGTCAAACTGGTCCGATGGCCCAGCGCCCAGGCTTTGATCAAATTGCGCAAGGGATGAGTGGTTTGATGTCTGTCACTGGAATGCCAGGCGATGGGCCGATGCGTGTGGGTATTCCGATTGCGGACTTGTGCGCAGGTATTTTTGCTGCCCAAGGAATTTTGGTTGCACTGCTTGAGAGGGATGCCTCGGGGAAAGGGCAGTGGATACACACCTCATTACTGGAATCCATGGTTTATATGATGGATTTCCAAACTTCACGCTGGTTGATTGATCAAGAAGTGCCTACACAGGCTGGCAACTATCATCCAACTAGCATTCCAACTGGCGTTTACAAAGCGCGTGATGGCTATATGAATATTGCAGTCTTTGGCTCCAAAATATGGGAGCGTTTTTGCGACATCTTGGGCGCGCCTGAGTGGGTTACGGATGAGCGTTACAAAGATAAGATGGGTAGGTCAATTAATCGGGATTCAATTAATGCAGAAATCAACTCTCGCTTAGCTACTCAAGACTGCGCTTACTGGGTGGAGCGGTTTAATACTGGTGGCGTTGCATGTGGCTTGATTAATGATGTTAAGTCTGTTTTTGATGAGGAGCAGATTAAGCATCTGGGAATGGTTAAGGATGTGGTCTCTGCTCATCATGGTGCCCAGAGAATGGTTGGTCAGCCAGTCCAGCTGGAAAGGACTCCTAGTGCTATTGTGCGTTCTGCTCCAAAGAGGGGTGAGCATAGTGAAGAAATTTTGAGAGAAATTGGCCTCGATACTATGGAGTTATCGAGCCTGAAAGAAAAAGGAGTGTATTAATGAGCGACATTATTTATCAATCGACTACCGATCGAGTTAAGGTGTGGTTGGATGCCGATGACACTACTTTACATATTCAGTTTAATAACCCTGAGCGACATAATGCATTGTCAGTTGATATGTGGGAGGCAGTTACCCCATTGCTTAATAAAGCTGAGGCCGATGACAATATTCGTCTAGTAGTTTTCTCTGGCGCCGGCGAAAAAGCATTTGTTTCTGGCGCTGACATTACTCAGTTTGAGGATATGCGTGCTGCCAAAGAAGCCGTTACCCGCTATGAAACGATGGCTGAGCAAGCTCTAATGGGAATTTATAACTTCAGTAAACCTACTTTGGCTTGCATTCGTGGATATTGCATCGGCGGTGGCGTCAATGTTGCCATGAGCTGTGATATCCGTATTGCTAGTGATGATTCCGTATTTTCGATTCCAGCTGCGAGGCTGGGCCTGGGCTATCGCTATTCTGCCCTCAAGAATTTGGTTGACCTAGTAGGCCCCGCGGTAGCAAAGGATTTATTTTTCACCGCCCGCCGAATTGATGCTCAAGAGGCTAACCGTGTAGGCTTAATCACGCGCGTCACCCCATCAGATAAGTTAAATGAACTTCTTGATGAGTACAAGCAGGCTCTAGCAGCAAATGCCCCTATTACTGTACGCGCCGGCAAATCAATCATCCGCGAGATCTTGAAGCCTTCTCCGGAAATTGATCATGAGCAGTGCCGTACCTTGATTAAGGATTGCTTTGAAAGCGCAGATTATGCTGAGGGTAGGAATGCGTTTATGGAGAAACGCAAGCCTGTCTTTCGCGGTAAGTAATTCAAGGAAAATTATATGAAATCATATTGGATGAAGAGTGATGGCAAGAGTGCTGAAATCGAGCTTCGCGACATCGATCAATTAAAGCCAGGCAATGGTCAGGTGCTTTTGCGTGTAAGGGCTTCAGGCCTCAATCGCGGCGAGTTTATTTTAGGCCACGGTCTTCATAAGGCGGGTGATGCCAAGCCAATCGGCATGGATGCTGCTGGTGAAATAGTTGCTTGTGGCGAAGGCGTGCAGAATTTCAAAATAGGAGATCGCATATTTGGTAGATGCACCGGCGCTTTTTCTGAGTTTGCGTTAATGGATCAACGAGAGGTCATGTTGATGCCGACATCATTAACTGCAGAACAAGCCGCAGCCATACCGCTGACTTTTCACGTTGTGTTCGACATGGTGGTGATCCAAGGCCACCTGAAGGCTGATCAGTGGGTATTTATTCCTGGCGTTAGCTCTGGTGTGGGCGTTTCTGCTTTGCTAATGGCTAAGGCGCTAGGCGCAAAGGTCATTGGAACATCTGGATCACAAGAAAAGTTGGATCGGCTTGCCGCCTTAGGCTTGGATTTGGGAATTTGCACTCGTGCTCCCGATTTCCATGATCAAGTTATGCAGGCAACAGGCGGTAAGGGGGTTGATCTCGTGATCAATACGGTTGGCGGATCAGTATTTGCAGAATGCATTCGGTCAATGGCTTTCCAGGGTCGCTTGGCAATGGTGGGTTATGTTGATGGGGTCCTTAATGCCGAGATAGATCTTGCTGCCCTACATGCAAAGCGGCTTACTTTATTTGGGGTGTCGAATAAGATGCGTAGCCCATTACAGCGCTCTGAGTCAGTGCCTGCATTTAGAGAGAAAATTTTGCCACTTATTGCTGAGGGGCGAATCATCCCCTTGGTTGATCAAGTTTTTCCTTTTGAAAAATTAATCGAGGCAAAGGCGGCTATGGAGTCCAATCGCCATTTGGGAAAAATTGTTTTATCTGGTGCCGTGTAAAACAGAATCAAAGGGATTGATATGACATTATTCAGAATTCTTGCGCACACCATTTTTATGGCGATGATCGCCCAACCCGTTTTAGCTCAAACTACGCCATACCCTAATAAGCCTATTAAGTTAATTGTTGGCTTTGCTCCAGGTGGTGCAGCTGATTATGTGGCTCGTAACGTTGGTGTGGCTCTTGGACAGGCCCTGGGCCAGTCAATCATTATTGAAAATAAACCGGGTGCAGGATCCAGCATTGCCGCCGAACAGGTTGCCAAGTCTGCTCCTGATGGATACACGATATTAATTGCTAGCCCTAGTAGTATTTCAGTGAATCCAGCCCTTAATCAAAAGTTGGGGTACAAGGCAAGCGATTTGCAACCGGTTACTAAGTTAACTAGCTCCCCATTGGTGATCGCTGTAAATCCTAATATTGGGATAGCTAGCGTAAAGGACCTGATTGCTAAGGCTAAGAAAAATCCTGGCAGCCTAAATTACGGAACTTCTGGGAATGGTTCTGCGCCGCATTTGGGCGGAGCTCTGTTTTCTCAGGTTGCCGATGTCAAGATGACCCATATCCCATTTCGCGGAGGCTCGCTAGCTGTTCAGTCCGTGATTGCTGGCGATACTCAGTTGACCTTTGGTACACCCCCTTCGGTCTTGCCTATGATTCAGGCGGGTCGATTAACTGGATTGGGTATTTCAAGCAAAGAGCGATCTTCTCTAGCGCCAGGTTTGCCTGGGATGCGTGAGGCTGGATTGCCAGACTATGTCATTGACTTTTGGTATGGATTTTTTGTGCCTGCCGGGACTCCAGCCCCAATTGTTCAAAAAATATTTGAAGCTACTCAATCTGCGCTGCAGCAACCAAACGTTAAAGCAGCATTAGCCCGTGAGGGCACAGATGTTGCGCTATCGAGCTCGCCTGCACAGTTTGGTGTTTTTCTAGCGCAGGATGAAAAATTCTGGGTTCAACTTGTCAAAAGCGCTAATGTGAGCGTAGATTAGTGTTTTGTAGTTAATCGGTTTAAAAATAATCATTATTGGAGGAGATAGCATGTCAGAACAAGAAAAGCAAACTAGCCGACGTAGTGCAATGAAGTTGGGTGTTGGTGTGGCCTCATTAATGGCTACAGGTGTAACTAGCCAGGCCTCCGCTGCAGAAATAAAAACCCCATTTGCTGTTGAGCAAACTTATGTCCCAATTGCTGGTAGCAATCAAGAGTTTCCAGTCAGAAGAATTTATTGTATTGGTCGGAATTACGCCGCTCATGCGCGTGAGATGGGTTCCGATCCAACTCGTGAGCCACCATTCTTTTTTCAAAAGCCGACGGATTCCATTCAATTTGTTGCGCCTAATAAAATTGTGGATCACCCCTATCCATCACTTACAAAAAACTATCACTACGAAGTTGAGCTAGTGGCAGCGCTCAATAAAGGTGGAAAAAATATTCCCGTTGAAAAAGCTCTGGAGCATGTTTTTGGTTATGCTCTTGGTTTAGATATGACGCGTCGTGACTTGCAGCGCTTTATGGGTGACCAAAAGAAACCCTGGGAAATCGGTAAATCATTTGATCATTCTGCACCGATCGGTCCTATATTCCCCGTGGCAAAGGTTGGCCATTTTAAAAATGGCGCAATTGCATTGTCGGTAAATGGAGTTACGAAGCAAAGCGCGGATCTAAGCCAAATGCTTTGGTCAGTTGCCGAGCAAATTGCGAAGCTATCTGAGGCGAATGAATTATTTCCTGGGGACATTATCTATTCTGGTACCCCGGAGAATGTGGGGCCTGTTGTTAAGGGTGATGTAGTGCGTTGCACGATTGCAGGCCTGCCAGATCTTGTTATTAAGATTGTGTAATTGATGAAAAATTTTTCTTGGCTTGTTCCGGCCCTTGTCTTGCTTTATTCAACAGCTGGTTCTGCAGCTGAATACAGGGTGTATTCAGCTGCGGGAGTAAAGGTTCCCATGCTTCAGTTTGCAAGTGTCTTTAATGAGACCAATGCAAATTCAAGGGTGTTGAATGATTTTGATACGGCCGGAGCTGCTGAGAAAAAATTTATGACTGATAGGGATGGCGCTTGCTTGATCACAACGCAAGTGCGCATCAATAAAGCTATTAAATCTGGTACATTGCTTGGCCAGGACCCTATTGAACTGGTGGATACAGTGGCCGGTCTTGCATCTTCCTCGACGAAAAAGCCATCCATTGCTACGGCAGCAGAAATGACGCAAGCCCTTCTGGCTGCGAAATCTATTGCATTTTCTGATCCAGCCAGGGGTGCCACTGTTGGCTTGCACTTTCAGAACATGATCAAGGCTCTAGGGATAGAGAAGCAGATTATGGATAAAGCTATCCTTGCAAGCGATGGTGTTGAAACCATGAAATTGGTTAAAGCTAAAAAGGTAGAGTTGGGCGTGACTCAGACCAGTGAGATTATTCAATCTATGCCAAGCAGTCTAGTGGGTCCATTTCCAGCTGAATTTGAGTTGGCGACCCGCTACTCTATGTGGTGCAGGAATCCAGACGACCCTCATGTTGCAGATTTTATTAGTCTGATGAGGTCTAAATGGGGCGCCTCAGTCTTTACTAGTAATGGCTTACGCGTCGTTAAATAAGACTCTTATTTCGGGGGTTCAACTCCCCGAGCTCCACCAAAAGGGATTTATCAAAATCCATTTTTTTGACTATTCCTTCATATTTTTCCAGAAACCCAGTTTATTTTGATGTGAATCAAGTCTTCGGGCGCAAATCAGGGCACACTAAAGCAACTGTTTAATTGCTTTTAGCTAAGGTGAGCCGCTATGAAACTTGAATTTGTCGGTCCTGCATCCATCTTGAAGAATGGGGATGTCTCCTATCCAGCCCTTCTTGATGGTAGAAATCTAAATTGCAGCTTTAGCTATGAAGCTTTGCAAGATTTGGATCCAGATGGTGTTGAGACGAATGCGCTGCAATTGTTCAAAAGCCATCAATTAAAACTACTCTCATTAGTAGAGCAAAAAATTTTGAATGGGCATGCTACGGATGGATCCGTTCATTTATTTAGTCATGATCTGATCTTAGATTAATCATGTTTTTTATTTAGTACCTATTTTTAATTAGAAAGAGAAAATATGTCATTTAATCACTCAGTTATTTGGATTGATCATCAAGAGGCACACGTCATTTACTTCAATCCCACTGCTAGTGAGAGCGAGGTGATTAAGACAAGATCTACCCATAAAAATATTCATCACAAAAGCGGTTCTGTCAGTGGTGCGCAAGCGGCACCC
Organism: Burkholderiaceae bacterium; assembly: GCA_947448625.1. Classification (GTDB taxonomy): domain Bacteria; phylum Pseudomonadota; class Gammaproteobacteria; order Burkholderiales; family Burkholderiaceae; genus Polynucleobacter. The sequence goes on along the minus strand of CANFOT010000001.1, from coordinate 76,603 downwards.
GACCAACATTATCTCCATGATGTAATTCAGGCGGTTAAGGAATCTAAAGAGATTTTGATTGTTGGGCCAGGATCTGCCAAGTTAGAACTCATGAAGCACGCCACAAAACATGACCATCTGACTGCTGAAAAAGTGGTGGGCATTGAAACTGTAGATCATCCTACTGATGGGCAACTTTTGGCTTATGCTAAAAAATACTTTATCAAGGTAGATGCATTAAAAGGTGATACCGTTATCACTGGTTGAGTATGAATCCCCCTAAAAATGGGGGATAATTTCCCTCATGCTACTTATCGCAGCCTTTGTTACCAATGGATCCTTAGCGCTTATCGCGATACTGCTCCATTACGAGGCGCTTTTTCAGTTAGATAAGGGGTTGCCTAAGTTAGCCCACATTGCTCCTCGTTTTAGGGTTCTGATTGGTGTTGGGGCCATCTTTATCGCGCATGTTCTTGAAATTTGGCTATTTGCTTTGGCCTATTTTTTCACCTTACAATTTCCGATCATGGGGGATCTTGTGGGCAACCTCTCGGGTCACGGAATTTTACTTGACTGCGCTTATTTATCGTTCGTAACATTTACCACTCTGGGCTATGGCGAGATTGTCGCTCAGGGTTACTTGAGGTACTTAACTGGAGTGGAGGCGCTTACTGGTTTTATTCTGATTACCTGGTCTGCTTCATTCTTATTTATTGAGATGCAGAAGTATTGGACTGGTTACAAGGCCAATCAGACAAAGTGATTAAGGTAAGCCACGTAAGTCCTGCTGGCGCTAACTAACATAACTTATTTACGAAATCTAAAAGTCTTTCATTAAGCGCAATGCTAGAACGCGCGTTTGAATAAACCCATTCTTTAGTTCCGTGTCGCGACCGTATTGCAGCGAGACTCTTCCAATCGTTGTATGTGCTTGTCCGCTCAGCAAGAATCTCTGGGTATTAACCACATTATTTTGGTAGTTATTGTTGATGGCTGTTGCGCCACCCGATACATAGAAATACGAGGCTCCAACCGTAAAAATATCGTTCATGCGATATATTGGCCCAAGCTGCGAAGTGGTGAGGGGCTTTTGTGTTAACGAGGCATTGCTTGCGGTTCCCGTGCATGCCATGGCGCACTGACTATTGCCGCCAAACCACATCGTATCAACTGCGATCATGCCGTCAACGGTATTGGTGATGGGGGTTTGGAATCCCAGTTGCAGGTCAGTTTTGAAGCGATTCTCACTTAGGTTAAATGCTCTCTGGCTAGAGTAGCTACCGGTGGGGCTAATAAGATAGCCTGCAAGTCCAACATAGGTTCGTGTAGATTTATTGTGATACGGCCATATCGCGGTAGCCAAAGTGAGGTCACCGATTCCACTATCACTTGGTAGATTTGAAAGAGAACCGGCTGGCTTTGTCATTCCATAAGGCAACTGAATGTACGAAACTGCAGGAAGCTCTCCTAGTGAGTACGTACTAGCTCCGCGCAAAATAGCAAGTTGGGTGTCAATTACGGGGTTTGTGTAAAGTGCTTTCGGGCGGGAATTGCCGACAGAACCATTGCTATAGAGTGTCGAGTTTTCTGTATTTAAATAACTGAGGGTGATGAAGTTTTTATCTGGCGGCGGAGCAACAATATCATTCGGCTGTAAATCGATAGCCCACACCATTAAGGGCGTGAGGAGGGCGATAAGGAGTGGGGCGAGTCGAGAATGAGGCACCTATGCATTTTAGGGTGTTTTCTCCCTCCCCGAACACTCTAGGCACCATCTTATCTGTGCCCCTCATGTAGTCCATATAAAATCAGGTTTCGATACAAAATTTCCTAAATCTTTTAGGCCACCTTTTTTCATCCAAGGATTTCATGTTATTTCTTTCGAAGTTGATGCTGATTATCTGCGCCCTAGTTCTTGCTGGCTGCCAGTCAACCGGTAGTGATGGAAAGCCATTAACTGAGCAAGAAATTCTGCAAAAACGACAGGCTACTTTAGCAATGTCCAGGACCGGTTTGGACGCATTAGTTAAGAAAAATCCCGCAATCAAAAATGAAATAGACGCTGCTCCAGGCTATGCTGTCTTTAGCACAACGAACGTGAATGTCGTACTGCTAGTTCTCGCTAGGGGTGAGGGCGTGTTGTTTGATAAACGTCGCTCTGAGCCTGTCTTTATGGAGGCCATGAAGACGGGTGAGGGTGTTGGTGCTGGATATCAAAATCAATATCAAATTATCATTTTTAAAAACACAGAGGCTATTGACCAGTTTTTGCTTACTTCAATAGATGGGCAGCATGGCGGTATGGATGTGGATGCCAATTTTTCAGCCGGGTCTGGTGGAACCGTTCGCTCTTTTAATCCTTACATTACGATCTACACAGTGGGTTTATCTGGCTACGACCTGCAGGCAAACTATGGGGGTACGCTCTACTTAGTAGATCAGCATTTAAATGATGCTAGAACTTTGAGCACCTTGCCAGCGAAGAAAAACTAATTTAGGGCAATCGTTTTTGGTACTGAAGTGCGGTTTGAATGGTTTGAAAGTGAACGTCAACAGTTGACTGAATTTCTTTGCCATAACCGCCTGCCATGCTAAATGCTATCGGAATCTGACGATCTAAACCGTACTGAAATACGCACTCATCTCTTTGGCGCATGCCATCTTTACTGACCCTCAACTTACCTAGGCGATCTCCTTCATGGGGGTCGGCGCCAGCCAAATAAATAATGAAGTCAGGTCTAAATTTTGTATCCAATATCTCTAGGCCTTGGTGAAGTGCATCTAAATAGCGCTCGTCCCCAGTCTCATCTGGGAGTCCAATATCCAGGTTGCTGACTTCTTTTGTGAAGGGAAAATTATTTTCGCCGTGTATCGACAGTGTAAAAATAGAAGAATCATTTTCTAAAATAGAGGCGGTGCCATTGCCTTGGTGAACATCTAGATCAACGATGGCTATCTTCAATAATGAATTAATTTCTTTTTGGAGTGCTCTAGCTGCGATTGCGGAGTCATTAAATACGCAGAATCCGCTCCCTTTATTGCGATAAGCATGGTGTGTACCTCCGGCTAAATTTGCTGCTATCCCCTCTTCGAGGGCATTTTTGGCCGCTGCTAGAGTTGCTCCTGCCGACCTTCGTGAACGCTCAACCATTTGTGCGCTCCAAGGAAATCCAATTTCTCGTTGTTCTTGCGGGCTTAGAGTGCCTTGCAATACTTTGACGAGATAGCTTGGATCATGCGCATACAGAATTTGTGTATCAGTTGCAGCGGGCGCATTCTCGAGATGAATACCTTCTAATTGCGATACTAGATCGCGTAATTTTCTATACTTCTCCATCGGAAAGCGGTGTCCTTCGGGAAGTGGTAAAACGTAGTGGTCTGCGTAAAAGGCTTTCAAGGCTATCTTATATTTTGTGCGCGCTATTTAGTCTATTCGTTTTTTCACGGGAAGGTATGGCCAAGTCAGAAAAATCTGGATTTAAAGGAAATAAATCTTTTTTGCCTAGCAAGCTATGTGTAACTTGCGGCAGGGAGATGACTTGGCGCAAGTCCTGGGCTAAAAACTGGGATGAAGTGAAGTATTGCTCTGATGCCTGTCGCCTTAAGAGGTCCTCCTCATCCATTCTGGGGCCTAAATAAGTGAGCGTCCTGATTTACTGGTTTAGAAATGACTTGAGGTTGAAAGATAATCCTGCCTTTGCGCAAGCTTGCGTGAATGCAGATTATGTTTTGCCAGTTTATATACATGACCTCAAAGAGCAAGAAACGGTTTATGGTTTTGAGCGACAAGGGCCACATCGGAAGACTTTCTTAAGGGCATCCTTAGATGATTTGAGGGCTCAGTTAGGTGTGCAGGGCTCTGACTTGCTCGAGTTTTCTGGTAAGTCGGTGGATGTATTGCTAGGGTTGCTCAAAGATACTGCTGCCAAAGCAATCTATTGCGAGCAAATCGAAGCTCCTGAGGAGATGGGGCGGGTCAGAACCCTGCGAGAGCAGGGCGCTGATATTCAAGAGTTCTGGCAATCGAGTATGTTGGATCCACAAGAACTTCCCTTTGATTTGGAAAAAATACCCGATGTATTTACTGCGTTTCGTCGCGAGATAGAGCGGGTGCGGCTGAAGTTTGCAAAGCCGGTAGATGCTCCAAGGGATATTCCTCCGCTGCCCGCAGTGTTGCCTCAGGGTGCGATTGAGCAGATGCCCGCTGGCCTATCATTGGCTCATCCCTATTTATTAGGTGGCGCCAGTCGTGCGCAAGCCCACCTCAAGCAATACTTAGAGCGGCACCTTCCTGATAACTATAAGGAGACGCGCAATCAACTCATTGGCATGGATTACTCCAGTAAGTTTTCGGGATGGCTTGCTTTGGGTTGTATCTCAGCGCGGGATATTGCGCTACAACTAAGCGATTATGAGGATCGCTATGGTGCCAACGATGGCACTTATTGGCTTTGGTTTGAATTGCTGTGGCGTGATTATTTTCGATTCATTCATTTCAAGTATGGTCGAAAGTTATATCAAGCTAGTGGCTTAACCGGCGCTCTGGTGAGGCCATCCCATGCGCCAAGCTTTGAACGGTGGCGCAGTGGTAATACGGGAGTGGATTTAGTGGATGCAGGAATGCGCGATCTGCAACAGAGCGGCTACCTCTCTAATCGTATGCGGCAAATTGTGGCAAGTTACTGGATATACGATTTGAAAGGTGACTGGCGCGAAGGTGCGGCCTGGTTCGAGTCCCGACTAATAGACTATGACGTTTACAGTAACCAGGGCAATTGGTTGTATATAGCTGGACGAGGTACTGACCCAAGGGGAGGTAGACCGTTTAATGTTGCCAAGCAAAGCCAGGACCACGATCCCAAAGAAATCTATCGTAAGCTTTGGCTTTCACCCGAGTAAGTTTTAGAGCTGCTCTACTTCTGCGTATTGCTCTAGTATCTCTAGGGAGACTTTCTCCAAGGCGTTGATGTGAGTGCTTTCTAGCTTGATCATTGGGGCACAGTTGGCCTCCAGGGCCTCAATCCAGCGATTGAGGCAAAGACACCATTGATCGCCCGCAATTAGGCCTGGAAATTGATACTCTGGTCTAGGGGTAATCAGGTCATTTCCGCGTTTCAGGCTAAATTGCAAAAAGTCATTACTGACCACTGCGCAGACTAAATGACTCCCAAGGTCTTGCTCATTAGTTTTGCAGCAACCATCTCTAAAAAATCCGGTGAGGGGGTCAAACGAACAGGGAACTAGTGGTTGGCCTAAAACATTGAGGGGTAAATCAGTCGACATGGATGCTCTTTAAATGGTGATGTGTTGGAATGAAATCTATGGGCTGGGGTAGAGCTTGTGAGACAGGGCCTTACCCGAGGAATTGACCTTCAGCAAGATCATGTCACCTGAATTAAGAATTTTTCCTGTGAGGGATTCGATATTGACATGATGGGTCACCATGATCATTGGTGCTTTTGGGTACTTTATGCGCTCAGCCTGAATTAATTTTTCTAAATCTTCAGTTTGCTTTTTAGCTTGACTCATGTCATCAAAAAATGAACCCAATGCTGCTTCTTTGGTAACGGACCCTTTATTGAGTAAGCTTGCAGTATCCAGGCATCGGCACCAAGGACTGCTATAGACCCGCGCATTAGAAATCCCCTGTTTGCTTAGCCACTCACCAATAGCTTGGGCCTGTTTCTTGCCGGACTCCCCTAAGTTGCGCTGTGTGGAACACTGCGTCAATTGATAGCCCTGCGGGTCGCCATACCCGGGAGCATCGGCATGCCTCATTAATAGAACATGTTGACCATCCTGCATTGCGCTGGCAAATGGAGTTTGCGCTAAGGAGATGCCGCATGTACCAAGCAGTGTGGTGCAGATCAAAAGGATTGAGGCGAGATATTTCATGAGATCGGATGAATCACCAAGGCAATCTTTCGCCAGAGTAGCTGATGAAAGTTCCCGAATCCTCTTTATTTAGTGAGAGAAGTACATTCAGCATATCGTTGGCAGCATCCAAAGGGGGTCTGCCGATTTGCTCACCCTTAAAAGGTTTTGATAGGCGAGAATTAACTGTTCCTGGATGTAGAGCCACCAAAGCAGTATTGGGTTTAGTTCTAACAAATTCAATTGATGCTGTTTTAATGAGCATGTTTAATGCGGCCTTGGATGCGCGGTAGCTGTACCAACCTCCCAGACGATTGTCCTCAATGCTCCCTACCTTTGCCGAGAGCGTTGCCATCACGGAACCTGCTGGATCGAGTAGCTTTGAGAAGTGCTTGATGGTTAGGGCGGGGCCGATTGCGTTGACCTGCATGAGTGTTTGCAATTGCTCTGAATTCAAGTCATCCAGTCTTTTTTCTGGCATCCAGTCGGCAGAGTGCAATATGCCAATGGTATTGATGATGAGTTGAAAAGGTGCTTCTTGTGAGAGCGCTTTCGCGGCCCCTCCAATCGTGCCAAGCTCCTGGTAATCAATCGGGGTAGCGGAGTTTCGATGGATGCCAATTACTGCAGTGCATGCAGAATTATTTGCCAGTAGGTCCATCAATGCTGCGCCAATGGTTCCGGAGGAACCAATTACCAGTGCGCGAAAGGGGTTTTGGACTAATGGCATGAATATGGGGAATAAATGAGGTCTCTGCCAGTTTATTGAATAAGTCTTAAACTTGCTCAATGAAGACTCGCCTACCCCAAACGCTCTCCGAATCCGATCTTTCGAGGTTGATTGAAATGGCCTGGGAGGATCGCACTCCGTTTGATGCCATTGAAATAACCTTTGGATATTCCGAGCCTCAAGTGATTGCTGTGATGAGAAAACAGCTCAAACGTCACTCTTTTGAATTGTGGCGTAAACGCGTGACGGGCAGATCCACCAAGCACTTAGCACTGCGGAGTAAGTTGGTTACGCGCGCTTACTGTGCAACTCAGTACAAGCAAAAATAAGTCCTATGAGAAGGCTGACCATGTTTTATGACGGACTTTGCCCTTTATGCCAGGCAGAAATTCAATTTCTTTCTGGGCGCAATCAGGCGGGCCTACTGAGTTTTGTAGATATTAATTCGGATCAATATTCCCCTGAGCATGTGGGCGTCTCTTGCGACCAGGCTTTAGCTTCCATGTGCGCGCAATACGATGATGGTGAGCTGATCCAGGGGGTGGAAGTATTTTCTGCGGCCTACAGCAGGGCTAACCTCCCCAAGATGGCATGGATATTCTCCAGGCCGGCACTAATTCCTTTTTGGAATGTAGGTTATCGATTCTTCGCAAAGCACCGTCATGCTATTTCAGCGTTAGTGGGACCGCTTGCACTGAGACTAGTGAATAAGAAAGTATGAAATCCACGCACTCTTTAGCAGCGAGATTGGCAATCAGTTTTGTCTTGAGCATGATGAGTCTGGGTAGTTTTGCTATGGAGCCGTCGCATATTAAAAGCATGATGGGGCAGGCTCAATTGCAGGGCCTAGGCAGACTGAACTTTTGGGGACTTCATGTTTACGATGCCAATCTTTATCGTGGTGCCACTAAGGATTCTCAGGAGTTTGCCCTCGAGCTAAAGTACCAAAGATCATTTTCCGGGGAGGCCATTGCCAACCGAACGGTCGAGGAGATGAAAAATTTAGGCATAGCTGACGCCCAAGCGACATCTTGGGGTAAAGAACTAACAAGCATTTTTCCTAATGTAGATCCCGGCCAGACTATTACTGCTATCTATATACCGAAGCAAGGCACTAGCTTCTTTTATGAAAGTAAAAAATTAGCTCAAATTCAGGGCGCTGATTTTGCAAAAGCCTTTTTTGGAATTTGGTTGGATTCAAAAACGAGCGTTCCAAAGTTGAGGGCTGACTTATTGGGGCAGGGCTGTCCACCACCACTTATTTCAGGAGCATGCTAAATGCGTAAAACTTATATCACTGCAAAATGGATAGTCGTGGGTCTGGTGACAACGGGCTTATTCTCTTGTTCATCACCTTCGGTGACGCAGTACGCTAATGAAAAGCCAAATCTAGATCTGAGCGAATACTTTAATGGCACGATAGATGCCTACGGCATTTTTACGGATCGCAATGGTGAAGTTAAAAAACGCTTCACGGTGCTCTTGGTAGCAGAGTGGAAAGTGATTGATGGTAAAAAAGTGGGCACCCTTGATGAAAGCTTTGACTACTCTGATGGCACTAAGCAAAAGCGTATTTGGACTCTGACTGAAACGACTCCGGGTAAATATATTGGTAGAGCAGATGATGTGGTGGGGAATGCGCTGGGCGAATCAGCGGGAAATGCGCTGAATTGGACCTACACCCTGGCCTTACCTGTGGATGGCACTATCTATCACGTGCAGTTTAACGACTGGATGTATTTGGTGACCCCTAAAGTCATGCTCAATAAAGCTAGGATGAGTAAGTTTGGTATTGACTTGGGTGAAGTGACATTGAGTTTTTACAAGCGATAACACATGAAAAATTCAATTTCTTTATCCGCCCATCAGCAAGGAGTTTAGGTTTGAGAAAGCTCATACTGATTTTGGGTGACCAGCTAGACCAAGATAGCGCTGCGTTAAAAGAGCTTGATGTTCAAGTGGATGAGATATTGATGGTCGAGTCTACCGATGAAGCACAGCATGTGTGGTCGCATAAAGCACGAATTGCTTTATTTCTGTCGGCAATGCGTCACTTTGCTGAGCACCTAAAAAGCTCGGGCCTTCCTTTAACCTATATTCAGCATTCATCTAAAACGATTGTCGAGGAACTGAGAAGCAAAATCCTCGACGGTAAATTTACCCATCTAATCTGCGTGGAGCCAGGAGAGTGGCGTCTCAAAAAGGCCATTGAAGCTTTAGCTACTGAGCTCAAGATCGCTCTAGAGATAAGGCAAGATACACGCTTTTATTGCACGCATGAAGAATTCAAGACATGGGTCGCCAATAAAAAGGAGTTGCGACTCGAGTACTTCTACAGACTGATGCGTAAGACTCACCACATCTTGGTCGATAAAGAAGGTAATCCCGAGGGTGGTCAGTGGAACTTTGATCGAGATAATCGCAAGCCTTTTCCCAAGAAAGGTCCCGGCTTAATACCGCCTCCAGAATTATTTGAGCCGGATGAGATTACCAAGACAGTGTTGACTGAGGTTGAGGGGAGATATCCGGATCATCCAGGGTCGTTAGCGCATTTTCAGTGGCCAGTGACCCGTGAGCAGGCTTTGCAAGCATTACAGGGATTTGTTGAGCACCGCCTAGCCACATTCGGAATTTATGAAGATGCGATGTGGACCGATACTCCATTTGGCTGGCATTCCTTATTGTCGAGTGCAATGAACTTGAAGTTACTCAATCCCAGGGAGGTGATTGATGCTGTTTTGGTTGCCTGGAAAAAAAACGACTTGGAGCTGGCAACTATAGAGGGATTCATTCGTCAAATTTTAGGCTGGCGAGAATTTGTACGGGGGATGTATTACCTCGATATGCCGCAAATGGCACTCGATAATTTTTACGGTCATCAGAATCCATTGCCGGCCTGGTACTGGACTGGCAAAACAAAGATGAAATGTATGCAGGAGGCGATTGGACAAACGCTGCAGTACGGCTACGCACATCATATTCAGCGCCTCATGGTGACTGGTAACTTTGCATTACTCGCAGAAATCTTACCTAAAGAGGTGTGCGATTGGTATTTGGCCATTTATGTTGATGCAATTGAGTGGGTGGAGTTACCCAACACGGCGGGTATGGCCTTATTTGCCAGTGGGGGCCGCTTCACCAGTAAGCCCTACATTGCTAGTGGTGCGTACATTAAAAGAATGAGCAACTATTGCGGGTCTTGTCATTACAAGTCCGATATCCGGTTTGGGGAGGGTGCTTGTCCGATGACTAATCTCTATTGGAACTTTTTGATTAAACATCGCACTCAATTTGAGGCAAGCCCACGAACCCGCCTAATGACCGCCAATTTATCTCGAATTAGCGATGCCGATCAGCAGGCTATTCAGAATCATGCCGTAGGCCTTCTCGGGAATCTTGACTCCCTGTGATCGATTTGACTACTCTGTAGCCATGGCAACGCATTCCGCTAATTTGTGTCACACTTTCGCCATACAAATCAGCAGGTTAAAACGCAATGAGAATTGAAGACACCGATCCAGCACGACATGCTGGGATTGAATATCCCATGGAAGTGGGTGCGCCAGTATTTGCGCCAATCAAGGTCCTGGAGGAAAAAGATAAGGCCGTTAATGTTGCGCGTCAGAATGCAAAGCTGGAATACGATCGAATTATGGAGCAGGCAGAAGTCTTAATGAAGCAGGCGCGTGCGCTTCAAGCGAGATTGGATGCCACGGAAATGGTCCATAGCGCTAAATTTAGCTTTAATCCCCTACATGGCAAAACTTATCACCTGTATTTCGATAGTCGAATTGGCGCTAATGTATTAATTCAAAATGGCCCAGATCAGTGGAGTTGTGGCATTCCTGATTCTTGGACTTATTCCATGGCAGTGAAAAAGCTGGGAGATAGTACTTGGGCTATCGTCGAGGAAGATGAGACGGTAACTTCCTCGCTTGCGGTAAGATAATTTTTTACATAAAAATAATAAGGTGACTTGTGACAACTGCTCGAATTGTTAGTCTTTCTGAACTCGGCAATGCCGATGTCATTCAATTAATTGATAAAGAATTGCCAGCCCCAGGAAAGGGTGAAGTACAACTTCGTCAAACGGCGATTGGTTTTAACTTCATTGATGTCTACCAACGCTCAGGTGTATATCCGTTGGAATTACCAACAGGCTTGGGTCATGAAGCTGTTGGTGTAGTGGATGCGCTTGGTGAGGGGGTCACTCGTTTTAAGTTAGGCGATCGCGTGATGTATATGAATGCTGGTATTGGTGCTTATGCCAGCGCTCGTAATGTTGCTGTTGATAAGTTGGTCTCAGTCCCAGACAATATTTCTGATGAGGTTGCAGCAGCAGTCTTCTTTAAGGCAATGACTGCGCAATATCTGATTCAAAAAACATACAAAGTAAAAGCGGGTGATGTCGTTTTAGTTCATGCTGCTGCGGGTGGTGTTGGTCAAATCTTGGCGGGTTGGGCAAAATCTTTGGGCGCTTTTGTGGTGGGTACCGTAGGCTCTCAAGCTAAGTTTGCCACCGCAAAGTTAGCTGGATGCGATGCTGTGGTGGACTACTCAAACCCAAATTGGGTTGAGGAGGTTCTAAAAGCAACAGGTGGTCGCAAAGCAAATGTAGTTTATGACTCAGTGGCTAAAACGACTTTCTTGGGCTCGCTTGACTGCACCGCTCCATTTGGGACTGTAGCTTTGTTTGGCGCAGCCTCTGGGCCGGCCCCAGAAATTCAGCCGGAGATTCTGAATAAGAAGGGTTGCCTGTTTTTGACTAGACCTTCTGTGTTTCCCCATAATGCGACTCCAGAGTTGCTTCAAGAGAATGCTCGCGCGGTGTTTGATGCAATTGCAGAAGGTCGTGTAAAGGTGCAGATCGGTGCTAAATTTTCTCTTGAGCAAGCTGCTCAAGCCCATAAAGCTGCCGAAGGAAGAGCGGTTTCGGGTGCGATTGTAATTACGCCTTAATCAGGAAATTGTTTGATGAGAGCCCCGCTGAGAGCGGGGCTTTTTGTTGTTGGGCTGCTCTTGTAGGCCCTAGCTAGAAGTGCTGAAATCACCATCAATTGATGCGCTGCCACATAAACGAACTTCCGCTTTCTCCGCTATAGTTTGGTAAGACTATTGATAAAAACGGGGAGACAGCGATGCGTAAGAATATTTTTGTGGGTACTTTGCTAATTGGAGTTGCCACTAGTTTTCTTCTGGCCCCCATTACATCTGCGCAATCTCCAACACCCGTTAAATCTAGTGCACAGCCTAGTGCACAGCCTAGTGCAGAAGTTCTGTGGTTAGGGCAGGCTGGGTTTCGTATTAAGAGCCCCAATGGCAAGATGATCCTGATTGATCCATGGATTACTGGCGGCCCTAAAGCCCCCTCTATTTATAAAAATGATTTGGCCGCGATCGGACCCATTGATTTGTTGTTGGTGACGCATGCTCACGTCGACCACCTTGGTGATGCGCCTGCGCTTGCAAAAATGAATGGCACGAAGCTATACGGACCTGCAGATATGGTGACCCCATTGACTACCCTGGGGATATTGCCTGCCGATCTTGGCTATCGCTTTAATAAAACCGGTCGCGTTACACCATTGCCTGGCATCAAGGTTACGGCAGTGCAGGCTGAGCACTCCTCTTTGCTGGTATGGAAAAATCCGGCAACTGAAAAGATGGAGTCTCACCCAGGGGGTGAAGCAATGGGCTACATCATTGAACTTGAGAATGGATTCAAAATTTGGCACATGGGTGATACTGGACTTTTCGGTGATATGAAATTTATTGGCGAACACTACAAACCAGATTTGGTAATGATCCCAATTGGCGGTAATTTCACCATGGCTCCGGATGATGCTGCTTATGCATTGCGCACCTGGGTAAAACCAAAGATGGTGATACCGATGCATTACAACTCTAATCCACTTGCAAAGGGTACCTTGGCAGAATTTCAAGAGGCCATGAAAGGTAGCTCAATCAAGATTATTCCTATGACTGAGGGGCAGACAGTTCAGTTTTAATGGGCGGTCAAACTCAGTTGATGTTTGCCCGATGCCTACATTCTTCCTTAAGTGAAGAGTGATCAATTGCGCGGTTTGGCAGTGACGGGTTCAACACGGGATCCTTCAGCGCTGGATTTGCCCAGCATCAGCGAAACACTGCCTGGATTTGATGTCAAAAATTGGATTGGCTTGTTTGCTCCCGCGGGAACTCTCCTTAGGATTGTCAAGAGGCTGCATGCTGAGGCGAGCAAAATCGTGCAACAGCCAGCCGTTCGGAAAAAGTTGGAGTCTGAGGGGCTTCCCGCTCACTCCGCTTATAATTGCCTAAGCGATTGAATTAAAAGAAATTTATTCTTTAAATACTGTTTCAGGTGGTTTGACAGCCCTCAGTGGGTCTTGGACAATGCCTGAGGTGGTTTGATTCAAGCCATTTCTTCCGATGACAGTCATTAATTCCTCCTTCCCAGCATCTTTAACCGCGGCCCTTGAGGCTCGGTCGATCTCTTGTGTGCGTGGCGAGCGAGAACTCTTTTCGGGTCTCGATTTGCAGGTATTTGCCGGCCAGTGCCTGCATATTCGTGGTGAGAACGGCGTTGGAAAAACGAGTCTCTTGCGCTTGCTAGCTGGTTTGACTTCTCCCGAGTCTGGTCAGGTCCTTTGGAATGGTTATCCCATTAAGAGAGAGGTGACGGACTATCACAGTAAATTACTTTTTTTGGGTCATCGTGACGCCCTGAAAGAAGATCTCAGTGCACTTGAAAATTTACGCATGTATGCGGCGATTGATGGTGTTGAGCTTTCTGAGCAAGATGCTTTTAATTCCTTGTGGCGATTTGGTCTCAAAGGGCGCGAAGATCTACCTGTAAATTGTTTATCTGCTGGGCAGAAAAAACGTATTTTGATGGCTCGCATGCTGACGCGACGTGCACAAGTCTGGATTTTGGATGAACCCTTTAATGCGCTAGATGTTTACGCTGTGGATGAGTTGCGAAGCTTGATAGCCGAACATCTTGAGGGCCATGGTTTGGTGGTGCTAACGAGTCATCAGCCTCTATCTATTGCGGGTCTGCGGGTGCTTGATCTATGAACGCCTTTATTGCCATTATTCATCGCGACCTATTGCTCGTGATGCGTCGCAAGAGCGAGGTCTTAACCGCAGTATTTTTCTTTGTGGTTGTGACGAGCCTCTTTCCATTAGGGATTGGTGCCGATACCGCTTTACTCAGAAAGATTGCGCCTGGTGTGATTTGGGTTGCTGCATTACTTTCAACTTTGCTTGGTTTGCAGAGGATGTTTGCGGCTGATTACGCGGATGGGACCTTAGAGCAACTGGTCTTATCCCCGAATTCATTTACAGCCTTGGTATTGGGTAAGATTGTTGCCCATTGGTTGGTATGTGGACTGCCATTGGTCTTGCTGGCACCCGTGATCGGTATTCAATTTGATTTGGATGCTGAGTCCTTAAGAGTGCTAATGGCAGCGCTATTGTTGGGAACGCCGGTTTTATCATTGTTAGGTTCAATAGGTGCCGCCTTAACTCTAGGGGTGAGGGGAGGCAGTGTATTAATGAGTCTCCTGATATTGCCGCTCTATATCCCGGTGTTGATTTTTGGTGCTGGTGCCGTGTATGCCGGCAGTGTAGGACTTGATATTACGGGGCATTTTTCTCTATTAGGCGCTTTATTCATTTTGGCATTAGCATTTGTGCCTTGGGTTAGCGCCAGCGCTGTCAAGATTGCTATCGAATGAGTAATGTAAATAATTTATCCTCTGGTCGCGTGGCGAACTGGTTCAAATTCTCGAGCCCGAGTGTCTTTTACCCCTTGGCCGGAAAAATGATTCCTTGGTTCTGGGCGCTCACGATTATTTTTGGAGTTGCTGGCTTATGGATGAGCTTCTTCGTGGCGCCAGTAGATGCAGTGCAAGGCCAGGGTTATCGCATCATTTTTATCCACGTGCCAGCTTCTTGGATGTCCATGTTCATCTATTTGGTGATGGCTGTTTGGGCGGGCTTGGGGCTAGTATTGAATACCCGCCTGTCTGCCATGATGGCTCAAGCGCTGGCGCCAATCGGCGCTTGGATGGCTTTTCTGTCCCTATGGACTGGTGCCTTTTGGGGTAAGCCTATGTGGGGTGCTTGGTGGGTTTGGGATGCTCGCCTCACTTCTGAATTAATTCTTCTATTTTTATATCTCGGATTTATTGCTCTGCAAGCCTCTATTGACAATGCTCGTCGTGCCGATAAAGCAGGTGCGATCTTGGCCTTGGTGGGCGTAGTGAATGTGCCTATTATTTATTTTTCAGTGAAATGGTGGAATACCTTGCATCAAGGCGCCTCTGTTTCTTTAACCAAGGCTCCGGCTATGGCTCAGACAATGCTTTTGGGAATGTTGTTGATGGCCTTATGTCTATGGATGTACTCAATCGCAGTAGGGTTAATGCGCGTGCGTGCCATCATTTTGGAGCGTGAGGCCCATACTGATTGGGTTAAGCAACTAAATGAGGTGAAGCATTGATGTGGAATAGTCCGGCTGAATTCTTTGCAATGGGTGGCTATGCGCTATATGTATGGAGCAGCTTCGGTGTGTGTGCTTTGGTATTTCTGATTGAGCCTCTAGTTGTTCGGGTGCGCCATAAAGCGATTGTGCATAGGCTTCAACGGGAAGTATTGGCAGAACAGTTTGATCAAAAGGGTGGCAAGTGAAAGCAAGACATAAGCGAGCAGCCATTATTGTTGGCGCACTCATTGCTATTGGTATAGCAGCAGTACTCATCCTCAATGCGCTTAATAGCAATATTGCTCTATACGTTACTCCTAGTGAGGTCGCTGCTGGTAAGTCACCAAGTGGTCAGGTCTTTAGAATTGGTGGGATGGTTAGGGATGGCTCGCTGAAGCGTGATGGCTTGACGGTGCACTTTGTTATCACGGATATGGTGAAAGATATTCCTGTAGCGTATACCGGAATTCTTCCGGATTTGTTCAAAGAGGGTAAGGGCGCGGTAATTCAAGGCCGCCTTGATCCAAGCGGACAATTTATCGCTAGCGAAGTATTGGCCAAGCATGATGAAAACTATATGCCTCCAGAGGCGAAGCATGCCTTGGAGCAAGCTCAAAAAAATGGAAGTAAATAATGATTCCTGAGTTTGGACATTACGCATTAATCCTGGCCTTATGTGTTGCCATCATTCAGGGCGTGCTTCCATTACTCGGCGCGTATCAAGGTCGACGTGAATGGATATTGTTGGCTAGACCAGCAGCCCAAACAGTCTTTCTATTATTGGCCACTGCCTTTGCAATTCTGGCCTGGAGTTTTTATGTGAATGATTTCTCTGTCTTGTATGTAGCAGAGCACTCTAATTCGCAGCTGCCTGTGATTTATCGTCTGGGCGCAGTGTGGGGTGGTCATGAAGGCTCTCTGTTGTTATGGATCTTTCTACTATCTACTTGGACATTTTTAGTTGCGCAGCTTTCAAAATCGCTCGATGAGTTTATGGTGGCTCGCGTGATTGGCGTTTTAGGTCTAGTCAGCACTGGCCTACTGTTATTTGTCCTCACTACATCAAACCCTTTCGAAAGATTGTTGCCGGCCGCACAAGATGGTCGATCTCTCAATCCGCTCCTACAAGATCCTGGCTTAGTATTTCATCCTCCGATGTTGTACATGGGCTATGTTGGTTTCTCAGTAGCGTTTGCTTTTGCAATCGCCTCTTTGTTATCCGGCCGTTTAGATGCTGCTTGGGCGCGCTGGTCACGTCCTTGGACAACTGCTGCCTGGGTATTTCTGACTCTTGGTATTGCGCTGGGTTCTTGGTGGGCTTATTACGAATTAGGTTGGGGTGGCTGGTGGTTCTGGGACCCTGTTGAGAATGCTTCATTCATCCCTTGGTTGGTTGGTACTGCACTACTTCACTCTTTGGCGGTCACCGAGAAGCGCGGTGGATTTAAAAGCTGGACGGTGTTGCTAGCGATTACTGCTTTCTCACTCTCTCTTCTGGGCACATTCTTAGTGCGATCTGGAGTGCTCACCTCAGTTCATGCATTTGCGACCGACCCCAAGCGCGGTATCTTTATTTTGATTTTCTTGGTATTGGTAGTGGGCTCGTCATTAACGCTCTATGCTTGGCGTGCTCCAAAAAGTACGCTTGGTGGCAAGTTCAGCTTAAGTTCAAGAGAAACCTTTATTTTACTTGGTAATGTGTTCTTGGTAGCGTCTGCTGCATCGGTGCTTTTGGGTACCCTCTATCCCCTATTGATTGATGCTCTTCATTTAGGAAAGATCTCGGTAGGCCCCCCATACTTCAATAGCGTGTTTGTGCCCATCATGATTCCTTTGCTGGTATTAATGGGAATTGGCCCATGGACCAACTGGAAAAACTCTAATCTATTGGCTGTTATCAAGCGCTTATGGGTCGCAGCTGTAGTCGCTGTAATTGCTGCCGCTTCAATCCCGTTTGTGATGGGTGAATTTACCTGGCTTGGTAGTCTCGGTTTCTTATTGGCATTCTGGGTGATTGCTTCTGGCGTAATGCAAATAATTCGTCAAGCAAAAGCAGGAAAACCAACACGTTCATTTATTGGTATGCAGGTGGCGCATCTGGGTATAGCCATATTTGTTGTCGGCGTCACTATGGTAGGTGCCTATCAAGAAGAAAAAGATGTGCGCATGCTCGCTGGGGAAAGTGTAAGTGTGGGTGGCTATCAAATACAGTTGCAAAGTGTCAGTGTCGTGCCTGGACCTAACTACAAGGCAATGCAGGGCACCTTCTTGCTGACTCGCAATGGAAAGTTAGAAGCCACTATGTATCCAGAAAAGCGCAGCTACTTCTCGTCAACCATGCCGATGACTGAGGCCGCTATTGATGTAGGCTTAACTAGAGATATTTATATTTCATTGGGCGAGGAGTTGGACGATAAGGCCTGGGCGGTTCGGGTTTACTACAAGCCTTTTGTTGACTGGATCTGGGGCGGTTGTTTATTGATGGCTTTGGGTGGCGTATTGGCTATATCCGATAAGCGCTATCGCATGAAGTTACGTAAGGCAACAGCATGAAAGCCAAGTTTTTAATTCCACTGCTGTTGTTTGTGATTTTGGTTGGATTTTTGGCGGTTGGCTTGAATCGCGATCCACATGAGGTGCCTTCACCACTAATTGGTAAACAGGCCCCTGCTTTTGAATTAACTCAGCTGGCAGATCCCCAAAAGACTTTTTCGCCTGAAAGCATGAAAGGGAAGCCCTGGATTTTGAATGTATGGGCCTCTTGGTGTGTTGCGTGTCGTGAAGAGCATCCCGTTCTTGTCGAACTAGGCAAGTTACAAGTTGCGCCTATTATTGGCTTGGATTACAAGGACAAGCGTGATGATGCTATGGCCATGCTCACACGCCAAGGAAACCCCTATCTCCTGTCTGCTTTTGATGCTAAGGGTAGGGTTGGCATTGACTATGGTGTGTATGGTGTTCCAGAGACTTACATAATTGATAAGGCGGGTGTGATTCGTTTTAAGCACATTGGCCCACTCACTATGGATTTGCTCAATCAGAAAATCATTCCCTTATTGGGTGAGCTTAAGTAATGCTGACAAAATTCATCTCATCCTTTTTGCTAGCCCTGGCCATCGCGGTTGCAGTGAATGTTGCTACTGCAAAAGACGCAGTACCCCTGGCTGATGATCCAGTGACAGAGCAACGCTTGATTGCAATATCAGAAGAAATGCGTTGCTTGGTTTGTCAAAATGAATCGCTTGCTGGTTCCCGCTCTGATCTGGCCAATGACCTTCGCGCAGAGATTCGTATTCTGATTAAAGAGGGTAAGACGGACGAGCAAATCAGGAATTTTATGGTGGATCGCTACGGAGATTTTGTGCTGTATCGACCGCCCGTGAAGCCGATCACTTGGCTGCTATGGATAGGCCCCTTCATTATTCTGCTTGCCGGCATTATCGGCTTAATGGTTTATTTGCGTCGCAGAAATCAGAGTGTGCCTAGTGCCACCCTATCAGATGCTGATAATCGTCGTATTGATGCACTTCTTCGGGGCGCAAAATCCAGTTCAATAGAAAATTCAAATGACTAGTTTTTTAATGCCGGCCCTTCTTTTGTTGATTTTGGTCTTAGTGCTATTGCTGCGTCCATTCTTATTTCCTCTTCAGGAGTTAGCAACATCACGTCGTCAGATGAATGCGGCTATTTATCGAGAAGAGCTCGACAAGTTAGAGGAGGATCGTTTGTCGGGTGCAGTAGACGCTGCAAGTTATGAGCAGGCTCATGCAGAGATGCGTCAACGTCTTTTTCAAGATACCAATGAAGCCGATGATCTCGCAGTGCTCGGTTCCCCAAAGAAAACTATCGTCGGTATTTGCATCTTTGTAGTGGCGCTGTCAGCGTGCCTTTACTTTTTCTTGGGCGATGCCTCTCGAATCACTCAGAAGGGCGTTGAAAAACCCGTAACCCAAGAGTCTGTTGAAAAGATGGTTGCAGAGTTTGCTGCCAAGATGGAAAAAGAGCCAGGCAATTTGAAGGGTTGGGCTATGCTGGCTCGTTCCTATCGGATTTTGGGTCGCAATACCGAGGCTGAGCAGGCTTATGCTCGCGCAGGTTCTTTTGTGGACTCCGATCCACAATTGTTGGCTGATTATGCCGATGTACTGGCAGCAAATGCGAGTGGAAATTTTGCTGGCAAGCCACAACAACTAATTAATAAGGCATTGGCACTAGACCCCAATAATTTACTGGCGCTGTGGCTTTCTGGAGCCGCAGCCTTTAATGTGCAAAACTATAAAGCGGCTGTGCAATCTTGGGATAAGTTGGCTAAGCAGTTGCCCGTAGACTCTGATGAGGCGCGTGCAATTTCTGCTTCTATTGCTGAAGCACGTAGCAAGGGAGGGCTCTCGCCGGCTAGCGCGCCAGCACTTAGCAGTCAAGTAGTTAGCGGCCTCGTAGAGATAACTCCTCAACTTAAAGAAAGAATTAAATCGGGCGATATCTTGATGGTGATTGCGCGTAAGCCAGGTGAGCGTATGCCAGTTGCCGTTTTGAAAACCGCTGTCACGACATTTCCAATGAGCTTTGTTTTGAATGATGCTTTGGCGATGAACCCCAATGCGCTGATTTCTCAATTACCCCAGGTGTCGGTGGAGGTGCGTATCTCCAAAACTGGAATGGCGGCGCCTGAATCTGGCGATTTAATTTCTGCACCTCAAACCATCAAAGTGGGTACGAAAGATGCCCGCTTGGTGATTGATCAGGCCAGGCCTTAATTATCCTCGCCCAACAAATGGCATGTTTGTTGCCATGATGGTCATGGATAGAATATTGCTTTCTAGGGGGAGTTGGGCCATGTGTAGTACAGCCTGACCCACGTGATCTACATCCATTAGCGGCTCAACTTTTTTTGATCCATCGGGCTGCAAAATTCCAGCCGCCATGGGAATGGTCATTTCAGTCCCGGCATTGCCAATATCGATCTGACCGCAGGCAATATTGAATGGGCGGCCATCCAGGGCAATCGATTTTGTGAGTCCTGTCATTGCATGTTTAGTGGCCGTATAGGGCGCAGACATAGGGCGGGGTGCATGGGCAGAGATAGAGCCATTGTTGATAATTCTGCCGCCTTGAGGCGATTGCGCTTTCATCATGCGGATAGCCTCTTGCGAGCATAGGAAAGCTCCGCAGAGATTGGTGTTGACGACATTCATCCATTGCTCGTAACTCAGTTCCTCCATCGGAATAGCTGGGGCACCCATGCCGGCATTGTTAAATAGTACGTCAATGCGACCCAACCGCCCTTGGATTTCTGTGAATAAGCGCTTTACCTCGTCAGGCTTACCAATATCACAAGCGAGGGCCAGGCAAGTTTGACTGTTTCCGCCAATGGCTTGAATGGCGAGCCTGAGTTTTTCAAGATTTCTGCCGACAAGAACCACGTAATATCCTCCGTTCAGAAGCGCCTTAGCAGCCGCCTTGCCGATTCCTGTTCCCGCTCCCGTGACTAGGGCTACCTTATTGGGGTTTGAGTTCATTTTCTATCCTAATTTTGGGTTCCCTAAAACTCCATCTTATCTCGAATCATTTAAAGGGATTTCATTCCACTAACGATTCCTAAGCACGGGGCATAATGACAAAAACGAGAAGAATTCTTATGGACTTCATACGCAAAAATATTTATAACCCCTTGGCAGTGGGCATTGCCTTCTTGATTCTGGTTGGCATCCTGTTTGCCACGCTTTGGGTATTGGTTCCTCCGCCACCTAGATCAATTGAATTGGCAACGGGATTTCCGACTGGGCTCTACCAAAAGTTTGGAGAAAGGCTTCAGGGCGAACTTTCCCGACAGGGGGTGTCGCTGAAATTACGAGCTACTGGCGGTACTGGCGACAACCTTGCTTTATTGAGTAATCCAGATTCTGGCGTTGATTTTGCGATGATTCAGGGTGGCGTAGCAGATCTTTCCAAATACCCCAATTTAGTTTCTATTGCGGGGGTCTTTTATGAGCCGTTATGGGTTTGGTATCGAGAAGCTAGCTTTAAGGATGACGCGGGAAAATTAAACCTGTTGAGCCAGTTAAAGGGTAAGCGGGTTGCGATTGGAAATGAAGGTAGCGGCACCTTGTCGTTGACCTCTCAGCTGCTCGAAGCAAGTGGATTGAGCGCAAGTGATTTTCATGCTGAAAAGTTAAAGCCGTTGGATGCCCTGGAGAAATTTAAAAAGAATGAATTGGATGCTGTATTTATTGTTAGTGCAGCCGAGGCTCCTATCCTAAAAATTTTTTATGAGACTCCTGGCATTCGTTTAATGAGCTTTGAGCAAGCCGATGCCTATGTTCATATCTTCCCTTTCCTATCAAAGGTAAAGGTGCCGCGTGGGGTAGTAAGTATTGCGCACGATATTCCGCGTCAAGATATACAGGTATTAGCAGCAACGGCGACATTAGTAGGAAAGGATGATGTGAGCCCTGCATTGGTAACACTCTTGCTTGGTGATACGTACGACATACTCAAAACCTATTCTTATTTACAAAATCCGGGAGAGTTTCCGTCTGGTACCGGCCTTGATTTCCCCGTGCATGTTGATGCTGAAATCTACTTAAAAGATGGGCCTTCTTTCTTGCATCGCCATCTTCCTTTCTGGACTGCAGTGTGGATTGGACGTTTTGCAAAGATTGTGATTCCGCTACTAGTGATCTTGATTCCGCTATTTACTTACATCCCTGCGACGAAAAATTTCCTGCTACGTCTGAAATTATCTCAGGTATACGAAGAGTTAAAGGTGATTGAGAGAAATGCAGCCAGTCCCGAGCTAGCGCAAAAGAACTTCAAAGACTTGGCTGATATCGAAAGACGAGTTGGAAATATTAAGGTGTCAATGTTGGATGCTAAAGAGTTGTATGATTTGAAAGGGCATGTCGGTGAAGTTCGCGGAAGACTGAACTCCCTATCTCAGGAGAAATAATGAAGCATAAGAATATTGTTGCGATTGCTGCGCTATTAGGCGCTTGGCTTTTTTCTGTAGGCGCGCTTGCTCAACCCTACCCATCCAAACCGATTGCCATGGTCGTCCCCCAAGCTGCGGGTGGAACCAACGATATCGTTGCACGATTAATTGCGCCTTCTCTGGGTGAGGTTCTTGGTACTTCAATCGTCGTCGAAAATAGGCCGGGTGCCGGAGGAAATATTGGCACCCAAAGTGTTGCACGTGCTGCCAAGGATGGTTACACGCTGCTGCTGACTATTAATAGCGCACAAGCAATTAATCCTTCTTTGTACAAGAACCCCGGATTTGATCCGGTGAATGACTTTGTTCCGCTGTATTACATTGGCGGGACGCCTTATGTCTTGGTATCGCCACCGGGGTCGCCTTACAAAACTTTGGCAGACGTAGTATCTGCTGCTAAGAAGCGTCCTGGTGAGTTGTCTTATGCTTCAGCTGGTAATGGAACGATTAGCCATTTACTTGGTGCAATGCTCAATACCAGTGCTGGCATTGAGATGCAGCATATTCCATATAAGGGTGTTGCACCTGCAATTAATGATGTATTGGGTGGTCAGGTCCCGCTCGCTTTTGCAAGTCTCCCCTCGGCCTTGAATTACATCAAAGCTGGAAAATTGCAGGCAATTGCAATTAGCTCTGCGAAGCGTTCAAGTGCCGCGCCTGAAATTCCTACGCTTGCCGAGACCTATCCAGATTGTGTTGGTGAGGTTTGGGTCGCTCTTTTTGCCCCCAGTGATGTAAGTTCTGAGGCTGCGAAAAAAATACAGCTCGCAATGGGGAAGGTGCTTGGTCGTCCTGATGTGCGTGAGAAGTTGAGTGCGCAAGGCTTAGATCTTAGCCCTGTCGCACCTGCAAAGCTAAGCGCTCTCCTCAAGGATGAAATTGTTAAATGGGCAAAAATTGTTAAGGCATCGGGTGCGCAATTAGATTAAATTTTGATTAATTTCAGCGCCATTAAAAACCTATGTCCACAATGAACCTATCGCCCGCATTAACGCCAATTAAGGATGTATCGGACTCTCTTCGTGGTGATGGCTTTGCCATAATTTCCGCAGAGGATGTAGCTCAGATTGCTCAGGTCCCCCTTGATTCCCTATTGGAGCTTGCACGGTTTTGGGATGATTTACCCCGAGATCCATATTTGAAAGACGGTGGACGCTATCGATTTCGCCGTCATGCGAGTTATGAAATTAAAGGCGAATCCCTTGTGATGGTCCCCCATCGCGCGCATTGGCAATCTGTGGATTACAACGCTCTGCATGGAGGCATTGAGCGTTGGTTTGAGCCTTCTCAGGCTCAGCTTACAAGCAATCCTGCCTGGCAGTCTCTGTTATTGGGATTAGCGCATGTATTAAATAGCGTCAAGCTGGTAAGTGCTTGGTTTGTTGAGGCACATCAATTTCGGATTGATACAACCGATGGAATTGGGCGCCCAACCCCTGAAGGAGCGCACCGGGATGGCGTAGACTTCGTAGCCGTCTTTCTATTGAATCGGGTTGGTATTAAGGGTGGCGAGACTCGCATCTTTGAGGCGGGCGGTTCCGCGGGCTTGAGATTTACGTTGACTCAGCCTTGGTCTTTGTTGCTTATGAATGATGAAAGAATGATTCATGAATCCACGCCCATACAGCCACTAGGTCCTCACGGCTATAGAGATACATTGGTGCTGACCTTCCGCTCAAATAGCTTCCAG
Organism: Burkholderiaceae bacterium; assembly: GCA_947448625.1. Classification (GTDB taxonomy): domain Bacteria; phylum Pseudomonadota; class Gammaproteobacteria; order Burkholderiales; family Burkholderiaceae; genus Polynucleobacter. The sequence continues at coordinate 52,851 of CANFOT010000001.1, read as the reverse complement.
GATTCACCAAAAGTTAGTCAACAATAAGTCCCATTGAGATGAATTTTCCCGATATCTATCGCGTGGCTTGTGCCGCTGGGTTTTCTGGGGATCGTTTAGGTGTCGCCAAACCGCTTGTCGACGAGCTGATTAGGCTGGGCGGCCCAGCCTGTATTATTTTTGAAAGCTTGGCAGAGAGAACTTTGGCGTTGGCCCAATTGGAGCGCTCTCAAAATGAGGCTTTGGGCTATGAACCGCTTCTATTGGAGATGATTGAGCCAATCTTAGTTGACTGTATTACGCATGGCATACCCATTGTTGGCAATTTTGGCGCAGCCAATCCAGTGGGTGCAGCTAGATGTATAGCGAGGATTGCAAAAAAGAAGGGCCTGCCAGATTTAAAAATTGCGATTGTAAAAGGCGATGATATTTCTGCGCCAGAGCTTCGGGATCTGGTGAAGCAGAATTTGAGTGATGAAGACCTTAGGCTCTTAAGCGAAAGCTCTTTAGTTAGTGCTAATGTTTATTTAGGTGCTCGCGAGATTGCGGATAGCTTAAGCGCTGGAGCGCAAATTGTGATTACTGGTCGGGTGGCTGATCCAGCCCTTACAGTCGGACCTTTGATGATGCATTTTAAAAAGTCCTGGAGTGATTGGAACTTTTTAGGAGCCGCTACTATGGCTGGTCATTTGCTCGAATGTGGTGCTCAAGTTACGGGAGGATACTTTGCTGATCCTGGAATTAAAGACGTTCCTGATTTGGCAAATGTTGGATTTCCATTTGTTGAGTTTGATCAGAACGGAAATTTTTGTATTACCAAGCCAGTCAATACTGGCGGCATTGTGAATCGAATGACGGTAACTGAGCAACTTTTATATGAAGTACATGATCCAGCGCAATATTTAACTCCAGACGTTATTGCTGATATTAGTAATGTCCAATTACGGGAGTGCGGTCTGGATGTTGTTTCTTTGGATGGTATTGCTGGACATGAGCGGCCATCCACTTTGAAGGCAAATATATGCATTGATGGTGGTTGGCTTGCTGAGGCGGAGATTTCGTATGCCGGGCACCATGCTTATGAGCGCGCTCAACTTGCCGCCCAGATTATTCAAGAGCGACTTTCCGATACTCTCAATCTGCGTATCGATTTTATTGGGTCAGCAAGTATTTTTTCTGGTGACGATGGTCGGAGGCCCAAACTTAATACTCAAGGAGAATTTGAGGACATTCGCTTGCGTGTAGCTGCGTCCCATCAAATTAAGGCGGAGGCTAATCGAGTTTGCAGGGAGGTGACCGCCCTATATACCTGTGGACCGGCAGGCGGCGGTGGGGTGCGTACGAGTGTTCGGCCTCGTCTTAATACCCTGGTTTGCTTCGTGCCACGCGAGTCGATAAAAGCTTCTTTCGAGTTTTTTTCTGAAAAATAAAATGACTGAGAGATCTATTCCGCTTTATCAGTTGGCACATGCGCGAACAGGAGATAAGGGTAACCGCTCTAATATTAGTGTGATCGCATTTCGATCTGAAGATTTTCCACTTTTACTACGAAATCTAACTGTGGAGCGAGTTAGCGAACACTTTGGTTTTAGAAGCCCTGGATTAGTTCAGCGTTTTGTTTTGCCACAGCTTTTTGCTATGAATTTTGTGATTGATGATGTTCTAGATGGGGGCGTCAATCTTTCGTTAAATCTAGATGCCCATGGCAAAAGCTTGTCTTATTACTTGCTCGCCATGGAGATCAATACCAGCGATAAATAATGTCTCGCTATTCCGGTTGCATACCTGCTTCCTTAATTGCTTTTGCCCATTTGATTGTTTCTAACTTAATTTTCTTGTCTAGCATTTCGGGGCTGCCCGGTTGACTTTCAAATCCCATTGCAGAAAAGCGATCAATGAGTTCTTTTGATTTGGCTGCTTCATTAATAGCTTTATTCAATTTAAGAACAACGTCCTTGGGTAGCCCTGCTGGACCAAAGGCTGCAAAGAAGGCGATTAATTCATAATTTTTGATTCCAAGCGCTTCATTTACGGTGGGTAATTCGGGGATGGCTGGTGAGCGCTTAAGTGAAGTGACTGCTAGGCCGCGTATCTTTCCTGCCTGTACTTGCGGCAAAGTTACGGCAAAGTCTGCAGTGAACATATTGACTTGACCGCCAATGAGATCAGTCATTGCATTGGGCCCGCTTTTATATGATACCCCCGTCATTTTGATCCCCTCTACGCTTGCTAGCATCTCTGAGGAAACGCGCTGCGAGGTACTTGCATAGGCAAATGTAATTTTTCCTGGATCAGCTTTAGCTAGCGAAACCAAGCCATTTAGGGATTTGGCTGGGACATCGTTATTGATGGCAACGATAAGCGGTACAGAGCCAAAATACCCAATAGGTGTAAAGGCGGTATCTTGGTTATAAGGGAGGGTCTTTACGAGACTTTTTAATGCAGCATTAGTGCTATTGGTGCCGAATAGTAAGGTATAGCCATCTGCCGGTGCTTTTGCAACTACATCCGCTCCAATCATGCCATTTGCGCCTGGACGATTTTCGATCACCACTGGCTGACCTAAGGCATCAGACATTTTGGATGCAAATGCGCGCCCAATTTGGTCAGTAGCACTCCCCGCTGCAAAGGGAACAATTGCCTTGATGGGTTTATTCGGATATGTATTGGCAGCGACCAAAGAGCTTGCAAGTGCTATTGCTGAAAATGTGAATATTTTGATTAGATTTGGCAAATGATTCATGGGGCCCCCTTGTTTTTCCTAGTGTAGCGGTTTTGTTGGACGAGTAGAATGAGGCATCAATTTTGGTGAGTATTTATGCGCTTTAAACCCATCGGTTACACACCCCTCATGCTCATGGCGCAAACCTGTGCGTTGCTAGGTTTCGCTTGTTATGCCGTAGTGCTGACAACTTTGCAAGATGAGTGGCAGCTTAGCAATCTGCAGTCTGGCCTCATTGCCAGCGCTTTTTTCTTTGGTTATATGCTGATGGTTCCGTTGGCAACCGCGCTAACAGATCGTATTGATGCGAAAAAGGTCTACCTGATAGGTGGACTCTCAGCAAGCTGCGGTTTGCTAGGCATGAGTCTCTTGGCCCATAACTTCTGGACCGCCATGGTATTGATGGCGCTTAATGGTGCTGGATTGGCGGGCACTTATATGCCTGGGTTAAAAATTCTGTCGGATCGCATTAAGTCGGGTGAGCTCACTCGCCATATTGCTTTTTATACCGCCTTCTTTGGCATTGGAACCGGCTTTTCTTATCTCTGCTCAGGCTGGATATTGAGTGCAATGGGTTGGCGGTATGTTTTCGGGGTGATTGCTTTGGGCCCGTTCACCGCATCTTTAATTGTGTTGCTATTTATCCCTGCGCTTGACCATGAAAAATGGCATGGGCCTATACAAATTCGATTAAGGGATATTTTTCCGGTTGATAAATGGCGATTGGTCTTGCAAGATAAAACAGCTTCAGGATTTATTTTTGGCTATACCGCGCATTCACTTGAACTCTTTGCATCGCGCAGTTGGATTGTGGCTTTTTTTGGTTTTTGTACTCTCGTGTCAGGCGAATCATTTTTATTAACCGCCACAACACTTGCGGGCGTCATTAATTTCTTTGGCGTTCCTTCCTCAATTCTCGGCAATGAAGTTGCATTAAAAATAGGCCGGCAGAAATGGATTTGCTTGGCGATGCTCTTGAGTGCCGTGTTTGGGGTGGCACTCGCTCTATCTACAGGGCGGTCTTGGTGGTTTATTGTTGCTTTGGCTATAGGGCATGCGGTCTTTATCATGGCTGATTCGGCTACATTAACCGCTGGTTTGGTCACTAGCGCTCAAGAGAACATTAAAGGCGCTGCAATGGGTCTGCATTCTTTAATGGGTTTTGGAGGTGGCTTATTAGGCCCTGCTATTTTTGGTTTTATTCTGGACTTAACTGGATCACGCACCTCTCAAATTTCTTGGGTCTGGGCATATGCTGCTGTGGTGATGTGGGGCGTTCTGTTTGTGATCTATGAGCGTCGCAAAGGTTGGGTGGGTAAACCGCTAGCGCAAATCAATAAGCCTTCATGAACTCTAGCTCATTAAATAATAGTTGCTACCACTGTGGAAGCTTTATTCTTCCTAGCGACTCTTATGAGTTTGAGCTTGGTGGGGTAAGAAGAAGATTCTGTTGTTCAGGATGCATGGCGATTGCACAAACAATTCATGGCGAGGGCCTTGAAGTTTTCTATGCGCGCCGCTCTCAATCGGCTGATAAGCCTGCTGCTTATCTTGCCTCAAATACTATTCCCGATAGTCTTGCACCCTATGATGATCCTTCTTTACTTGGTAGATATACTCGGCCGAGTGGGGTGGATGGAGATCTAGAAACAACTTTACGGCTTGAGAAAATTCGCTGTGCTGCTTGTGTATGGTTATGTGAGCAGCACTTACGTCGCATACCTGGCGTGAAAGATGTACAGATCAATTACGTGAGTCAAAAGGTCAAGGTAGAATTTTCGCCAATTCACACTAGTTTGGCGCGTTTGCTTTTTGAGGTAGAGCGCATTGGTTATGAGGCTTGGCCTTTCGAACCTTCGCTTTCTATTGAAAGGTCAAAGAAAGAGCGCCGTCAATTACTAACAAGGCTCGGGGTAGCCTTGTTGGGCATGATGCAGGTGATGATGTATGCCTGGCCATCTTATATGGGTGATAGTGACATCACCGCAGAATATGACTTGCTGTTGGGTTGGACCAGTTGGGCCCTCACTGTGCCTGTAATGGTCTATTCCGCAGGACCGATTTTCCAGGCAGCATGGCGTAGCGTTACCTCCTTCCATAAAACACATTTGTTGGGTATGGACGTACCGATTGCCCTGGCTTTAGCGTTGGCTTTCTGCGCTGGTACAGTGAATCTAGCAACAGGCTCAGGGCAGGGCTACTTTGACTCCATCACTATGTTTGTTGCTTTTATCTTGGCGGCTCGCTATGTGGAATTATTGGCGCGCCAAGATGCGCAGGGTGGGGCTGAGGCTCTAGCCAAACAGTTGCCTGCCACTTGTGAGCGAGTGCCGAACTATCCCGCATCTCAGAAAGTAGAGATTGTTCCAGTCATCAATTGCAATCCTGGGGAGGTTTTACGTGTTCCGCCTGGTGATGTTGTGCCGGCCGATGGTATTTTGATTGAATGCGAGAGTGCTCTAGATGAGTCATTGCTGACCGGAGAATCAAAACCAATCGATAAAAAAATTGGTGATCGGGTTTATGCAGGTACGCACAATATTCTGAATCCCATGCTAATGCGAATTGATGCAGTTGGACAGTCCACTCGCATCGCTGGTATTGCCTCTTTGTTAGATCAGGCATTGCAAGCCAAGCCTTTAATGGTGAGTCTAGCGGAAAAGTGGGCTGGATATTTTGTTGGATTTTTGTTGATTGCCGCCTTTTTGGCTTCAACAATTTGGTGGTATGTCGATCCTAGTAGGGCTTGGACGGTTTTGGTTTCGGTATTAGTTGCTAGTTGTCCTTGCGCTTTATCGCTAGCTGTTCCAACGGCGATGGCAGCAGCCCAGGGTGCTGTTACCAAACTGGGCTTGTTAATTGTGCGCGGTCATGTCTTGGAGGGCTTGGTTAATGCTACGGACTTAGTGCTGGATAAAACCGGCACTCTCACTATGGGTCAACCAGAGCTAAAAGAAGTGCTGATCGCCCGCGCAGAATTTTCTCGAGCAGATGTACTTAGTCTTGCTGCCTCAATGGAAGCTGGGCAAAAACATCCAATTGCACTTTCTTTATTGCGAGCTGCAGCAGCAGAGAATCTCTCACTAACCGCCTTGTCAAAACCCGTTACGAACTTTCTAGGCAGGGGACTTAGCTCGGGCATCTATCGATTGGGAAGTGCTGCTTGGGTGGGTGCTCAGCAGATTGCACAAGAGGGTCAGTATGGGCAAGTGCATTTGGCGGATGACAAGGGTTTGATTGCGAGTTTCCTGTTTTTAGATACCCCAAGAGCCGGTCTTGAGAAATTATTGCTTGCTTCAAAATCTCGCAAGCTCACCGTGCATCTAGTATCCGGGGATGATGCTGCGACAGTCGCCTGGTGGGCGCATCATGTTGGTATCGACCACTTCAAAGGCGCCTGCTCACCAGAGGATAAATATCACTACATTGAACGATTGCAAAAAGAGGGTCGCTTTGTCTGGGCAATTGGTGATGGAATTAACGATGCTCCACTATTAGCGGTAGCGGATGTCTCCATTGCTGTTGGGGCAGGGGCGCCTCTCGCAACAGCGGGGGCGGATGCTATTTTGACCGCGAATTCATTGGCCCCTTTAGCCACATCTCTGCTGTTAGCGGATAAAACTCAATTGATTATTAAAGAAAATTTGATCTGGGCTTTGGTCTACAACATGCTGGCCATTCCAGCAGCCATGATGGGTTGGGTTAACCCCTGGGTTGCAGGCATCGGAATGTCTCTATCCTCCCTGGCTGTCACATTAAATGCTTGGCGCCTCAGAAAGGCCTAGACTAGAAAGATGGAAAGCCTTTTTCTCTTAATCCCCATTTCGCTGCTATTAATCGGTCTTTTAGCCTGGATTTTCTATTGGTCTGTAAAAGCAGGTCAGTTTGATGATTTAGAGGGTCCCGGCGAGGCAATTTTGATGGATGACGATACACCAAATCTAAAATAAGTTAGTAAATGCTATCAACAATATCCTTATATTTGTTATATATAGCGATATATTGCTTGTAAAAAGAGTGCTCGGTAAATGTAAATGCCCCCATCCTTTTTGATATAGATCAAAACACCCCTGTAGGCTTACTTTGATAATGAATTCAGTCTATTTGGATTATGTCGCTGTCTGGTCACAAAAAAAGGAGAAACCATGGGACTTACCGTGGGGAATAATCAAGATACCTTCAATTACAAGGTTGTCAGCCAATTTGCCATTGTTACGGTGCTTTGGGGAATTGTGGGCATGCTTGTGGGGGTTATCCTCGCTGCGCAGCTCATTTGGCCCGAAATCACTTTTAATATTCCTTGGTTGAGCTATGGCCGCTTGCGTCCCTTGCACACCAATGCGGTAATCTTTGCCTTTGGCGGCTCTGCATTATTCGCAACGTCTTATTACATCGTGCAGCGCACGTGTCAGGCGAGACTCTTTTGTGACAAGTTAGCTGCATTTACCTTCTGGGGTTGGCAGGCTGTCATTGTCCTAGCTGCCGTGACTTTGCCACTCGGTATTTCCACTTCTAAAGAGTATGCGGAGTTAGAGTGGCCAATTGATATCTTGATCACTTTGGTTTGGGTGGCTTACGCAGTGGTGTTCTTCGGCACCATCATGAAGCGCAAAACAAAACATATCTATGTTTCCAACTGGTTCTTTGGCGCATACATCTTGACGATTGCCATTCTCCATATTTTTAATAACCTAGAAATGCCAGCAAGCCTGTGGAAGTCTTACTCTGCATATGCAGGCGTACAGGATGCGATGGTTCAGTGGTGGTATGGTCACAATGCCGTAGGCTTCTTCTTGACCACCAGCTTCTTGGGAATGATGTATTACTTTATCCCTAAGCAAGCAGAGCGTCCGATCTACTCCTATCGTTTATCCATCGTCCACTTCTGGGCTTTGAATTTCACATACATGTGGGCGGGCCCTCATCATCTACAGCACACTTCATTGCCTGATTGGACTCAATCACTGGGTATGGTGTTCTCCTTAATCTTATTGGCTCCATCTTGGGGTGGCATGATCAACGGCATCATGACTTTATCTGGCGCTTGGCATAAATTACGTCGTGATCCAATTCTGAAATTCTTGGTAGTGGCTTTGTCCTTCTACGGTATGTCTACGTTCGAAGGTTCGATGATGTCTATTAAGACTGTGAATAGCCTGTCCCACTACACAGATTGGACAATTGGTCACGTGCACTCGGGTGCGCTGGGTTGGGTTGCCATGATCACTATCGGATCTTTGTACTATCTGATTCCACGCTTAGTAGGTCAGAAAGATATGTACAGCACACGTTTAATTGAAATACATTTCTGGATCGCAACGATAGGCGTGGTGATTTATATCGCCGCAATGTGGATCGCTGGAGTAATGCAAGGTTTGATGTGGAGGGCTTTTGAGCCAGACGGCACATTGACATATAGCTTTGTTGAATCAGTTAAGGCAACTTATCCTTTCTATGTGATTCGCTTGTTAGGTGGTGTTTGTTACTTGAGCGGTATGTTCTTGATGGCCTATAACGTCTTCAAAACAGTGCAAGGAAAAACCTTTATTAACGCGCCAATTCCATTGGCAAATAACAGTCACTAAGAGGAGAAGAAAATGTCTAATGAAAATAAATTCTTTTCCCATGGAACACTTGAGAAGAACGTTGGCTGGTTAATTATTGCCACGATCGTAGTGGTTTCCATTGCTGGATTAGTTCAAATTGTTCCATTGTTTTTTCAGCACACAACTACGGAGCCAAGCCCGGGTGTTGTGCCCTATACGGCATTGCGATTAGCTGGTCGTGACATCTATCAGCGCGAAGGTTGTGTTGGTTGTCATTCGCAGCAGATCCGTACTTTGCGTTCAGAAGTTGAGCGTTATGGTCCTTACTCTTTGGCTGGTGAGTCAGTATTTGATCATCCATTCCTATGGGGCAGCAAGCGTACTGGACCGGATCTAGCCCGTGTTGGCGGTCGTTATTCAGATGCTTGGCATCAGATTCATTTAAACAATCCTCGCGATGTTGTGCCTGAGTCCAATATGCCTGGATATCCTTGGTTGCAGAAGAGTGCTGCTGATGCTTCTTCGATTCAGTCCCACATGATTGCAATGCGTCGTCTTGGTGTGCCATATACCGATGAAGATATCGCGAACGCACCGAAAGAATTAGAAGGCAAAACAGAGATGGATGCTTTAGTAGCTTACCTCCAAGGCTTGGGTATTTCACGTCGGTACATCACTGTTGATGAAGTAGTAGCGAAGTAATTGCCAGGATTATTAATTAAAACTATACAAATCAAATGGAACTGATCACACCTTATCTCTCTGCATTTTCAACAGTAATAGGACTCCTCTTTTTTGTTGGGATTGTTTGGTGGGCATGGTCTCCGAGTCGGCGGTCGGCTAACGAGGAGTCAGCCGAGCTTCCGTTTGATCTTCCAGATGAATTTAGTAAGGACAAATCATGAGTGACTTTTTTAGTAGCGGTTGGAGTAATTACATCGCACTCGTTTCATTGGTCGGTATTGTTTGGTGTATCTGGCTGCTGTTTTCCCAGCGCAAGGCTAAGGTAGTCCATACGGCTGATGGTGCGGTTGCGGATACGGGCCACGTCTGGGATGGTGACTTGCGTGAGTTAAATAACCCGTTGCCACGTTGGTGGATGTGGATGTTCTTGTTGTCGTGCATCTTTGCTTTGGTATACCTAGTCCTGTATCCAGGTCTAGGTTCTTATCCTGGAGTTTTGGGATACAGCACAGATGGCGCACTCATGAGCTCAATGACAAACGCTAATGATGAGTTGAAGCCTGTGTACGCTAAGTACGTCAAGATGGATGTAGAGCAGGTTGCTGTAGATCCAAAAGCGCGCGAAATGGGTCAACGTTTGTTTTTAAATTCGTGTGCTCAGTGTCATGGTTCAGACGCCGGTGGTTCGAAAGGCTTCCCGAATTTGACTGATGGCGACTGGCTCTATGGCGGCTCCCCAGAGAATATCAAAGCATCGATTATTAATGGTCGTGGTGGTGTCATGCCTCCGTTCCCGCAATTGGATGGCAAGCAAATTGTGGATGTTGCGAATTATGTTCGCAGCCTCTCAGGCCTACCTGCGGATGACTTAAAAGCAGCGCGCGGTGCCGAGGTATTTAAGGCGAATTGCGTGGCTTGCCACGGCGCGGATGGTAAGGGCAATATTGCTTTGGGTGCGCCCAACTTAACGGATAAGACTTGGCTTTACGGTAGTTCAGAAGCGACAATAGTTGAGACTGTAACTAAAGGCCGTATGGCAATGATGCCTTCCCAAGATAAAGTGCTCAGTCCTGAAAAGATTCATCTCTTGACTGCATATGTTTGGGGTTTATCAAATAACAAGACTGCAGTAGCTAAGTAAGTAGTGTCAGATCATTCGCCGGTTGGGAAGCCTATCCCTATTGATGTCATAGAGGAATCTCTTTACGAGGTCCGGCGAAAGATTTATCCGCGTTCTGTTGGCGGAATTTTTGCCCGCTGGCGCCTCATTCTTGTTATTGCCACACAACTACTTTTTTATGGCCTTCCTTGGCTCAGTTGGAATGGTCGTCAAGCAGTTCTCTTTGATTTAATACAGCGTAAGTTTTATATCTTCGGCTTGGTGCTTTGGCCGCAGGACGTTATCTACCTAACGCTTTTACTGATTCTTTCGGCCTTAGCGCTATTCCTGTTTACGGCAGTTGCCGGTCGCTTATTTTGCGGGTACGCCTGTCCTCAAACGGTTTATACCGAAATTTTTATGTGGATCGAGCGCAAGGTTGAGGGTGACCGATTCGCGCGTATACGCTTAGATGGCGAAGAGTGGCCATGGAGTATTCGTAAGTGGCGTCTGAAAATTACTAAGCATTTTCTATGGCTCTTAATTGCTTTCTGGACGGGCTTTACTTTCATCGGCTACTTCACGCCAATTGAAACTTTGAGTGCCGCGATTTTGCATTTATCGCTTGGTCCATGGCAAACCTTTTGGCTATGCTTTTATAGTTTTGCAACTTGGGGTAACGCCGGATTTATGCGTGAACAGGTTTGTAAATATATGTGTCCATATGCGCGCTTTCAAAGCGTGATGGTGGATAAAGACACTTTCTTGGTTACCTATGACAAGGTGCGTGGAGAGCCAAGGGGTAGTCGGAGTAAGTCGGTTGATCATGCGACTCTTGGCTTAGGTGATTGCGTTGATTGCAGTATTTGTGTGCAAGTATGTCCGACCGGTATTGATATTCGTGATGGCCTTCAATATATGTGTATTGGTTGCGGTGCCTGTATTGACGCGTGCGATCAAGTAATGGAGAAGGTCGACTATCCCAAAGGTTTGATTCGGTATACGACAGAACGTGCCATTGAAGAAAAAGAAAGTAACCAAAGTGCGATACGCCATATCTTGCGTCCGCGAGTCTTGATCTACACTGCTTTCATTGCGGTTCTGGCGATTGCTTTCTTGGTTTCGTTGGCGACTCGCAATCCCTTGCGGGTGGATATCATGCGCGATCGTGGCGCCTTGGCACGTGAGGTGGATGGAGTGCGCATTGAGAATATCTACCGCATTCAGATTATGAATGCGTCTGAAAATAAAATGAATGTGCAGGTTAGGGCGACAGGCTTAGCGGATTTAAAAATCCTTAATTCCCAGAGTCAACTGGTAACTGAAATTGAGGTAGGCCCCGCCAGTAATTTACTGATGCCAATTAAAGTGAGTACTGCAATCGGTGTAAATGAGCCGGGTAATTACCCAATTCACTTTGATGTTATTGCTCAAGAGATTTCTGGTGGTGAGAAGATCACTAGGACACGCGATGAAAAATCAAGCTTTATTATTCCCCGCTAAGCTGTATAGCAAAGAATGGAGAGGATGAATATGTCAGAACAACAAGTTAATAAGCCGTGGTTTAAGCAGATGTGGCCTTGGTTACTCATTAGTGGACCCGCTATTGCTGCTATTGGTTGCATGATTACTATTTATCTTGCTGTCAATTTATATGCTGACAAGCCGGTGCGGGATGGCGTAGTGAAGCGCGGATTGAAAGTAGAGCAGATCAAAGAAGAGCAAGGCCGAAAATGAAGTACCGATTATTCATCTGGATTATGTGGCCATCTTTTCTGGTATCTATTCTGGCTGAGGGCTTGCTTTTTAGCATTGTGCATCCAGCCGAACTACTGTTTTTTGGCTACCATCCCAATATTTCTGATGAGGGTATCTACACCATTGGATTTTTTGTTATCTGGGTATTCTGCTCATTCTCGAGTGCCTTGACTGCATACATTCTTCCGGGAATTGATTCTGAAGGCGGTAAAACTCCAGATCGTGGCTTGATTTAGAGCGCTTAAGCTCAAACGCCAATCGGTTTGATTTGAGTGTTGCGGTCAGGATTGGGGATGCCGGCTAATTCATACAGCCCATCCATATCGATTAACTTAATATGGCGTTGTTTAATTTGAATCAATCCTGACTCGGCGAAGCGGGAAAGCATGCGACTCACGGTTTCAATCTGAATACCCAGGTAGCTGCCAATTTCCACACGACTCATACGTAAATCAAATTCATTATTAAGATAGCCGCGAGCAGCGAGGCGCTGCGATAAATTCAACAGGAAGCTTGCTAAACGTTCTTCTGCACGCAAACTGCCTAGTGAGAGTAGGTGGCGCTGATCTTGGGTAAGTTCGCGGCTCAGAATGCGATGAAACTGTTTTTGGAGTACTGGAATTTGGCGAGCCAAATCCTCAAATGCTTCATAACGAATGATGCAGACTTCGCTCTCTTCGAGGGCAACAGCATCGGATTGATAGTGGCCATCACCGATTCCATCAAGACCTAAAATCTCCCCGGGAAGATGAAAGCCAATCACTTGTTGGCGACCATCTTCTAAGCAGTATTCGGTTTTTAGGGTGCCAAAGCGAACGCTATAAACAGCGCTTAAAGTATCGCCATGACGGTAGAGGCTTTCACCTTTTTGTAGATGAACGCGTTCTTTAACGAGGGTGTCAATCTTGGCAATGTCTGTAGAGCTGATACCAACTGGCAGGCAAAATTGACCCAGTACGCATACTGAGCATTTGCTGCTTGGGTTATCTGAGTTGGTGTAATTCATATTCGATCTAGTTATCAGACCAGTTTATTCTACTAGGATAATGCGCAATTTTAATATTTCCCTTTAGCGGTGGGTTTCTAAATGCTTACCACTAGCCTCTTGCTGGCCGTCTTCTTAGGCGCCCTAGTCAGTGGGTGGCACTGCGCCTTAATGTGCGGTGGTATTGCATCGGCTATTGAGCGCCAAGGCGAAGGTCAGCGAGCCTCCCATATCCGACTCCAAAGCAAGTCTGAGCTCTTTTATCTTCAATTAATCATGCATTTAGGGCGTTTGACTACCTATACTTTGCTTGGCGCATCTGCGGCTTGGGTTGGTGTCGTGCTTTGGCAGCAAAATTTGGTGCCGATTCAACGCCCATTATTTGCATTTACATCCTTGATTTTGCTGGTCATGGGTTTGCGGCTTTTGCGTAAGAAATCCGGCAGCCCTAGATTGGCTGGAAAGTGGCTTGGTGCGCAGATAGCCACTTATTGGGCAAAGTACTTGGGGGGTTTCACGGGACGTTCATCCCGCTGGTTTAGTGGGATGGTATGGGGGCTAGTTCCCTGTGGCCTGGTTTACAGTGTTTTGCCGCTTGCATTTTTGTCTGGCGATGTTGTGACGGGGGCAGCATTAATGCTGGCATTCGGTTTGGGCACATTACCTAACTTACTGCTGATCTCTCAATTTTCAGCGGCCCTGACTCAATTTGGTCAATACGCTTGGGTGAGGTATTTTGCTGCCAGTCTTTTATTGGCTGCAGGCTTATTTGGCCTATATCGCGCTTGGTATTTGCCCGAAGCTTTGCTCAGGGGCGGTTTCTGTATTAGTTAATGTGACTGACTAATGACAGCAGCAATGCCACTTTGCAGATCTGGATAAATATTTGTAGTTGGTAATCGCTCAAATAGACCTCCGCGCAGCGCCATCTCTTGCGGCTGATGCGCTAGTCCACAAATGATTAGCTGGATACCTCGAGCTTTGCAGACTTCTTCAAGACTCAGAATGGCGTCCATCCCGGAAACATCCATGTAAATCACATTCTTAAGGTCGAGAATCAAGGTCTTGGAGGGCAATTCATTTTCGATGCTCTCTAGAAGTTTTACGGCGCCAAAAAAGATTGCCCCATAGATTCTGAATGCAGAAATTCTTCCTTGATGTTGTTGTAGTTCTGGGAAATCAACTGTGCTTGCCGGCTCATGGCGCGATAGGCTTGAGATGCGATAGATAAAGGTGATAAATGCTAAAAGCAGGCCCACCTGTATGGCGACGGTGAGATCAAGAATGATTGTTAGAAAAAATACGCTCAACATAGTGATGCGATAAGGCAGGCGAAATTGTTTTAGGTCTGCAAATTTTTTCCATTCACCCATATTCCAAGCGACAAACATGAGAATGGCAGCTAGGCTAGCTAGGGGAATATTTTTTGCTAATGGAGCCCCAAATAAAATAATCACGAGTAATGTCGCAGAGTGAACAATCCCAGCGATTGGAGAGCGGCCACCACTTTGTATATTGGTAACTGTTCTGGCAATTGTTCCTGTGGCTGGCATGCCGCCGAAAAATGGAGCGACCAGATTAGCGGCGCCCTGAGCCATTAACTCTTGGTTGGAGTTGTGGCGATCATGAATGAGTCCATCGGCAATGCGTGCGCACAGCAGCGATTCAATGGCACCAAGCAAGGCAAGCGTGATAGCGGGTGCAATCACGAATTGTGCAGTTCCCCAGCTGATTGGGATCCATGCAAAGCTTGGTAAGCCTGATGGAATACCACCAAAACGGCTGCCGATCGTATCCACGGGAAGGCTTAGCGCACTAGTGAGTACGGTAGCTGCAGCCATAGCAATAACTGTTCCCGGCAGATGGCCAATGTAGCTAAGGTGTTTTTGAAAAGCCCTCCAAGTGATCAGCAGAATCAGACTCCCAATCGATAGCATCAGGGCAATAGGGTTGACGCTATCGGCGGCAGCATACAGTGTGTGGACTGCCTGAAAGAATTCAGCAGGCATCTTCGTAATTTGAAGGCCAAAAAATTCTTTGACTTGAGAGAGGCCAATCAGCACTGCGATGCCATTGGTAAATCCAATAATGACCGCGACTGGAATAAATCGAATGAGGGTCCCCAGGCGAAACAGTCCCATCAATAATAAGAACGCCCCTGACATTGCGGTGGCTAGGAGTAGGTTGGCGACACCGTAATGATCAACAATGCCGTAAACAATGACGATAAAGGCGCCGGCTGGGCCACCAATTTGCACCCGGCTGCCACCTAGTACTGAAATGAGGCCGCCGGCAATGATTGCTGTAAAGATGCCAGCCTCTGGCTTAAGTCCGCTAGCAATCGCAAATGCCATTGCTAAAGGTAGCGCAACCACCCCAACCGTGATCCCCGCCAATACATCTTTGCTAAAAAGAGCGCTGTTATAGCCCTTAAAAGAATCGATCAGTTTTGGGTGAAAGAGATTCATTTGTTGGAGGTCATTAAGCTATCCGACTGCCAACCCAGTAGGCAATCGCGGCAGAGAACGCTGTAACGGTAGAACCCCAGACGATATCAATCAATGCCAATCGAGCTGGAAAGTCGCGAATGACTGCAAGATTGGTCAAATCATAGGTCATATAGCAAAAAAAGCCGAAAAGAGCGCCATATTGCACTGCATAAATCCAGGATTGCTTAGATATGGCTGGAAGAATCACGAAAATCAAGGTGCCCAGTGTATATAAAAGATAAAAGCCTAGTCCCGCCAATAACTTGGGTTCGCTTGCCATGAGTGACCCCATGTTTTCACGATATAGATTCTTGGCAACCCCGAGAAGCCAGATCAAATCGATGATGATCAGCGAGAGGAGGAATGAAAAATACACCGCCAGATACTTGAGCAATTAAGTTTCCTTTTTATGCTTTTACAGGTGAATAATAAGCATTATGATGTAATGAACAGCGTTGAGGTTTAATTTAACAGGAGTCAATATGTTTAAGCACTTATTAGTACCGGTTGATGGTTCAGATGTGAGCAAAAAGTCTTTGAAGAAGGTGGCAGAACTTGCTAAGGCGGATAAAGCTGCTGTGACATTGGTATATGTTTCTGATCCAATGCCCCCGATGGTGTATTCCGACAGCTCTATGGGCTACGGTATCTCTCAAAAAGAACATAAGAAAGTATGCGAAGCATTTGCTGCAGATGTCTTTAAAAAGGCTGCTACTGCTCTGGGTGCAAGTATTAAAGTAAATACTCTACATATCGCTGACAGTAATTTATCTGAAGGAATTTTAGAGGGCGCCAAAAAAGCTAAGGCAGATGTGATCGTGATGGCTTCACATAAGCGCACTGGTATTAAGAGTGTTTTGTTGGGCAGTGAAACGCACGAGGTGATTGTGCACTCCAAGTTACCAGTTTTGGTTCTCGGCTAACGCATTAAGAATTAAAAGATGAAGGGGCCCATATGGGCCCCTTTTATTTTGTGCGAATTTGATTGCTTGTTGATATTGTTTAATTCTTGAGCGGCGTACCCAGCAATAAAATCTCTCTAGTCAGTAATCCGCTATCGCTATCGCGCATATTCCACAAATCCAATTCGGTTTTACTGCTATATGGGTCTACGTAGATACCATCTTTTCTTAATTCAAAATGCAGGTGAGGGCCCGTGGAGCGGCCAGTTGATCCAACGTAGCCAATCTCCAAGCCCCGTCGCACCTCATTGCCAAGCTCTAGCTCTACGTTGTAGTTGCTTAGGTGGGCATAGTAGGTGCGGTAATTGCCGGGATGCTCAAGAATAATGAGGTTACCAAAAGCCCCGCTATAGCCCAGATGCACCACTTTGCCAGTGGCTACGCTAAAGATCGGGGTGCCGATGGGTGCTGCGTAATCGATGCCCATATGAGCGCGATAACGTTGCTTCGGAGCAGTAGCTGGCGTAGTACCATTTTTGGTGGGGGCTGCTTTTCTGCTCGAGGCACGCACGCTCCCAACACCTCTTGAGATGCGACGATAGCTGAGAGGGTTTGTCCAGAAGGTGCGCTCGATAGATTCTCCGCTAGTGGTATAAAACCCCCCGGGAATATCATCACGCTCAACCCAAAATGCACTGGAAAATACTTCATTCGATACGGGGTCGATGATCTCCGCGGCCCAAATTTGCGCCCAGTGCTCTTTGTCGCCAAAGTCCACAATCAGACGAACGATGCTATTGGTATTTTCAAGAGCAGTATTTTCTTCTGGATAAATTTGTTTAATCACAGAATTTAATTCCCAGATAAGCTCCACTGGTAATTTATCCCCAACTTTTTTGGGGTCATACAGCACGTCACTTAACTTCAGTTGAACTTCGGTGAAGCGTTTTGATTCATCTTTTAAGTAGTCTTGTTGTATCAAGAAGCTGCCAGCTGCTGAGGGTGTGAAAGTCCAGATTTCCGTCTTCGCATCTTGGAACGGACCATTCATAATGCTGAGTGACAAAAAGCGATTTCGGCTCCCTAAAGCGAGGGCGTACGGGATGCAGTTGCCGCGCATGCGATCAAAAAAACCTTTGGTTTGGGATTTGAAAAAATCACTGAAGTTACGGTCTTCCAGGCCCAGATTTGCGGGAAGATTCTCTTCGTTGTAGCTGCGACGAATGCAGCCCCGTTGTACGCGGTAATCCAGATTTGCGCCGCCCTCTTTGCTGTACTCGCCCTCAAGTCTTTTAAATAACTCAGGATTTAAGCTCATACTTTTCGATGGCTTATTAATTGAGCTGTCCTTGAATTGAATGCCAGGCTGTTTGCCACCTTGCGTTGCAGTCTTTTGCTTAATCTGGGAAGTCTTATTTGTTTTGCTGGTTTGACTCGCCTGTTGAGCTTGCGCTTCGGAGATGATGTTGAGGGCTGGTAATGAAATCAACGTGATTAAAGAGAGCCCAAGAGTTTGGATTGCTTTCTTCAACAAGTAAGGTAGATGGCTCGCTTTTTTCTTCACCTTCCAATTATCCAATATTGTTGCTCAAGCCCCAGATCTTAATGTTGTAGTGCAGCAATTTTCTATTGAAGCGGGTCAAGGAAAGTGACAAAAGTTATCGATACAATAATTTTTTGAATATAGGAGCTCTCATGCCCATTATTGAGTCAGTATCAGTCGCCGCAGTAGCGGTGCCTTTGGATAAAGTCACTTCTTTTTCCACGCGGACAGTTTCAGAGCGGCATTATTGTTTGGTCAAGGTTCGGGGCAAGGATGGCAATGAGGGTATTGGCTTTTGTTATGTCGGTAGTGCGGGTGGAGATATTGCCAAGATTGCTGTGGAGCAATTGCTAGCCCCAAAGTTGATTGGTCAAAATAGCCATCGCAGTGAAGGCCTGTGGATGGAGATGTATAACGAGTCTATTTTGCAGGGCCGTTCTGGTGCGGTGATGCGTGGCATCTCGATTCTGGATACTGCGCTTTGGGATTTAAATGCCCGTGCTGCAAAATTACCGCTTCATCACTATTTGGGCTCGGTTGTGGATGATCGTGTTCCAGCTTATGCCAGTGGTGGCTACTACTTGGATGGCAAGACACCTGCCAAGTTGGGTAAGGAGATGGAGTCCTACGTAAAGCAGGGTTTTAAGGCGGTCAAAATGAAAGTGGGGCGCCTCTCCCCAAGAGAGGAGGAAGCACGCGTTAAGGCGGCTCGTAAAGCTGTTGGCGAGGATGTTTTGCTTACGCTCGATGCGAATAATGCTTGGCGCGACCTACCGACAGCCCTGGAGTACATCCGTCGCTTTGAGGCCTACAACCCATACTGGATTGAAGAACCCTTTTCGCCAGATGCAATTGATCTGCATGCAGCTTTGGCACGTCAAACCAAGATCAATGTAGCAACTGGTGAGATGGAGGCGGGCCGTTGGCGCTTTAGGGAATTGATTGATGCTGGTGGGGCTGCGATTTTGCAGTCTGATGCGGCAGTGTGTGGTGGAATTACAGAGTGGCGCCGCATTTCTGCTTATGCGGACTTAAAGGGTGTGATTGTTTGTCCACACTGGATGCATGATTTGCATGCGCCATTAGTGGCTGCAACGCCGAATGCACGTTTTGTAGAATTCTTCTTGGATGATCAAGTCTTAAACTTCCGCAGATTAATTAATAAGCAGCTGACCTTTAAGAACGGCGATCTGATTTTGCATAAAACCCCGGGCTTGGGATTTGAATTTGATGAAACTGCGATTAAAAAATACGCTGGTAAAGCCGCTTGGACAAAAATTGCCTAATTTAGTTAGTGGATCATCGAATGAGCAAGTAAATAGTATTCTCCGCAATAAAAAATCCCGCACATGATGCGGGATTTTTTATGATCTGTTGTCTTGCCAAAAGTACTTAGCTCGATTTCGGATTAAGCTTGAAGTGAGTCATTGATTGGGTAATCAATACAAATCCAAATCCTAAAAACCCAACAATGTCTGCCTCAGTCGATGGATAGGCGAGCGCTACTCCAGAGATCACCATGATGATGCGTTCAAAGACTTTAGTTTTTTCAATAAACCAACCTTGTAGCCCACCAGCCAGGCAGATGATCCCAACAACGGCGGTAAAGGAAATCCAGGCTATCTGCGCCCAATTTGCTTGCTCTAGGGCAGCAGTAGAGCCCATGAGCAATAAGCTCACGCCCGATTTATCCAGAACAAACATGAAAGGCACCAAAATGGCGGGGGCAACATACTTCCAGGTTTGCAAAGTGGTTTTGTATGGATTACCTTTGCAAATCGCTGCAGCCGCAAAAGGTGAGAGCGCTGTAGGAGGCGACACCTCGGAGAGCACGGCGTAATAAAAGATGAACATATGGGCTGCAAAATCTGGCACCCCCAAGTTAATGAGTGCTGGTGCAGCAATGACGGCGCAGATGATGTAAGAGGCGGTCACCGGAACAGCAAGGCCAACTACCCAGACAACCAATGCAGTGAAGATTGCTGTGAGCAAGAGTGAGCCACCAGCGTACTGAATCACAATCGAGCTGAACTTGAGGCCTAAACCTGTGAGGGTGACGGTTCCAACAATCAAGCCTGCGCCTGCGCAGGTTGCTGCAATAGCCAACACGCCAGTAGAGCCCGATGCCAGGGCTTTGGTCAAATTAGAGTTATAGAGGCCAGAGAAAATCGGTTCTTTGCCTTTGAACCAGTCCCACGAAATAATCGCGGTATCTCTACGAAGCATGCTTGAGAGAGCGGAAACTACTGTGGCCCAAAAAACAGACATAACCGGCGAAAAGCCGAACAGCATAAACACCACAATTGAGATCAAGGAGAAGAAATGAAACCAATATTTCTTGGTTAGCTGCCAAGCAGTTTCTGCTGCTTGGAAGTGAATATTCTTCATGCCATATTTCCTGACATCAATTTCTACCATAACAAATAAGCCAAGGTAGAAAAGGATGGTTGGGATAGTTGCCATTAGCAACACATCTAAGTAGGAGATCTTTAGGAAATCGGCAATTAAGAACGCAGCTGCGCCCAGTACTGGAGGTGAAATGATTGCACCAAGGCCGCCCGCTGCAAGCAAGCCGCCCGCTGCATTTTTCTCGTAACCCACCTTATCGAGCATTGGGGCTGCAACAGAGCCAACGGTAACGGTTGTTGCTACCCCTGAACCGGATGGGCCACCCAGCAAGAAAGAGGACATGACGATTGTTCTGCCTACGCCAGAAGACTTTCCACCCATCGCAGCAAATGAGAAGTCAATAAAGAATTTCCCAGCACCAGTAAATTGCAAGAATGCGCCGAAGATCGTAAATAAGATGATGAGGGTTGCCGAGACATCAACCGCAGTGCCATAAATACCTTCTAGCGTCATGTACATATAGCCGACCAAGCGATCGAGGTCGTAACCCTTGTGCGTCCAAGGGGCAGGGAGATGGTTGCCAAATAAGGCATAAAGCAAAAAGAGGGTGGTAACGCCCACGAGAATCATGCCGTTTGTGCGTCTGACACCTTCCAAAATGAGAAGAATCAAGCCAATGCCAACCATGACATCAGTGGGGTTGGGTGCCGTGTTTCTGTCAAAGAAATCATCGCCACCGCTCAAAATGTAATAAGCAATAAAGACGGAGCCAATAGCAAAGATAACGTCCCACCACATGAGACGGTTTTTAAAACGCGCCGCAATGGGAAAGCTAAGGAAGACTAGAAATAAAACTAAGGCTACGTGAATTACGCGTAGTTCTTGAGTTGGAACAATCGAGTAGGCTGCGTAGAGATGAAACAGGGACATGCCAACCGCTACCAAGGTGATGAATTTAGCCAAGAGGCCTTTATAGTCATTTGAGTCACCCTCTTCCTGCTTAATAAAGGCGTCTAATTTTTCTTGGGTTTCGTTGTCTATAACAGCTTGTGTCATGTCTCTACCTATTTTTATTGATATTTGAATTCGGTACCGCCATAACAGAAGAGGGTGGCTAAGCACCCTCTTCTATTGATTACTTAATTTACTTTTACGTTTTTTTCTTTAAAGAACTTTAAAGCACCAGCGTGAAAATCAATTGGTGTAGATTTTTGTTTTTGATTCTCAAGGGTCACGTTCATATACTCTTGATGAGTGCGAACTAACTCTAATTTATTGTCGAATACGGCCTTCACAATCTTGTATGCCTCAGCATCAGGCATATTGGCATTGACAACCAAGATATTGGCAACAGCAGCCACTTTATTATCTTTTGCCATACCGCTATAAGTTGCTTTAGGTATGACTGTTGAGAAATACAAATTGCCATATTTCTTATTCATGATGGGAACTTCTTCGGTGGTGTCAACCATCACGATTTTCATGCCAGGACTGTTGGCAAGATCGGTTACTGCTGCGGTTGGCAATCCACCAACCCAGAAGAAGGCATCAATCTTACGATCTTTAACTGCATTGACTGACTCAGATACGCTTAAGCGCTCACGCTTAACATCTTTATCCTTATCTAGCCCAGCAGCTTCCAATAAACGAAAAGCCATTACTTCCGTGGCGCTACCAGGGGCACCAGTACTAATGCGCTTACCTTTTAAGTCCTTCATAGACTTGATGCCGGTGGAGTCCACGGTCACTACGTGCATGAGATTTGGATAAAGGACCAGGAGAGTGCGTAAGTCCACTTTCTTATTGACGAATTTACCGTCACCGTCTTTAGCATCTTTAGCAGCATCCGCCATAGAAAAGCCGACATACGGCTTTCCTGTGCCAATGAGGTTAAGGTTATCCACAGATCCACCAGTGACTTCGGCGGTAGCGGACATGCCTGGCACTTTGCTAGAGAGTACTGATGCGAGGCCACCACCCATGGGGTAGTAAACACCACCGGTACCACCTGTTGCAATAGAGATGTTTTGAGCTTGTGCAGCGCCGAACATCATGGTGAGTGATATAGCAATAACTTGTAGTAGTTTCATTATTCGTCTCCTGTTATGCGTTTATTTAATTAAAGGCCCGGCATGCTGAAATTAATCTTTTGTAGCTCTCCAAGCAATTTAGCTTGCTGGTCTGCACTCAACTGCATTAGCGGTGGACGTACACGTAACCACTCAGCATCTTTGCTGTAATGTGCAACTGCAGTTTTCATACCGGCAATCATTTGATATTGAGCAAAGATTGAGCGTACTTGGTCTAGATCGGCTTGGCGTTGATCTGCGTCAGATTCTCTCCAGTGGGCTGCTAATTCTGCGATAGCCCTAGGGTTTACGTTAGCAGTAGCGGAGATGCAGCCGACCCCACCAGCACGCAAGGCGCGCATTAGGAATACTTCGCTACCCGCGTATACCCGGAAACCTGATGGCGCCAAGAGTTTGATGACGGATTCTGTGTAGGCCCAATCCCCAGAGCTGTCTTTCATGCCGACAACCGTTTTTGGATATTCCTTTGTTAAACGCTCCAACAAGGAGAGGCTTAAATTAATCTTTGTAACGGGTGGGATGTTGTAAATGTAAACCTGTAAGGCCGCATCACCTACTTTTTGAATGACTTCTGAGAAGTAGGCAAAGAGGCCATCGTCCGTAACATCTTTGTAGTAGAACGGTGGCAGCATAAGAACGCCAGCACACTTATGCTGAACTGCATGACGAGTCATGCTGACGGTAGCATCAATCGATGTAGCGCCTGTGCCAGGCATCATATGGGCCGGGTTTAGGCCTCCCTCGATCAGTGTGCTTAAGGCACCCATCTTTTGCGGAGCAGACATGGAGTTGGCTTCGGAATTAGTTCCAAAGATAGCTTGGCCAACACCATTTGCTTCCAACCACTGACATTGCTTGAGTAATTTTTGTGCATCTGGGCTGCCATCCACTTTGAATGGCGTCAAAACGGGCGAGAGAACTGCTGGTAGCGTGGAAGGGTGTAGAGAAATGGTCATGCTTACTCCAATTTAATTTTTTACTTCCGTCGGAAGTGGCTGTTGATTATAAAAAGCTTCTAAGTTATCTATTGCTAAGTTCGTCATCAATTGTCGCGTTTCGGAAGTGGCGCTACCAATATGCGGCGTTAGTAAGACATTATCAATATTTAAGAACTCGATGCGCGGATTTGGTTCATTTTCAAAGACATCGAGTGCCGCGCCGGCAATCTTGTTTTGTTGCAGTGCAACTAAAAGAGCGTCTTCATCCACTACGCTGCCTCGGGCAATATTCACCAGATAGCCTTGAGGTCCCAGAGCATCCAATACTTCAGCATTGATCATTTTGTCAGTTTCCGGGTTTGCAGGGCACGCGAGGATAAGAACATCGGACGCCTGCGCCAATTCCCGGATGGTGGGGAAGAAATCGTAAGGAAGTGCTTTTTGGCTTGGTCCTGTATAGGCAATTTTGACTTTGAAGGGCTCAAGTCGTTTTGCTAGATCTTGCCCGATGCGACCCATCCCTGCAATCCCAATACATTTTCCTGCGAGTGTGGTGGTCATGGTGAATGGCGACTTAGACCAGTCAGCGCTCTTTACAAAGGCCTGTGCCTCAGTAATGCGGCGTAAGAGACTAAGCAGCATACCTATGGCTAATTCACATACGGCATCGTTGAGCACTCCCGGGGTATTGCTGGCTTTAATCCCATGGGCCTTGAGGTGCTCAAGTGGGAGATTGTCATAGCCAACCCCGCAAGTGGCAACCATGCGAACACCAGGCATTTTTTCAAGGAGCGCCTTTGGAATCTGGGTATTTGAACGGGTAAGGATGGCGGTGAAATTCCCCTCGGGGACTATGCCTTGGGGGTCTAGAAGCTGGATTGTGCTCAGTCGCTTATCAATCTCCATTTGCATTATTTCTGGAAATTGGCCGACCTGCAGTACTGAATTGACTGGGATCATGTCTCACTTAGATTTTTATTGGAATAATGAAATCCATTGTAAGAGTATTTGCAGTCCTGATCGTGCCACCAAAGGAGAAATTGAGATGCTGTTTACCCCATCCGAAACTAAAGTTGTCATCGTTGGTGGCGGCACCATGGGTGCTGATGTGGCGGCCGTATGCGCGCGCGGAGGATGTGCGGTGCAGGTAGTGGAGCCTACGACTGAGCGCCGAGCATTGCTGCCAGATTACTTTGCTAACACTATGACCGAGCTTGGCTATGAAAATCGCCTACATTTGTTATCAACAGCTGGATCCTTGGAGGAGGTCGATTGGGCTGAGGTGGATTTAGTGATTGAGTGCGTACCTGAGCGTTTAGATATTAAACAGGAGTTATTTGCTAAGCTGGAGCAGTACGCAAAACCTGAGGCGGTGCTGGCAAGTAACAGCACCAGTTTCCCGATTAGTCAAATCGCAAACGGCCTCAAAACATCTGCACGCATGATTGGCTTACATTTCTTTATGCCAGCCCATTTGGTGCCTTGCGTTGAAGTCGTCTATGGTGAAAAAACGTCGCCTATGGTTGGTGAGAGCCTCTCTCGCTTGATGACGGCTTGTGGCATGGTGCCAGTCACCGTGAAAAAAGACTTGCCGGGTTTCTTGGCTAATCGCTTGCAGCACGCCTTATCCCGCGAGGCCTTTGCCATGGTCGATGCTGGTATAGCAAGTTTGGAAGATATCGATAAAGCGGTACGCTTCGGTTTTGGCTTCCGCTATATTGCGGCAGGACCTGCGATGCAGAGGGATCATGCTGGCCTTGATGTCCATGGCGCAGGTGGCGCAACAATATATCCCACTCTGAATAATTCGCCCGATATCGCCAAGTGTCTAGGTGATCGGATTGCCAGCGGCAAGTTAGGCATGAAAACGGGCGAAGGTTTTTATTCTTGGACTGCAGAGACCATGAAGGCGGAGCGTGAGCGCTACCAAGAGGCTTTGCGTGCAGGGTTAAAGATCATTCAAAAAGACCTCCCTGAGATCAAGTAAGAAAATCTTAGGTCAGGTCTTTGAGATTGAGTTTTCGCAGTTGGGGTGCAAGTTGATAGGTGAGTAATACAACCAGGATAGTTGCTGCTCCCCCAAACACAATAGATGGAATGAGCCCCATCAAGCTTGCGGCAATGCCTGACTCAAGTGCACCCAACTCATTGGAAGAGCCAATAAAGATGCCGTTGATTGCGCTGATTCTGCCCCGCATCTGATCTGGGGTGGTTAATTGCATAATGCTGCCACGGATAACCACTGAGATAGAGTCGCAACAACCGGAGATAAATAAGAAGAGCGCGCAAAGCCAAAGATTGTTCGATAGTCCAAAGGCAATAATGGCAAGACCAAAACCGCCTACCGATAAAAATAAATGTCTGCCAGAGTCCTCCAGCAGAGGTTTACGTGCCAAGTAAAGGCCTGTGATCACTGCGCCAGCTGCAGGCGCCGCCCTGAGAATTCCTAGGGTTTCTGGGCCCGCATTCAGAACCTCTTTAACAAAAGCCGGCAGAATGGAAACAGCGCCGCCAAATAGAACGGCAAACATATCCAGCAGCATGATTCCAACAATCAACTCATGCCTCCTGACGTAATGGAACCCCTCAAATAAACTTTTCAAAAAGCTTGCTCTTAAGCCTTCAGGTTTTTTGTGTGTAATGCGAATAAAGGTAATCCCATACAGTCCAATGGCTCCGCTCAATGCAGCTAAGCCATAAGTCCACTCAAGCCCAGCAAACCCAATCATGAGGCCGCCTAGACCTGGTCCTGCCACTACGCAAATCTGAAAAGCTGATGAAGCATATGCGGTGTAGCGGGGCATTTCCTCCCTAGGAATAATTTGCCCAAAGATGGCTTGATAAGATGGTCGTAATAGGGCGCGAGCCAGTCCTAAAAAAGCCACGGCCGCATAAATTAAGGGAACGGCTGGGGCTAGAAAACCTAGTGCGATAGCGGCTAAAAATAATCCAACGGCAATGTGAAGAATGCAGGCAATGGCTGCAATCACTTTTCGCGAGTGGTGGTCTACTGCATGACCAGCGTAAAGTGCTAACGCGAAATAGGGAATAAGTTCCGCTAGACCCACTAAGCCGAGTGAGATCACACTATTAGTGAGCTCATATAAATGCCACCCCACTGCAACCATCATAATTTGATAGCTTAAAGTTGCACCTATGCGGTATAACAGAAGGGTTTTGAAGGCTTGTCTGGTTTTCATGAATTTTTCTTATTCTAAAGGCGATGGTGATTTATGCTTTAGGTATGAAAAAAATCATTCGCGTTTGGGATTTGCCAATCCGCCTATTTCACTGGCTCCTGGCCTTGGGTATCGTTGTTAGCTTTATTACCGTCAAGATGGGTGGTAATGCCATGGAGCTTCATGCACGAGCTGGATACTGCGTGTTGACCTTGATTATTTTTAGGATTTTCTGGGGTTTCATAGGATCCCGCTATGCCCGTTTCACCAATTTTGTTCCAAGCCCTAAGTCCTTGTTTGCATATTGCTCTGGAAAATCTAGAGCTGGCCTTGGACACAATCCCTTGGGCGCTTTATCTGTTCTAGCTCTCATTATTTCAGTCGGCCTTCAGGCGGGAACTGGCTTGTTTGCAAATGACGATATTGCCTTTGAAGGGCCATTTGCCAAATATGTCTCGAATGACGCGGTTGAGCTACTTACCTCAATTCATCACCTGAATGAAAAGGTGCTCATTATTTTGATTGCATTACACCTGTGCGCAATCTTGTATTACCAAAAATTCAAAGGTGAAAATTTGATTAAGCCAATGTTGCTGGGCGATAAAGAAATCGACCCAAGCGAGGAGGCAAAGTATTTGCCTGCTGACTTGAGTCAAGCCTCCAAGGATGGAGGTCTGCAACGGGGCTTAGCTTTATTGCTGTTCAGCCTCATTGCGGTGATTCTAGGTTACTTGATAACGAACTAATTACTTTTTCTTAAAGTCATCATGGCAACCTTTGCAAGTGGCACCAGCCGCACCAAAAGCCTTTTTGATAGCCTCTTGATCGCCTGACTGTGCTGCCGCATTGAGGTTTGCTGCTGCAACCTGCATTTTCTCCGCGGCAGATTTAAATTTGGCGTTATCAGACCATACCTCAGGCAGTGCATTACCCCCTTCGGTGCCTGAGCCAAAAGCTTGCCATGGCAGGGAAGAAAGTGTCGCAACGACTGCTGCATTCTTTGCAACATCATCTTTATTGAATGGAGCCTCACCTTTGACTACTGCGCCAATTTTTCCAAAGGAATTAGCCATTACGGTAAACACGCTCTGACGATATTTAATGGCGTCATCCGGTTTTTTAAATTGCGCAAAAGCAATTCCTGCGCTAGCCAATAATGTTGGTGCAAGGGCTGCCAAAACAAATTTTTTGAGTTTCATTGAAGACTCCGAAGTAATAGTGAATTAAAAAGCGAGTGCCATGTGGAATCAGCATACTCTCGAATAATGATTTTTGCTGATTGAAATGAATTAGAAAATCATCCTTAAGGGGCTGGTGAGCAGCAGAATTAGCCACTCAAAAAAGGCCATTAGAGGGCTCATCCAAAGGCTGCCAATAATGCCGGTAAATACTAGGCCTAGGACAATAAAAAAGCCCCAGGGCTCTAACCTTCCTAGAGCGATTGATTGGCGTACTGGCAAGAGTCCAGCCAGGATTCGGCCACCATCTAGTGGTGGAAGCGGAAATAGATTGAAAACCAGTAATCCTAGATTCCAGGTAATCCCAGCTTGGGACATGGAGATTAAAAACTTTTCATCTATGCCAAGCCCAACAAGCCCAATCAGCAAACTCAACCAAATTAAGGCTTGAATAAAATTAGATCCAGGGCCG
The DNA here is from genome assembly GCA_947448625.1 of Burkholderiaceae bacterium. Classification (GTDB taxonomy): domain Bacteria; phylum Pseudomonadota; class Gammaproteobacteria; order Burkholderiales; family Burkholderiaceae; genus Polynucleobacter. The sequence goes on along the minus strand of CANFOT010000001.1, from coordinate 24,938 downwards.
GCCAGCGCAACCCAAATAGAGTCTGTGCGGGGGTTGCGTAGGCGTCCAAAGTTGACGGGTACGGGTTTGGCATAGCCGACCAAAAAAGGAGAGCCCGTCAAAATTAACAGCAAGGGGATGAGGATGGTGCCTACTGGATCTATATGCTTAATAGGGTTTAGGCTTACTCGGCCCAGCATATAGGCCGTATTGTCACCAAATTGACGCGCTGCATAGCCATGGGCAGCTTCGTGGATGGTGATGGCAAAAATCAAGGGAATCGCATTAATTGCGACAGCTTGGATAGAATAGTCAGTAATCATGGCAATATGATATCCATAGGAGTGAAAAAGTGACTGACGATAAAAAACCTGAATCAAAAACCCCGGCTAAGCCTTTAGCGGCTAAGCCTGTAGCCCGCCCCCCAGCCCCAAAAGGCCCATCAGGCCCCGGAGGAAGGCCTCAGGCTGGCTTTGGTGGTGGAAAAGCGATGATGCGCAAGGCTGGCCGCGGCCGATAGTGGATAATTACAGTACTAATAAATGTGTTTAATAGGGATTTAGCATGAACGAATGGCATAAAGAGTCGAAAGACGAAATCAACAAGAAGATCATTACTTTGATCGTGATGTTGGCAGCCGCTACTAGCCTGGCTATTTTGTTTGCATTGGTTGCAGCGCACACTGGTTACGTATTCGGTTAACCCATATTAATGACTAGCCATCGCCAACCTGCAGTATTCGCTGGCCATGGCAGTCCGATGTACGCCATCGAGCCCAATCGCTATACAGCCGCTTGGGCCAATCTCGGCAAATCACTCAAGCGCCCTGATGCCATCTTAGTCATCTCGGCTCACTGGGTAACTCGAGGGGTATGGATTACCGCGATGCCCAAACCCAAAACGATTCATGACTTTGGTGGATTTCCACAAGCCTTATTTGAGATTCAATATCCAGCGCCTGGCAGTCCTGCGCTCGCCGATCGCGTAAAAGAATTATTGGATGTCCCTGTCGTGCTCGAGGAGAATGAGTGGGGCATCGATCATGGTGCATGGTCTGTGCTTAAATATCTTTATCCCGATGCTGATATTCCTGTGGTGCAGCTCAGTTTGGATGGCTCTCTTTCTGCAAGTGAGCATTATGAGTTGGCTAAAAAATTACGACCTTTGCGAGATGAAAATATTTTGATTCTTGCCAGCGGTAATGTTGTTCACAATTTACGAACAATTCACTGGGAAGAGGGTGCAGATCCCTATCCATGGGCTAAAGAATTCAATGATTTTTTTAAATCGGAGATGATGGCAAATCATCATGAAACTTTGATCGCTTGGGAGCGCTTTGGAGATGCTGCGCACTTATCTATTCCGACCCCTGAGCACTATTGGCCCGCCCTATACATTCTTGCTCAGCAAGAGGGCGGGGAAGAATCTAAAGTACTAGTAGATGGATTGGAAATGGGTTCGATCAGCATGTTAACTTTTTCAATTCAGTAAATATTAATATGTGGCCATCTATCCTGGCGATTTTCTGCGGGGCTGGTCTCGGTGCATTGCTGAGAGCGGGCTTTAATCTTGCGACGGTAAGTGTTACTTCAACGCTACCGCTGGGAACCTTTATTTCAAATATGGTGGGTGGGTACATGATCGGTATCGCCGTAGCCTTTTTTGGTAATAATCCCAGCCTGTCGCCGGAATGGAGGCTGTTTGTGATTACTGGTTTCCTGGGCGGCCTCACAACATTTTCTAGCTTTTCTGCCGAGGTGGTGGCCTTCATTGAGCGCGGTGAGTTGGCATGGGCGCTAGGTACGGCGCTTCTTCATGTCGTAGGCTCTTTGGCGCTAACACTTTTGGGGATCTGGACTTTCCAGTCCCTGCGCTAGATTTAGGTATAGTTTTGTTTAACATTTGCAGTATCAATCGGCCTATCGAAAGACATGAAATGAAGACATCTCGTAGAGAATTTTTAACTTATGGCTCTGCTTTTGCACTAGTCAATAGCGTTCCATCTTTTGCGTTTGCACAAAGCAAGCCACTGTTTGAGTCTATTAATATGTTCATTCCGGCAGCTCCTGGTGGCGGTTGGGATAGTACTGGCAGGGCGCTTGAAATGGCGGCTAAAGATGCGGGCCTTGTAGGCTCCTTCCAGTTCGAGAATGTTGGCGGTGCCGGTGGAATGGTGGGCTTACCTCGCTTTGTTAATCAACGTAAAGGGCAGGCCAATGCGCTGATGGTTGGTGGCTCTGTAATGGTTGGCGCTGCGATTACCAACAAGAGCCCCATCACAATGGCTGATGTCACTCCGATTGCGTGCTTAACTGAGGAAGCTGGAATTATTGTAGTTCCAGTCGATGGAAAAATTAAAACCTGGAAAGAGTTTGAAGAGGCAATCAGGGCCAATCCAAAAGCAGTTTCAGTGGCGGGTGGTAGTGCTGGTGGAACTGATCATCAACTCCTGGGTTTGATTATTAAAGCGCTCGGTAAGAATCCAAGGGATGCGGCCTACGTGGCCTTTGCTGGCGGTGGCCCAGCAAATGCAGCGATCTTGGGTGGTCAAGTAGTTGCGGGGATCTCTGGTTATTCTGAGTTTGCTGAGCAGATCAAAGCGGGGAAGATGCGTGCAATTGCGGTATCAGGAACTAAACGCATCCCAGGCGTAGATGTGCCAACCTTAAAAGAGCTTGGCGTTAATGTGACCGCCGCTAATTGGCGCGGGGTTTTTGGGCCTCCTGGGATTAATACTGCACAGAAGGCAGCCCTGGTGGAGTTAGCAAGCAAAATTCATGGCACAAAAGGCTGGCTTGAAACTTTAGATAAGCGAAAGTGGACGGATGCATTTGTTTCTGGCGCCACTTTTGATATTCAGCTCAAAAAGTACATTACTGAAACTGAAGCAGTTTTAAAAGAGCTGGGACTTGCATGAGCACCCGTTTAGTTGCCAGTTTTTTATTGGTATTTTGTGGGGTGGCTATTTGGCAGGTCATTAGTATCCCTGAGTCAACCATGTATTCAGAAGTTGGGCCGGTATTGGCACCCTCCATACTGGTTGGCCTGCTCTCCTTGTTAGGAGTCTTCTACTTGCTATCGACGATTAGTAGCAAGGCCCCTGATTGTGTGCATCAGGAAGAAGAGCGTCCATTGCCTGGTGGTTCAAGAAGGGTGTTGTATTTACTGGGCGGAGGTTTTGCTTTTATTTTGCTAGCCAAATTGATTGGCTTTCTAATACCCGCTACGCTCTGTGGTCTTGGGGTCTCAATGGCCTTTGATGCAAAGTTCAATCTCAAAACAATCCTCATGGTCTTGGCTATTGCTGGTGCATTTTGGACTTTGTTCTCTGCAATGCTTGGCGTTGATTTGGGCCCACTCGTTAATTTTAGTTTTTAGGTATAGATCGCTATGAGTTCATTTGACTCTCTGATGCAGGGATTTGCAGTTGCTTTGCAGCCCATGACATTGCTATATGGATTTCTTGGCTGCTTAGTGGGCACTCTGGTGGGTGTACTGCCCGGTATTGGCCCAGCACTAACAATCGCCTTATTGTTGCCCCTAACGTTTAAGGTTCCGGCTACCGCAATTTTTGTTCTATTTGCAGGGATCTATTACGGCGCTATGTACGGAGGGTCAACCACTTCGATTCTCCTGAATACCCCCGGTGAGTCTGCAACGATTGTGACTTCGCTTGAAGGCAATAAGATGGCGCGTCGCGGGAGGGCGGGTCCAGCGCTTGCTACCGCTGCCATAGGAAGCTTTGTAGCAGGAACGATTGGTACCATTGCATTAACTTTTTTTGCCCCTTGGGTAGTCGATGCAGCGCTGGCTTTTGGCCCGGCCGAATACTTTAGTTTGATGACGCTTGCCTTGGTAACTGTTTCGGCTGTGCTGGGTAGCTCAGCCCTGCGTGGTCTGATTAGTTTAGTTGCAGGCCTTCTATTTGGTCTGATTGGGATTGATTTGCAAACAGGGCAGCCGCGCTTCACTTTTGGCCAGCCTGAGTTTTTGGATGGCATTGAGGTCACGATTGTTGCGGTGGGTTTATTCGCGATTGGCGAGGCTTTATATCTAGCTTGGCAGGGAAAAGAAAATAAAAAAATCGAGGTCTTAGCTGTTTCAGGAAGCTTATGGCTGTCTAGAGAAGATTTTTCAAGATCATGGAAAGCTTGGATCAGAGGTAGCTTATTGGGCTTTCCAATTGGCGCTATGCCTGCTGGCGGTGCCGAGTTACCAACTTTGCTTTCTTATTTCGCTGAAAAGAAACTCTCCAAGAAGCCAGAAGAATTTGGTCATGGCGCGATTGAAGGTGTTGCTGGACCAGAGGCTGCAAACAATGCCGCAGCCGCGGGAGTTCTCATGCCCTTACTAACCTTGGGAATACCGACCTCTGCTACGGCAGCAATTATTCTGTCCGCTTTTGAGTCTTACGGCATTCAGGTTGGTCCAACCTTATTTGCTCAGCAAAGTGGTTTGGTGTGGACTTTAATTGCCAGTCTTTACATTGGCAATGTGATTCTATTAGTGTTGAATTTGCCTTTGGTGGGTCTGTGGGTCAAACTGTTGAAGATTCCACCACAATGGCTTTACGCTGGGATCGTAGTAATTTCCGTTGCTGGTGTGTACGGATCATCTAACTCAGTCTTTGACGTAGGTCTATTATTTTTCTTCGGGCTGCTTGGATTTGGGATGCGTCGCTTTGACTTTCCTGCCGCCCCAATGATTATTGGCCTGATCTTAGGTCCAATGGCTGAACAATCGATGCGCCAAGCCCTTACGATTAGTCAGGGTAACTGGGCTACCTTCTTTGTTCGACCTATTTCTGGAACGTTGATGGCAGTAGCAATAGCTTTGTTGGTGATCCCTAATGCACTCCGCATCATAAGGGCTCGCAAAGCAGTAGCCTAAAGAAGCCCAGCTCCGCCAATCATTGCCCCAATCGCGATGAGGTAGAGCGGGTGAACTTTAGATAATTGAGTAGCCGCAATCACTGCAAGCGTTAAAAGCATTGCTGTCCAATGGCTATTGAAGCTCATGGTCAGCTTCCATGATGATGTGAGTACTAAGCCGATTGCCAGCGCTGCGGCAGCATATTGAATGGTTTGCTTCTTTTCGGGATCTTCAATGCCGGTGATGTAGCGCTCAAGATAAAAAACCATGATGGATGAAGGCCAACAAACGGCGATCGACGCCACTACGGCCCCCACAAGCCCATAAATATTCCACCCGATTAGTGTAATTGCCATGAAATTAGGCCCAGGCGCTGCCTGTGCAATAGCAAAATAATCGACAAAAGTTTGAGCACCAATCCAATGCTCTTGATTGACTACGAGGTCAAATAGAGAGGGGAGGACTGCAATAATTCCGCCAAAAGCCACTACAGAAAATAGAGATAGCTTGATAAATAAACTCAATAGTAAGGTCATAGTTTCCTTACTTTTTTTCTGGCGAAGTAGAGTGCGATAGGAGCAACAATTAAAACTACCCAGCCCAGTGCTAAATCAAAATATGTCCCAGCAAGGATGATGAGTGCAATGACTATCAGCATCGGAGGATAGCGAAACTCATCTTTCAGCATTTTGAATCCGGTGCTTGCAATAAGTCCAACCCCTACGGCTGCAACCCCTTTTAGCGCACCTTTTACTGGCTCCATATAACTAAAGTGATCGTATAGAACGGCCAGTAGAATGACGATGCAAATTGGCCCTAGGATGAGTCCAGTGGCGGCAGCTAGCGCGCCGCGTGCCCCGCAAAATCTCGACCCTACACACACTGACATGTTGATCACATTTGGCCCAGGCATGATTTGGCATACGCCTAAAATTGCGCTGAACTCTTCGGAGCTCAGTATTTTGGATTTCTCAACTAGACCTCGCCGAGCCCAGGGTAAGACCCCTCCAAAACCAGATAAACCAATTTTGCTGAAGCAGATAAAGAGTTGAAGGGGGGTAATGTTTTTCAAGAATGAGCTGATGTCGGCGATAGATTACTTAGGAGTGAATGGGTGTGGAACTGGGTTACCGGATAACCAAGCCTCCAGGGTTTCGGTAATTTTATTGGCGAAGGTTTCAAAAATCGGCTCTGCCACAAAACCTAGGTGAGGAGTGACCAATAGGTTTGGGGTGTTACGTAACGGGCTATCCACGGGGAGGGGTTCGACATCAAAGACATCTATTGCTGCTTGTCCTGGCCTGCCGGATGCAAGAGCCTTGAGAAGATCTGGCGTATTGATGAGTGCTGCTCTGGAGGTGTTTACCAAAATAGAATCAGGTCGCATGGATGCGAGTTGCTCTGCGCTGATCAGTCCTTTTGTTCCAGGGCCCGCTACCAGATGCATTGAGACAACCTTTGAGGTTTTAAGCAACTCATCCAGACTTACTGATTTAGCCCCTTCTACTGCAGCGCGCTCTGGAGTCATTCTTGGGCTCCAGGCTACTACCTCCATACCAAGCGCTGCACCGACTTTGGCTACGCGACTGCCAATCGAGCCAAGCCCCATAATGCCGAGGCGCTCCCCAGCAAGTAGTGGTAGAACTGAAAGCTCATCTCGCCAACCTCCAGAGGAGATTAGTTTATTTTCTTCAACCAAGCGCTTGGATGCTCCTAGTATTAAGGCCCAAGTTAATTCCGCTGTAGTTTCTTTTGATGGACCGCCAGGAGTACACGCAATTGGAATGTTGCGAGAAGTAAGGGCAGATGCTTCCAAGGTCCCATTGCGTTCGCCAGTGAACATAAAGAATTTCAGATTGGGCAGGCGCGCAATCATAGCTTCATTAAATGGCGAGCGATCTCGGACAACTGCAATCGCATCTGCATTCTTTACGGCTTCATACAAAGCCTCGTCATACAGGGGTTCGTGATGTATGGTGAGATGAGCTTTTTGATCAAGCTGATCCCAGCGGGAGAAGCGCCGAAGAGCGCGCTCGTAGTCCCCGAGAATGACAACATTTGGTAGTGAGCTCATGAATGTAATTTTTTAAAATGCTTAGTCTGGAGTGCAAAGGCTGAGGATTTGTTTCAGATCTGAAGCCTGACCTAGTTTCCAGAGCGCTGAGATTAGCTGACGCGTTTTTTCTTTGCCAATAACAGGCTCAGCCAAACTAGTAAACTTTTGCTCAAGATTGATGTCGCTCATTGGGTTTTCAACTGAGCCGATCGCATTCTTTACAAAGATATGCACTTCCTCGCCATTCTTAAGGAAGGCTTTGACATCTACAGATGCCTCACTAATGGAGGTGTCGGTAGTGGCATTTACCTTTGCACGTAGTGCAACTACATCCGGGCGGTTAACGATATCGTCAGCGTACTCACCTTCACCAGCTTGACCAAAGATTAGTCCAACGGCACAGCCGTGATAAACGCTAAATTTACCTTCTAAACCATCTTTTGGTGTTTTCTTGCCGGTCAATTCCAATACCAATGGGTGAACGCGCAATTCAATGCGCTCAACATCTTCCGCCTTTACCCCTTTAGCGCGTAATTGTGCGCAGGCATCAATTGCTGGATGGATAACAATGCCACATGCGAAAGGCTTATAAGTATTGAGGGAGATTTCAAAAGACTTGCCGAGTTCGCGATCAATTTCCGACCAATCGCACTTGGTGGATACAGTTTGCATATAGCCGCGACCTGCTTCTAAGGCCTTGGGACTAGAGGTAAAGCCATGCTTTGCTAGCAGGGCGGAGAGCTGCCCCGCACGTGCTGCGCCACCTGGATGGAAGGGTTTGGTCATCGTGCCAAACTGCTCGCGCATACCAACGGGCTGTGAAGCTGCAATGCCAAGCGCCATAGTTGTTTTTTGTAGGTCTAGACCCATTAGGCGTGAACAGGCGGCTGCAGAACCTAGCATTCCGGTTGAGCCAGTGATGTGCCAACCACGGTGGTAATGATCTGGGTACATTGCATTGCCAACGCGACAGGCAACGTCAATACCCAAAACAAGTGAATCAATGATTTGACGCCCATTCACATTCATGTGCTCTCCAAGAGCCAGGATTGCTGAGGCTACTGGTCCAGCTGGGTGAATGACTGTTTTAAGGTGGGTGTCATCAAAGTCAAAGGTGTGGGAGCTAATGCCATTAATTAATGCAGCCCCGCCCATATCTACCTTGTCTTTGCGCCCCAAAATACTGGCCTGCGGTGCGGGCTGAAATTCGCGAACGGCAGCCAGTGAGGATTCGACGCTTTCATGATTAGCTGCGCCAATTGCGCAACCAAGCCAATTTAAGAAAGTGCGATGAGCCTCGTGATCTACTTCAGGAGTCCAGCCCTGACTTGGGTGTGATGTAACAAATTCAGCCAAAATTTTAGTAACTGGTGGTGCATTAAGGTCTGCTGCGGCAGCAATAGCGTGGGACATGTTATTTCCTGTGTGATGTCAAAAATGGATTTGTTAATTTAATGCGTGAATAGACTTAGTCGATTTCGATTTTTCGATCTTTTGCAACCTTGGTCCAGCGGGCAATATCTTCTTTGATGTAAGCGGAGAATTGCTCGGGCGTCATCGGCATTAGCGTCATTGCTTCGCCAGCCATTTGTTCAGCAAATTCAGGAGAAGCCAATACCTTGTTTAGTTCTGCATTCAGCTTTTTGACAATGGCATCGGGCATATTCGCCGGCCCTGAAATTCCGTACCACTGTTGACCATCAAAGCCGTTATATCCTAACTCTTTGAAGGTTGGGATGCTGGGGTCTGCTGCACTTCGTTTTTGTCCAGTAACCGCTAATGCTCTCACGCGATTGGTCTTGAGGTAAGGGATTGCAGCATACAAAGTTGGGAACATGGCTTGAGTTTGCCCTGCGAGCAAGTCTGTATAGGCAGGCCCAACACCTCGGTAAGGTACATGCACCATAAATATATTTGCAGCCAGCTTAAATTGTTCCATTCCAAGATGGGTTAATGTACCTGGACCTGCAGAGCCATAACTGATTTTTGATGGATTCTTTTTGGCGTACTCAATAAACTCTTTTAAATTTTTAACAGGCAGATCATGATTGATGATCAAGGTATTGGGCGTTGCGCCAATCATCCCGATTGAGGTGAAATCTTTTATCGCGTCATACGGTAACTTCCGAACTGCAGGATTGGTTCCATGAGTGCCGACATAAGAGACCATGATGGTATAGCCATCTGGTGCTGCCTTTGCTGTCACTTGGGATGCGATAGCGCCGCCACCGCCACCCATATTTTCAACAACGACAGTTTGGCCTAGGTTCTTCGAAAGCCTCTCAGCCACTTTGCGCGCCAAATTGTCCAAGCCACCACCGGCTGCAACTGGCGCAATCAGTTTGATTGGCTTGCTGGGATAGTTTGAGGTTTGGCTTTGCGCTGCAGCTAATGGCGTGAACAATAGCCCTAATGAGGTTGCGATTAATGCGGGTAAAGCAAATCGTAAGTGTTTATTTTGTATGAGTTTCATGCCTCAAATCCTTGTTATTGTTTTAATAAATCCTTAATCTATATAGAATTCTACTATTGATAGACAAATATATTTTTCTAGGGAAACAACATGATTTTGGAACACTGTGATATTGAGATTGACCCTACTAGGCAGTTGGAGTTTGAGGGAGCTATTTTGCATGGGGTTGAGACCGTTATCTCAAAGGCAAAAGGGTTTAGGGGCTACAAGGTGAACCATAGTTTAGAAACCCCCTCCCGCTATTTATTGCTCCTCTATTGGGAGACTTTGGAAAATCACACGGTTGATTTTCGGGGTTCGGCAGCCTTTGCTGATTGGCGCGCAATCGTGGGGCCGTTTTTCATGAAACCCCCTGTGGTCGAACATATGACCTTAGTGGGGAAATCTAAGTAAATCTGCGGTACTCAGGGTCAGTCTGAGACCGTCTTATAGAAAACCATTGCCGGTATAAAAATCGATTAAGTGTCGATTAAAGATGACGGGCTGCTCAACGTTAGAGATATGACCGGCATTTGGGATTTCAGAAAAGAAAGCTCTGGGCATCTGCGCTTTCATTGCGCGTGCCATTTCCGGTGGAGTGCCATGATCGTGCTCCCCAACAAGGATTAACACTGGACATGCAATTTCTCTTAGTCGATCGAAAGTGTTGATCTTGGAGATGGCTTCACAGCAACCAGCAAAACCATTAATAGAGGTGGTTTCAATGCCGGTGGTAATTGTCTGAATAATGTCCGGATGGGTATTCCTAAATTCTTCTGAAAACCAGCGCTGTAAAGTGCTCTCAACCATTGCGCTCATGCCTTCAGCTTTCGCTTTCGCAATTCGCTCGCCCCACATTTGTTTTGCATTGTCTGGGCGCTTGCTGGTGGTATCCGCTAAAACCAGCGAATGAAATAAATTGGGGTATTTCAGAATTAAAGTTTGACCTATCATGCCGCCCATTGACAGGCCAAGCCAGTGCGTTTTTTCAATATCAAGATGTTGAAATAAGTCATACGTATCTTGAGCGAGATCCTCCAGACTGTAAGGATCTGCTGGCGCTGAACTCAGGCCATGGCCCCGAGTATCAAATCGCAATACTTTAAAGTGAGATGCCAATAGTGAAGCCTGTGGATCCCACGCACTCATATTGCTTGCTAGAGAATGGGACAGCGTAAGCCATGACCCTTCACCCTCAATTGAATAAGCGATCTCGTTACCACTCCTAGTGATGATTTTCTCTATCTGCATGTGCTTACTCAGGCTTGATTCCGGATAGTTTTGCTAGGCGCGCAAAGTCAGCGATCTCTGTGGCAATGAATTTATCAAATTGCTCGGGGGTATTCGAGACGGCAGTAGTCCCTAATTCATCAAAGCGCTCTTTCACGCTTGGAAGCTCTAGGATACGTTTTACTTCCAACGCAATTTTTTGCAGAATTGGTTTTGGGGTCTTGGCGGGAGCCATTAATCCGTACCAGAATTCCCATTTATACCCAGGAACTCCCGATTCGGATACTGTTGGCAATGCGGGTAGATCTTTAAAGCGTTTTGTACTGGTGATAGCGATAGCCCGCACCTTTCCCGATCTTACGAGATTGATAGCGCTGGCATAGGGGCTGATAAAGAAATCCACCCTTCCAGACATGACCTCGGTAATTGCATCAGGTATCCCCTTCGTTGGAATATGTAATAGCTGAATACCTGCTTTTGCCTGGATCAGTTCTGCTGCAAAGTGTGATCCGCTGCCTACACCTGCTGAGCTGTAGGTGACTTTGCCGGGATTTTTAGCGGCATAGTCAACGAGCTCTTTCATGGTGTTGATTTTGAGGTTCGGTGATATCAATACTAGGGCGGGCCCAGTTGCTGTGAGTGTTACTCCGGAAAAATCTTTGACGGGATCAAAAGACATTGACGAATAGATGGCCGGCGAGATTGCAAATGCGGAAGAGATGGAAAGCAGCGTGTATCCATCAGAAGGCGCGTTGGCAACTAATTGAGCGGCAATATTACTGCCAGCACCCAATTTATTTTCCACCACAACGGACTGCTTCCAGTTTTCACTCATGTGTTGCCCGATGACTCTTGCGGCAATATCGGGGACTCCGCCCGGAGAAAAACCTACGATGATCTTAATGGGTTGAGTGGGGTAGTTTTGCGCATGAATTGCGTGAGCAAAAAGGCAAAGTGCCGCCAGCAGAATTTGTGTGACAAGCTTAGAAAGTGTGGGCATTTTTTTCAAATTAAGTAAGTACGTAAGCAATACTAACCATATTTGAATCTAATAGTAAGGCAAGGGGGTGGAGCCTTAGAGTGACATGAAGACTTTGCCCCCTGCTAGATTTTTTATGTCAAGCGTTAATCAGCCAAGGAGCTTTGGCTAATACTGGCTTTAATCCTGTTTTTTCAATGTGGTCTGCCACTTCTGGGGATGACAAGAATTCAACTAGATGGCGCGCCTGATCTTCCTTTTGGGTATCACTTCCTATGCCCGCTGAAAAGAAAAATGATCTTTGTGCTTCTGGTGGAAGGTCACCCAATATTTTGATTCCCGGGATTGGTAATAGCTCGCTCATTTGCTGAAACCCAAGATCGGCCTCATTTCTAAGCAGGATCGTACCCACCCGCTCACTAAATATTTTTTTTGCTTTTATTGCCATTTCATCAGCAATTCCCAGTTGGGGGAATAGCTCGGTGGAAAGATAGGTGCCGCTAGCACTTGCTGAATAGGCAACTCTTCCGACCGTGAGTAAGGTGTGCTTCAGTGCTGCGAGAGTGCTGATGTCTGGCTCTGGATCACCCTCGCGAACAGCAGCTGCAATTTGGGAGGAGACTAAATCAACCCGAGTGTTGTCTTTGATGTGACCTGCCGTGATGAAGTTATCAAGCGCTGAGCCAGCCAAGATAAAGACATCAAATTTTTGGCCCTGACTTAATCTGGTTGGAATCGAATCGTGAGCCGCACCAATTGAGGATCCAAAGGCCAGATCAACCTGAACTTGATACTGCATCTCGTAAATGGGCACCAAGTCCTTGAGAGCGGCAGCGAAGGCTCCTGAAGTAATGACTTGCAGGGGACCTAATGGGGAGGTGGTCATATTTCTTTGCATTTATTTAGTCTGCAGTAATTTTTGCGCTATCAACCAGCTTCTTCCAGCGAGTCACTTCTTTTTGTACAAGATTTTTCAATTGCTCAGGGGTTCCGGTTTCGACTTCAGCGCCCTGGTCCTCAATTTTTTTCTCATTACCCTTGTCATTCAAAGTGAGATTCAGCTCTTTATTAATTCGAGTGATGATAGGTTTAGGTGTTTTTGCTGGAGCAAATAGGGCGTACCACTGAGTGACATTCATGTTTTGAATGCCTTGCTCTTTCAGGGTGGGAACATTAGGGAGTACTGTTGAGCGTTTATCTCCAGCGATGCCTAATGCCTTTAATTTCCCACCAGTTACCTGTGGGTAGGCGCTAAATAGGCTTGGGAACATCACTTGAGTTGTGCCGCCAATCGTATCTACAATCGCTGGTGCTGATCCTTTATAGGGAACATGCAGCATTTGGGTGCCGGTATTGATCTGAAATAACTCTGCAGCTAAATGCGGTGCAGTTCCTTTACCCGCGGAAGCGTAGCTAATCGAATCAGGTTTGGCCTTGAGTAGCGCTACTAATTCCTTAGCGTTATTTACAGGCAGACTATTAGTCGCAACTAATAGGGTAGGGGAGTTAGCAACCATGCCGATAGGCTCAAAGTCGGCAATAGGGTCATATTTCAGGCGCTGTAGGGCTGGGTTGATGCCGTGAGTAGCAATGTAGCCAAATAGGATGGTATGACCGTCCGGCAGGGCGCGTGCAACAAATTCACTGGCGATGGCACCATTTGCCCCTGGCTTGTTTTCAACAATTACTGGTTGCCCCATTTTTTGGCTCAGGCCCTGGGCAATAATGCGGGCCATAGCATCATTTGCTCCCCCAGGCGCAGTAGGAACAACGATGGTGATTGTTTTGCTGGGATAGGCTTGTGCGACCGCAAGACCTGAAAATAGAGTGGTAATACATAGGCCGCTCAAGATGAGCGCTTTACGGATGTTTTGCATTGAAACTCTCCCAATGGGTATTAGTAGCCGCAATTTTAATCCGTTGTACCAGTATGTAAACAATGCTTCATCAGATTTGTGCGTTTTATTACGCTGGGGCTAGTCTGCTTTTAGCTTTTTCCGAATAGAAGCCTCTAGCGGTATGGAGTTGAGATTTGGCTCTAGCGCCTCACGTTCATCAAATACAAAGCAACTGCCTGCATAGTGGGCAGATCCAACCTCTTCAAAATATTTCAGAATCCCACCTTCCAGTTGGTAGCTGTGCTGCATACCAATCTCACGCATATAGAGGCCAGATTTTTCGCAACGTATCCCCCCAGTACAAAAACTCACCAAGGTCTTATCGGCCAACTCGTCCTTGTGCGCTGAAATTGCTTCGGGGAAGTCTGTGAATTTCTCAATATTGAAATGGAGGGCATTCTCAAAAGTGCCATACTCCACTTCAAATGCATTCCGGGTATCGACCATGACAACTGGGCGACCTAGGTCGTCAGTTCCCCGGTCAAGCCACTCCTGTAATTTTTTTGGGGTAATAAAATTCGCACGACCGTCTTCTGGGCGAATCGCAGGATGATTCATTCGAATGATTTCATTTTTTATTTTGACGAGCATTTTTTTGAATGGCTGCGTTTCGGACCAGCTATCTTTTGCTGCAAGTGATTGAAAGCGGGCATCCATGCGTAGCCAATCTAAAAACCCCCGCAATTCAGTTTCTTCCCCAGCTAAAAACAGATTAATGCCTTCGCCGGTTAATAGGATCGTGCCCTTGAGGTGACGAGAGTTGCACTCATCTAGAGTTTTGGCGCGCAGATCAATCAGGTTGTCTAGGCTGACAAATAAATAGGCGGCTATATTCAAAATCGGCTTCATGTTTAATCTCTTTTGGCTACGGCCTCTATTATCAAACAAGCAGCTGGTAGGGGTGGTAATCTTGCAGTCTTAATCGAAGGAGATCTTTTGATGCCGATTTTATTGAAAATGACTAAAAAAACCCTATTATTGGGCCTGTTTTTGATGTTTGCCAGCTTCATTGCTAGCGCTCAAAACGCCGGGGTAGGTGCTTGGCCGACCCAAAAGCCGATTCGTCTGATTGCCGTTTTCCCTCCGGGTGGATCAGTAGATCAAGTGGCCCGTACCTTGGCTCCAGCATTGCAGGCTGAATTAAAGCAAAGTGTCATAGTTGAAAACATTGGCGGAGCATCCGGAGTTATTGGAACCGCCGCTATGACCAGGTCGGATCCAGATGGATATACCTTTGCAGTGGTATTTGATACGCACGGCGTCAATCCGAGTCTTAAAGATAAGCTCCCATATGACACCATTAAAGATATCGCGCCGGTTACCTTAATTGGTACCTCCCCAATGGTGCTGGTTGCTAGCAAGAATTCTGGGATCACTAGCTTTAAGCAGCTAGTAGACCAATCCAAGACTGGTAAACAGTTTAGCTACGGCTCTATTGGTATTGGTAGCCTAGGACATTTGGCGATGGCGCGTTTAGCCAAGCAAGCAGGCTTTGATTGGAATCACATTCCCTATCGTGGCGGAGGCCCTTTGATGCAGGATGTGCTCGGCGGCCAAGTGCAGCTGGCGGTTGGTTCGGAATTCTTGGTCAAGCCCCATATTGATAGTGGTGGCGTCATTCCTTTAGTAATCACTACCGCTAAGCGATCTTCAGAGTTGCCAAACGTGCCGACTATTTCTGAAAGTGGCTTTCCTGGATTTAATGCGCCGGCATGGTGGGCAGTATTGGCTCCCGGTAAGACACCTCCAGCGATTGTTAATGCTATGAATCAGGCGGTGACAAAGGCGCTGAAAACACCGGGTGTTGCATCTAAATTAAAGTCACAAGGGATCGAAATTGTTGCCGGCAATCCGGAGACCTTACGTGATTTTATTGGTAAGCAAATTGCTGTGTGGGGCAAGTTTGTCATTGAGAACAATATTAAAGAAACGCAATAAGGATCGAGTATGACTGAACGTTTAATCCCTTATCAGCCGATGGACTTGGCTGAGCCGGCTGAGCTAGTAGCCGCAATTCGCCAACGTCGGGGTGGTCAGTTTATTAACTTAGACCGCATGCTCTTGCACAGCACCCCTATTGCTGAGGGTTGGAATCATTTTGTGGGCGAGATACGCAATAACCTTTCCTTAGATCCAAAGCTGCGAGAGCTTGCTATGTGTGGTGTAGCGGTTCTCAATGGCGCTGAATATGAGTTCTTTCATCATGCCCCGCCGTTTATCAAAGCGGGTGGCACTGATGCGCAAGTAGAGGCATTGCGCTTAATTGGCCAGCCGAACTTTCCAACTGAACTATTTTCTGCTGTTGAAAACGATGCGGCAGAACTAACTCTTCAGATGACGCGCAATATCCAGGTGGATAGCGCCTTGATGAAGCGCTTACAGGCTGCCTTAGGTAATACCAATATCGTTGAGCTTGTTACTGTAGTGGCAGCTTACAACATGGTCTCTCGATTTTTGATTGCCTTGGATGTCAATCCTGAGGAGCATCCTCCTGAGTAATTCATGATCCAAAATGCTTGCATTCATTGGAAGGAGGGTGGTCTAGAGTGCTCGGCACTCTGGCATTCTGAAAATGGCATAGCGCCCCATAAAAAAGTGGTGATTGCAAATGACACCTTAACTGCAGATGATGCATATCATCTGGCCTGTGAGGGCACTGCGATTGTCTGGAGGGGGGATTTCCAGAATGCTCGCCAGCTATTGCAGGCATTGGTTCGACGCATAGATAAGCCCTCTAAGAAATCGAAGCGCGCCAGCAAAAGGGTTGATAAGTTAGATGGGGGCACCTCTCAAAAAACCGCAAAAGATATTTTTAATCAACACCGTCTTGTGCAGTCTCAGCGGGCGCGCATATTGGGTATGCTGCTGATTCCGTGCAACTCTGATCACACTATTTCATTACGCCGTGCCCCAGATGTTTCCCAAGCCTGTCTTGAGGCTTATGGGGTTGTGAGTCAACCCTACGTGGTTTCGTTGCGCGAGTTACTGGGTGTTATTAGTGCCCACGAATGGCGCAAGAATGGTTTGCCTATTCTTGCTGATGGCGATGGAGAGCCAGTTTATGTTTATCCCCATTATGGCGTTTTCTCTCCTGTGCGTGGGGAGTACATTGAACTAGTTTGTAATGCCTTGTTGCCCAAAGCGCTGGACATTGACAATACGGCTTTTGACATTGGGGTTGGCACTGGTGTGCTGTCGATTATTTTAGCGATGCGAGGTGTGCAAAAAATCATTGCCACCGATCAGGATGATCGCGCGCTCGCTTGTGCCAAGGACAATATCGCGCTTTTGGGTTTGGGTTCTCAAATAGAAATTGTGAAGGCCAACTTATTCCCCGAAGGAAAGGCTTCCTTGATCATATGCAACCCACCATGGATACCTGCAAGACCAAGTTCAACTTTGGAGCATGCGGTTTACGATCCAGATAGCCAAATGCTCAAAGGTTTTTTAAATGGCCTAAAGGATCATATGCTGCCCCATGGCGAGGCTTGGTTGATCCTCTCCGATCTTGCTGAACACCTTGGGCTGAGAACTCGCCAAGAATTGCTTGTCTGGATTGAGCAAGCCGGCCTAGTGGTAGCGGGTCGAGTAGATACCAAACCAAAGCATCCAAAAGCATTTGATGAGTCAGACTTGCTGCACTTTGCAAGAGCTGCTGAAATTACCTCTTTATGGCGTTTAAGCTCAAAGTAGAGCTTTTATGCCATCGCTTATTACTTGGCAAATAGCTGGGTAGGATCCTCAAATGCTTTGAACTCTAGAGCATTTCCAGCGGGATCTAAGAAAAACATGGTTGCTTGCTCGCCAACTTTTCCCTTAAACCGAATCTGTGGTTCCATGATGAATTTAACCCCGCCGTTGCGCAGGCGATCAGCCAATGCATGCCAATCTGGCATCGTCAATACAACGCCAAAATGTTTTACAGGAACTTGATGTCCGTCAACCTCGTTTGAGGTTTTATGGCCGCATTCTTGAGGTGCGAGGTGGGCAACTAGTTGATGCCCGAAAAAATCGAAGTCAATCCACTCATCAGAGCTGCGGCCCTCAGCGCATCCTATAGTGCTGCCGTAAAAAGTGCGAGCTGCCTCTAGGTTGTCTACGGGGAATGCAAGATGAAAAGGTTGTATGGTTGACATGATGATCCTTGGTAATAATGAGGAGCTGAGTCTAGAGCTCTCAGATATGGGCATTAGCAAAGTTTAGTATATTGAAGTCATAAAAATAAAGTTGTTTAAGGGAGCTAAACATGATTCAGTTTCAATTCGGCAAGCTGTGCCGTTCTATTACTCAAGCTACTCTGATCCTGACTTTTTCTGGTTTAGTGCACGCTGCTTATCCAGATAAGCCAATTAAGCTCATTGTTCCTTACCCCCCAGGTGGGGCGACCGATGTCATTGGGCGCATTCTTGCCAAGAATCTGGGTGAATCTTTGGGGCAGCAAGTGTTGGTTGAAAATCGTGGCGGAGCCGGTGGAAATATTGGTGCAGAGGCTGTTGCCAAAGCGGCGCCAGATGGCTATACGCTCTTAATGGGTGCAGTGACATCCCATTCGACCATGGCAACCCTTGAAAAAGGAAAGTTGCGCTATGACATTCTCAAGGACTTCACTCCAGTCATGATTGTGGGTTCAGTTCCCTTGGTAGTCGTCGTAAATCCGAATGTTCCAGTCAGGACTCTAAAGGGCTTGGTGGACTATGCAAAAGCCAATCCGGATAAACTAAATTACGCCTCCTCTGGTGCTGGCGCCCCCCAAAGAATGGGTGCAGAAATTTTTCAAAAAGAAGCGGGCATTAAAATTACGCATGTGCCATACAAGGGTAGCGGCCCAGCCATGACTGATTTGGTTGCCGGTCAGGTCAATATGATGGTGGAAACCGTGCCAGCAGCATTGCCATTCATCACCGCCGGACAATTACGCCCCTTGGCGGTAACAACGACCAAGCGCATCTCCATGTTGCCTGATGTCCCTACTACCGCTGAATCAGGCATGCCGGCATTAGAGGTGAGTTCCACCTTTGGTGTTCTGGCTCCGGTCGGTACCCCTGCCCCCATCATTGACCAATTGAATAGTGCTATCGCTAAGCTGCTAGTAAACCCAGAAGTTAAAGAAGCTTTTTTAAAGCAAGGCGTGTATGCGGCGACACCAACAAAGCCGAAGCAATCGGCCGAGCTTCTGTCTACAGAAGTGAAGCGCTGGGAAAAAGTGATCAAAGACGCTGATATCAAATCTGACTAACCAATATCCATCCTTTAAATTAAAGAATTATTTATGGCAAGCAATATCAAGAAAGAAAAAGTACAGTCCACCGAGAGTGGTTTGCGTAAAGGTTTAACGAGTTACGGAGATAAAGGCTTTTCTTTGTTTTTGCGTAAAGCCTTTATCAAGGGTGCTGGCTATACCAATAGCGCCTTAGATCGACCCGTCATTGGCATTATTAATACTGGTAGTTCCTACAATCCCTGTCACGGAAACATGCCGCAATTAATCGAAGCTGTGAAGCGTGGAGTGATGCTTGCTGGCGGATTGCCGATGGACTTTCCAACGATATCCATCCATGAAAGTTTTGCGGCTCCAACCAGCATGTATTTACGCAACTTGATGTCGATGGATACCGAGGAGATGTTACGTGCTCAGCCGATGGATGCGGTGGTCATGATTGGGGGTTGCGATAAAACTGTACCAGCTCAAATGATGGGCGCCGCCTCAGCAGGTCTTCCCGCCATCCAATTGATCACTGGCTCCATGTTGACCGGCTCTCATCGTAGCGAGCGTGTTGGTGCGTGCACAGACTGTCGTCGTTATTGGGGAAAATTCCGTGCTGGTGAAATTGATGAAGTTGAAAAAGATGAGGTTAATGATCAGTTGGTAGCTAGCGTGGGCACTTGCTCGGTGATGGGGACTGCTAGTACGATGGCTTGCATATCCGAGGCATTGGGTATGACCGTGCCAGGTGGCGCTACCCCGCCAGCCGTAACGGCGGATCGCATTCGGATTGCTGAGGAGACGGGTGCTCGTGCCGTGCAGATGGCCAAGGATGGCTTAACAATTGATAAGGTGTTGACGGCTGATGCATTTGAAAATGCTATGCGCGTTCTACTGGCGATTGGCGGGTCTACGAATGGCATTGTCCACTTAGCCGCTATTGCTGGTCGGATGGGCTTGGAAATCGATTTAGACGCGCTAGATAAGATGGGTGATGAGACTCCCGTGCTTGTAGATCTCAAGCCCTCGGGCGATCATTACATGGAAAATTTTCATGATGCTGGCGGCATGACAACTCTATTACGCGAGCTAAAGCCTTTATTAAAGCTAGATGCGATGACGGTAACTGGCCGTACCTTAGGCGAAGAGATTGATGCAGCGCCACCGAGCTTTAAGCAAGATGTTGTTCGTAAATTTGATAATCCAATTTACCCACGCGGCAGTATTGCTGTGTTGCACGGCAACTTGGCTCCTGGCGGCGCCATTATTAAGCAATCTGCTGCCAATGAAAAGTTGATGGAGCATGAAGGTCGGGCTATTGTTTTTGAAAATAGTGAAGATCTAGCGAATCGTATTGATAGTCCAGACTTGGACGTTACTGCTGATGATATTTTGGTGCTCAAAAATATCGGACCCAAAGGTGCTCCAGGCATGCCTGAAGCGGGATACATTCCAATTCCGATGAAGCTGGCTCGGGCAGGCGTTAAAGATATTGTACGAATTTCGGATGGCCGCATGAGTGGCACTGCATTTGGAACGATTGTTCTACATGTCACTCCAGAGGCTGCGATAGGTGGGCCACTAGCCCATGTCAAAAATGGCGACCGCATTCGTTTGAGCGTGAAGAACCGCGAGATTAGTTTATTAATTTCGGCTGAGGAGTTGGCTAGGCGCGCACAAGATAACCCGGTGATAGAGCCAACTGCAGAACGTGGTTACCTTAAGCTTTTCTTGGATACTGTGACGCAAGCCGATAAGGGTGTGGACTTTGACTTCCTAAGGGCGGCAAAAATGGTCGGTAAAACACCAAAATAGCCCCCGGTGGCCATTTTTCGGCCAACAAAGCTAGCATCGCTTGGAATACCGCCTTAGGGCGGTATTTTTTTAAGCCATGCGACAAGGCTTCAAACTTCTCATTTTGTTGACATATTGATTTTAGCTATTGACAGAATGAAACTTCACTGATAATTTAAACGGGTGTTTAAAAATATAATTATGTAAGGTGGATGGAGACAATGAAAAAAATTAACCGCGATGACTTAACTGCTGCCTCAGAAAAATATAAAAATTGGGGTAAGTGGGGACCTGATGATGAAATTGGTACGCTCAATTTCACAACACCAGAGGATATTGTTTCGGCTGCTCAGTTAGTGCGTAAGGGCAAAGTGATCTCTCTGGCGCTAAATTTTGATAGCAGCGGCCCTCAAGGTGCAAAAACAAAGTATCCATCGATGGGTCGTATTAATCCAGTGCACACCATGCTCCGTACTGGTACTGATGCATACGCTGGTGTATTAGATAAGCGCGGTATTCGGGCGGCGGATGATATGGTTGTTATGCCCTTGCAATGCGGAACTCAGTGGGATGGATTGGGTCACGTATTCTATGAAAACTATATGTACAACGGCTACGATTGCCGTGAAGTGTCCTCAGCTGGTGCTGCAAAGTGCGGAATTGAGAAAACCAAATCCAAGATGGTTGGGCGTGGAATTTTGCTTGATGTTGCAAGAGCAAAAGGCATGGATTCCTTGCCGGATGGCTATGGCATCACTTGCAAAGATTTGGATGACACTGCAAAGAAGCAGGGCATTGAAATTAAACGCGGCGACTACATCATTGTGCGCACCGGTCAAATGGAAGAAAAGATTCGCTCTGGAAGTTGGGATGGTTATCCAGGTGGCGATGCCCCTGGGTTTGCATTTGAAACTCTCGAGTGGATTCAGCGTACCGAATTAGCAGCTTTGGCCAGTGATACCTGGGGTTGCGAGGTCCGTCCAAACGAGTCTGAGGCAGGAATTAATCAGCCTTGGCATTGGATTACCATCCCGATTATGGGCATGACTATGGGTGAGATTTTTTACGTCAAAGACATCGCTGATGATTGCGCTGCCGATGGTATCTACGAGTTCATGTTCGTGGCTCCTGCCATTCCAATTACCGGAGCAGTTGGCTCTCCAACTAATCCGTTAGCCATTAAATAATCGCTAACCAATAAAAATAGCAATTGAATCTAATGCATATTGAATTGGAAGAAAAATGAAATTTTCTACTCGAATTATTCACCGCGTTATTGGTAAAACATTCCAGCTTGGCTTGGTGGGTAGTCTTAGCATATTAATGGGTTCTGCTTGGGCGGCTTACCCAGATAAGTCGATTAAATTAGTAGTGGGCTTTCCTCCTGGAGGCCCAACGGATATGTCTGCGCGCATTATCGCTCCCAAGCTTGCGGAAATATTAAAGCAGTCAGTGTTCATAGAGAATAAAGCGGGGGCAGGCGGAAATGTGGCTGCGCAAATGGTTGCCAATTCGGCTCCTGATGGCTATACCTTTCTGGTGAACTCTGCTGCTTTTGCAGTGAACCCTGCCTTGTATGGCTCCGCAGCTGGATACAGCCCTGAGAAAAACTTTTCAACGGTGGCTTTTATTTCTACTCAAGCCAATGTGATTAGCGTAAACGAGTCTGTGCCCGTTAAAACACTGGCCGAGTTAAAGGAGTACGCAAGCAAGAATAAGTTGTCTTACTCAAGCCCTGGTTACGGTACAACACCCCACTTGACCTGCGAAAATCTTTTTCATGCTCAGTGGAAGGCAGACATCAATCACATTCCGTATAAGGGCGCTGGTCCTGCATCTATGGCGGTGGTTGGCGGTGAAACGCCGATTGCATGTACAGCTGTAGCAGGTGTTTACCAATTCTCGAAGCAGGGGAAGGTGCGTATCTTGGCAATCTCCAGCGATAAGCGCTCACCCAATATTCAGGAAGTGCCCACTCTAGTGGAGTTGGGATATCCACAGATTAAGGATTACACCTGGTCGGCAATGATGGCCCCCATTAAGACGCCAAGCGACATCATTCAAAAGATGAATAGTGCCGTGAATTTTGTCTTGCAAATGCCCGAAGTCAGGGAGCAAATGGATAAGGCTGGATTGGTTGTAATGAGTGGGACTGTGAAGCAGGGCAATGAATATATGGCTGAAGAGGTTAATCGGTGGGCAAAAATTGTGAAGGATGTTGGCGCTAAGGTTGAGTAGGCGGTGCCAGGAAGCCTTGTTCGCAAAAATCCAAAATTTCAGGGATGGCTTGCGTGAGGTTTCCGCCTTTGCATCGACCTTTTGAGATCACCTCGATTCGACCGGTATTAGAAGCTACATATAAATATAGGCCCATGACAAAAATTAAGCGCCAAGCGATGGATTCTTCACTCAGTTTTGGAAGTGTGATCTTCAATTCCTCTACGAAGCGCAAACTCGTTTTGTCATACAGCTTAGACCGCAACGCATTTTCAATGCTTTTGGGTTCGTTATGAAGTCGAGCTTGCAGCTTTACAAAACTCTTGCCCCCTTTATCCTCGTTTGCCATCCGCAAAGGGGGGTAAATAAATGCGTAAATCAACTCGCGCAAGGGAATGGGTTTTTTCTTGGCCCTTGCTTTGGCCTCGGTCAAGAGGTTGTTGCGCTCCTCAAGAATGATGCTGGCGCGTCGCTCAAAGACGGCATTGAACAAACCCTTCTTGCTTTGAAAGTGGTAGTTAATCAGTGCTTGATTCACTTTGGCGCGAGTTGCAATATCACGCACCGTAGTCAAGGCGTAGCCATGCTCAGAAAACAAAACTTCTGCAATGTCGAGTAGGCGAGCTGCGGTTGTGTTATTCGAGTGAGAACGTACTTTTTTAATCATTATTTTTTTAATTAATTTCAAACTACTTTAACAAAAGGAAACGCGATGAGCAAAACAATTTTGACCTGTGCTGTTACGGGCAACCTAACAAAGCCAGAGATGACTCCTTATCTCCCCATATCGCCAAAGCAAATTGCAGATGCCTGTCTCGGTGCTGCTGAGGCTGGAGCGGCAGTGGTGCACATTCATGTGCGCCATCCAGATACTGGCAAGCCTTCAATGGAGATTGATCACTATGCTGAAGTAATTCAGTTAATTCAGGCTCAAAATAAAGAGTTGATTATCAACTTAACAACGGGTCCTGGTGGTAGATATGTCCCAACTGAGGGCGATCCCAAGCTATTTGCACCTGGCACGACACTTTGTGACCCACTAAAGCGCGTTGAACATGTTGCAAAACTCAGGCCAGATATTTGCTCCTTGGATTTAAATACGATGAATTCTGGTCCAGACGTGGTGATGAATACGCCTAGCAATGTGCGCAAGATGGCTAAGGTCATTCGTGATGCTGGTGTCATGCCTGAATTGGAAATTTTTGATACGGGCGATTTGAATTTAGCAAAAGATTTAATTAAAGATGGCACGCTTGAAGGGCCGGGTTTATATACCTTTGTAATGGGCGTGAAATATGGCTTAAATACTGACCCAGCTACTTTGCTCTATATGCGTGATCAGTTACCAGCAGGTGCAAAGTGGGCAGCTTTTGGTATTAGTCGTGCCGAATTTCCGATTGTTGCTCAAGCTTGGCTATATGGCGGACATGTTCGCGTTGGCATGGAAGACAACATTTATCTCGAAAAAGGCGTGCTTTGTGAAAGTAATGCCCAGCTGGTTCAGCGGGCACATCGCATTCTGAAAGACATGGGTGGCGAATTAGCCAGTTCCAATGAGGCGCGCGCTATGCTCGGCCTTAAGAAAACAAATTCTTAAGGAGTAATCGAATGGATCAGTCAAAAGGCTATGTTCGTCGCATTGTGACGGGTCATGATGCTGATGGGAATGCAATCGTCACACATGATGGCGCAGCCCCCTCAGTCCATACGAATCCAAAGCGCGTTGGTTTTTATTTGACTGATCTCTGGCATACCGATGCAATGCCAGTCCCTGTTGATAATGCGCCCGATACTACTTCGCGCCCGTTGAAATTAGAGCCCCCAAAAAATGGCACTGTGGTGCGAATTATTGAGTTTGGCCCGGAGGGTGAGTGGTTGCATAAATTGGCGGCGGGCGATGCCAAAGACGTATTTGGTGCAATGGGAACTAACAAGGCCTCAACCTATCAGTCTGGTGCACATCCATTGATGCATCGGACTGAAACGGTGGACTATGCAGTTGTACTGGAAGGTGAGATTTACTTGGTTTTGGACAAAGAGGAGCGCCTAATGAAACAGGGTGACTTCTTAGTTGAGAGGGGCACGAATCATGCCTGGAGCAACCGATCTGGGAAGCCTTGCAAAATGCTCTTTGTGTTGATTGATGGTAAGTTTGATTCTGAAATTGCCAAACTCTTTTAAAAAGAATCAGAAGCGAAATTAGCGGTAGAAAATAGAAAAGGGCTCGAGAGCCCTTTTCTATTGAGGCAAAATGGTGG